>NZ_AJLR01000047.1 GCF_000307855.1 Schinkia azotoformans LMG 9581 | reverse complement strand
GGTGCTGGAGCTAGACAATGGAAAAGCAATCGGATTAATGCCGATTGTTTTTTTCTACTATAAGTAGAAAAATTTTATGGATTATAGTATAAGAAAAGACATCGTAATTTGCCATTATGGGCAAATTACGTGTTTTTCTAATTTTAATTGAACATGGTAAAATATAGTGTAGAATTGATGTTTGCGTGTTTTACTTTAGGGAGGTTTATGGATGACTAAACAAAAAATTGTATTAATCGATGGCAACAGTATCGCTTACAGGGCTTTTTTTGCATTGCCGCTTCTAAATAATGACAAAGGGATCTATACGAATGCCGTTTATGGCTTCACGATGATTTTAATGAAGGTTTTGGAAGATGAAAACCCATCGCATATTTTAGTTGCCTTTGATGCCGGAAAAACGACATTTCGCCATCAAACATTTTCCGAATATAAAGGTGGTCGTGAGAAAACACCGCATGAGCTTTCTGAACAATTTCCATTTATTAGAGAAGTGTTAGACGCGTTTAATATACCGAGATATGAACTGGAACTTTATGAAGCGGATGATATTATTGGGACCTTAGCGAAAAAGGCGGAGAAGGAACAAATCGAAGTGAAGGTTATTTCCGGTGATAAAGATTTATTGCAGCTAGTTTCTGATTATGTGACAGTTCTCCATACAAAAAAAGGCATCACAGATGTAGATACATATGATGTAGATCAAATTAAAGAAAGATACAATTTAACGCCGGATCAGATTATTGATATGAAAGGGTTGATGGGAGATTCATCGGACAACATTCCAGGTGTTCCGGGGGTTGGTGAGAAAACAGCGATTAAGCTGTTGACCCAATTTGGTACTTTAGAGAAAACGCTCGAATCGATTGCGGAAGTAAGCGGAAAAAAACTTCAGGAAAAGTTAGCGGAAAATATAGATCAAGCCTTGATGTCGAAGAAATTAGCTACGATTAATTGTGAGGCTCCTATTGAAATCACAATCAATGATATTGCACGTCAGGAAATAAATAAGGAAAATGTCATCAAAATTTTTAAAGAGCTTGGCTTTAATTCGCTGCTGGAAAAGATCGGTGACAGCGATTCATCGTCAGAGCTTCAAGAAATCGAAGAAATCACTTATGAAATCGTAACGGAACTAACAGCAGATATGCTAATAAATGAATCTGCTTTAGTTGTTGAAGTGATCGAGGAAAATTATCATGAAGCCGAAATTGTTGGTTTTTCGTTGGCAAATAGGAAAGGAAAGTTTTTTATTTCAACGGATCATGCTTTAGCATCTGAAAACTTCAAAAATTGGCTAGAGGATGAGAATGCGAAAAAATTTGTTTTTGATGCCAAACAATCAATCGTCTCACTTAAATGGAGAGGAATAGATCTAAAAGGAATCGAATTTGACCTTTTAATTGCTTCCTACCTATTAAATCCAGCAGAAACAAATCATGAAATTACAGATTTCGCTAAACGAAATGGTTACATGAATATCAATGTCGATGAGGCTGTGTATGGTAAAGGTGCAAAACGCAAGGTTCCGTCAGTTGGAGAATTAGCCGATCATCTTGTTCGAAAAGCAGACGCCATATTTGCCGTAAAGGATAAGGCAATTAAGGATTTAGAAAATAATAATCAATATGATTTATTTAGAAATCTTGAACTGCCATTATCATTTATTTTAAGTGAAATGGAAACGACCGGTGTTGTCGTAGATATAGATCGTCTAGAAAAAATGGGTGTTGAACTCGATACTCAATTAAAGCAAATGGAAGAAAAAATTCATGAACTTGCAGGTGAACCATTCAATATTAATTCACCTAAACAGCTAGGAGTCATTTTGTTTGAAAAGTTGAATTTGCCTCCTGTGAAAAAAACAAAGACAGGCTATTCAACATCTGCGGATGTGCTTGAAAAATTGGTCGATGCCCATGAGATGATTCCGCTTTTATTGAATTTCAGACAATTAGGAAAGTTAAAATCAACCTATATTGATGGGCTTCTGAAGGTTGTTCACAAGGATACAAGTAAAATCCATACCCGCTTTAATCAAGCTTTAACACAGACGGGAAGATTAAGTTCGACTGAACCAAATCTGCAAAATATTCCGATCCGCATGGAGGAAGGACGAAAAATCAGGCAAGCCTTTATTCCATCCGAACAGGGCTGGGTTATTTTTGCAGCGGACTATTCTCAAATTGAATTGCGGGTAATGGCTCATATTTCACAAGACGAAAAATTAATGGCAGCTTTCAGAGAAGGCAAAGATATTCATACAAAAACAGCAATGGATGTATTCCATGTGAACGAAGAAGAAGTAACTTCCAATATGCGCCGCCAAGCTAAGGCAGTAAACTTTGGTATTATCTACGGCATTAGTGATTTTGGTTTATCTCAAAACCTGGGAATTACGAGAAAAGAAGCTGGTAAATTTATTGATCAATACTTAAAGAGTTTTCCAGGTGTAAAGAAGTATATGGATGACATTATTCTTACAGCGAGAGCAAATGGCTATGTAACAACAATTCTAAATCGACGCCGTTATTTGCCTGATATAACGAGCAGAAACTTCAATATTAGAAGCTTTGCTGAGCGTACCGCTATGAATACACCGATTCAGGGTAGTGCAGCCGATATCATCAAAAAAGCTATGATTGATATGGCGGAGCGTTTGAAAAAGGAACAACTGCAAACAAGACTTTTACTGCAGGTCCATGATGAATTAATTTTTGAAGCACCAGAAAATGAAATTGAAAAACTAAAACAAATCGTTCCTGAAGTGATGGAAAATGCCGTTAAACTTGATGTTCCATTAAAAGTCGATTATTGCTTTGGCCCAACCTGGTTTGATGCAAAATGATGAAGGAGTTGAAGTGATGCCTGAACTGCCTGAGGTTGAAACAGTTCGCAGAACATTAGTAAAGCTAGTCAAAGGCAAAAAAATTGACCGTGTCGAGGTCTTTTGGCCGAAAATAATAAAAGAACCAGCTGATGTAAGTCAGTTCCAGTTCCTGTTGAAAGGGCAATCCATCGTAGATATAGGAAGGAGAGGGAAATTTCTAAAGTTTATTCTCGATGACTACACTTTAGTTTCCCACCTTCGGATGGAAGGCCGCTACGGCCTGTACAAACAAGAGGAACCGTATGATAAACATACACATGTACTGTTTACATTTACAGATGGTACTGAACTTCGCTATCGTGATGTACGGAAGTTTGGCACGATGCATCTTTTTCCAAAGGGCAATGAAGAAAAGGAATTGCCTTTAAATCAGCTCGGGGTTGAGCCTTTTTCCGAAGAATTTACAGTTGAATATTTAAGAGAGCGGTTAAAGAAAACTGACCGTAAAATAAAGGTGGCACTTTTAGATCAAAAAATAGTCGTTGGACTTGGCAACATCTATGTCGATGAGGCCCTATTTAGAGCGGGCATACATCCGGAGCGATCAGCGAACTCGCTGACACATAAGGAAATGAAGCTCCTGCATCAAGAAATAATCGATACATTACATGAGGCAGTAGAAAAGGGCGGAAGTACAATTCGTTCTTATGTAAATAGCCAAGGTGAAATCGGACTGTTCCAGCTGGAGCTATTTGTTTATAGCAAAAAAGGGGAACCATGCCAAAACTGCGGAACACCGATCGAAAAAACAACAGTAGGTGGCAGAGGAACACATTATTGTCCGAAGTGCCAGAAACGAAAAGTGTAAGCGACCGTTCAGCGAAGTTTACGAGTCGCTGGTCGCTGGAGCTATACAAATGTTAGGTGAAAGGAGGAGAAAGAATGACAACAGTCTTAGGATTAACCGGAGGAATTGCCAGCGGTAAAAGCACGGTAGCGACTATGCTAAGGGATCTCGGGATTGTAATAATTGATGCAGATGTTATCGCCCGAGAGGTAGTTGAAGTTGGGGAAGATGCTTACTTTAAAATTATAGGGGCATTCGGAAGAACCATTCTTCATGATGACCGAACTATAAATCGTCAGAAACTTGGCGAGGTCATCTTTAATAATGAACAAAAGAGAAAAGTTTTGAATAGCATCGTTCATCCAGCTGTTCGTGAAAAAATGAGTCGGTTAAAAATGGAGTTTATTGAAAAAGGGGAAAAAATAATTGTTTTGGACATTCCCCTGCTTTTTGAAAGCAAACAAACCCATTTAGTTGAGAAAGTTATACTTGTATATGTTGACCGTGACGTTCAGGTAAAACGATTGATGCAGAGAAATGGTTTATCTGTTGAAGAAGCAGAAGCAAGAATTAACTCACAAATGCCATTAACCGAAAAAATTCCATTAGCGGATGCCGTTATCAATAATAATGGTTCAATTGAAGAAACAAAGGAACAATTATTGGCAGTCTTAAAACAGTGGGAATTAATATAGCATATTCAAAATAAAATTATTATTTCATAAATATTTTTATAAAAATATGTATTAGCCT
Source organism: Schinkia azotoformans LMG 9581 (assembly GCF_000307855.1). Classification (GTDB taxonomy): domain Bacteria; phylum Bacillota; class Bacilli; order Bacillales; family Bacillaceae_J; genus Schinkia; species Schinkia azotoformans. Next base: position 44,308 of record NZ_AJLR01000047.1, on the reverse strand, counting down.
AACAATTGGAGTTATATTTATGTTATACTATTTGTACTGAAAAGATAAAAAAAGTATAACACAATCCGGAAGGAGACAATAAGGTGAAGGCAAGAGTAGCGATAAATAGTTTTGGGCGTATAGGTAGAATGTTTTTTAGGAGTGCAATTCTAGATGACACATTTGAAATTGTAGCGATTAATGCAAGCTACCCAGCTGAAAATTTAGCACATATGTTAAAATATGATAGCGTCCATGGAAAATTCCAAGGTAAAGTTGAAGTTGAAGAAAATGCAATCATTGTTAATGGCAAACGTGTTCAATTATTAGATCAACGTGACCCTAAGCTTCTCCCTTGGAAGGAATTAAATATAGATATCGTTATTGAAGCAACAGGGAAGTTTAACTCAAAAGATAAGGCAATTGCACATATAGAAGCAGGTGCGAAAAAAGTTATCATTACAGCTCCAGCTAAAGGAGAAGATGTTACAATCGTAATGGGTGTAAATGATGAAATTTATGATCATGAAACACATCATGTAATTTCAAATGCATCTTGTACAACTAACTGTTTAGCACCAGTAGTTAAGGTTTTAAATGAGCAATTTGGTATTGAAAATGGATTAATGACAACTGTTCATGCCTATACAAATGACCAAAAGAATGTTGATAATCCACATAAGAAAGATCTTCGTCGTGCCCGTGCATGTGCACAATCGATTATCCCGACATCAACGGGTGCTGCTAAAGCAATCGCAACAGTAATGCCTGAAATGGCTGGAAAACTACATGGTATGGCTTTACGTGTACCTACACCAAACGTTTCTTTAGTAGACTTAGTAGTAGACTTAAAACGTGAAGTGACTGCTGAAGAAGTAAATAATGCTTTCCGTAAAGCTGCTGCCGAGGGACCAATGAAGGGCATTTTAGGAATTACTGATGAACCGTTAGTATCCATCGATTTTACAACGGATGATCGTTCAGGTATTGTTGATGCACTTTCAACAATGGTTATCGGTGGCAAAAAATTAAAAGTATTAGTATGGTATGACAATGAGTGGGGTTACTCCAGCCGTGTAGTAGACCTAGCAAGATTAGTAGCTAAAGAAATCGAAAAAGCAGCGACAGTAACTGTTTCTTAAAGCACAAAATAGACAGATGGTCATTTGATCATCTGTTTTTTATATATTGTATACATTATAAAGATAAATGTTTGGTAAATAGTTGCAAAAGCATAATAAAGAACGTATACTATGAATCGTGTAAACTTTATTCATCGGTAGTTTTTCGAGCTTGCTCGAAAAACTCTGGGCGCCAATACACCAAGGCGCATTTGACAATATAACGAAGAAAAAAATGTGGCTACTTAAAGGGTTAGGACCTCTGAGGACTAACTTTCCCCCGTTGTAGTCAGCATAACGCTTCGGTAGACTTTCCAAAATTCTATTAGAAGAGGGGGACGTACTATGGATACGATCGGTCGTCATGTTATTTCGGAGCTTTGGGGTTGTAATGTTGAAAAGCTGAACGACATCAACTTGATTGAACAGACGTTTGTTGACGCAGCCCTTAAGGCTGGTGCTGAGATTAGAGAGGTAGCTTTTCATAAGTTTGCTCCACAAGGTGTAAGTGGTGTAGTAATCATCTCTGAGTCACATTTAACCATTCATAGCTTTCCAGAGCATGGTTATGCAAGTATAGATGTATATACTTGTGGTGATCGAATTGATCCCAATGTAGCGGCGGATTATATTGCCGATGAACTTGAAGCGATTACACGTGAGAATATAGAAGTACCACGTGGAATGGGTCCAGTACAAATTAATCAAAATGTTGGAAAAGCTTTATAATGATGAAAATTACAATGAGAGGCATAGGCGTGTCTCTCTTTTTTTGTCTAGCTCCAGCTCCCAGCGACTAGCAAACTTCACACTTCTTCACTACGATAAGTCAACATCAGCTCGTACCTCGCTGTGTTTCCTTTATCTCATTGCGAAGTGCTCCAGTTTGTTCGTCGCTGAACGGTCGCTTCCGCTTTTCTAATTTACCAATAAAAAAACTTGTGAACATAACAAATTTTATATATCATATAAGTAAGAAAAGTTTATCGCCAATTGACGGAGTTGATTTTATGAGATGTCCACATTGCCAATATAATGGGACAAGAGTTCTCGATTCACGCCCAGTAGAAGACGGACGATCCATTCGCAGAAGAAGAGAATGTGAAAAATGCCAATACAGATTTACAACATTTGAAAAGGTTGAGGAGACCCCATTAGTTGTTGTGAAAAAGGGTGGAACACGAGAGGAATTCAGTAGAGAGAAGATGCTGAGAGGCCTCATTAAGGCATGCGAAAAAAGGCCTGTTCCCCTGCAAACTCTAGAGGACATTGTCAGTGATATAGAAAAAGAATTACGTAATCAAGGAATCTCAGAATTTAAAAGTGAAGCAATTGGTGAAATGGTCATGGATCAATTAGCAAAGGTAGATGAGGTAGCTTACGTACGCTTTGCTTCTGTATATAGACAATTTAAAGATATTAATGTGTTTATTGATGAACTAAAGGAATTAATAAAAAAGGATTAGAAAAGGGCTTCTCGATAAGAAAGCTCTTTTTCCCTTTTCAATTCATAATTTTTTAGGATTAACAAGAAGGTGGGGTTATACATGAGCGAGCATTGGAAGGAATTGCTCCCGATAGATGACTATATTGTCAGAACAAATGGGATTCTTCAAGACTTTGACCGGAAAGTACTGACATTATTATATCAACCTTTAATTGGTGCGCTTTGTTATAGCTTGTACATGACCCTTTGGAGTGAAATTGATGTTAATCGATTATGGGGTGATAAAAATAAACATTATCACCTAATGAATTTGATGCAAATTAATTTGGATTCTATACTTAATGAAAGAAAAAAACTTGAAGGAATAGGACTGTTAAAAACATATTTAAAGGATGGGGAAACTAAAACATATATTTATGAACTTCAACCTCCCCTATCTCCAGAAAACTTTTTTAACGATGGTTTACTGAATATATATTTTTATAATCGTTTGAGCAAGACAAGCTTTAATAAAATAAAACATTTTTTCACAGATAAGAGTCTTAATGAAAGTGATTATAAAGATGTCACAAGTAGTTTTACCGATGTTTTTATGTCGTTAAATCCTTCTGAGTTAAAGACATCTGAAAATGAATTGTCTAATGACCTTACAGTAGATAATCATAATGAATTTATAATTAGAAATGATGCACCAGACATTTTTGTATCTAAAGATAATTTTGATTTCGATTTATTTTTTGCGGGTATATCCGACTCGTTAATTTCATTAAAAGCATTTAATCCAAAGGTTAGAGAGGTTATTGCTAAGCTATCCTTTATCTATTCTTTTAATACAATTGAAATGAAAAGTATCGTACTTCAGGCGATAGATGAAAAAGATGAAATAAATATTGAACAATTGAGAAAAGCTGCTCGCGATTTTTATCAATTTTCGCATGGAGAGGCTTTGCCAAGGTTAGTGGAAAGAATACAACCATTGAATTATCGAACAATGAACCTAAAAGATCCGCAAAATAAAGAGGAACAATTAATAAATCAGCTAGAAAATATTTCTCCATATCAATTGTTAGTCTCCATTTCAGGCGGAGCTGAACCCTCAGTTAGTGATCTTAAAATTATTGAAAATGTGATGTTTAACCAAAAACTAAATCCTGGAGTCGTAAATGTTCTGATTTACTTTGTCATGCTTAGAAGTGATATGAAACTTACCAAAAATTATGTGGATAAAGTTGCTTCGCATTGGGCGAGAAAAAAAGTAAAAACGGTAAAAGAAGCAATGGACCTTGCAAAGGAAGAACATCGTAACTATCAAGAGTGGGCACAACTCAAACGAAAAAATAATTCGAAATTCCCAAGCTCTAGTATAGAGAATGATGATGTTAATTCTTTTTCTTCTTCAGATGAAATTGTAAGAGATGATCATGAACTAAGAAAAGAATTGTTGGATTGGCTAGAGGGAAAGAAGGATTAAGGTGCTATGATTTGAATATTAGGGCAAAAAGGATGAATATTGGGAGGTTTTTAAATGGGGAAATCATTATCTTTTAAAGCTCGTGAAAATACTCGTGCACAAATGATGCTTCCTTCAAGTTATTTTATAGTTGCAGATGACTGGATTGACAAATTAGGAGAGAAAGCTTATTGTGCTTGGATTAAAATGTATGCATGGAGTTTTCAATCGGGCCAAAATAATTTTGAAATTGAGCATATTCCCTTATCAATAGAGTCATTAATAAAGCATTTTAAAATGAATTTGGACAATATAATATCTTCAATTATTAAGCCACTATATGAATATGAATTTATTGAGTTGTCTGAAGGAGAAAACGACATTTCAATCATAGTATACCCTTATCCTTCAAATAGGTTCGAATTATCAGTAAAGCCGCTTCAAAAAGTTCGTTTATTTGAAGAAAATTGTACTGTATTTAAAAAGGAAAAACCTCTGACCCCCAATTTCATTTTCCTTTGGTTGGATAGGAATACTCAGAAAATCAAAAAAAGACACGAACGAATTGGATATATTGATATTAAAGTTACAGATATCGAAAAACAATATGCTGTTGTAGCTGGAAAAATAAATGATTCAGCTTTCATTGAAACCCTTGATGCAATTTTAAAGTACCATTTGAAAGAAATTACTAACTTTGAAGAGACTTTTCGAAATATATATTTACAATACATTCATCAAGAAAATTCTGTGAAGAAAATTCCAAAGTTTTTACAAACATGGTTTGAAAATGATAAGACGATAAAAAAGATGAATCAACGCTATCAATCTCTTAAAGTTCGAGATATAAAAATAGAAGCTGCAATAGAAATGTACAGGTTATATTACAGACTGATTACGCCATATAAGTTTGTTGAAATTTTAGAGTTAATGTTATTAGAAAAGGAACCGATTAAGAATTTTGCTGAAATATACAGCAAACATTTGGTAGCTAAATTAGAGGTAGAACAACTAGATGCTAGAAAAAATGATAGATTAAAAGCAATAAGGGAAACAATTGTAACAGGTGCAAAAGAACGGAAAAAGGAACAGTTACGTAACAATCCTCAACTTCGTAAACATCTTCGATTAAAAGGTAAAGAGATAGATACCGAGAGTGTAATTCCAACATATGAAGAATATGAGTTTTCACTTCAAGAAAAAGAAGAAATGGAACAAAGAAGGTTAGAATTTCTAGACCAGTTAAAAAATAAAGGAGAAGATAAATAGTGAAAAGAGTTGATAAAGTAATTGAACAATTACTTGAAGATACTTTTCCGGGTGGGGAAATTAAAACAATTGAAAAGACAGTTTGTAGTGGATGTAGCGAACAGGTGACAATTAAGCAAATACCGGTTTTGGGAGGTATTAATAAAGGAAAAATTCAGCAATTTAAAATTGGGTGTAAATGTGCGGATATTGAATTAGCTGATAAAATAAAAAAAGAAAATGAAAGTTTGAAAATAGATAAGGTGTTTAAGTATTTTGATAAATACTCTTTAATTAATCTTGATTTAACAAAAGCAAGCTTCGAGAGTTTTGAGGCTCAAGACCCCTCCCAAAATATAGCTTGGCAAAGTTGTGTTCAGTATTGTTTGAATTTTAATAAGGATAGACCGGAAAACTTAATATTATACGGTGAGCCAGGTAGAGGAAAATCACATTTAGGTGTTTCTATTACAAAAGTAATGATGGAAAAACATCATGCAAGTTCTTTATTTATTAATGTTCCAAAACTGATAACTCTTATTAAAGAGTCCTTTAATCGGAATGGTAGTAGTGATTTGAGCTCGTATGACATTTTGTCAATGATGAGAGAAATTGATGTTTTGGTATTGGATGACTTAGGTGCTGAGTTAGGATCTGACTATGATATAAAGTTTATTTTTGAATTATTGGACGATCGAATGGGAAAGCATACCGTTATTACAACTAATTTGAATTTCGCAGGCTTTGAAGATCAATTTGGAAAAAGAAATACATCAAGAGTTGTTAGAAATGCGACAGTCTTAAAAGTGGAGGGCCCTGATTATAGATTTAAAAGTGCCCAAAATATAAAAAATTGGAGATAATATATTTTTAGCATAATTACTAAGTAATATACGCAAATCAAATAAGAAAATTTTTGTCTACAATTAGCGCTAGTCCCTGTGACTAGCGCTTTCCTTTGCAAATTTTTAATCATTTTTTCCAAGTTGTCCCCATATACATGTAACAGGTATTTGCTGTGAAAACAGCAAAAGGGGGACCATATAAAAATGATTACAATACAATTTCGTGAAAAGAAGGACGCAGCTTTACTTTTTCAACTAATAAAAGAACATAACCATCCTAATACCGAGCATGTTCATTTAAATATTATTTATGAGCCTAAGGTGCTCGTGAAAATAAATTTTAAAGAATCATTTGAAACCGTTATTTCTACTGTCATTATACCGGTGTTATTAAAATACATCATAAAAATAGTTGAAGTGCGCTGGATGAAGGAAATGATCCGAAATATGTTTTATTTTTCTGATGAGGAGGAACAGCGCCAAATTATGTCGATAGCAAGATCAATCATTGACGGTGAAAAACATGAGGTTCCGATGATTTCCGAAATGAATGAACATCTACCTAGGGAAAAAATGATCGAAAATGCATTACAGGATTTTTTAACGGCTAGTGTTTCATTTTCATTTGAATCGTTTTTACAATTTCGCTTAAAGGAGTATCGATTTCGTCTAGTTCAATACATTGAAGCAGCCATTGATGAATATAAACTGGAGCAGGAATATCAAAACTTCGTTGAAAACCTCCGTGGCTATGTATATACGAAGGAAGCCTTAATGGAAACTATTCATTTAGTCTATGAAGAGGAATTTTTCTTTTTTGATAGAAATTTAAATGAAATTAGCCATGAAGAATTAAAATATTTGATTGATGAACAACTCATGCAAATTGAAGATATTGATACGGATTCTTTAGTGATTGCTCCGTTGATTTCCATTGCACCTAGAACCATTTATTTGTATACGGACCTAATGGATCACGGGCTAGTTCAAACGATCCAAAACATTTTTTTAGAACGAGTTGTGCTACAACCTTTGCAATCTTTTAAACAAATAGATGGAAAGATGTCAAATTAAAAGTAACTTGATTTTATTTGATAAATGTGGATATAATACGTACATAGCAATTTTAAATCATAATCAGTTACGATAAGGACATGAGTTATTTTTACGGTATATTAGAGAGGAAAGCCATGGCTGCAAGCTTTCTATACACGAAAGGTAGCTTACCACCTTTAAACTTCAACGGGAAAGAACCGTTGACGGCAACAACCGTTATCTGACTTCAAGCCACAGGAAGAGTGCAAGCATATTTTGATATGCTATCTTCCGACAATTCAGGAACGAGAAGATCTAGGAAGTGAAGCTTTGAGGAACGGAGCGTAGGCTTTCCCTACGTGAGTACCGAAAAAGCGAACTGACGACGAGATTCGCAGTTCATCAATTGTCGGATGTGGGAAGAAGGGTGGAACCACGAGACCAACACTCGTCCCTTGTTTTAGGGATGGGTGTTTTTTTTTATTTTTCAAAAGAAAAAGGAGTGTAACAAAATGTCAGAAGTTATTAAAGTTTCGTTTCCTGATGGTGCTGTGAAGGAGTTTCCAAATGGAACGACTACAGAAGAAATTGCAGCATCGATAAGCTCAGGATTAAAGAAAAATGCTTTAGCCGGAAAATTAAATGGAAAAGCAATTGATTTGCGTACTCCAATCACAGAAGATGGGGCGATTGAAATCGTCACATATGACACACCAGATGGACTTGAAATTCTACGCCATAGTACAGCGCATTTAATGGCACAAGCGATTAAGCGTTTATATGGCGATGTGAAATTAGGAGTTGGCCCTGTGATTGAAAGCGGATTTTATTATGATGTTGATATGGAACAACCATTAACACCGGAAGATCTGCCTAAAATTGAAAAAGAAATGCAGCGAATTATCGATAGTAACCTACCGGTTGAACGCCAAGAGGTAACACGCACAGAAGCGATTAAAATGTATGAAGAAATTGGTGATCCGTTAAAGGTAGAGCTAATTAGTGCGATCCCTGAAGGAGAAAAGATTACAATTTATTCACAAGGAGAATTCTTTGATCTTTGCCGTGGTGTCCATGTGCCGTCAACAGGAAAACTTAAAGTGTTTAAATTAATGAACATTGCTGGCGCGTATTGGCGCGGTGACAGCAATAACAAAATGCTTCAGCGTATTTACGGAACGGCTTTTCCTAAGAAAGCACAATTGGATGAGTATTTAAGATTACTTGAAGAGGCTAAAGAACGTGACCACCGTAAACTTGGCAAAGAATTGAATTTATTTACAGTATCGCAATTGGTTGGGCAGGGTCTTCCACTATGGCTTCCAAAGGGTGCGACCATTCGCCGCCAAATCGAAAGATATATTGTAGATTTAGAGGAAAGACTTGGATACAGCCATGTTTATACACCAGTTCTGGCAAATGTAGAACTTTATAAGACTTCTGGTCACTGGGATCATTATCAAGAGGATATGTACCCGCCGATGGAAATGGATAGCAATGAATCATTAGTTCTTCGTCCAATGAACTGTCCTCATCATATGATGGTTTATAAAAACAGCATGCACAGCTATCGTGAACTGCCAATTCGGATTGCAGAGCTTGGTACGATGCATCGATTTGAAATGTCGGGAGCTCTATCCGGGTTACAACGTGTACGTGGGATGACTTTAAATGATGCTCATATTTTTGTACGTCCAGATCAAATTAAAGATGAGTTTAAGCGCGTAGTTAACTTAATTTTAGCGGTATATAAAGATTTTAATTTTAATGATTATGCATTCCGCTTATCCTATCGTGATCCTAAGGATAAGGAAAAATATTTTGATGATGATGCAATGTGGGAAAAAGCTCAATCCATGTTAAAGGACGCAATGGATGATCTAGGCCTTGATTATTATGAAGCTGAAGGAGAAGCAGCCTTCTATGGTCCAAAGCTTGATGTTCAAGTAAAAACAGCTTTAGGAAAAGATGAAACATTATCTACAGTTCAATTAGACTTCTTGTTGCCGGAGCGTTTTGATTTAACATATGTAGGAGAAGATGGCAAACAACATCGTCCGGTTGTAATCCACCGTGGAGTTGTATCAACAATGGAACGCTTTGTGGCTTTCCTGATTGAAGAGTATAAAGGGGCCTTCCCAACATGGTTAGCACCGGTTCAAGCAAAAGTAATTCCAGTATCAAGCGATGTACATCTTGATTATGCAAAGCAAGTTCAGGAAAAATTACAATTAGAAGGCTTCCGTGTTGAAATCGATGAACGCGACGAAAAGATCGGTTATAAAATCCGTGAAGCACAAATGCAAAAGATTCCTTACATGCTTGTAGTCGGCGATAATGAAATTAAAGATCAAAGTGTAAATGTTCGTAAATATGGCCAAAACAACTCTGAAACAGTTCCATTTGATCAATTTGTTGAATCACTTAAGGCTGAAGTGCAGCGAAAAGGAAAGGCAGAATAATGAAGTAAGAAATTGGGCTGACCCTTAATAGGATCAGCCCAAGTCATTTCCAAAATAAAATACTTGCAACTTTGCTAATCATCATGTAATATAAAGAGCGTTGCTAATAAATTAGTTTTGTATGTTGACACAGATGGATTAATATGTTAACGTATAAAGGTCCAATTGAATATTTCTTTGTGGAAAAAGTAGAGGCACCCGCTTCTCACCTGATTGACGCACTTAAGACGTTGTTGACAGGTTATACGCAATCTTAAATAATGAAGATCGTGAAACGTGGGTGTAGTATGTATGCCGACGTTTTTTTTTCGTAAATAAAACGTCGCCCAAACGAAAAATTCAGTGAAAAAACCCTGGAGGTGGCTAATTATTAGTAAAGACTTATTTATTAACGAGGAAATTCGCGCACGTGAAGTTCGACTCGTTGGTGCTAATGGCGATCAAATCGGTATTAAGTCGAGAAACGAAGCTTTGGAAATGGCGCAAACTGCTAATTTAGATTTAGTGATGGTTGCACCTAATGCAAAACCACCTGTTTGCCGCATAATGGATTATGGAAAATTTCGTTATGAGCAGCAGAAGAAAGACAAGGAAGCACGTAAAAATCAAAAGGTTATCAATATTAAGGAAGTACGCTTAAGTCCTACTATTGAAGAACATGATTTTAATACGAAGCTTCGCAATGCAATAAAGTTCCTTGAAAAAGGCGATAAAGTAAAGGCTAGTATTCGTTTCAAAGGTCGTGCAATTACACATAAAGAAATCGGTCAAAGAGTTCTCGACCGTCTTGCTGAGCAATGTGCAGAGATCGCAGTCGTTGAACAAAAGCCGAAAATGGAAGGTCGTAGTATGTTTATCGTATTAGCGCCTAAAACTGAGAGTAAATAAAAGTAGTAATTGATGCATTACTCGATACAACAATGATTCTAAGGAGGAAATCCCATGCCAAAAATGAAAACTCATAGAGGTTCAGCAAAGCGTTTCAAAAAAACTGGAAGCGGCAAAGTGAAGCGTTCACACGCATATACTAGCCACTTATTTGCAAATAAAGAGCAAAAAGCAAAGCGTAAGCTTCGTAAAGGTGCTTTAGTAAGTGCTGGTGACTATAAGCGCATCAAGCAAATGATCTCTAACTTATAAGAGACATCTAATTCAAACAATCAAAGAAAAAATAGCAGATATTATTTCGGACATAGATCTTAGGAGGGAATCACATGCCAAGAGTTAAAGGTGGTACTGTAACGCGTCGTCGTCGTAAACGCGTATTAAAATTAGCAAAAGGTTATTTCGGTTCAAAACATACATTATTTAAAGTTGCAAAACAACAAGTAATGAAATCTTTAATGTATGCTTATCGTGACCGCCGCCAAAAGAAACGCGACTTCCGTAAGCTTTGGATTACACGTATCAATGCAGCTGCACGTTTGAACGGTCTTTCATACAGCCGCATGATGCATGGCTTAAAGGTTGCTGGCATCGAAATCAACCGCAAAATGTTAGCTGAGCTAGCTGTAAGTGACGAAAAAGCATTTGCAGAATTAGCATCAAAAGCTAAAGCAAGCATTCAATAATAATAGAAAAGCGAAAGCGACCGTTTAGCGATGTATAAACTGGAGCACATCGACTGAGATAAAGGAAACACGATAAGCGAAGCGAATCGATGTTGACTTATCGTAGGGAGATGGGTGAAGTTTACGAGTCGCTGGTCGCTGTAGCTAGACATCGACATAAATAAAGGTCATTCCGCATTTAGTGGGATGACCTTTTTTAATAATGATAGGAGAAGAGAAACCTTGTATGTGTTAATAGGATATTTCATCATAATCAGCATCGTGGGCTTTATATTAATGGGGATCGATAAGAAGCGCTCGCAAAAAGGACAATGGAGAGTGCCGGAAATTAGGTTTTGGACGATTGGCCTTCTCGGCGGCGGAATTGGTCTTTATATGGGGATGAAGACGTATCATCATAAAACAAAGCACAAAACATTTACAATCGGCATGCCGGTTGTTATTTTAATTAATTTATTATGTTATGGGTACGCAGTTTATGTACTAAAATAAGGGGCTATATGCCCCATTTATTCAGTCTTATTTAAAAAGTTTCGAATTGGATTTTTCCAGTCGATGCGGGCATTCGGATAATGTTTTTTAACCTCTTCCTGTATTTTCAAAAAGTCTTCGCGCTCTAATCCTTGCAATTTATCAGGGTCCTTAGCCCAAATAAACACAGAGACGACTTCAAAGGCATTGTCTGTCGTACCTAAATATTTTTCCCCTTCAAACAAAACACCTTTATATGTAAGCAGAAAGTTTTTTCTAACGTTCTCATGGATGTCCCAAAAATAAAACTGCTTTTGTTCGTGGGCCAATTCTAATTTCCGCTTGGGGTTTGCAATATATTTAATCGTTTTCACAATAAGGAATATCATCAATGCGAGAATTAATAGTCTAAATAGGATGACGCCAAACATAAATACCCCTCCATTCAGAAAAGCTTCATCATTATAATTATATTATACGGATAAACGACGAAGGAAGTTTCATAATGCAATAATTTTTTTCGTGATTTGGTATAATATGAATATCTAGAGAAGGATAGAGGGGATTTTGGTGTTAACAACGTTATTTGAACTGCAAAAGGAATTGGACACACGAATTGAAAAAGAGCATGGGCTTGAGCAAGCAGATTTAATGGATAAAAAAATTATGGCATTACTAGTTGAGCTTGGCGAACTAGCTAATGAAACACGTTGCTTTAAATTTTGGAGCAAAAAGCCAGCGGCTGCACGGGATGTTATTTTAGAGGAATATGTTGATGGGGTGCATTTTATTTTATCAATCGGGTTGGAGTTGAAAATGCAAGATCAGGTTACCTTGGACCCGAAAGACGAATATAGGGACTTAGTGGAGCAGTTTCAACTTGTATTTGCAAGTATTATAGAGTTTCGAAAGCAATTAAATTTGGAAAACTACCATAATATATTTAACGAGTACATAATATTAGGTAAACTATTAGGATTTTCTCCAGACGATATCGAAAAAGCATACAAATTAAAAAATGAAGTGAATCATAAACGGCAAAATTCGGGATATTAATTAAGAAAAGCGCTGAAGCTAGACAATGGTGTGCAAAATTATATACTTTGTAGATCGTGTGAAGGGAGTTTTTTATACATATGGTTAAACAATTAGATGAAACATTGATGATGCTAAAAGATTTAACAGATGCCAAAGGGATTCCCGGTGATGAGCGGGAAGTACGGGAGGTAATGAAAAAATACATTTCTCCGTATGCAGATGAAATAACATCCGATAATCTTGGCAGCCTTATTGCTAAAAAGGTTGGCAAAGAAGACGGTCCTAAAATAATGGTGGCCGGACATTTGGATGAAGTTGGATTTATGGTTACGCAAATTACTGAAAAGGGCTTTCTAAAGTTTCAAACAGTGGGTGGCTGGTGGTCACAGGTTATGTTGGCTCAACGTGTAACGATCATGACGAAAAAGGGAAATATCCCTGGGATTATTGGCTCAAAACCACCACATGTGTTGTCACCTGAAGCCCGAAAAAAAGTGGTTGATATAAAAGATATGTTTATTGATATCGGGGCAACAAGTAAAGAAGAGGCAATGGGCTGGGGAGTACTTCCCGGTGATTCGATTGTTCCGTACTTCGAATTTACGGTCATGAATAATGAGAAAATGTTATTGGCTAAAGCATGGGATAATCGCATTGGTTGTGCAATTGCAATCGATGTTTTGAAGAACCTTAAAGGGGTAGACCATCCGAATGTTGTTTACGGGGTTGGAACCGTTCAAGAAGAGGTTGGATTAAGAGGGGCAAAAACGGCAACGGCGCAAATTAAGCCAGATATCGGGTTTGCTGTAGATGTTGGTATTGCTGGTGATACTCCTGGAATTACTGAAAAAGAGTCCGTTAGTAAAATGGGTGAAGGCCCGCAAATCATTTTATATGATGCATCGATAGTCTCTCATAAGGGGCTTCGTGATTTTGTCGTCGGCGTTGCGGAAGAAAATAATATTCCCTATCAATTTGATTCCATGGCTGGTGGCGGGACGGATGCCGGTTCGATCCATTTAACGGCAAATGGAGTACCTGCGTTGGCGATCACAATTGCTACACGTTATATTCATTCCAACGCGGCTATGCTGCACCGTGATGACTATGAAAATGCGGTAAAATTAATTGTTGAAGTCATCAAGCGATTAGATGACGATAAAGTGAAAGAAATTATTTTTGACTAAACAAACAAAAAAACGAGGCCATTCATTAGTTAAGAAGACCTCGTTTTTTTATATTGCTTTATTATTTCATTGCTTTTGTAAGCCGTCCTTTAAGTTGGATAGCATCTCTTCTTTTTCGTCCTCATTCGCATTTTGCCAAATGACTTCAAATAGCACGCCAAGTCCAGGAAGCATTTTCTCCTCTTGGCTGCGGATTGCATCAATAATTGTATCTTCCAACTCTTCCTTTGTGTTGCTTGCAACATTTTGAATAATTGCATGGCGTAAATTTAAATTCATTAGAAGGCACCCCTTTTTTTACAAGTTTCAACATTAGTTTCCACAAAATTTTATGGATTATGTAAAAATTTCTATTTTTTATATATAATGAGTAATGAAAAGAATTTATGGGGTGGATAATTATGATTACACGGATTGAATCAACGCAAAATCCACGTGTGAAGCAATGGAAAAAGCTGCAAACAAAAAAAGAGCGAAATAAAACGGGTTTATTTTTAATAGAAGGTCTGCATTTAATCGAAGAAGCTTTAAAGTATAAAGCCTATGTAAAAGAATTGATTGTTCGCGAGGGAACAGAATATTCTTTATTGGACGCGCGGGATATTGATATTTTTGAAGTAACAGAAGATATAATGAATACTATTTCAGATACGGAAACACCTCAAGGCATCGCTGCTGTCTGCGGAATGAAAGGCCCAACACCGATTAATATCGCAACAGCTAAGCTTCTCTTAATAGACAATGTTCAAGACCCTGGAAATCTTGGAACAATGATTCGGACTGCGGATGCTGTTGGAATGGATGCTGTTATTTTAGGGGAAGGCTGTGTCGATTTATACAATGGCAAGGTTATAAGGTCAACTCAAGGTTCTTTATTCCATATTCCGATTATGGACGGGAATTTAGATGTTTGGATTAAACGGCTAAATGTTATTGGTGTGCCGGTATTTGGGACTGCATTGGAAGGGGCACGCAACTTTAAAGAAATCGAGCCGCATAAGCATTTTGCCCTCCTTGTCGGTAATGAGGGAAATGGTGTGGACCCTAAATTATTAAAACTAACGGATGAAAATTTATACATTCCGATTTATGGACAAGCTGAGTCTTTAAATGTTTCGATTGCAACTGGAATCCTTTTGTACCATTTAAGAGGATAGCTCGATAAATTTATAATTGGGTTTGCCTCCAAGCGGATCTTATACTATAATGATAAAGATAATTTTATACATAAGCTGTGAAGGAACATAGTACGTTACCTCTCGACTTGTCAGGGAGAAGATGCCATAGACTGGAAGCATCTTTAGGATCGATGTAGCTGAATTCACTCTGGAGCTGACACTTGTCCGGTTGAATAACCGTTATTGCAATGAAGTGAACGGTGCATTTATATTGCACTGTTAATTAGGGTGGTACCGCGAAAGATAAGTCTTCGTCCCTTTTGGGATTGAAGGCTTTTTTTATTTATATAAAGTTTAAGGAGGATTTAAATGGAAGCTCAGTTAAAAGAACTACAAGCAGAAGCTCTTCTGAAAGTTGAGCAAGCGGAAGACTTAAAAGCATTGAATGAGATCCGCGTTGCCTATTTAGGTAAAAAAGGTCCGATTACGGAAGTATTACGCGGCATGGGAAAATTATCTGCAGAGGAGCGCCCAGTCATTGGTCAATTAGCGAATGACGTACGTGCTGCCATTCAAGAAAAGCTAGAAGAAAAACAAGAAAGATTTGAAAAACAAGAAGTAGAGAAAAAGTTGGCAGCTGAGCAAGTTGATGTCACTCTTCCAGGACGTCCGGTACGTGCAGGAAATCATCATCCATTAACTGCTGTTATTGAAGAAATTGAGGATTTATTTATTGGCATGGGTTACCAAATTGCTGAAGGTCCAGAGGTAGAAACTGATTATTATAATTTTGAAGCACTAAACTTACCAAAAAGCCATCCTGCTCGTGATATGCAAGATTCCTTCTACATAACTGAAGAAATTTTGCTTCGTACTCAAACATCAACAGTTCAACCTAGAACAATGCTAAAGCATGAAGGTCGTGGACCGGTTAAAATTATTTGTCCGGGCAAGGTCTATCGCCGTGACAATGACGATGCAACCCATTCCCATCAATTTATGCAAATCGAAGGACTCGTTGTTGATGAAAATATTCGCATGAGTGACCTTAAAGGAACACTTGAAGTATTTGCGAAAAAGATGTTCGGTGAAGATCGTAAAATCCGCCTCCGCCCAAGCTTCTTCCCATTCACGGAGCCATCAGTTGAAATAGATGTTTCCTGTATGTGTGGCGGTCATGGCTGTTCAATCTGTAAGCATACTGGCTGGATTGAAATACTAGGTGCAGGTATGGTACATCCGAATGTACTTGAAATGGCCGGCTTTGATTCAAAAAAATACACAGGATTCGCATTTGGTATGGGACCTGAGCGTATTGCGATGTTGAAATATGGCATTGATGATATCCGTCATTTCTATACAAATGATATCCGCTTTTTAAAACAATTTAAACGGGTTTAAGAGGAGGCTACAACGTGTTAGTATCTTATAATTGGCTAAAAGACTATGTTGACATAAATGATGTATCAGCAGAAGAGCTTGCTGAGAAAATTACAAAAGCCGGAATTGAAGTTGAGCAGGTAGAGGTTTTAAATAAAGGCATCGAAGGCGTTGTTGTCGGCCATGTATTGGAATGCGTGAAGCATCCCGAGGCAGATAAACTTAATATTTGTCAAGTTGACCTTGGCGAAGAAGAACCGAAGCAAATTATCTGTGGTGCGCCAAATGTTGCCGCAGGACAAAAAGTAATCGTTGCTAAAATCGGGGCTGTTCTTCCTGGGAATTTCAAAATTAAAAAAGCGAAGCTTCGCGGAGAAGCCTCTAATGGTATGATTTGCTCCTTGCAGGAACTAGGGATTGAAACAAAATTCGTACCAAAAGAATATGCGACTGGAATTTTTGTTTTCCCATTTGAAGTTGAGGTTGGTACCGACCCACTAGAATATTTGAATTTAAATGATAAAGTGTTAGAGCTTAGCTTAACACCGAACCGTTCTGATGCATTAAGCATGTTAGGTGTTGCTTATGAAGTGGCGGCAATTTTAGCACGTGAAGTTAAACTGCCAAAACCAGTTATGAATGAAGTCAAAGAAAAGGCTGCAGATTATATTAAAATTACGATTGATGCAAAAGAAGATTGTCCCTATTATGCAGCTCGCGTAGTTAAAGGAGTAAAAATCGGTCCATCACCATTATGGATGCAAATGCGCTTAATGGCCGCTGGAATCCGTCCAATCAATAATGTTGTTGATATTACAAACTACATCTTAATTGAATATGGCCAGCCGTTGCATGCTTTCGATTATGATCGATTAGGTTCAAAGGAAATTCTTGTAAGACGTGCAAAACAGGATGAAAAGTTCGTAACTTTAGATGACCAAGAACGGACATTAAAGGCAGATCAGTTAGTGATCACGAATGGAACTGAGCCTATTGCCTTAGCTGGTGTGATGGGTGGAGCTAATTCCGAGGTGCATGATGGAACGGTTAATGTTTTAATCGAAGCCGCTGTCTTTAACGGTTTGACTGTTCGTAAAGCATCCAAAGATCATGGATTACGCAGTGAAGCAAGCGCACGTTTCGAAAAAGGAATCAATCCAGAACGTACAAAAGAAGCGGGTGATCGCGCAGCTGCATTAATGGCTGAGCTTGCGGGTGGAGAAGTGCTTGAAGGGGTTGTTGCTGCAGATTATTTACAATCAACAGCCGTTAAGGTTTCTGTATCAACAGAACGTATTAACCAAGTGCTTGGAACGAGCATTACAGCGGAAGAGGTCGCAAACATTTTTACTCGTTTACAATTTGAGTTTACTGAGGAAAATGGCAATTTTACAGTAACAGCACCGTCAAGAAGACGTGATATTGTCATTCCGGAAGATCTTATCGAAGAGGTTGCCCGTCTTTACGGCTATGATTTTATCCCAACTACATTGCCAGTTGGCGACTCTACACCGGGGAAATTATCACAATATCAGCAAAAACGCCGTAAGGTTCGGAAGTTTTTAGAGGGTGCTGGGTTGTCTGAGGCGGTAACTTATTCATTAACAAGCTCAGAACGAGCATTATTGTATAAGGATGATACAACAAAAGCAACGCCAATTCGTTTATCGATGCCGATGAGTGAAGAGCGAAGTACATTGCGTTTAAGCTTAGTTCCGCATTTATTAGAGGCTGTTGCCCATAATAATGCTCGTCAGCTTGATGATGTGGCTCTTTATGAAATAGGGAAGGTATATTTAATAGAAGATAAAATTGACAATGAACAGCCGAATGAAAGAGAGAACTTAGCCGGTGCCATTACAGGTCTTTGGCACTCCCATTCTTGGCAAGGAGAGAAAAAAGCTGTAGATTTCTTCGTTGCTAAGGGAATTCTTGAAGGTTTATTTGATGTATTAGGTTTGAATGAGCGGATTACATTTGAACAAGGCGGTAAAGATGGGCTTCATCCAGGACGTACTGCAATCATTAAACTTGATGGAGATTATATCGGTTTCGTTGGTCAAGTACATCCGGACGAACAGAAGGCACTTGATCTTGATCCAACATATGTATACGAATTGAATTTAGAAAAACTACTAAGAGCTGAGGTAAAGGCTATTAAATATGAGGCGATCCCTCGTTATCCATCGATTACTCGCGACATTGCTTTAGTTGTTGATGATAATGTGATTGCCGGCAATGTGGAAGCGGTTATTAAAGATGCTGGAGGAACATTGCTTAAAGAAGTTTCAATCTTTGACCTGTACCAAGGTGAGCATTTAGAAAAAGGTAAAAAATCACTGGCCTTCTCATTACGTTATTTCGATCCTGAAAAAACGTTAACAGATGAAGAGGTTTCTAAAGCACATGAAAAAGTGCTCCAAGCTGTTGCAGAAAAGCTTGGAGCAGTGCTAAGAGGATAATCCCCAAAAAAAGAGTTGAGTTTGCTATTGATGGCAAAACTCAACTCTTTTTTTGGGGGAGCTTCATTCTCCTAATCCTTCAGTTTTTAATGTGTCTTCTAATGCTTGAATTGCTTCTTCTTCATCAGTGCCATCCGTTGCGATCTTAAACAGTGCGCCCTTTGGCACACCTAATGACATCACGCCCATAATAGACTTTAAATTCACCTGTTTTTCGCCGTATTCAAAAGTAATATCACAGCTAAACCTGCTTGCAGTTTGAACAAGGGCAGTAGCTGGGCGGGCATGGATACCCGTTTCACAAGTTACTGTGAAAGTTTTCTCGATCATTTGATTGCTCCTTTCCAATAATAGCGTTTCCTTTGTCGACCAAAACGATTCTCATAGAAAATTATCAAATGAGCCTTAGCGAATTTGCGCCCAGATTTTTTCGAGCTTGCTCGAAAAACTACCTTCTTTAAAAATCTGAGGCATCCGCCGGAGGCTATAACTTTATTCAGTAGTGGTTGTAACCACTGAATTAAAATACTAATACGTATTCATCCCACTCCATATGGAAGGGGGGACTGCTACTGAATAAAGTTATTTAATGAGACGTTTTGCCTTATCAGTATTGGCAAAGTGTAATTTTGCCACTTTTGTTAAAGAGGCTTCACCATATTTTTTTATGAATTCCGCAGCTTTTTGATCAACCTTTGGACCCGCACCTTTTGGCAGTTCAAACCCTGCCATCTTGCTAAGCTTTTCAAATTCTTTAACAAATGCATATCTGGCAATAATCGATGCAGCGGCTACAGCAATATGAATCCCTTCCGCTTTTGTACTGAAGTAGACATTTTCACTGGATTTCCAAGGGATGCTCTTGCCTAATAGGTAATGGAAGAAAACGTCAGGCTGACAAAACTGATCAATTAAAATCCCGTCTACATTATTTTCGGACTTTACACGCGTAAGTACTTTACTGATCGCTTGGTTATGTAGCATTGCCTTTAGCTTGCCTTGATTCATTCCACTTTGTTCGAGTTCATTATATTTCGCATTTCTTAAAATTAATAAACTATGTGGAACGATCGGAATAATTTGTTCGGCAATCTTTGCGATTTGTGTATCATTTAAATCCTTCGAATCTTTAACGCCTAATTCCTTTAAAAGTTCAATTTTATCGTTGGATACATAGGCTGCCGTAACTGTAATCGGTCCGAAATAGTCTCCGGTCCCGACTTCATCCGAACCAATGATTGATAATTGACCAATATTGGGAGGTGGCGCATATCCTCCGGAATTAGCAGCAATATTCTTCTTTTTCGTGGATGAGGACTTTGAAGTGCTGCTTTGACTAGGTTTATTAGCGCCCCACTTTGCTGCTTCGATACTTGCTCCATTCCCTTGGAACAGCACTTTTCCAGAGTTATAGGCTGTGATCGTACAGCCATTGGGCTTGGCTACAAATACACTACCCGGTGGATTTTGCTTTGTTATCGCATTCTTATAATGCTCCTTCATTTTATAAATGGTATCCTTTGTAACGGTTAAAACCGTATTCGACATCGTTCATTCCCCTTTTTACGGATATGATTTTGAAAAGGTTTGTATTCATGGTATCATTATATAGATAATTCGTGCTATTTTAATACTATAGGGTGTATAAAGTTTATAGATTATAGTATAAGAAAAATTGAAAAGAAAGAGGAAAAAGCAAACAATGGTTGATTTAGTTTTACTTTTAGTCCTTGTAATCGGCTTTTTCATTGGCTTTAGAAGAGGGTTTATTTTACAGATTGTTTATTTTGTAGGGTTAATTGCGGCAATTGTTATTGCTTACTTATATTCCGACAATTTAGCTCCGTTTTTGAAACTTTGGGTACCATTTCCAGCTCCATCTTCAGATAGTGCATTCTCCATATTATTTGAATCCTTTGATGTGGAAGCTGTTTTTTATCGGGCTATTGCATTTGCGGTATTATTTTTCGGTACGAAAATTACGCTCCATATCGTCGGTTCGATGCTTAACTTTTTAGCAGATTTACCTATATTACGTACGATCAACGGTTGGCTTGGCGGTGCTTTAGGGTTTGTTGAAGTTTATTTGGTAGTTTTCATTATACTATATCTCGGTGCATTAACACCAATCGAGTCTGTTCAGTCCATTATGAGTGATTCTGTAATAGCAAAAGGGATTATCGAGCATACTCCCATTGTTTCGGGAAAAATAAAAGAGTTATGGGTACAATCCGATGCGTCGTACTTCTAACTTCTAACCTTATTAAGTCCTCCATGCCAAATGCATGGGGGTTTGTACTTTTAACCTTGAAATAGTCGAAAAAGTAGGTGATATCTATGGAGATCAATAAAAAAGATATAATTAAAACTTTAGAAATGATTGCTTTATATCTAGAAATAAAAGGTGAAAATCCGTTTAAAATATCCGCATATCGGAAAGCTGCCGCTGCTTTAGAAGCAGATGACCGCAGCCTAACTGACATTGATGATTTTTCAAAAATAAATGGGATTGGGAAAGGAACAGCAGCCGTCATTCAGGAGCTATTGGATACCGGGAAGTCAACTGTGCTCGAGGAACTGAGTGAGCAGGTGCCAAAGGGATTACTCCCATTATTAAATCTTCCGGGCCTGGGCGGTAAGAAGATCGCTAAGCTTTATCAAGAATTAAATGTAACGGACGCGCAGTCATTAAAAAAATGTTGCTTGGAAAACAAGGTACAAGCGTTAGCCGGTTTCGGGAAAAAGACAGAGGAAAAAATTCTGGCAGCGATTGAAGACTTGGGGAGCCGACCTGACCGTTTGCCGATATGGTATATGCTGCCGATTGCTGCGGCAATAGAAGCTCAATTAAGCACGATGAATGATGTTATCCGCTTTTCACGAGCAGGCAGTCTGAGAAGAATGAAAGAAACGATTAAGGATTTGGATTTTATTATTGCGACAACAAATCCAGCAGCTGTTCGGGAACAGTTATTGGGGCTTGAACATGTCACAGATATCATAGCTAGCGGGGATACAAAGGTTTCTGTTGTACTAAAATATGACTATGATGTATCGGTTGACTTTAGGATGGTGGAGCCTAAAAGCTTTGCAACAACACTACATCATTTCACCGGCTCCAAAGAGCATAATGTAAAAATGCGACAGCTCGCCAAAGAGCGCGGTGAGAAAATTAGCGAATATGGTGTTGAAGTGGTTGAAACAGGCGAGTTACAGACGTTTGATTCAGAGGAAGAATTTTTTCACCATTTTGGGCTACAATTTATTCCTCCGGAAATGAGAGAGGACCAGGGGGAAGTTGAAGCTGCTAGGGAAGGAAAGATTGCTCCGCTTACGGTTCGTGACATTAAAGGCGATCTCCATATGCATACAACGTGGAGTGACGGAGCCTATTCGATTCAAGAAATGGTGGAGGCAGCAAGAAAAAAAGGATATTCTTATATAGCAATAACCGATCACTCTCAATATTTAAAGGTAGCCAATGGCTTAACACCGGAGCGCTTGCGCGAACAACGAAAAGAAATTAACAGATTAAATGAATTATATGATGATATCACAATTCTTGCGGGTGTTGAAATGGATATATTACCGGATGCAACTCTTGATTATGATGATGAAGTATTAAAAGAAATGGATATCGTGATTGGGGCTATTCATTCGAGTTTTTCGCAGGACCGTGAAAAAATCATGAAGCGCCTCATTCAAGCGTTGGAAAGTCATCATGTTGATATCATCGCCCATCCAACCGGAAGATTAATTGGAAAAAGACAAGGCTATGACGTTGATTTAGAGATGTTAATTGAAATAGCGAAAAAGACGAATACCGCACTTGAATGCAACGCAAACCCATATCGGTTGGATTTATCAGCTGAATGGTTGAAAAAAGCACAAGATGCAGGAGTAAAGGTGGTAATCAATACAGATGCCCACCAAATCGACATGTTGGAGCATATGG
Organism: Schinkia azotoformans LMG 9581; assembly: GCF_000307855.1. Lineage (GTDB taxonomy): Bacteria > Bacillota > Bacilli > Bacillales > Bacillaceae_J > Schinkia > Schinkia azotoformans. The sequence goes on along the minus strand of NZ_AJLR01000047.1, from coordinate 21,539 downwards.
AAATAGGAGTGGCTACGGCTAGACGTGGCTGGATCAAGAAAGAGAACATTCTAAATGCTTGGTCGATCGGGGAACTTAAGGAATTTTTAAACCGCAATCATTAAGTTGGTTGTACAGGAGGAAAGATTAGTGAATAAGCGTGTACTTCGCATATTAGAGTTTGAAAAAATTAGAGAAGCATTAATGAAACATGCCGCTTCATCATTGGGAAAAGAGAAGGCAGAAACTATATTGCCCTCCTTTGACTTTGAAGAAGTTGTTAAATGGCAAGAAGAAACCGACGAGGCAGCCAAAGTATTACGACTTAAAGGACAGGTCCCGCTAGGCGGCATTTTTGATGTTCGCCCCAGTTTAAAAAGAGCGCAAATTGGCGGTGATTTAAGTGCCAGTGAATTATTGGATATCGCGAGTACGATCTATGGCGGACGGCAAATCAAGAACTTTATAGAAGCAATGGTCGAAGATGGAGTCGAACTGCCAATTCTAAGCAGCTATATCGAGCAACTTACCACTTTAACGGATTTAGAGCGAAAAATAAAAAATTGTATTGATGACCATGGACATGTGATGGACGGTGCCAGTGATAAATTACGAAGCATCCGCCAAACATTGCGCTCAGCTGAATCAAGAATACGTGAAAAGTTAGAAAATATGACAAGATCGTCCAACGCACAAAAAATGCTGTCAGATGCGATTATCACCATTCGTAATGACCGATTTGTAATCCCGGTCAAGCAAGAATACCGCAGTGCATACGGAGGAATTGTCCATGATCAGTCTGCATCGGGTGCTACGCTTTTTATAGAACCGCAAGCTGTCGTTGAATTAAATAACACACTTCAGGAAGCACGGGCCAAAGAAAAACAAGAGGTAGAAAGAATCTTGCATGAACTTACTCTATTTGTTGCTGAAGATGCAGAATCCATGCTTCATAACGTTAAGATTCTAACAGAAATTGATTTTATGTTTGCAAAAGCATCCTTTGGCCAAAAAATAAAAGCCTCTATGCCGAAGATGAATAGGGAAGGCAGGATCAGATTATTTAAAGCACGCCACCCATTGATAGACATTAAACAGGTTGTACCTAATGATATAATTCTCGGAGAAGATTATTCAGCCATCGTGATTACCGGTCCTAATACAGGTGGTAAAACTGTTACTTTAAAGACGCTAGGCTTATTAACTTTAATGGCTCAAGCAGGATTACAGATCCCTGCTCTAGATGGGTCTGAAATGACAGTCTTTTCTTCCGTATTTGCCGATATTGGTGATGAACAATCGATTGAACAAAGTTTAAGTACGTTCTCCTCCCATATGACAAATATTGTTGAAATACTAAAACAGGTTGATGCAAACAGCCTTGTTTTGTTTGACGAATTAGGGGCAGGAACAGACCCTCAGGAAGGGGCAGCGTTAGCTATCGCCATTTTAGATGATGTCTATAACCGCGGTGCCAAAGTCGTTGCAACCACACACTATCCGGAACTAAAAGCCTATGGCTATAACCGTTCTGGTGTGATCAATGCAAGCGTTGAATTTGACGTTGAGACATTAAGTCCTACTTACCGCTTGCTGTTAGGGGTTCCCGGCCGAAGCAATGCCTTTGAAATCTCTAAACGATTAGGACTTTCACAGCATGTTATTGAAAATGCAAAAGGATATGTAAGTCAGGAAACAAACAAGGTTGAAAACATGATTGCATCGCTTGAAGAATCGAAGAAACAAGCAGAAGAAGAATGGTCTGAAGCGGAAGATATTCGGAAAGATGCCGAGCATCTTCACCAAGAATTGCAAAAACAAATCATTGCCTTCTACGAAGAACGCGATAAGATTTTAGAAAAGGCTGAAGAAGACGCAAAAGAAGCGATCGAGAAAGCTAAGGGTGATGCTGAAGCAATCATTAGGGATTTACGAAAAATGAAGTTTAATGCAGCCCAAGCTGTGAAAGAACATGAGTTAATTGAAGCTCGTAAAAGATTAGAAGAAGCTGTGCCAACCCTGCAAAAAAATAAAAAAATCGTCCAAAAGCAAAAGGCGAAACAAAAGCTTTTGCCTGGCGATGAAGTTAAAGTTGTAAGCTTAGATCAAAGAGGACATATTGTTGAACAGGTTAGTGAAGGTGAGTTTCAAGTCCAAATCGGTATACTAAAAATGAAGGTGAAAGAAAAAGATCTTGAATATATTAGCCGACCGACACCTGTTGCAACCAAGCCGCTGGCAACGATTAGGGGCTCAGAACATCATGTCAAACCTGAATTGGATCTTCGTGGTGAACGTTATGAGGATGCCGTCCTAATGGTTGAAAAATATATTGATGATGCACTACTTGCTGGTTATCCGAGTGTATCGATTATCCATGGTAAAGGAACCGGTGCCCTTCGTAAAGGGGTACATGACTTCTTGAAAAATCATCGACACGTAAAAGCCTATCGCCTTGGTGGCATGGCGGAAGGCGGCAGCGGAATGACTTATGTAGAATTAAAATAAGCGGAACAATAACCTTAATCCATTGATAAGGTTTCTAAGGGAGAGGTTGTTCATGAATAGTTTTTGGGAAAATAATTATGTGCTGACGGCAGCTAATTATAGTGTGGTTGTTTTATCGATCATTGTCTTCCTTTCTATTTTTGAGCTTGTAACTAAATATAAAAATATGGACGAAATCAAAAATGGAAACCTTGCTGTTGCAATGGCAACGGGAGGGAAAATATTTGGCATTGCCAATATATTTCGCTTTTCCATTCTGCATAATGATTCCTTGGTTACGATGCTTTTATGGGGATTATATGGATTTATTTTATTGTTAGTTGGTTATTTTATTTTTGAATTTTTAACTCCGAAATTTAATATTGATGAGGAAATTGAAAAAGGAAACCACGCTGTTGGATTTATTGCCATGATCATATCGATCGGATTATCGTATGTAATTGGTGCTGGTATCATGGCCTGATCGAAAAGAGGAGATGAGAAGGGTTGTTGGAGAGACTTGCTAAAATACTAATGATAGTATGTGCGCTATTTTTCATAATCGGATTATTTTATTGGATTTTTAATGCTTAAAAGACAAGAGGGGTGCCAGTTTAGGGCTGCTCCTCTTTTTTAAAAATTCGATAAATAATACTGATGTAGGAACAATATATTTTATAATAGAATCTGTAGAAAAAAGGGGGTTATTTAAATGGACGTGTTGCTTGAAAAACCATGGCTCGCTAAATACCCTACAGAAATTCCACACCATATTAATTATGAAGAAAAGCCATTATTCGCTTTTCTGGAAGAAGCAGCAATGAACGCACCCGAAAAAGTTGCCGTACATTTCCTAGGAAAAGAATTAACGTATAAAAAGCTTTATCTGTCATCCTTAAAACTTGCTAATTATATTAAAGGGTTAGGTGTCCGAAAAGGTGATCGTGTATCAATTATGCTGCCGAATTGCCCGCAAGCTGTAATCAGCTACTATGGAGCACTGCTTTCAGGTGCGATTGTAGTCCAAACGAACCCGATGTATACTGAGAGGGAATTGCAGTTTCAGCTCGTTGATTCCGGTTCAAAATGGATTATTTGTTTAGATCTCCTATATCCAAAAGTTGTAAAAGTGAAAGCATCTACAGAAATTGACCATATCATTGTGACGAGTATCAGTGATTATTTACCATTCCCCAAAAATTTAATCTACCCATTCATTCAGAAAAAGCAGCATGGGATCAAAGTACAAGTTACCCATGGCGAAAAAACACATTTATTTAAAAACGCCTTAAAAAACAGCAGTACGGAAAAAATTCCACTCGAAATTAATCCAAAACAAGACCTTGCTCTTTTGCAATATACCGGTGGAACGACAGGCCAGGCGAAAGGTGTCATGCTTACCCATTATAATCTCGTCGCCAATACGACGATGTGTATCAATTGGATGTACAAAATGAAAAAAGGGGAAGAGCGAATATTAGGTATTCTCCCATTCTTTCATGTATTCGGGATGACAGTAGTTATGAATTTAGCCATCATGCATGAATCAAAGATGATATTACTACCACGATTTGATGTAGAAGATACTCTTAAAACGATAGAAAACCAAAAGCCCACTATATTTCCGGGGGCTCCAACGATTTTTATCGCCCTCTTGAATCACCCTGATATCGTAGATTACGACCTTTCTTCCATTGATTCCTGTATTAGTGGATCTGCCCCGTTGCCGATTGAGGTCCAAGAGAGCTTTGAAGAAATTACGGGAGGGAAACTGGTTGAGGGCTATGGTCTAACAGAAGCGTCCCCGGTTACACATGCGAACTTTTTATGGGACATCCGGCCTAGAGTCAAAGGAAGTATTGGTGTGCCGTGGCCGGATACTGAAGCATTTATTCTTTCTTTAGAAAAAAACGGACCGGCAGAACCAAATGAAATTGGGGAAATCGTCATTAGAGGACCGCAAGTCATGAAAGGCTATTGGAACCAAGACGATGAAACTGCAGCCAGTTTCTTTGAAGGGGAGTGGCTATTAACCGGTGACCTTGGCTATATGGATGAACAAGGCTATTTTTACATTGTTGACCGCAAAAAAGATATGATTATTGCTGGAGGCTTTAATATTTATCCACGTGAAATAGAAGAAGTCCTATATGAACATGAATCGATTAAAGAAACAGTAGTCGTTGGTATTCCTGATCCTTACCGTGGTGAAACTGTTAAAGCGTATGTTGTTTTAAAAGACAATGAGTCAGTAACGGAGGAGCAGTTAGAAAGACATTGCCGAGAATATCTTGCGGCCTATAAAGTACCAAAGATTTTTGAATTTCGAAAGGAGCTGCCTAAAACAGCTGTTGGAAAAATAGTAAGACGTGTATTAGTGGAAGAAGCTAAAAAACAAACCTGAACAACTAAGTTGTTCAGGTCCATTCCGAATTGTTGGAATATTGACAGTTTTACGACACTACATTAAAATTGAGTATGAGTGATGAGATTTAATCATTAAATGTAAATAGTAGAAACTCTAGGGATGGGGAGGAATTACATTAATGGGCTTTTTTACTGTACAAATTGAAGAGAAGGTTGCTACAATTACTTTAAACAGACCTCCTGCAAACGCTTTAGCAACACAGGTTTTGAAAGAGCTTTCAGTTGTATTGGATGAAATGGAAGCAAACGAAGATGTTAGAGTCCTCTTAATGAAAGGTGAGGGCAAATTCTTCTCAGCAGGTGCTGATATTAAGGAGTTTACAGAAATTGAAACAGCGCAGGACTTCCAAGAGTTGGCACAAAGGGGTCAACAAATTTTTGATCGCGTTGAGAACTTTTCCAAGCCTGTTATTGCAGCAATCCATGGTGCTGCTCTTGGCGGTGGATTAGAGCTTGCGATGTGCTGTCATATTCGCTTAGTAGGTGAAAATGCGAAGCTTGGTCTGCCAGAACTACAGTTGGGCTTAGTTCCAGGGTTTGCTGGGACACAACGATTGCCTCGTCTAGTTGGCATGCCGAAAGCAGCGGAGATGATGTTTACAAGTGAGCCAATTTCGGGAAGACAAGCTGCCAAACTCGGACTTGTAAATCATGCTTATCCTGAAGAAAGTTTATTTGATGAAGCAAATAAACTAGCGAAGAAGATTGCAGTTAAAAGTCCAATTTCTTTGAAAGCAGCGATTGAATTACTCCAGTATGCAAAAGGTAGTTTATTCGAAAAAGGTGTAGAAAAGGAAGCAACACTGTTTGGGGAAGTATTTGTTTCAGAAGACGCAAAAGAGGGAATTAATGCATTCCTTGAAAAACGTAAACCAGAGTTTAAAGGACGCTAGATTTGGGTTGCTATCGACAAAAAATGAGCGATCGCTCAGGCGATGTGACAGGATATACACTATAGGGAGGGAAATTTGATGAATATTTATGTATTAATGAAAAGAACATTCGACACAGAAGAAAAAATTACAATCAACAATGGCAAGATCAGTGAAGATGGTGCTGAATTTATTATTAACCCATATGATGAATATGCACTTGAAGAAGCTATTCAACTAAAGGATAAACATGGCGGAGAAGTTACCGTTATTACGATTGGAAATGAAGATTCTGAAAAAGAACTACGAACGGCACTAGCGATGGGAGCTGACAAAGCCGTATTAATCAATATTGAAGATGATGTGGAAAATGGGGATCAATATACAACAGCTGCAGTCCTTACTGAATTTTTCAAGGATAAGGAATATGACATCATCCTTGGAGGAAACGTTGCAATCGATGGTGGATCTGGACAAGTTGGTCCTCGTCTCGCTGATGCTTTAAATATTAACTACGTTACGACAATAACAAAACTTGATATTGATGGAAATAAAGCAACAATTGTACGTGATGTGGAAGGAGATAGCGAAGTAGTAGAAACTACTTTACCGCTTCTTGTAACGGCTCAGCAAGGATTAAATGAGCCGCGCTATCCATCATTACCGGGTATTATGAAAGCAAAGAAAAAGCCTTTAGAAGAGCTTGAATTAGATGACTTGGACATTGACGAAGATGATATAGAAGCTAAAACTAAAACTCTTGAAATTTATTTGCCACCAACTAAAGGAACAGGAAAAATCCTTGCAGGCGAATTAAGCGACCAAGCGAAAGAATTAGTAAAATTACTACAAACTGAAGCGAAAGTAATATAGGTGGGGGGAGAAAGTTATGGCTAGAAAAGTATTAGTTTTAGGGGAAGTTCGTGAAGGCAATTTACGCAATGTATCATATGAAGCGGTTGCTGCAGGAAAGCTAATTGCTGAAGGCGGAGAAGTCGTAGCAGTATTAATTGGTGAAACAGTTGCGAGCTTAGGTGCCGCAATGATCCAATATGGGGCGGATCGTGTTGTAACGGTTGAAAATGAACAGTTAAAAAATTATACACCTGATGGCTATTCTCAAGCATTACTTGCTGTAGTAAATGCAGAGAATCCGGAAGGAATTGTGTTGGGGCATACGGCTCTAGGAAAAGATTTATCACCAAAAATTGCTTCTAAATTAGGCTCCGGACTAGTATCTGACTGTGTTAATGTAGAGGTAACTGGGGGAAATATCGTATTTACACGCCCGATTTATTCAGGTAAGGCATTTGAAAAGAAAATCGTCACAGACGGTGTTATTTTTGCGACGATCCGTCCAAACAATATTCCACCGCTTGAAAAAGATGAATCACGTACGGGTGATGTTGCATCACTTGCAGTTGATATTAAAGACTTACGTTCTATTATTAAAGATGTAGTCACGAAAGCATCAGAAGGTGTTGACCTGTCTGAGGCGAAAGTAATCGTAGCAGGCGGCCGCGGTGTAAAAAGTGCAGAAGGATTTAATGCACTGAAGGAATTAGCGAATTTATTAGGCGGAGCTGTTGGAGCTTCACGTGGTGCATGCGATGCTGATTACTGCGATTATTCCTTGCAAATTGGTCAAACAGGAAAGGTTGTAACGCCTGACTTGTATATTGCATGCGGTATTTCCGGTGCAATCCAGCATCTTGCAGGGATGTCCAACTCCAAGGTCATTGTTGCCATCAATAAGGATCCTGAAGCAAACATCTTTAATGTGGCGGATTATGGTATTGTCGGTGATCTTTTTGATGTTGTTCCCCTGTTAATTGAGGAATTTAAGAAAGTAAAAGTGAATGCTTAAGAAAAATTAAGGGAATATTGAAGGAGAGCAAAAGATTCGCATCGAAATACTTATAGTGATATACTCTTTTTATTAAATGTATTAACCGCAGGTTAAGGAGGTATTATTATGGCAATTGTAAATGCAACAGATCAAAACTTTGAAACTGAAACTAGTCAAGGTACAGTATTAGTAGATTTTTGGGCACCTTGGTGTGGACCTTGTAAGATGATTGCTCCTGTATTAGAAGAGATTTCTGGCGAATTAGGCGATAAATTAAAAATCGTTAAATTAGATGTTGATGAAAATCCTGATACAGCAGCTAAGTTTGGAGTTATGAGTATTCCTACACTATTAGTATTTAAAGATGGAACAAAGGTAGATCAGTTCGTTGGTTTCCAACCAAAGGATGCACTTTTAGCTAAATTAGAAAGCCATATTTAAATAAAAAGTAAAAAAATAAGCCAGAAATTTGGCTTATTTTTTTACTGTTATGGAGGTGATTTTCATGAACAATCATCTTAAGGAAAAACTCGCTCTCTTACCTGATCAACCAGGCTGTTACTTAATGAAAGATCGACAAGAGACGATTATCTATGTCGGCAAGGCGAAAATATTAAAAAATCGTGTCCGCTCCTATTTTACAGGTTCGCATGACGGTAAGACGGCACGATTAGTGTCTGAAATAGAGGATTTCGAATTTATTGTAACCTCCTCAGAATTGGAAGCTTTAATATTAGAAATGAATTTGATTAAAAAGCATGACCCTAAGTATAACGTCATGCTAAAAGATGATAAAAGCTATCCCTATCTAAAAATAACAGCCGAGAGACATCCACGGCTACTTACTACAAGAAATGTAAAAAAGGATAAGGGAAAATACTTTGGCCCCTATGCCAATGTCCAAGCAGCCAATGAAACAAAAAAATTATTAGACCGACTTTATCCATTAAGAAAATGTTCAACGATACCAGATCGGGTCTGCTTGTATTATCATATGAATCAATGCTTGGCACCATGTGTGAAGGATATTTCGGAAGCGAAAAATAAGGAAATGGTCGATGAAATTGTAAAATTTTTAAATGGCGGCCATCAGGATATTAAAAAGAGTTTAGAAGAAAAGATGTACAAAGCGTCAGAAGAGCTTGATTTTGAAAGGGCAAAAGAATATCGCGACCAAATTGCCCATATTGAATCAGTCATGGAAAAACAAAAAATGAACTTGAATGAGCTTGTCGACCGCGATGTTTTTGGATATACGTATGATAAAGGCTGGATGTGTGTTCAAGTATTTTTTGTTCGACAAGGAAAATTAATTGAGCGGGATGTATCACTTTTTCCTTTTTATAACGAACCGGAAGAAGACTTGCTTACTTATTTAGGTCAATTTTATTTAAAAAGTAATCATCTAAAGCCAAAAGAAATCTTTTTGCCTGAAGAAATTAATGGTGAATATGCGGAAAAATTAGTTGATGTAAAAGTGATTCAACCAAAAAGAGGCAAGAAAAAGGATTTAGTCGACCTAGCGATCAAAAACGCCAAAATTGCGTTAAAAGAAAAGTTTGCCTTGATTGAAAGAGATGAGGAAAGGACCATTAAGGCTGTTGAGAATTTAGGGCAAAAGATGGGGATTCCTACTCCGCATCGTATTGAAGCTTTTGATAACTCAAACATTCAAGGGACAGACCCTGTATCGGCAATGATCATGTTTGTTGATGGGAAACCGGAAAAAAAAGAGTACCGCAAATATAAAATAAAAAGTGTAGAAGGTCCCGACGACTATGCTTCAATGAGAGAAGTTACGAGAAGAAGGTATACAAGATTATTAAAAGAAAATCTGCCGCTCCCTGACTTAATTATTATCGATGGTGGTAAAGGTCATATCCAAGCTGTAAAGGATGTCCTTGAAAATGAATTAGGATTAGAGCTGCCCATCTGTGGTTTGGCAAAGGATGAAAAACACCGAACATCAGAACTGCTCTTTGGCGACCCGCTTGAGTTGATTGATCTGGGCAGGAATAGTCAGGAATTTTATTTACTGCAAAGAATCCAAGATGAGGTGCACCGATTTGCAATCACATTTCATCGTCAGCTTAGAGGGAAAACCGCTTTTAAATCGATATTAGATGACATTCCAGGTGTAGGAGAGCAAAGAAAAAAGAAAATATTAAACCATTTTGGTTCAATCAAGAAATTGAAAGAAGCAACAATGGAAGAGTTGACAGCCATCAATATCCCCAAAAATGTGGCTGAAAATATTATTAACCATATTAAACAAGATACACAAGACAAGGTGTCAGAAGAATAATTTCCTCGGACACCTACTTTATTTTTATATAATGAATACTATTCCCATTGTACGGTAAAAATAATAGTATTTAGTCTCTTCTTCTGCTGCTCCATTGTTTCGGCTTCATTCCCCATTATGTTTTGCAACTGTTCGGCCAAAAACCCGGCCTCAAGCTGATAGGAGTATTCGGAGTCACGTGCGAAACGATTTGTGATCAGATCACTTGTGAGTTCAAATATCATTTCATTCTTATTTTCTTTAGTAACTTTTAATGTTCCAAGCCCTGCTGATTCAAAGAAATCGATAATTTCCTGGATCGTTTCAAGTGGATGTTTACGGGCAAGATTTTTTCCACCCCAATATAAAATGGATTTGTAATCCTTGCCTAGAATATCTTTTAATAGCGTTTCACGAACTAATTCATAGCCAAAGGCAGGAATTGTTAATTGTGTTAAATTTATATCATTGTTTTCTTTCAGTCGTTTATTAAACAATCGTTACCACCCTTTCTATGTTTATTATTATCTTTTTTGCATAGGTTAGCAATAGGGTGTTTTATTATAAAAAATGTATAAAAAACGCATATAAATGACGAAGATATAAGTCGAAAGCAGGAGAAACATGAAAGAAAATACAAGAAAATGAATTTTTTGAATCTTTATCTATGGGTGTTCTTGACGTGTTTTGTAGATGAGAGTAAAATGGACATGTCACAGATTATTCAAAGAAGGTTCACAAAATGGATGCTTCTTTGGAGCTTTTTTTACATACGGGGAGGTAGGAAACTATCGTTCTGTCTAGTAGCACTAATTTAATTAAATCTGATGAAAAGTATTAAGGGGGGGCAAAAATGGCAAAGGATCGAGAATTTTTAAACCGGAGACTTCATTCATTATTGGGGATCATTCCGGTCGGTGTTTTTGTGACACAACATTTAGTTGTAAATCATTTTGCAACAAAAGGGGCGGAATCATTTAACAACGCTGCAAATTTTATGGCGAATTTACCATTCCGCTATCTTTTAGAGGTATTTATTATCTTTTTACCATTACTATATCATGCAGTTTATGGACTTTATATCGCCTATACTGCGAAAAACAATGCCAGTAGATATGGTTTTTTCAGAAACTGGATGTTCTTACTACAACGTGTAACTGGTGTTATTACACTAATATTTGTAGTATGGCATGTTTGGGAAACTCGTTTAGCTGCTCAATTTGGAGCGGAAGTAAACTTTGATATGATGGCAAATATTTTAAGTAGTCCAGTAATGCTAGTATTCTATATTGTGGGTGTACTTTCAGCTGTATTCCATTTAGCAAATGGATTATGGTCTTTCTTTGTAAGCTGGGGACTTACAATTACTCCTCGTTCGCAGCAAATATCCACTTATGTGACAATGGGTATTTTTGTATTACTTTCAATTGTGGCATTAAGAGCAATATTTGCATTCTTAGATCCACAATTAGCTACTATGTAATCTAGTTCGTTTAACTTTATTCAGCAGAAGTCTCCCACTTCTATTAAGTGATGAGATGAATGCAAATTAGTATATTAATTCAGTGATGGTGTAAACACTGGCTGAATAAAGTTAAAGCCTCCGGCGGATGCCGCGGATTTTTAAAGGTAGTTTTTCGAGCAAGCTCGAAAAAATCCGGGTACAAATATGCCAAGGCGCATTTGATATAAGTTTCGGATCAAACCAAATCGGGGAGTGAGTTATTTTGAGTAATGGAAATCTTGTTATTGTCGGTGGCGGCTTAGCCGGTTTAATGGCAACAGTTAAAGCTGCTGAGGCAGGGGTTCATGTTGACTTATTATCACTAGTACCTGTTAAACGTTCTCACTCTGTATGTGCACAGGGTGGTATTAACGGTGCAGTTAATACGAAAGGTGAAGGCGATTCACCTTGGATACATTTTGACGATACAATTTATGGTGGCGACTTCTTAGCAAACCAACCACCTGTTAAGGCTATGTGCGATGCCGCACCTGGTATTATTCATTTATTTGACCGTATGGGCGTTATGTTCAACCGTACTCCAGAAGGTTTATTAGACTTCCGTCGTTTCGGTGGAACACAGCATCACCGTACAGCATTTGCTGGTGCGACAACTGGCCAGCAGCTACTATATGCCTTAGATGAGCAAGTTCGTCGTCATGAAGTGGCAGGACTTGTTACGAAGTATGAAGGCTGGGACATGCTGTCATTAATCCTTGATGATAGCGAAGAATGCCGTGGTGTTGTTGCACAAGATATGCGATCACATGAGATTAAAGCATTTAAAGCTGACGCAGTTATTTTGGCTACTGGTGGTCCTGGGATTATTTTTGGTAGAACTACTAACTCAGTTATTAATACCGCTACAGCGGCTTCTGCTGCGTATCAGCAAGGGGTTTACTATGCTAACGGTGAATTCATTCAAATCCACCCAACAGCTATTCCAGGTGATGATAAAAACCGCCTAATGAGTGAATCAGCACGTGGTGAAGGTGGACGTGTATGGACATATAAAGATGGTAAGCCATGGTACTTCCTTGAAGAAAAATACCCAGCATACGGCAATCTAGTTCCACGTGATATTGCAACACGTGAAATTTTTGACGTGTGCGTAAATCAAAAGCTTGGAATCAATGGTGAAAATAGAGTTTATCTTGACCTTTCACATAAGGATCCACATGAGCTTGACGTCAAACTTGGCGGTATTATCGAAATTTATGAGAAGTTTACTGGTGATGATCCACGTAAAGTTCCAATGCAAATCTACCCTGCTGTTCACTATTCAATGGGCGGTATGTGGGTAGACTTTAATCAAATGACCAATATTCCAGGTCTTTTTGCAGCTGGTGAGTGTGATTATTCCCAGCATGGTGCAAACCGTCTAGGTGCGAACTCATTATTATCTGCTATTTATGGTGGTATGGTTGCAGGACCAAATGCGGTTGAGTATATGAGAAATCGCAAGAAAGCAACTGATTCACTTCCTGAGTCAGTATTCGAAAGTCAGCTTCGCTTGGAACAGGACAAGTTTAGTAAGTTAACTTCAATGACAACTGGTTCTGAAAATGCATACGTCATTCATAAAGAGCTTGGTGAATGGATGACAGACAATGTAACAGTTGTTCGTTACAATGATCGACTTCTTAAAACTGATGAAAAGATCCAAGAGTTACAAGAGCGTTGGGAACATATCAACATCAATGATTCAGCTAAATGGAATAACCAAGGTGTTATGTTCACACGTCAATTAAAGAATATGCTTCAACTAGCACGTGTAATTACATTAGGTGCTTATAATCGTAATGAAAGCCGTGGTGCCCATTACAAACCAGAATTCCCGGAACGTAATGATGAAGACTGGTTAAAGACTACAAAAGCGAAGTTCACAGGTGAGAAAAGTGCACCTGAGTTCACTTATGAGGAAGTTGATATTTCACTTATCAAACCACGTAAGCGTGACTATTCAACAAAACATGAAGTAGAAGAGAAACATGAAGAGAAGGAGGCAAAATAATCATGAGTGGAAAAACAATAAAATTAATCATATCACGTCAAGATTCACCGGATTCTGCCCCTTACACTCAAGAATTTGAAATACCATATAGACCAAATATGAATGTTATTGGCTGTTTAATGGAGATTCAACGTAATCCTGTAACAGTTAAAGGGGAAAAAGTAGCACCACCAACTTGGGATATGAACTGTCTAGAAGAAGTTTGTGGTGCCTGTTCAATGGTTATCAATGGTAAACCGCGTCAATCATGCTCCGCGCTGGTTGACCAGCTTGAACAGCCAATTCGTTTAGAGCCTATGCGTACGTTCCCTGTAAACCGTGACTTACAGGTTGATCGTAGCCGTATGTTTGATTCATTAAAGAGAATCAAAGCTTGGATTCCAATCGACGGAACATATGACCTTGGACCTGGACCAAGAATGCCAGAGAAAAAGCGTCAATGGGCTTATGAATTATCTAAATGTATGACTTGTGGAGTTTGTATGGAGGCTTGTCCAAACGTTAATGATAAATCTAACTTTATCGGACCTCAGCCGCTTTCGCAGGTTCGTCTATTCAATGCACATCCAACTGGGGAGATGAATAAAGAAGAACGTTTAGAAGCTCTTATGGGCGATGGCGGTCTTGCTAACTGTGGTAACTCTCAAAACTGTGTGCAATCTTGTCCAAAGGGAATTCCGATCACGACATCAATTGCATCTTTGAACAGAGATACAACAATTCAAATGTTCAAGAATTTCTTTGGTAGTGACAAATAATAGATTTATAATCACATATAAAAAACTCCGTAACCAAAAGGTTACGGAGTTTTTTTAGACTTAATTAGATATTTTGTGCTGTTTTAACAACCTTTTTATTGTTAACGTTAATGGGACCTTTTGCAATTAATCCTAGTGGTTTTCCTAATGATAACACCGTTCTTCCAAAGAAATTATTTAAGAATGTTGCTCCACATAGATAGAAGCCTAATAATGAAATTGAAAACTCTGTATATGCTGCAATTTTTGCGAATAAGTCATGTTGGATACCAAGTGTAGATAATCCAAGTGATAAGAATAATACATTGATAAGCACTAAGATCGAAGCCATTACTGTATGAACCTCAAAGGCGGCTACCATAATGAATAGTGAGAAGAACATATAACCGAAAAATGCAAAACCTAATTGTCTTGGATCGGCATTAGCACTTAATTCCCCAAGCCAACCTAGGCTGATAGTCCAGTGTGCAGCAACTCCCATCCAGAACAAACCGTAAATGCCTAATGCAATTGCACCAAAATAATTATTGTTTTTGAAATCTATTAATGAAGCCCAAATTTGTGCAATTGCTCCCAAGAAGAAAGCCCACGGAAGGACGTATTCTACCCCTGATGTCCATCCCATTTTTTGTGATGCGGCAACAAATGTTACCATTGCTAATCCAAAGACCCCCAATGCTGTTGGATCAGCCATTTTTACTTTAACCTCAGTTACAGACCCCATGTTCCCCATTTTGCTACTCTCCCTTTCTAAGTATTATTATGATATATAACACCACCTCATTATATAAAACATAGTTATATAACACCTTACAAAATATTGCCTTTATTTATCAAAATAATGCTATTATTTTTTAAAAATTAGCCCAATTCAGACGCTTTGACAAGATATTTTAAAATAGTTATAAAATATTGTTAAATGGAAGAAAAAATAAAAAAGGCTGGTAAAAACCAACCTTTTTGAACAGGATATTCTATTCATTTACAGTAATAATATGAGCTTCTCTGTATTCACTTGGTGACATGCCAGTTTGCTTTTTAAAGATGGAACTAAAATAGTTTGGTGTATTAAAGCCAACCTGTGCTGCTATTGATTCAATCGTATCATTTGTATTCGCTAACAAGTATTTAGCACGTTTTACCCGAATGTTCGTTACATATTCAACAAAGGATACACCGAGCTCCTTTTTGAATAAACGGCTGAAATAGGTGTGGCTTAAATGCACTTTGTTGGCTACTTTCTTAATGGATAAGTCTTCATGGAAATAATTTGAAATATATTCAATACACTTTTGCAGGTTTGTATCTTTTGTCAATTCCTCATAGAAGCATAATAGACTTCCTTCACTGATGGATTGTCCTAACGCCTTGCGCGCTTCACGATATGGTTGATTTAAATTCAAAGGCTCATTGTAGACAGAGCCAACACCAGCATGAAGTGTAATGCCATATTCTTTTTGAATTTCCTCAATTAGTTTTAAGAGGTAGTAACGGATTTGATCCCATTCCCGGATTGATTTATAAACATATGGAATATGGAATAAAACGGCCAAGTATCTTGGAAAAGACACAAAGTATACGTCCTTTACCCATAGTGAAAGATGATTTTTTATGGCTGAACGTAGATGTGTCCGGATGACGCGTCTTCCTTCTTCATTTTCAATAAAATCCTGCGCTCCATCGGCCCCTTGTACAAGACAAACAATATTTGGGATGCTGTCCATCTTTGAAAACGTTTGGTATTGTTCTAACTCCTCATTTGTTTTTACTTCTCCATATAATAGGCGTCTTAAAAACATTTCGCGAACGATAGGTAAATCGCCTAAACCCTCAACAGAAGTTTTAATGGCATTTATAAATGTGTTTTTCCTAACAGGGTTCAACAATAAAGAGTGCGCATTTAAATTAACTGCGATTGGTGCAGTTTTTAGATTTTCCTCATTCATAATAATGATTAGTTTACTTTGTAAATGTTTCTTTCTGAGTCGATTAACCTTGATCCAATCGAACGATGCTTGAATCTGAGCGACAATGATATCAATCTGAACATTGCTTTCATCGCTTTCAGGAAACAGCATATAGCGGCCATTTAAAGCATCATTTACCCAGCTAGTGAAATTTTCACTCATTTCAGGACCAATTCCCACAAACTTTACGTTATACATGGTATACATGATTGTCCTCCCCTAATTTCCCCGATTGATTTATATAGTTATTTGTTAATTAAAGTAATTTACAATTTCTTAACACAATTACATTATACTAAATTTTTAAACATAATGAGACAAACTTTTACATAAATTATAAAAATGTTCACAAAATTTCACAAAACTGTAGAATTAGAGTGTCATAATATGCAGAAATGTGTCCAAATCATATATACTTTGTGTACTATTATATTAAAATAATAAAAAATTGAAAAGTAGTAAAATTAGTATGGTGTCACAGAGTATGCGCTTCTTACATATGATATCGAGACTAAATATATTCCCTTCAAAACACAACTCATGCCCTGGTAAGGAGGGAAAATTTGATTGAAGGATAACAACTACCAACCGAAGCCGCTACTTACAAAGAGAGAAAAAGAAGTTTTTGAACTCTTAGTACAAGACAAAACAACGAAAGAGATTGCAGAGGAACTTTTTATTAGCGAAAAAACTGTTCGTAATCACATCTCAAACGCCATGCAAAAGCTTGGAGTTAAGGGGCGCTCTCAAGCAGTCGTGGAACTCCTTAGGATGGGGGAACTAGAACTATAGTTCATGCCGGCTTTCATAATTGGAAGCCGGTATTTTTAAATTTTTATTTTCTGCGTTTTCAATCCTATTGACCACAGTTGTTTCTGAACAATTTCGGGTTATCTTATGTCACAATAAAAGGATAATGAGAACTAGATTCCCATTTGGACGTCTAAGATTAAGCAAATGAAAATCAAAAAGGGTGTATGATTTCCGAAATCTGTGGATGAACAGGAAAACAGGAATCATAGAAGACCATTTCTTTTATTCTCCTAAAAAATGCGGCCACGTCAAAGGAGGAACTCACACTCCCTGTCCGCAATGTCGAAAAGCCCGTGTTTCAGTCTTCATTTTACATAATGACAACTATTTTGAATATGCTATAATAAACTTTTGTAAAACAGGTTAATCGAAGAAAGATAGATGAATAGAATCTCATAATTATTATAACTAAATCGAGGCGAAAAACTTTTGAATAGACCAATTGGTGTAATTGATTCAGGTGTCGGAGGATTAACGGTAGCGAAAGAAATCATGAGACAGCTGCCGAAGGAAGAAATTATATATTTAGGTGATACTGCCCGTTGTCCATACGGCTCCCGACCAACTGAAGAGGTTAAAAAATTTACATGGGAATTAACGAATCACTTATTAAACTATAACATTAAAATGTTGGTAATTGCATGTAATACTGCCACCGCATTAGTTTTGGACGATATTAGAGCAAATATTAACATACCGGTTGTAGGTGTAGTTTATCCGGGTGCGAGAACGGCCTTAAAGGTAACCCAAAATATGCACATTGGGGTTATAGGAACGGTAGGAACGATCGAGAGCGGTTCATATGAACAGGCACTAAAAAGCATCAATCATCATGTGAAGGTTGAAAGTCTTGCATGTCCCTTATTTGTTCCGATTGTGGAAAGCGGGAAGTATGAGAGTGAAGAAGCATTAACGGTTGTAGAAGAATCGCTGGAGCCATTAAAAGTTCACGATATTGATACGCTTATTTTAGGTTGTACCCATTATCCAATCCTCCGCTCAATCATTCAAGAGGTTATGGGGCGGAAAGTAAAACTAATTAGTTCCGGTGATGAAACAGCACGAGAGGTTAGTACCCTCTTACATCATTCAGGTATGCTTGTCACCGAAGAACGAACTCCACAACACCTATTCTTAACAACAGGGCCTAAAGAAATTTTCGAACAAATTGCTGCAAAAGTATTTGAACATCCGATTGAAAATGTAAATTCAATAACCTTACTAGTATAAACCTCCATTAATTTGGAGGTTTTTTTATTGCTGTTGAAAAAAATCGGTCTAAAACATGTCTATGCTCGTATATATAGTAGTACAAACTGCCATTGGAGGGAGAATTATGTTTAAAATAAAAAAGAGCGGTTTACTGGCATCTATTTTAGCATTTTCAACAGTGTTGACAGGCTGTGCCATGGGTGGCGAGCAAGCCGTACGCCAAATGGAGAAAACTACGCCTCAAGAGGTTACATATGTTGACGAGGAGGCAATAAATCAAGAAACATCTACTGAACAGGTCGATAAAGGGGCTCAAGGGGTAGTTGCCGAAGATACAGTCCAAAGAGAGCTATATCTGTTAGATAAAAACGGATTGGTTGTTCCGCAGACCGTTACATTACCAAAAAACGTAGAGGTTGCAAAGCAAGCTTTAGAATATCTTGTTGATGGTGGACCGATTACGGAGATGTTGCCTAACGGTTTTAGAGCAGTTTTACCGGCTGGAACGATGATCAATGGGATAAATCTAAAGGATGGTACGATTGTTGTTGACTTCTCTAAAGAATTCGAAAATTACAATGCTGAAGATGAATTGAAAATTTTACAGGCAATCACCTACACTTTAACTCAATTTGAAAACATCAATAAGGTCAAAATCCAAATTAACGGTTATGATCAGACGAATATGCCTGTTAATGGAACACCAATTAACGAAGGTACTAGCCGCGCTAACGGTATTAACTTTGATAATGGTGATGTTGTCGATGTTGTGAATAGTAAAGCTGTAACGCTTTACTTTCTTGGACAAAATGGGGACAACACATATTATGTACCTGTAACGAGAAGGATTAATAAAAATGAGAACAATAGCTATGCGGCTGCTGTAAAGGAATTAATTAAAGGGCCTAATGCAGCATCAGGTTTATATACAGAACTCCACGATGATATCGCCTTACTAGAAGAGCCAACCTACAAAAATGGTGTTGTAACTTTAAATTTTAACGAAGGTATTTTAAGTAGTTTACAAGGAACTGCATTATCACAAAATATTTTAAATGAACTTGTATTTTCTTTAACGGAACAGCAAGGTGTGGAAAGCGTAGCAATTAAGATCAAAGGTGAAGAGAAAGTAATCAATGAATCTGGCAAAGAGATCTCTGCGCCAGTATCACGACCAAAATCTGTGAATACAGGTAGTTTTTAAAGTGTAAAATTTGGTATAATTAAATTTGCTAATAAAGGGCCGGCGAATAGTTGCCGCCTTTTTTGTTTCCACCTCAAGTTTAAACGATGGTAATAATGAACAGAGTATATGTGATATGAATTAATTATTGGAGGGGTTTTGATGAGAGTTGACGGGAGAAAGAATGATGAATTAAGACCAATACATATTGAAACGAACTATTTAAAGCATCCTGAAGGGTCTGTGTTAATTACAGTTGGCGATACAAAGGTTATATGCAACGCAAGCATTGAGGATCGTGTCCCGCCTTTTCTGCGTGGTCAAGGTAAAGGGTGGATTACAGCGGAATATGCGATGCTGCCAAGGGCGACAGAACAAAGAAATATTCGAGAATCTACGAAAGGGAAGGTTTCTGGCAGAACGATGGAAATTCAGCGCCTAATCGGACGAGCATTGCGTTCTGTTGTTAATCTTGAACTAGTCGGGGAAAGGACGATATGGATTGATTGCGATGTCATCCAGGCAGATGGAGGCACACGAACAGCTTCTATTTCTGGTTCATTCGTTGCTATGACGATAGCATTTGGAAAACTGTTTGAGAAAAAAGCCATAAAGGAATTTCCAATTCATGATTTTCTGGCGGCTACATCAGTTGGCATAGATTCAGAGTTAGGTGAAATTTTAGATTTGAACTATATTGAAGATTCAAAAGCGAATGTAGATATGAATATTGTGATGACCGGAAATGGAGAATTTGTTGAGCTTCAAGGAACGGGTGAGGAAGCAACATTTTCAGGGGGGCAGCTGCAGGAGCTTTTAAGTCTTGGAGAACAGGGCGTGAAGGAAATTATTGAAATGCAGAAGGCTGTGTTAGGTGCTTTAGCGGATAAGGTGCTTGAAGGTGTGAAAGTAAAATAGGGAGAGGTTTTCATTGAAAGAAATTTTAATCGCAACTAAAAATAAAGGGAAAATCAAAGAGTTTTCTGACCTTTTTGCAGAAAAAGGGATCAAAGTTTCTTCCCTGCTCGACTTTCCTGGTATTGAGGATGTTGAAGAAACCGGCAGCACTTTTATTGAAAATGCAAAAATTAAAGCAGAAACCATTTCTAAACAATTTAATAAAATAGTAGTTGCCGATGACTCCGGTTTATGTGTAGATGCGCTCCAAGGCAGACCAGGTGTTTTTTCAGCGAGATATGCAGGCGAAACAAAAAATGACGAAGCGAATTTAGAAAAGGTGCTAATGGAAATGGAAGGGGTTCCTTTTGAAAAGAGAACCGCAAGATTTCATTGCGTTTTAGCGGTGGCTATCCCAAATGAAGAAACGCGAATCTATGAGGGCACATGTGAGGGCCATATTACGGAAAAACCTGAGGGGGAAAATGGGTTTGGATATGATCCCATTTTTTATATCCTTGATCGAGAACAAACAATGGCGCAATTATCAAGCGAAGAAAAAAATAAAATCAGTCACAGGGCAAAGGCCATGAAAAAGCTCAGCGAAAATTGGAAAATACTTTTTTAACATAAGGGAGTGCAATATGAAGGTTCTTATTGTTAGTGATAGTCATGGTTTAACTAAAGATCTTATAGAGCTGAAGAAAAAATATCGGACGGAAGTTGAAACCATGATTCATTGTGGTGATTCCGAACTTGATGCACATTCAGAGGCAATGTCATCATATATTGCTGTTCGTGGAAATTGTGATTTTGATTCAAACTACGCAAATGAACAGCTTGTTTCTATTAAAAGTAATGGACTGGCGTTTTATGTGACACATGGGCATTTATATAATGTGAAAATGTCTCTCATGAATCTGCGCTATCGTGCAGAAGAAGTAGGTGCCAATGTGGTTTGTTTTGGGCATTCCCATATTGCAGGTGCGGAATTGATAGATAATATGCTGTTTATTAATCCTGGCAGTATCATTCTACCAAGGCTAAGAAAAGAAAAAACATATGCTATTTTGGAAGTTGACGAAGCTAAAAATTGTGTTGTAAGATTTTTTAGTATAGATGGTAAAGAAATTCCTCAATTAATGGTAGAATGTAAAATAGGTTAGAGAAAAACTCTAACCTATTTCTAAAAAGTATTGACACTATATTTAAGATAGTATATATTAATATTTGTCGCTGGTTGATACAACAATATTAAACTGTAATACCGTCAATGCGGGTGTAGTTTAATGG
>NZ_AJLR01000046.1 GCF_000307855.1 Schinkia azotoformans LMG 9581 | reverse complement strand
TAGTTGACTTATCGTAGGGAGGAGACCTGAAGTTTGCTAGGCGATAGGCGCTGGAGCTAGACAATGATGCACAACATCAAAAGAAAAAGCTGTCATTTGACAGCTTTTTCTTTTTTTTCTATAGACAAACCAGATTGGTCCACTTTCAATGTCTCAATTCTTGCAGTTGGGAACTTTTCTTGAAGGTGCTTCTGTATAGATTCACCTTTGCCCTTTGGTGCAAAGCAAATAATGGTCGGTCCTGCACCGCTAAGCGCTACACCATAGGCGCCCAATTCATCCGCCAATGAAAACACCATTCCGAGCTCCGGTATGAGTTCACCACGGTAAGGCTGGTGGAATAAATCTTTCACCATCATTTTCCCTGCCAGCTCCCAATTGGATGTTAACAATGCTGCTACAAGCACATTACTAATGCCACTTGCGAACACGGCTGTTTTAAACTCCATTGTTTCCGGGAGTACACTCCGTGCTTTTTTGGTCTCAAGTTCATAGGCTGGAATATAGACAACCATATCGATGTCAGGAAAGCCCGCATGAACCATATCTGTTCCATCTTCACGATGGCTGCCGATGATAAGACCGCCATATAAGGATGCTGCTACATTATCCAAATGACCTTCGATATTGCTTGCTCTTCTTAACTTTTCTTCAGCGGACAAATCAAGATTCAGAATTTGGTTTGCAAGTTCAATTCCGGCAACAATGGCTGCCGCACTGCTGCCGAGTCCCCTTGATAGTGGAATATCACTCGTAACTTCAACTCTGTGTGGTGGAAGTTCAAAGCCATAATCATCAGCCACAGAGGTAGCAACTTTATACATTAAATTTTCTTTTCCTTCTGGAAGTCCAGTAAGTTCTTCTGATTTAGAAATGAATTTCCATTCATCACTTGGTGTTACATCTAAAACTAAATAACGATTTACAGCCATGCCAACTGAGTCAAAGCCAGGCCCTAGATTAGCAGTACTGCCAGGAGTAGTTATTCTAAAAGCCTTATTATTTACCATTAAGTTACAGCTCCTTGGATATGTTCATCAGATAAATTTTTAAGAAAGTAAGATGTGTTGCTGGCATTAAAGTACTTCTTCCCCTTCAACTCGATAGCTGCTCTTTACACCACGGACAACTTCTAATGTATTTAGTTTTTCCATAATTTCATTATAAGCTTGCTTATTAGCGTGATGTGTGATGATAACAATTTCTGCTACACCTTTCGTTTTTAAAGGTAATTGCAAAATTTTCTCAAAACTAACATTATAGCTTGAAAATAATGATGTAATCGCCGCAAAAGCCCCTGGGCGATCCTGCACATGGATACGCAAGAAATATTTCGATAAAATTTCTTCATCAGATTTCAGGCTTTTTTTAAATTGTGGTGCAACATATTTGCTTCCATTTACACCTAAAAGCATATTCTTCATTACTTCAACTAGATCCGATACGATTGATGTAGCAGTTGGAAATCTACCTGCACCTGGTCCGTAGAACATCGTTTCACCAACGGCTTCACCGCAAACATAAACAGCATTATAGACATCATTAACAGTTGCGAGCGGATGATTATTAGGCAATAATGTCGGCTGAACACTAACCTCAACCTTATCCTCTTCACGATCGGCAATACCAATTAATTTCATTGTATAGCCGAGACGTTTACTGTAGTCTAAATCTTCTTCTGTTATGCTTGAAATACCGCTGACTTTTACGTCATCCAAATCGATCTGCATGGAAAATCCTAAAGTAGCGAGAATTGCCATTTTTCTTGCCGCATCGAGACCTTCAACATCTGCTGTTGGATCTGATTCTGCATAGCCCAACTCTTGAGCCTCTTTTAATACTTCACCGTACGGACGGCCTTCCTGTGACATTTTAGTAAGGATGTAGTTGGTTGTTCCATTTACAATCCCCATCATTTTCGTAATCCGGTCTGATGCAAGGCCGTCTACTAAACTACGAATTATCGGAATTCCGCCCGCAACACTAGCTTCAAAAAATAAGTCGCAGCCATTTTCAGAAGCAATTTGTAATAGCTCTGCCCCGTAAAGTGCCATTAAATCTTTGTTCGCTGTTACAACATGTTTTTTATTCTGTAGTGCTTTAACCACGTAGTTTCTAGTATCTTCAATACCACCCATTACTTCAACAACAATATCGATATTCGGATTTTCAATGACTTCATTCGGATCTGTTGTTAATTTAGATGGATCAATTTCAATATCACGCTGTTTATCCAAATTTTTTACTACAATTTTTGTAATTTCAACCGGACATCCGATTTGATGAATTAATTTATCCTGATGGCGCTCAACGATTTGAACAACACCGCTTCCTACAGTTCCTAATCCTAGCAATCCGATAGAAATTGATTTAATCATATTATTTTCACCCTTCCCACATGTCTACATACACGATACATCTGTTTTTGTCATACGGACATTATAGATGGAATTACCTTTCAATACAAGAGTTGTTTTTACTTAATTTTTGGACAACAGCTTTTCCTTACTTTTATAATATTAACATAATTCAATTAACCTTTTATACCCTGAAGCCATTCTATTTCAGGAATTTGCAAATTTCTCGATGAAACCCCACCAAAATTTTTAGAAAATGTACTTAAAAATCGTTCATAGTCCTCTGCTTGATCTAATACTCTAAAAAATTGTTTTTCATATTTCATTTTTCTTTTTTCCGTAGATGCTGAATAATATCCCTCAACTGCCTCAAAATAGGAGAGTGGAAATAATAACCTGCCAAATAATAATCGACAGCTTACTGTTGATAATGGCATAATCCGCTCGTATTGATTTAAAAAGCTGCTTATTTCCTGCATGTCTGCACCTGTTACGTACTTGGATCGAATCCATTCTGCAAGATCACGTGTTGGATGATCAAAAATTAGGTCAGTTGGGAAAATGACTCTGTCTGGATCGGTTTGCGGTTTATATTTCACATAACAAATCGTACCTATTTGTGCCTCCTTGCGAGCGTCCTCCCACATACAGTCGGCAACATATTGGATCGCATTTTCAGATACACCAAGATAGTATGGAAAGGTTTCAAAAAATAATTTCTCAAAACGATTTTCCGGGAGTCCTTGAATCCTTTGGCCCCACCATTCTTCCAACTGATCAAGGCGATTTTCCCACATTGTTTTCCATAGACCTAGACGTGTCGCTATTTGTGGTGGATATGGGTAATAACGCCCCAGCTGATGTAATCTGGCTAAATCCCCGCCATCACCGAAAAGTCTTCTCCGATGATTTATATCAGGAAGCTTAAAAAGAGCGATGCTTTCACCATTAATATAACCAATCAACTCTTTTGTAACGGTCGGGACAAAATTGGCTATTCTATCTTCTTTTTGAAATTGCAAATAATCGCTTATTTGCTTCAGTTCCAATAATTCCTCCCGTTCTATTTCAGGAATCGGAACGATCACATACAAACTGCCATTTTCGTGAAAAGCTTGAAAGTTTTTATACTTAATTAATTGAGAGCTATTCAATCGATATTGTTCATATAGATCTCTTTCGATCATTTCCAAGCACCCCTTTCTAATACCTTATTAATATGTATGTAGGCTTACCCGTAAGTATAAATTGTTGCTCATTGGAAAAATTAAGAAGTATATAATGAACATAAAAAGCAAAATGAACGTATATTATGATAAGAAAAGGTGAAAAACATGATGAAGGATGAAAAACACATGGACCCTATTGAAAAACGTGCAAGGGAGCTATTAAAGGAACGCGGAGTCGAACTTAAAGATATCGCCGATTTAGTATATTATTTACAAAATAAATATCACGAGAATTTAAAAATAGAAGAGTGCTTAGCGAACATAGAACGTGTTTTATCAAAACGCGAGGTTCAAAATGCGATCATAACGGGAATTGAATTAGATATATTGGCAGAGAAAAAGCTAATTTCAGAGCCGTTATTAACTACATTATTAAATGATGAAGGTCTTTACGGGGTAGACGAAATCATTGCATTTTCCATTATTAATGTCTACGGATCAATCGGATTTACGAACTATGGGTACATTGATAAGCAGAAGCCGGGAATATTAGAAAAAATTAATGAGCACCATGAGGGTGTCTGCAATACATTTTTGGACGATATTGTTGGTGCCATTGCAGCGGCGGCCTCAAGCCGGTTAGCACACCGAGCTAAAAATGTGGAGTAAAACGAAAAGCCGAAGCGCCCATTTAGCGAAGTTTACGAGTCGCTGGGCGCTGAGGCTAGACAGCTTTTATATTTTATCAATCCATGCGGATAAAGAGTCGACTACATAGGTTGGCTGGGCTTCATATTCGGTCAATTTTTCTTTGGAGGTCACCCCTGTATGGACGAGCAATGTATCTATACCTGCACTCATGCCGGCCGCAATATCGGTATCATAATTATCACCAACCATTAAAGTTTCTTCCTTATTTGCACCGAGGACGCGCAGAGCCTGCTCCATGATAATTGATTCAGGTTTTCCGATAAAGATCGGGTTCACTCCAGTAGAAACCGAAAAAACAGAGGTTAAGGCGCCATTTCCAGGCAGTAATCCTCTTTCTGTTGGAATCGCGATATCTGCGTTCGTTGACAAAAAAGTAGCTCCATTTCTAATCCCCAAGCAGCCTTTTGCCAATTTTTCATACGTAAGATCCCTGTCAATTCCAACGACAACGTAATCCGGGTTTTCTTCAATAAAGGTGAACTGTTTTTCCTGAAGGGCATGCTGCAGACCTTCTTCACCAATCATATAAATAGCGGCATCTTTCTTCTGATCTGCAATGTAATTAGCAGCAGCCATACTAGATGTAAAAACGAGCTCTGGTGTTGCAGGAATATCAAAGGATATTAATTTTTCGGCTATTTGGTCTGGTCGCCGCGATGAATTATTCGTT
Source organism: Schinkia azotoformans LMG 9581 (assembly GCF_000307855.1). Classification (GTDB taxonomy): domain Bacteria; phylum Bacillota; class Bacilli; order Bacillales; family Bacillaceae_J; genus Schinkia; species Schinkia azotoformans. The sequence goes on along the minus strand of NZ_AJLR01000046.1, from coordinate 43,739 downwards.
ACGAACAAATAACGTATGTTCTTTTTTTGTATCGCTTTAACAAAATGTACAGCTTCTTCAATCCGTTCTGCTCCACGGTACATGGTGCCATCAAGGTCAATTAAATAAGCATTATACTTTTTCAAAAAATCACTCCTAACACAAATTATTATATAATGTTTGAATACAAAAGCAAAAAGAGACTGTCCCAAAGGTATCCATGTCTGCTGGACACTCTTAAGACAGCCTCTTTTTAATCTGCCGAAGGCTTTAACTTTGAATAAAGTTAAATCATTTCTTAATATGATATTGACAAGCTCCATCGCCATCACTTAAGCATGCATGTCTGACAATTTTGTCAGTGCCAAGAACTTCTTTAAATAATTCAAGCTCACGATGGCATGCAGATTGATATTTATTGGCTACTAAAGCTATTGGACAATTATGCTCGGACATTTCAAAACTTCCATCTTCATTTTGTTCGATATCAGCCATATAGCCGTTGTCATTTTGAATTTGAACAAGAGTTTGAAGTCTTTCTTCCAATGATTTACCTTCCATCCGCTTCATAAGGGTCACTTTCATCCGATCCTTACGTCGTTCAAACAGTTGATCGACCATTTCTTGTCCGTTTAATTCTTCAATATCAGCGATGAATTCTAGAATGATATTCTTATAGTTTCGTGGGAAGAGTTCTTCTCCAGCTTCTGAAAGTTGATAAATGTTTAAAGGACGTCCCATTGCTTGTCGAACAAGAATAGTTTCAACATAGCGGTCCTTTTCTAACGTATTTAAATGTCTCCGAACAGCCATCTCAGTAATTTGCAATTGATTAGCCATTTCAGTTACTGTCATACGTTTATTCAATTTTAACATTGTTAATATTTCATCTCTTGTTGAAGACGTATTACTAGTCATTATAGATCACCACCCTTGAATTCATTATAGCTTACTTTTCGACATTTTTAAACTTCTATATTTATATAATATTGAATACTTTGTTAACATTTTTATGCTTTAAAGGCGTTTATTGGTCCTAATTCATTTTCAAGGTAGATGCGGACCTGATTAGGAAATTGTTCAATTTTTACAATATTTTCTTTTAAGCTCTGTAAAATTTGATCATGATCAATATCTAAATAATTTTGAATCAGGATTTTACGAAAAGCAACGACTGCTTTTAATGGAACTTCATCCTCGGCTTTCACTACTTTTTCATCTAATAAAATATCAATGATATCCTCGTAGCTGCCTGGGTCTCTCATAATAAATCCATCAATTAATGTATTACCAACATCCAAAATTGACTCAATTAAAATATGCACAACTCGCTCAAGGGCAAGCTTTTCAAGGGGGCCATCCCAATTTGAATTTTCCTTTAAAATAGCAATATTTTTTTCAATATGTTGCAATAACTGTTCGAGAAATTCACGATCTACAAAATACAACGCAATACACCTCTTAAAAATTATTTGTTTTTTATAGGTTTACCATTTTACTACACCTAATTTATCGTAATGTATATTTTATTGTAGCATTATTTCAACTAATTTTCGACAAGAGATGGTTGTTGTTGTAAAATAAAGCACAGTAAGCTAAGAATCAAAATGGAGGGGATTATCATTACAGATTTTTTCTATCTATATGATGATACTGAAGAAACTAAAACGCGATTTATAAGTTTTATGGGATCTAAACAACGATTTGATTTGGCTGTCATTCAAACAGACCGTTTTTACGGAAAAAATATAGTTCTTGATATTCAAAGCCATCGTTTTGCGATTATCGGGAAGGATGATTTAGACGAACCGGGGTATCTTGAACATATTTACAATTTAGATGAAGAGGATGCAGCTGAGCTTCATCATTTTCTAAAGCAAATCACTTCAGTATAACTAGTACAGTAAATTGGATTAAGTTTCACCACATGAAACCATCTTTTATAGACCATTCTATCTATAGGAGGTGGTTTCTTTGGGTTTTTGGAAGAAAAAAGGTACAGAACGTGAGCAATATACGGATTTTTCTAATGTTGAAACGATGAGGAATTTTTTGACTGCAGAAGAATTTCCAGATGGGGCCTATGGTTGTCCAATTAGGCAGGATGAGCCGGTAGAACTGAAAAGTACTCCTTGGGAAGAAGGACAGCGTAGATATAGTGCTTTCAACTATGAATTCAAATCGATGCATCAAGATTCTCCAAGGCAATATCCCGGTGCCCATCCACCGCATGATGATCCAGATACAGATCACGAGCTGCCATATACAACACCGTAAATGTATTATCAAGTTGGAGTGGTATTCCACAAGCCGAATCTCGCTTCCAATTGTGATCGGACAATACAAAAGTAATTGCAAGAAAGCAAGCCTCTAAGCTAACCCGAATGAACATCTGGGTATTTCAGGAAGTGAGACTACATTCGGGTTTTAACGCTTAGAGACTTGTGGTTTGTATAAAATCATTAATTTATCACGTTGTCCGATCAAGATCGGTCGCAATATCCGACTTATGAAATACAGAATATTTAGGTGTAATTATTACTTTTTTAATTTTTTTATAACAAAATACGCACAGCCAAAATTGCAATACTCATACAGATACTCGGACAGTGTACTAATTTTCGTATCTGGTGCTGCCTTTTGATTGGAATCATCAAAAAATCCTTTTAAACGCAATTGATTATAACCCCAATCACCAACAATATAATCATATTTATTTAAAATATCACTGTAACGTTCTTTGATCGCATCTTCATTAAATCCATTTCGGTAATCCTCTACGAGCTCATATTGTACCCCGTTGATTAACATCCTCTCACCTCTTATCCCTTATTTCACCATATCTCAGGCATAGTTTTCTTTATTTTCAGCATTTTTAGCAGCTGCTTCTACCTGCTCATCGGCATGATAAGATGACCTTACAAGCGGCCCGGCTTCGCAATGCTTGAAGCCTTTTTCAAAAGCAGTCTTTTTCAACTCGGTAAATTCATTCGGATGATAATATTTTTCCACCGACAGATGCTTTTTCGTCGGCTGCAGGTATTGACCAATCGTCAAAATATCAACATCATGTACCCGTAAATCCGTCATGGCTTCGATGATTTCTTCCGTTGTTTCCCCTAATCCGATCATAATGCTCGATTTCGTTGGAACACTCGGTTGAAATTGTTTGGCATTATAAAGGAATTTCAAAGACTGGTCATATTTCGCTTTCGAACGAACTCGATCAGAAAGTCTTCGAACTGTTTCAATATTATGGTTTAAAATATCCGGCTTGGCGTCCATTAAAAGCTTTAAGCTTTCGATATTTCCCCCTAAATCTGACGGCAAAACTTCGATTGAAGTTAATGGCGAACTTTTTCGTATTTCCCTTATAGTTTCAGCAAAAATGAATGCACCGCCGTCATTTAAATCATCCCGGGCAACGGCTGTGATGACAACATGCTTTAAATTCATCGCTTTCACTGATTCAGCAACCCGTTTTGGTTCTTCCAAGTCCGTTTCTGTTGGAAGACCTGTTTTAACCGCACAGAATCGACATGCCCTTGTGCACACATCACCAAGGATCATAAAGGTCGCTGTTCTTCTTTCGCCCCAGCATTCGTGGATATTCGGGCATTTTGCCTCTTCACAAACTGTATGTAATTCTTTATTCCGCATTAATTTTTTTAATTCTGTATAGTTTTCATTTGTATTTAACTTAATTTTTAGCCATTCAGGTTTTCTATTAGGAACATGATTGTCTTTCACTTACATCACTCCAAACGATAGATTGTATAGTGTTCAATTTACCATAATGCACTCACCTTTTCTACTTTTCGAATATTTGACTCCATTTTCCACCTATTAATTTTTGGTTTTTTTGCAAACTATAAATAGTAATTCATTTGCGAAAGGGGAATTTGACGTTGTGAAGCGGACTGTCATTTTTATACTCTTACTTTTATTTTGCCTGAGTATAGATCCAGACCTTACAAAAGCAAATACACAAAAGAAACCCGAAGATATTTATAACGAAAGATTAGCCTTATATAAAAAAGTAGAAGCCATCACGCAAATCCCTTGGTACTACTTAGGTGCCATCGACCAATATGAACGGAGCACCCGGCGTGCTCGAAAGGATATCCCTAAGGAACAAGGGTTTATTGGAATATATTTTTCTCCACGACAATGGGCTGGCCCTCTAAACCCAGAATTAAATGATACGAACGCAAAGACAATTCAGTTTTTCGGAGGCATTGGCTTGGATGGAAATGGAGATGGATTAGCAGACCAAAATGATGACGAGGATGTTTTATTTACATTTGCCAATTATATAGCTGACTTTGGTTTTGATAAAAAGAATATAAAAATTGCGCTTTGGGAGTATTACAAACGAGACAAAGCTGTCGGTATTATCATAAACAATGCTCTTTTATTTGAAAAATACGGTTTAGACATTGTGGATAAACATGCTTTTCCGGTACCATTAAGATGGAATTATTCCTACCGAAGCACATGGGGCGACAGAAGAGGATGGGGCGGCATTCGCATCCATGAAGGCACTGACATTTTTGCCGGGTACGGGACCCCTGTCCGGTCTACAAGTTATGGTGTCATTGAGCTAAAAGGCTGGAATAAATACGGCGGCTGGAGAGTCGGTATTCGTGATCTAAATAATAATTATCACTACTATGCTCATTTATCCGGTTTTGAGGGTAAATTAAAGCCTGGCCAATTAGTTGAAGCCGGCGAAGTGATTGGCTACGTTGGAAGTTCCGGCTATGGCCCTCCAGGTACATCTGGAAAGTTCCCGCCACATTTGCATTACGGAATCTATAAAGATAACGGCATGACAGAATGGTCCTTTGATCCGTATCCTTCGTTGCGTAACTGGGAGAGACAGGAAAGACAGCAAAGGAAGAAGAAATAAATTAATATTAGAATAAAATAGGGGCTGCCGCAATTCTTTTGCGGTCAGCCGTCCCCAAAAATTACTATAATATTAAGGCAGCGGTGCTTCTATCGAGGGTTCTCCTCCTTCACCACTATTGTAGAAGTACGGTACTTCTCCGTTGATATTTCGTATATCTATTGGAATATTTGTTGAAACGGTTATCATATTTGATTTAAATGGAATTATCACTTGAATTTTTACGATTACATTAACGAATAGTTTTATTAAGACATTATTAATTCCATATTCAGTCATTTCATTTTTTACATCTGTATTTACTTCACCAACCATTGAAAACCGAACTGGGATCTTTGGACCTAAGTTTGCCAATAACACATTTCCAGTTGCTTGACCCAATGGAATTTCTGCAATTATCCCTTTTTGATCCATTGTTATATGTTCCCCCGTTAAACGAGACGGAGGAATTTCTCCTCTTTCAATTGCATGCAAATAATCTTGCACTACTTGTGTTGATTCCCATAAAAAATTTCTTATTTGCGCCGTATCCCATCCGATAGTTGAGACTCTGCCGTCCTCTGATTTCTCGATAATGACTAAATCCTCAATTTGCTTATCACTCTCTGCAATTTTTTCTCTTAATGCTTCGTTAATGGCTAACGTTGCAAATTGCTCTGCCTTGCTTTCAGCAATACTCATTAACGTCGGTTCAATGCCTTTATTTATAATCCATAACCCTTGAAAAGTAAAAAGGGTAAAGATAACAAACGTTATAATAAATACAGTTTTAGTAGGTAAGGGTCCTCTCCTAGGAAAACGCCGCCTGAATTTAGCCAAAAAAATCCCCCCTTAACAACAATCTATGTTTGTTTAGGCGGGACTATTTCATTTTTTCCTAATAAGGTTGTATCTGTTTCAACAATAACAACGGAGAGTTCTTTCAGTAAGTCTAATTCGTATGGTGTTTGCACACGGGCTCCATGATCTTCAATAATTCTAATCACCGGTCTTTCGCTTGTGCCGGTGTTTTGTCTAATAACAATCCCTTTTCGGCCATCATTTAGGTGAACTGATAACCCTGTTGGATAGGCGGCAATGGATCTCCGAAAGGCTTCAATCATAGTTAAATCAAATTTCGTCCCTGCACCTGCATATAAAATTTCCAGACCCTCATGTGGAAGCAATGCTTGACGATAAACTCGATTGGATGTTACAGCGTCATATACATCCGTAATCGCTAGAATACGGCTATAATAATGAATATCTTCCCCGACTAATGACCTTGGGTATCCACTTCCATCCATCCGCTCATGATGCTGGTATGCACAGTGAGCAGCAACTAACGGCAAATTAGGAATATTCCTCAAAATATTAAAGCCATCTTCAGCATGCTTCTGTATAACGTAAAATTCCTCATTTGTTAATTTCCCGGGTTTCGTCAAAATATCATATGGAACGAGCATCTTTCCCACATCATGAAGCATGGCTCCCATTCCAAGCTCTTCTAGCTTCCGCTCTGGCAGCTTCAGTTCTACACCGAGTGCAAGGCTATAAATCGTAACATTCAATGAATGTGTGAATATGTAATGATCATAAGCTGATACTTCAGATAATAACGAAATGACATCTGTATGATTTTTTATTTGATTCAAAATATCTTGAACTACAAACGAAAACTTTTTACCAAGCTGTTCGAAAAGAAATACATTTGAAAGCGATTTTCCACTTTTTACAACTTCAAATGTCTGTTCAATTGTCTGAAATGCTTCTTTCTTAGTTTTTTCTGAGATTGGTGATTTTAGCTCGATATCATTTGTAAAAGGGTCGCTTATGTAAACATACGTTATTCCTAACTCAATGAGACGATCAATTATTCGAGGAGTTAGCGGTACTCCCTCACCTACCAAAACCTGCCCTTTTCCATTATAGATAGGTTTGGCGAGTGTCATATTCCTTTGTAATGACTTTGTTGATAATAATCTCATAAAACTACCATACCCCTATCTAACTAAAAAATAATCAATACTACTTCTCACTGATTATTATCATACCAAAATTTAGTCGGAAGAAATAGAATTTTATCGAATTTTGCTGAAAACAAAAAGTGTCTGGATACAGACTCAGACACTTCAGTCAAGCATTTCAGATCATTTTAAGCAAAGCATCCTTGCCTTGCATTCCCACTGTAATACCGCGATTTTCAGCTTCGATCGTAACAGATTCGAGAGGTGCTTCTAGCAGTTGTTCAATCGTCCGAACCCCTACTGCTCTCCCTGCAATAATTCCTCTCTCCTTCAGCTTTTCATTTAATAAAGCTACATCTAAAGCACCGCACATAATATATCCTTTATCACTTGTCACCGCCATAAAATTTGTTTTCGGCAGCGCAATTGTAATAGCTGTAAATTGGTGATCATTTATGAAAATAGGCTCCGTTTTAATCATCCAAATACCACATCCTTTCCATAATCAATTTATGATCATTTGAAGAATTGGTATGGGTGTCTGTCCTTTTTTTCAAGGATTATAAAATTAAACGGATGCCAATCAAAATTAAAGTAACACGTAAAACTTTAACCAATGTTTCAGCTTTTAAATGTTGATTAATAATCGCTCCTAATTTTGCTCCAATCCATGCGCCCGGAATTAAGGCAATCGCGATCAGCCAGTCTATATTCCCAAGCGTAAAATGGGTATATGAACTGACTGTTGAAGAAAGAAAAATAAGAAACATTGATGTTGCAATTGCAATATGCGCAGGAAATCTGAATATTAACAGCATGGCCGGAACCATTAATGAGCCACCACCAATTCCAAATATTCCTCCTAGAAAACCAACGACGAAAGATATAAAAATTCCAAAAAAGATATTAAAGCTATATGTATCTGTATTCCCTTTTACATCCACATTCGTTCTACTAATCCTAAAGCGGCTCGTAGAAGCGGAAACAGGCTTCAATTTCCCCCGAATCATTAAAGTAAACGAAATAAATATCATAAAAAGTCCAAAATAAAGACTAAACTCTTCCGCATTTAAATATTTGTTCGTCATCGCCCCAATTATTGACCCTGGAGCACTCCCAATAAAAAAGAGTAAGCCACTGATATAATCGACTGTTTTATGCTTCATAAACATTAACGTCGACGATAAACCGGTAAAAATAATAACTAACGAAGAGGTTCCAACCGTAATTTGCGGCGTTACATTGCTAATCCAGTCTGTATAGGTGCCAAGAAACAATAGCGATGGCACAATAATGATGCCTCCACCTAAACCAATTAAACTCCCAACAACCCCTGAAAACAAACCAAGAAAAAACAAAATAATCCATTCCATCATACTTCACCACCTATTACCTTATGAATATAACAAGACTCGAGGCTATTTGATTAGCCTCGAGTCTTACATTAATTGGTTAAACATATTTAGTTTAGCCGATAGACCCTTCCATTTCAAACTTGATTATTTTCGTATATATTAATAGGTAATAACATGTATCAAAATGCGTTAAATAAGCATTTCTAAGTTATTGCTTATAATAAAAAATCATAAAATATATTACCTTTGTGGGCAAATGGTGGGCAAACTATTTGCCTTCTTTTTTTTATGCTACAGCATCGCCTACCCCTGTGATCAATTTTAATATAATTGGGGACAATTGCACAAGTATATATCCAATTGCCGCCTGTTGCATATTTGATATGCCCTGCTCCTGTTGACCAATCATAAATCGGAGGCAACCCCAAGTGACCATAACACCGGCAATCGGCTTGGAGATTTCCTTCAAGACATCGATAAGAGGCTGCAGGGCTGTATTAACCGCACTTCCAAAAGTCTCTTTTACAGATGGTAAAGCTACTTCTTGGGCAAATGCCAATGGTGTTGTGATATCGAGAAATAGGCTACCAGCTACAACAGTGATGGCTACCTTTAAGCCGATTTTTGCTAGGCGTTTATTTGTCTTATTAAGCACTTTTTTATAACGATACTCCCCAGATAAAAACTCATTAACTGCCCCTACTGTTTGAATTCTATTAGTTAACATCATGTTATTTCCCCCTCTTTGTTCTTTTCTTAGCTGGCTTACGAGTAGACTTTTTCTTCTTTGCTTTGTATTGCTTAAGACCAAATGTAGCTGCTTCGAAAGCTATTTCTCCGACTATCTTTTTCCACGTTCCTCTATCAGATCCTCTATTTGTTTATTCTCGATAAATGGCGTCTGCACGATGTGTTTTCTATCCGTCAAATAGATGGCACGGCCTTTAATAAATGGCAGGCTTTCCGCCCCTGTTTCATCTAGTACCACTTGGCTGGCAACATCGGTCTGCAGCTTAAAACATAATTTAGCGTCACAGTTCTGTTTGACTTGTCGTGGCAGTGTGTCAGCTGTAGGATATTGAGTAGCATAGATTATACGAAATCCCAAGGCCCCACCTATCCGTGCTATTTCTGAAATGATTTGCTCACATTCTACCTTCATTTTTTTGATCTCACGATCAGTCTCACCAGCTGAAGCTATCTGAGCTGCTTCATCTACAACGATAAAGTGACGGTCTTTCCTTCCCGCTTCCTGAACGTTTTCAGCCTCCAACTGCATTAAATGGTCCATAACCTGTTGCATATTAGCTTTAATTTCCCTTAGTGCTTCCAGAGCGCTTTCCGTGTCACTTGCGACAGTTAAGACTTGCTTACATGTTCGATACCTGTTAAAGGTTAAGCCGCCCTTTAAATCGATTAATGTAAACGTAACGGATCCTGACTGGTTAACGATTAATGTGGTAATAGCATTTTTTAAAAAGACAGACTTTCCGTATCTTGTAGTCCCCGCAACGACGATGTGTGGAATCTTCTCGAAATCATGATAGATTGATGCTGATCGGCTCTGTCCAATTGGAACGTTCCATCCTTTGGCGCTGTTTTCATAAGGCACTAGCTCAGGCATGGGTTTGTTAAACACTTTAATTTTTAGCACTTTATCAAATGATATCTCTATTTCTTTTCGTTCTGACTTTTCCTTTTTAAAATAGAGCAGTACTGTATTTTTAGAAGTGTTCAAACCATCTTCGATTACGTCCTTCTTTTTTATAAAATCTTTAGAGCTTAATCCTTCTGGGATCCTAAACACGTATTCAATAAAGTTGCTGCCCCTCTTACTTCTTAGCAGCTTCATTGTGTCCTCTTTGCCATCGTATTTAACATACAGTCCCGCTTTTCTGCATATTCGCTGAATTCGTTGTGCATCTGTACCTCCTCTTCTTATATAAAACGAACCAGCTAAAACACCACTTGCTAACAAAACATCAAACATACTCTTTCCCTCCGATTTTAACGTTCATTTTCGGTATTGATGGTGCTATCGATTGGTTCTGCTTTTTTGGTAGTACCTGTTGCTGCACTTGTGGTGTAGCGGTTTTGGTAAGATCGACAGGTGTTACCGTTTTTTGCCTTTGAATTTCTTCATCAATTAACTTTTTTACAAACTTTGAAAATGACTTTTTGCCGATGTACTTTAGCCGCTTAATGTCATCCGGATTGGTCCTGTTAAAGCTAATTGATCTTACCCATTTGTTCGCGCTCATATAAACACTTCCTTTCCGTTGGTCTTTGGTAAATGATATTATCGGTATGATTAATATATTCCAAATTATTTTACCTTTCTGTATAAATCAAATTGGATTCAAAGACAAAAGAAGGAAATTTAAAATGAATGCAGAAAAAAAACATTGAGGTGATTTTATGAAATTAGTTCCGAGAGTCGCTGAAATGATAAAGAAAAGTGGGTATACAAGAGATTATATCGTTATGAAAATAGAGGAATATGAAGGTAAAGGAAAAGGGGTAAATTTAAAGACAATTTCAAACTGGTGCACTGGAAGATCTAAACCAAATGTAGAACGATTATTCATTTTAGCCAAGATATGCAAATGTAAAACGGATGATTTTTACGAATGGGTTGACGAGGAAATTGATAGTTCCGATACTATCGAGTAGACATTAAAAAAGACCGTTTTTGACGGTACGATTTGACAGGATATGAGACTAAAAGCTAATACTACGCTTTAGGCTAGTAATAGCTTATGAAAGGGGACAAGTTAATTATGCATGTCCAGCTAGATCCCCATCAAATATATTTTATAATATCATAGTCTACTAATATCGGTACTAGCAATATAGATTAGTAAACAAGGAGGAGATTGTCTTGAATAAAATAGTAATATTATTAATTGGTTTATCCATTCTTGTTGTCGGTTGTTCTTCCCAAAATACAACTGAAACGAGCAATAATACATCTACAGAAGCGGAAAATATTCGACCTGACAAAGAAAAAGCTGATCAACTTGCTAAGCAGGCACTTAAAGCATGGGATAATAAAGAGTTTATTCAAGCGAAAGAATTATTTGAGGAAAGCCTGAAATACCACAAAAACTTGGCGGTTGAGGAATGGTTAGATGATGATATTAAAGCTGGCGTAAATCAAATGAACAACGCTAAAGAGTATTCTCAATTTATCGAAGTTAATTCAAAAGTTAATAAAGCGGATTTTACCACTTTTGTCTCTATTAGCGGATCGATAAAAAATAAAGGAGAAAAGACAATCACAGATGGATTGCTAAAACTATATTACTTAGATGAATCCGGAAATCGAATCGGGGAAGAGTTAATGTATATTCATCCAGTTGCGGATGCTATTGATATTAAACCTAATTATTTAGGTGATTTTATTGCAGAAGTGCCAGATTCAATAAAAGCGAATTGGAACGAAAAATATGAAGTCCAATTGCATTCGTTGGTGTTTGATGGCGGTCGTTTACAATGATGATATTTTAAAGAGGCATATTGAATACGCCTCTTATTTTTTTTATTTGCAAAAAAAGGATAAAAAGTCTATAAATTCACTTGATTAACTCACCTTAGTGAGTTATAATAAAAGTATAGAAAGGTGGTGAACAAATGGTTATCTTAGGAAAAGTAATAGCTCTAGCGGTTTCGATTCTAACGCTTCGTCAGCTCTGGCTTACCAACCGAAAGACGAAATTAGAAATCAAAAAGCTAGAGCTAGAAATTAAAAAGCTGAGAAGAGGAGGAGGTTAATCCTCCCTCTCATCCTAAGTATAACATAAACGATATGAAAATATTACTGATAATCATTTGGATACTCATTTTGGTTTTAGGAATCCGTTATCTATTTTTAAGAAATGTTAGAAATAATTTGAAGGAAGAAAGGGATAAGCTTTATGACGAAAAAACAAACGGAGATAGATAAATATAGGAGGAAGTTTTATGCATCCCATTGACCAACTATGTAAAGAATTCGGTTTAACTAGATACTCACTGTCAAAAAAAAGTGGAGTGAATGATTCAACATTAGCTAATTTGGTAACAAGGAATACGGATGTCGATAACATGAAAGTTGGCACGGTTAAAAAAATTGCGGAAGCAATCGGATTATCTTTAGACGAACTCATAGAAAAATTGGAGAGTTATAAAAAGGAATAGCCCCTTCTCATTCAAGAGGGGCTATTTTTCGAGGGAGTAGTTCTAAGCTGTGATGCTATTATAATAAATACACTTGACTTTAAAGGGTATTTTTCCAAGATGTAGAAGTAGTTATATATCACTTTAAAAAAATCTATTTTTAAGACAGAAATTTTTAAATTGTTTTTGTCACAAATTGATGTATTTTGTGTTAAGATTCTCTCTAGATAAGATAAGCACTAAAGAGAATCAGAGCACTGCAGGTGATTACTTGAAACATTTCGAAATTCCTTCATATGATTTGATTAAGTATGAGCGCGGTATGGGGAACGGTATAACAAATCCATTATTGATGAAAACAACTGATGATTATTATGTTGTTAAATTCGTAGGCAACGAGCATGGTACAAGGATTCTAATTAATGAATTTGTTTGTTATAAATTAGCCAAATTATTAGATATCCCAATACCAGACGCTGCTTTAATTGACATTGATATTACGAAACTTAATCAGTTCCCTGAGTTAAAAGGATTAGGTGTGGAGACAGGGCTTCATTTCGGTAGTAGACTTGCTCCAAAAGCACAACCATCAATTCAGCCACCTTTATTAAATTTAGTAACAAATAAAGATGACATACCATCTATAATCTTATTTGACCAAATAATCTATAACAATGACCGTACCGAAAACAAAGGAAATCTCCTGATTGACATAAAAACAAAAAGGTTATTAGCTATAGACCATAGTCATACTTTTAAACTAGGAGCTTTATGGAATGAAATAGAGCTAAAAAAAATCCATGAAGATGATCTTTGTCTAGTCAAAGACTTTCATGGACATAACTACAAGGTTTTATTAAAATTCGTAAATGGCTTCAACCCATTTAATAAAATATTACAAAAAATAAAGGGCATAAGTCAAGATGATATTGACTGGTGTTTTGAACAACTTCCTTTACAATGGGAACTAAATAAAAGTGATGAGCATGCATTAAAAAGCTTTCTTTGGTATAGAATTGAAAATATAGATAAATTTTTATCTTTACTTAAGGAACAATGCCATGATTGGAAAGGAGGCGATATTTTTGAATTCTAAGACCATTTTTTATACCATTTGTCGGTATGTTCCTGACATCATAAGAGGTGAATTTATAAATGTTGGCGTTTTGACTTTTATACCAGAGTTGGGAAAAAGTAATTTTCAGAAAACCCGGAATTTAACCAGGGTTATAAATTTTGATGATGAATTAGAAATGGATGTTCTAAAAGCCCTTTTAGAATCATTGGAAATTCAATTTAATAATCGTTTTCAACCAATCTTAGGCAAACCTCCAACACCTGATTACTTGAAAAATGAGCTTGTATATTTTGTTAATCAAATTCAATTCAGTGAAATAAGGGCATTAAATAGTAGCACAGTCGAGGAAGATATTAAAGATTTGCATGACATGTACCTCTATTATGATCAAAAAAAATCGAATAGAATAAATGCGGATCGGGTTAAACGATTAGTGTCCAAGCTATTCACTTTAAATGAACTAAAAGATGTCGATAGACGCCCAAACGAGCAGAATGTATTTAAACAGCATCCCTTTGACTTTTCTGTAAGTCTGAAAGGGGAAACATTATTAATTAAAGCCTTAAGTTTTGATTATACTAATTACAATAGACTATATACTGAGATTAAATCCTTCTTATTCGATTTAAGTTATTTCAAAGAAATGGGTTATGAGAATATAAAAGTTGTAATAAATAATACAAGTATAGAAAATGATTCTGAAAAATTAGCTTATGATCTTCTAAGTAAGGAAGTAGATGTATATACAGTCCAACAATTTGCTGAATTGCTTAATGGAGCAGAAATTCAAAGAACTGAACAATTATCCATTTTTTAACAACGCTATGTTTTTAAAAAACATTTCACTAAACAAAATAGCCCCTTCTCATCGAGTTGGGGCTATTTTGTTTAGTGAGTAGTTCTAAGCTGATGTAGAATCAGTATACGCAACTAAAATAAATTAATTATTTAAGCGTAACTGTACTTGTTTTTTGGTCCCACTCCACTTTTTTACCTAACAGCTCGCTTAATTCTCTTACTGGTGCATATGTCACTCCGTTAATATTCACACCATCAATTAGCTTTGTCCCGGCTATAATATTAACCTTCTGCATCTCTTCACTCTCCTTCTTTTCATTAGATTTTTTTAGTTCATTTAATTCCATCTGAATGGCGTTTAATACAGCCTGCCAACGACCTTCGGCTAAAATTCGGTGTGGGCAATATTTGCCGGACCAGTCCTGGTGTTTTTTAACTCTCTCAATGCCCCAATTCCGTTCATGCAATAATTGAGCTATAAACTTAGTTGCTAATGCTTCCGCTTTTGTATATCGCTCTCCGCCAGACTTGCTATAACATATTTCTACACCTATTGATGTACGGTTGCCCGAATTAGCAGCTGAGCCATCACCACAATGCCAGGCGTTATGATTTAATGGAATGCCTTGTACAACTTCTTTATCATCAATTGCATAATGGTATGACACTTGATTAGTATTATTAATCATGTATTGCACTTCATTGTTTGCACTGGCATCGTTTGCGGTATTATGAATGGTAATATATTTAGCGTCCATTTGATTGGGACATTTAGTTTTCTGTTGACTTTCTTTAACGAGCATTTGTCTTGCTTGAATCATTTTTATCATCCTTTCCTTTATCAAACGTATTCAGCTTGTCCTGTACAATCCCGGGGAGATTTACTTCCAACATTTTCAGATTCTCTACAATACTTCCGCCTTCTTTGTAAATAAATAACCCCACCGTGAAACCTGTGAGGTAAAAGTTAAGTCCCAATATAAAGTCGATAGCAAGCACAAATATGATGCCGATCAGCTCACCAATCCAACGAATAATGCCGTCACGCATAACAGCCGATTGGTATGGCGATACTCCTTTCCAAGTCTTTAAAAGCCCTGTTGCAAAATCCAAGACTTTAACCAAAAAATAAAACAGCAGCATATAAGTTAATGTTTTTGGTAAAGACTCAAGTAAATGTAGGTTTTGAATAGTTATCACGTTATGGCCTCTTTTCCAATAAAAATAGCCTCGCTAGGTACGAGGCGTGACTTCATTTTATTTTGTTTAACAGCTACACACTAGGGTCCTCATTTGAAGTCATAATGCTTCCTTAACCATACTATTTTCCATTGTACCGACCCATTATTTTCATGATATTCAGGTATTTCAATCTCAACAATCCCAAGTTCGTTTTTATTGATTTTAGGATTGAATTTTCTTTGAAAATCATTAAATGTCATTTGTTCTGGGCTTACATTAAGCAAAATAATGTTAGCTAGTTCCAATTGGTCTATTCCTTGTATGGCGGAACTAAGATAGATTTTTTTATTTTCATCTGGTTTTGACAAGCCAGACGCACTGAATATTGGCGGATTATTTTTTAATAAGCTAATTAGACGATTGTCCATTTCCTTTGTTATCCTGTTGTTAACAATTGATTTTGCTATAAAATAAAGCGATGCCCCTGCTGCCGTAACAATAAAAGCGAGTACACTTAATAGCCAACTGGTGTGAAACTTGTAGTCACCTTCAATTGTTTTTACATATTGGTGTAGGTTTTCAACTTGTTGGCGTAAATTTTCAACTTGCAATATTAGTTCTTCAATTCCCATTAAATCAACACCCTTCCTTTTTGGAAGAGTATACCACTATTCTGCTTGTATTTTATGAATTTTCCCAAGAGTTTTAAATAATTGTTCCTTAATATCTTTTAATTCTTGCTTTATTTCATCCGGAATTCTTTTTTCATTAAGAATCCTACTATTCGCTTGATATAGACTACTTATTGCATTATTTAATTCTTGGGTTGCGTGGAATAAATTATCTACTTTCATTTGTTGTAATCACCTCATTCAATATGGTCCTACTTATGCCGTAACATCTAACGGTTTTCCATCAGTACCTAAACCAAGTTGTCCTAACTCTACCTCTACTGCAGGCTGTAAATTCATGGGCACTTGGGCGTAAGTTTTATATCCTTTAATAATCAAAGTTACATATACCGTTACCATAATATCGTCTCCTTTTATGATTTTTAGGAAAAATAAAAGCGATTGAACAACTAACTTAGTTAGCATGATCAACCGCCAGTATGGACTCTACTTCACTTTTTAAATTTTGTGGTACCTCGTCCAGTGTTTTTAAACCTTTTTTAATTAGATTTACATAAATTTGGGCCATTAAGCAGCACCTCCGTTTAACTTAGCTTCTAATTCATCTATTTTTGCTTGCTGCGTCAAAATTGTTTCATACATTTCCGTTAGCGCCAACATGGTTTCTATGCCTTCCTGTTCACGTTGGGCATCTGAATTCATATTTTGTTCATATACTTCAGTAACAGCCAACATAGTTGAAACGTTATCTTGTTCTAGCTGTGTTACACGTTCTTCCGTTGTAGGAGGTTCTGGTAACTTTTTTACAACAAAGCCAGTTGATGTTTTTTGTACATCGACATTAGACATTGAAAGTCACTTCCCCGTTTCTAAAATTAGGAATCACTGTACGCACTGTGCATTCTAGTCCTTCATCAGCTACGAAGTCGATTTCAGCTACACCATTTACCGCTTGTACTGTGATTTGATTATCTTCGTACTCAAAGATAATATCGCCATTATAATCTTCAACGAAATTGTCTAGATAATCATAAACTTCTGCAATTATTTTAGCCTTTTTGTATTTTAATTCAGTATGATATTTCCAGTCGTAAAACTTTTTTATCATAGCTATTTGCGCATCTGTTTTTATTTCTGTTTCTTCGTATAAAAAACCTAGCGGACTTTCTTTTAATTGAATTTCCATGCCAAATTACCTCCTTAGTCTAATACATAATAAGCCTTTACATTTCTGCCTGTCTTAAATCCTTTTTCAAAGCGTATAGGCGCTGAGATGTAACTATAATCGCGAATAGTAGCTTCATAATCTATACTCAGCGTCATACTTGATGCGGCACCGTCATCTACACTTATAGAATTTTCAAAGGCGTCTATTGTGTATGCTCTATTACTCAAATATACGGAACCACCAACTCTTGTTGACATTGTTCTATAGATATAACCTTTACCAGTGACGGTACTTAAATCAGATATCTCTCTAATTTTACTTGCATTAATCACTGTCCCACCTCCTCCTATTTCTTTCCAAGCACTCCATCCATTATAAAAGTATCGGACAAACATTGTAGGCGCTATAGCAAAATATGGAACTGCTACTTGATATCTACTGTTGAGGTCTGACTTCCCTGAAAAGAAATGTGTATGAACATACCAATAGCTACTATAGCCAGACACTTTTGGAGCATTAACATGGTCTGTCAAAATGAAATCATCCACTGTGGTGTTTGGATCACTAGAGATGTTTCCATTTATAATTACAGACTTTTGTAACATATACCCATGAAGTCCATCTATCATATCAGCATTCATCTCAGTTCCATGTCCTTGATAGCCTGAATGGTATATAATGTTTCTCTTGAATGTAGGAGCAACAGCATTCTTACTCGCAGTAAAAACAAAATCAGTTCCATTCTCTGTAAGCACCTCAAAACTATCTCCGTTTGCCTGTAAAGCAGTTCTATTTACGAATTCTGTTACTTGGTCTACTAGCTTACCGCCATTACCCAGTTTTATCCCTTTTCCTTCAGAAAAAGTAATATCACCTGTAAACGTACCACCTGTTTTAGGTATTGCTCCAACATCATCGGCACCTAGACTTACGGCTCCTGTTTTACCATTTACCGATAATACAGCATCAGCTGGAGTTAATAATTCTTGCCAGTTTGCTAATGTAGTAGCAGGAGATGCTTTTAAAATAAATGTTTTATTTATGTCAGTTCGAACACAGACATCTCCTATCTGAGCAGTTAGTGCTAACATTGAAGCTTGACTATTAACTACAAACGTATCTGTAATAGCCAAAGCTGGTAGGATTGATGCATCTAATTTGTTGTCTGCTCCTATTACAGGAATTGTTCCGTTTGTTGTTCCTGTGTTTTTAGAAGCTACTGTACCTAGAGTTGGTTTATTAGTTAAATCATTATAGTTACCACTGAGCCCAGCTAATTTATTTTTTTCAGCCGTTGTAAAATCGTTACTAGATAAGCCCTTACCGGTCTCTTTTTGAACTTTATCATCATTCAAACTTTTAAGCTGAGTGTCGATGATGTCCATGTTGTCGTTTAAATCTTGTATATTAACGACATCTGTACCATCAGGTTTCTTCAAATTATAATTTCCTGTGTATTTCATAAAACCGCTCCTTTCCTAGTAAACTCTTAATTCGTTCCAGGTTTTTGCTTTGGCACTTGTCCATGTTAATTCCTTCAATTTATCCCACCAAGTGAATGTGTACTCAATGGAATACGATAGATGGGCAGGCTTAATGATTTCAATGATTTCAAGAAATCCAGCCATGTTTTTAGGTATACCTTTTACTCCAATGAATTTGACTACAAATGAATAACTTTCTGGATGCTCAATCACATCTACTTCAGCGTTTGTGAAAGCCAATGCAACCTCTTTTATCATTGTTTTTGTGACAGTGCCATAGCCCCTAATTTTTGCTTTTATGATTTCTCTACGTTCCTCGTATGATAAAGATAGATTTGACTGTATCCCAAATACTCTTTCCCAGAACGTTAAGCCCCATGTTGCCGATTCTATAAAAAGTTGATTCTCAATATCACTTTTGGAAAAATACAAGTTTCCTAGTTCGATTGAAAGACTGTTTTGTAGTTTTTCCATCTCAAGAATGTCCCTGTATAAGGGCGGTAAATAATTTAACAGGTTGGGGCTGTATGATTCTAAATCTTCATCTGTTACTTTATTTTCACCGTATTTCAATTCACCATATTGGAAGGCTCCATACAAACTTTACACCCCCTTGAGGTCGTTCCATGTTAATGGTCCTTTTGGCATGGCCTGCGCTGCAATAGCTTGTGCAATTCTTTGTCCTGACACCAATCTAGCTGTCGTAGATGTTCCCGCTTCTGCTTCCGCTTGCGATATGGTACTCCATTGTGATGTATGCGCCAATGTGCGTGTAGTCCCGTTAAGTCTAACGAATAAGCCGCTCGTGGTCGTCCACAAATCTCCGTTCTCAGGACTAGATGGCGCTACTCCGTGCGGGAGATTTAACGATGCTTCACCTATAACTCCGGCCGGAAACGTAACTTTTCCAGTAAAAATATCTCCATCTTTTCTGACCAAATCTGGTTTCTCCTTTATTCCCGACCACAAAACCGTATCAGCCGTTTCTGCTGCATCCACTTTGCCGTTGTTGTTTGTGTCATAAATGGACTTCAGCATATCCCCTACAGTTTGAGCAGCTACCAACAATACATTCCCGCTGGCTGTTCCAACATACAGCTTTTGCGTATCGGTGCAATATCCTAATTCACCGACAGCTAAAGTCCCAATATCTTTTTCAAGGCCCCTACGAATTTGAATCAAAACTTTTCTCGGCATCCTCCTCTCCTCCTAGAACGTACCACCGTCAACCACTGATACCGTAAGTTTATTTCCATTTGCACTATCATAAATAATACTGTCGTTATCTATATTTGCTTCTACACCTGTACTATTAACAGTTATCCCTTTTCCCGCTTTCACGCTAATTGATGTGGAGGCAACAGTAATCCCGTTGCCTGCTCCAACTGTTAAGGTTACTGAATCTCCCTGGCCGCCACCGGTTAGACCGTTACCAGCGATAATGTTTTGGTTTGCCTCACCGCTTCTAACCCACGATGTTCCATTGTAAACATAGTTTTTATTCTCCGAATCTACGTATATGCTCCAACCAAGGTTAGGAACGTAATACTCCCATGCAGCTCCATTATAATGAACGACTTGATCTCCCTTTCCAGACCATGCGCCTGTCGCATTCGATGGAATAAGGTAGCGATCATTCTTAATTGGAGATGCTGGCGGTGCAGTAATCGTTTTTGATTTAACACTATCCTGCCATTCCAATCCCCTTATTGCGTTATAAATTTCTGTATTGATTTTTTGAGCAGACCAAAGGTCTGTTACACTTACACCGTTATCATTTATTTTTCTATGCTGTGTAACGTCATCAATATGGTCTTTGATTTCTTTTGCCGTTTTGGTGTTTGTTCCATCTGATACTTTATTTACGCTGCCGTTTGTTACATCCGCTTTTTTCACACGTGAATAGGTTGTCCCGTCTGGTAAATCATCAAGTGTTTGAACATTTAACTTTTTCCACGTTGCTCCATCATCCATGAAGATATAACCTAAATCCGTCCCGCTTGTTACATAATATAAACGTCCTAATACCCCTGCATTGGGTCTTGCAGCTAAAGTACCGGACATCACGCGGCAAAGTAATATATTGGATGTTCCATCCCCAATAAAAACTTCTTTTGTATCCGTACAAAAACCCATTTCCCCTTGAAGCAATGCACCGTACGTATCTAGTTGACTTTTAGTCCCTCGCTTGATTCTTATCGTCTGTGCCATCAAAGATTACCTCCTTTCAAAAGTACCACCGTCTATAAGCCCATCTACTTTATAACGCTCAAGCTCCTTTTGTGTGTTGACAATGCTGTCTTGCAAAACATTAATATCATCGGCTTCCACTTGATCTCCTGTTGTTTCATACGTGATATACAACCTTGGCTTGTCTGAAAAAATCTTAATGGACTTCTTCCAAGGTGTTTGACTTGGAATCGATAATAAGAAGTTTTCGACTTTCTCACCTGTCAATTTAGAGCCTGTATAAACTCTCACACTTGCAGTCGTTACATTATCATGATTAAGTATCCCTTCATAAACACCGTTAACTGGTGAGACTTCTTCTTCGATCACATAGACCGTACCAACTTTATTTAGTTTTTCAGTAAACTTATCAATTTGGTTTGGGTACGTCATTTATTACACCCCCAACGATACGCTATTCAAGACTGGAATTTCTTCTTCACCCAATAAGATATTTGATTGGCTGCTATTTATTTTAAGATCCGAATAATCACCCACACCTGGAGTATCCAATAAGAGATTCCCTATCTTCGCAAAAGAAACATAAGTTTCGTTAAAAGCAAGATCTGCAAAATGTTGTATGGCTGATCGCTCAAAAGCTGTTTTTACTTGACCGATGGTATATCCATTTGCCAATGTAATGTTTGCAGAAATACTAATAGGAATCTCCCTACAACTAATAACTGTAACAGTTGCACCGATAGGTCTATTTTCTTCAATATAGTTGTATACATCTGTCACTAATTCAGAGCTTGCAGCACGTTTTTCCGAATTAACGATAACAATTTTGACTGTTCCTGGGCCATCCCATATAGGAGTAATCTTAGCCTCACCAACACCCGCAACCTCTTTGGCCCATTTTTTATAATGGTATACATTACCGCTTGTAATTGGTAATCTGACTAATTCTAGAAAACGATTTCGAAGAGAATTATCCGTTTCTACATCTTCACCAGGAGTCATTACATCTATTAATGTAGCCGTCCCTAAACCATTGATTTGTTCTATTGGGAGTAATAGGCCAAAATCAATATTCCCAACTGCGCCAGACGTTTCAGCGCGCAAGGCAAACTCTCCGCTCGTTATCTTGCTCTCAACAACATAAACAATGTTATTAAGGCGAAAACGACTACCCAAAGGCACATCCAGCGGCAGGGAATTTGTGTCAACGAAGACACCTTTTCGAAGGGCTGTTGAAGCTTGTTTTCGGTAAATGCCATGCTCCGCCACACGTTTTTCTAAGAATTCACCGTCTGCAGTATCTGCAAACATTAGTCTTAAGAGTAAATCAATGTCGGCATATGTCTGAGCTATCTCCATAGCCGCTGGAGCAAGGGCATCGTAAATAATTGAGCCTTCTCTTTTGTCCACATCATTTGGAACACGATCAAGCATTCCTTGAAGGATATTTTCAAATGTTTTTTGTTCAAACAAATGGGATCACCTCCCTTAGTACATCAACATCACCGTATATAGTTACAGCTGTAAAACTTACAAATACTTCATCTTTTATAAAATCAAGTTTAAATTTTTCAATGGATGTTATACGTTCATCCTGCAGTAGCGCTTCTTTTACCCTTCTTGGGAGATCACCACGAACAAATAATTCTTCGTACCCAATCATATTTTCAAATCCATAGCGCGGGGAATATATTAGGTGCGCATTCCACAATGTTTGTAGAACTTTATAAATAGCCTGTTCCATCGCCTCTCTACGGTCAATAAAACCCGAACATCTTCCTTTTTCAAAATCAAGCTTATACGTTCGTGTTGGTAGTTCCGATGCATCAACAACTTTTAAATTTTTAACAAGCGTTATTGATTCTGTGGGTAGGACCATATCTTCTTACCCTCCCTGTAACGGTCAAATACTAGGAATTTATGACCGCCTTGCATTCTAACCAGTATGACTTTTTCACCTTTTTTAAGACCATCCTCGAAAATCAGTTTTACGTAGTTATGTTTATACGAAGAAGATGGATATGTCGTATTTAATTTATCAATTTCTGTTTTATCTCCAAGTTCACGATTAGCTGATTCTTGATGCTCAATGGTGACAATACGCTCATGCCTGGTTAGATGTTCCGCGATATCAAGAAATTCCTCAGTAAGCTTCAATTTTGAGTGAATTTCAATTTCGATAGGTTTTGCTTTCGTAACAGTGCCGTATATAAGGTTTACCGGATTTGTGGCATTCACAGCTTCGACTGCGATTCTTTTCATTTTGTCGAACATCTAAAATCACCCTATTAAATAACTTTTAATTTTAGTGACATGGTGTGTACACCTTCATTCCAAGAATGTTTGCATTCATCAACCATGAAATATTCATTGATTCCTAACTTTTCAATAAGCAAGTAAACCATTCGACCAGCTCGAACTTTCCAGTGACCAAGACAACTAATTTCTAATGCTTTAGTTTCTTTATTTCTTAGTTTAATAATTCTATCAGCCAAGTCATTTATCTGTGCCGGAGTCATATTCTCATTAACAATTTGGAAATATTGTAATTGTCCCCATTTGGCTATACTGGCGCTGTCTTGTATTTCATACCTCTCTTTTTTTCCAGCTTTCTTATCAACATGAACGAGCTTTACACGATTGTAAGTTTCAGAGTCAATTGACTTTTTATACTCAAAATCAAAAAGCAGACTATCCTCACCGATATAGAACTCATCTGCTCGAATGGCCATGTTATTAATATTTTTTAAACCAAGCTCGCCATAATCATCGAATAGCACAAAGTTTTGATTGGTTGCAATCAATGTTGAATCAAGATATTTTACACAAACATCAAACGCTTGCTTATCATCCTCAACAATACCGGGAACAACATAACCGGTATCTTCAAATACGCCAACCTTTACTTTTGCCATCGATGCGATTTTTTTAATAGCTTCTGAAGCGGCAGAGGCCGGAATAACAAACGTGTCATTGTACATTAAATAACGCAGCTGATCATAGGCCCTTACAGCTACTTCCGCACCATTTATTATTTTCACATCAAAAACGAATCCGTAAAAAATCTTAGCATCCTCGTCTACAACCCTGATAATAGCACCGCTATTAACTGGAAACTCCAAAGGTTTTTCAATGATGAGCGAAGCATCTAAAACACTTGCTTTTCCCAATCTCTCTGTTTTCCATTCAATTTTAGTAACGGGCATTTCTACAACTTCGCCCGTCCGATTATCGATTAATACTTCCATATAGGCGCTCACTTCTTTTCCCAGGCAGGTGGTATTTTTAACTTTAAACCGACGGGCAGTTTCCTTAATTGGCTATCACTAATCCCATTCAATTGTTGAAGTTCTCTATAGTTGTTACCATTACCGGTGTATTTCTGAGCGACTTTCCATAGACTGTCTCCCGTAATTAAGGAATATGTCTTTGGTATAGGGGGCTGGTTTTGTCTAGGCGGCACCTGGTTTTTTACGGCTGTCACTTGTGCCACCGCAACATCCTTATTTGCTACTGTTTTGCTTACAATAATTACTTTTTTCGGTGCAAATGGAACAAATTTTTTCAATGATAAAGAAAAATTGACATCTTCACTTCCAAATGATTCATCATATTGAAAAGACTCTATCGTTACAAGCTCATTGATCGTGAAGGAGCCGTTCACGTAAATATAGCGGATCGGCTCCTTCTTTTCCATCCAATTTTCAAGTTTTTCAATATAGTAAGAAGGCTCAAAAAAATCCGTCTCAAGAAAATGGTATTCTTGAGACGGAAAAAAGGATTCAAGAGAAAACTCTTTAAGTTCAACATCTTTGGGAATGTTCACACTTCCAAGTTTTGCAATTTTAAAAGTCTCGCCGTCTCCTTCAATCTTCACGTTGACTTTCTCTGGATTTACCGGGAGATGGAAGCGTTCTGAATCATTCTTTGCACTAAAGATAATTCCATGCATTACGAATACGCCCCCTTCACACCACGATTCATTCCGTCGTCAATCATGTCGTCAATCCCTTTTAGTGTTTTAGCAACAATCTTATCTATGTCAACTTCTTCACGAATAGTCATATCACCAAAAGATACTTGAGGTGTAAGCGTCACAAAGTTTTGAATGGAACGAATATCAGCAAGCTCCCGAAGCATTTTCAAGTCTTCTTCGGCAATGTTGATTTCATCGCCAATTTTACCAACTTTGTCAAGCTTCCCTCCCGTCGGATTAGCAGCACCTTTTTCCATTTTTGTTCCGGGGCTATTTAGCAAACTTTCCCCTGGACTCATTGTAAACGGATTGTCATCTAGACCTTTCGGACCCTTTAGAGCACCGGATATTTTGTCAGCCATTTTCATTAATTTATCGCTTGCCGCTAATGAAAGTGATTTCCCAGCATCATATGCGGCATTAGCAGCTGCCGGCATATTTACAAAATTTAATCTCGGGATGTTTACCGTGCCTTTACTTCTCTCAGGTGGCTTGAGATTTTCAGCAAAGTTTATTAGCTTCTCAGACATTTTTATTCCAGTAGTAGCACTAAATTTGCCTATTTCACCGATCTTAACTCCCGGAATTGCATTGAGGGCTTTTATTAGCGTATTTATCCCACCAATCGCAATATTTGCCCCTGCAACAAAAGCACTACCTAATACATTGGCTGCATTATCGAAAGACCCAGCTATAGAAGTCATAAAGTTTATTGCGTTTTTAGATAAGTCATAAAATAACTTTTCTACTGCATAGACCGGATCAACGAACACATTAAGCAGGAACTCGACAAATGACATGATGAAATTCCATAAATACACGAAAATATTCCAAATCCCGGCACCTAGTGCTGTAAATAATCCGGTTATAAACCCAATAACTGTCGCTGTTTGGTTTGCCCAATTGATAAGGGCGTAAATAACCAGCGCTATGGCAGCGACAATTCCTAATATTACCCATGTTGTGGGATTCGCTAACGTAGCTGCAATGTATTCCCAAGTCGCCGATTCTGCAAGTTTTGTGGCAGCAGTAACCATTGCCCACTTTGCCGCATGTGCTAAAAGAATGACACCTAAGGCTCCTAAAGCGGCACCGATTACAGTTAAGATAGGACCAATAACGGACCAGTTATCCGTGAAAAATTGACCTACTGCCACAACTGTATTATAAAACCACTCAAGTGCATCGAATAACATATCCATACCAGCAAGAAAAACGCTGATAAACCACATCGCATGGCCTGCCAATACACCAAACGCATCCGAGTTAACAAACTGGTTAAAACGAATAAAAAGCGGTTCAAATGCTCTTGTGGCCCAGTTGCTGAACATGGTCCATGCTTGTCCAAAGGTTAAAGGCATGTTTTTAAATTTTTTCTCAATGTCATCAGCCGCACTAAACAAAGCGCCTTTAATAATATCAGCCGTAATCGTGCCGTCTGCTGACATTTCTTTTAACTCACCTTTAGTTTTTCCAGTAAAATCCGCTATCGCCTGCGCTAACATCGGAGCGTTTTCCATAATTGAACGGAATTCATCACCCTGAAGTTTTCCTGCTGCCATCGCTTGAGTTAATTGGTACATACCTGCTTGACGCTCAAAGGTAGAGGCTCCGGAGACTGTAAACACTTTTCCCATCATTTCACCAAAAGCAATCATTTCCTTGTTGTCCTTAAATGATTCTCCCGCAAGAAGACCGAGTTTTGAAACAGAGCTAGCTAAATCCATATAACCGCTTCGGCTACGTTGAGCGGCTTCATACACCATTTGTTGTAATTCCGCTTGCGTTTGTAAGTTATCATTAATATTTGACAAACGAGCCGAAGTAGATGTATAAGCATCAGCAGAATTGACAAAGCTTTTAAACCCGTTAATTAATCCTTGTACAGATAAGTATGCAGCCGCAGCCCCAGCAAATCCCGCAAAGAAATTTCTTACTGCACCTCCTGCTGCTGTTATTGGTCCTGGTAAATTTGTATACTGATTTTGTAATCTTTGAATTCCACTACTTGCTACAGCATTTTGCGTTCTTGCTGATGATGCTAAACGTTCTAATTCAGCCGAAGCGGACTGTATTTCACTTCTTGCTCGTTGCAGTCCTCTAGTATCAACATTATTAGCTGTACGGTCCATACGTTCCATAATACTAATGGTTCTATCCATCGCTCTCATCATTCGTGTAAGAGGACCTGTTAATCGGTCTGTTAGCGTAAGACTTGTTTGTGCTCCTGTCATTGAATTCACCTGCTTTTTACGTAAAATAAAAAGCCACTCAAAGAGTGACTTTTATTAGTGAAATTAATTCAAATTAATTATTCCTGTTTCAGTTCCCCAAAAACCAGTCTGCACTTGCAAATCAAGTCCTGTTAAACTTGCCGGTACCTCAAATACCACATTACCCGTTAAAGCAAGCCCCGGATTGATGCCTTCAAATGTAAAAAATTTACCATCTGCTACTATTATAGATGATGGTGAGTAAGTTGCACCGCTGGTGGCTTTTAATTTAAAGAAGCTAGAATCAGTTTGAATCATTTCAGTACCATTATTTTTAACTGTTACATTTACGATTAAGAATACGGCACCTTCCGAATCTGGTGTATATTTAAACATTCCATTACCAGCTGTAATCTTGTTAGTTTCCTCCATAGAGTTAACTTTGAAAACAGCTTTACCTATAGTAAGTTCTTCACCTATGCTAGCTTTTTTAGCTTCTTCAGTTGTAGACTCTTCTTTTTTTCCTTCATTGCTTTTTGTGGCTGTCGCTTCGACAGCTTCTTTTTCAACATTAGTTGTCTTTTTACTATCATCCCCAAAAAGCGCACCAATAACAATTATTAGTACAATAACACCAATAAGACCGCCACAACCTAATTTTAAAAACTTTTTCACTGTACGCAATACCTCCCTATCCACAATTATACAAATAAGGAGTTCGACACATTATCGCCTTTTTCCTCTTTCTATTTTTCAAGATTTTACATTTATACCAAAACACCCCCTCTCTGGAAGTGTTTTGGTATAATAATCTTCGTACAATAGAATCGGCTCACTCAAAGGCGGTCTGACTCACTCCCCCGATTGAAAGGTGGTGATGTCCATGACAACATTTGAAGCATTAATGCTAATGTTAACATTCGGATTACTGATTGTTGCTATGTTGTCACTCGACAAAAAGAAATAGACCTCCCTTGAGCCTAGACAACTTGTAGGGATTGGTCTATTTCATTACCCAATTCGAGCCAGCCACTCTTTGAGGGACGGCTATTGTACTCGACCATAGGTGTTAGCGCACCTATGGTCTCTTTTTATTTTATGCTTAATTATATTATATCATAACACATCTTACCGTGAATTCTTAATTCTATCTTGTTCTTTCTTTTCTTTTTCAAGTTCCACTTTAATACTAGCAATCACAAACGCTTTTTCTTTCTGTTCCATCTCAAGGAATTCACGAGGACGGATATTAAACCTGTGGAGGGCAATGTGAGCGAATAGTGCCTCACTATCAACCTCATCATCCCCTCCATCAATTAGTTTTTTGCTGCTTCGATTTCATCATCCATTGAAATGTCAATACCACTGATTTCGGTAACCTTTTCAAGTATTTGCGTTGCTTCACCAAAATAAAACATTTCGTTGTATAGATTATCAGACCCGCGTACTCCATATGAGTCCTGTAAATCTGAATCGTTTAAATCAGGATGCACCATCGATGCAACGCAAATTTCACGATTATAGCGAACGGCATCAAAGACACGTTCCTGTTTTCCCTTCCTGCCAACTTTATTTTTATAGCATCGATCACTAATCGCATCAGCTTCACCAGCTGACAAAGGGCGCAAAATAATAGCCTCACCAAAACGATCAAGTTTCAACGAGGCGTTTTCAGCTTCTTTTACATTACCTTTCATAAATGCTTTGAATTTACTCATCTATTATTCCACCTTTCTATTATTCAATCACTTTAAATTGATCTAAGAAGTCAAAATCATCGAACGTAAAATCGAATTCATCATATAACAAATCATCAGATTCGCCATCGATTTGTGCGATTAAAGCACCATCTGGGACAACATCTTTTAATAGAGCCGTCTGTTTTCCTGCACGGCTTGTAATATCTGCGTTGACGACTTGAACATCCATGACTGGAGACTTGCCTGTTTTCACATACGCAAGAGCTAGTGCACGATTTTCTGGGCGGTGATATTCCACCTTTATGGAGCCTGTCCCCTCTGCCCCAACAATTTTACTACCCTTCATACGTTTACCGACTCGTTTTATATCAGCTTTAATATATTTTATTTCAGCTTTTAAACTAACGACTTCTGCATATTCGTATACTTTTCCCTCAATGGTGACATATACGACACCTTCTTTTGCACTTATGGAATCGCTATTTCTTAAATCGCTCATTTAACACACCCCCCGTTATTTACATTTTACAGTCATGTATAGTTTTTCCATTGCATCCACAAATTTAAGACCCATATCCACTGCAACTGCATCTTTTTCTGCGCCCTGCGCGATTATAATCTCATTCGGGTCATACGGATCAATAGCCCCACTTTTAACCAAAGGGTCAAGGACTACTTTCATAATTTGACCTTTGAATAAGTTTCGGCCATTTTCATTGTTATCCACTTTTCCAATGAAAAAGCGCGAATAAATATGCTGCACATTATTTGATACGATGTCCATTTGGCGAACAATTTTTCCTTTACGGAAATCTTGATTTTTTCTTGGTGTGAATGAACGGAACGTATTAATATCTTGTTCCACTACTACACGATCAATGCCATCTGCTCCTTCATTGTAAGTAAAGACAATATGACCTTCTTTCAAAGCTTTAACAATTTCATCATGAGACAGTCGCTCGCAATCGGTTGCTCCTGGATATTGTGCGTAAGTAAGGGAATTGGTAATGGCGTTCGCGTAAGCCCCACCTAGCCAGTAAACAGCCTCTTTAGCTGAAATTAATTCAGCACCATCATAAATTCCATTTAATACTGAAACGACTCCTTCATGGTCGGCAGCATTGTAATTGTTGGTGATGAAGTGCACATTTTTACCTTCGTTTTCCCTCCACTGTTTCACTTTCAATGTAAACAAAAGCTTAATAGAATCGTCATCAGTTCCGATAGCGATGGTTTTAAATATTTGTGAATCCAAACCAGAAGCAAGATCCGAATAAGATTCATTCGTGGCAGCTATCGTCTTCCCACCTGTCAACTTTAAAGTTGCATCAGAAGCTGGTAGCTCACCTGTAAATGTAACAAAACCATTCGCAGTTAATTCGGTAGCCTTTTCTACTACCTGTGAATCTACTTGACTACCATCATAATAAGTTTTTATAGTAGCTCCACCATTTAAAGATTTGGTAACTATGACCGTAATTTTGTTCCCATCAGAACCTCCATGAACGGCTATTGCTGTGAATGAGTTGATTATCGCTTTAGACTTTTCACCTTCGCCATTCAAATTGTAGACAATAACATTACCTGTTCCTTTAAACGCTTCTTGTATGGGCTTTAACTCGCCCAGCGGTTTACCAAATAACTCTGTGAATTTTGTATTAGGAGAAACTTTAATAAATTTTTTAGTTTCTCCCCAGTCAACAGTAATTGGTACTACAACCGTGCCGCGGGAATCAAGCCCGGTAGCAACTAAATCATTCGTTTCAAAATTGATATACGCACCTGGGCGCACTTTATTCTGTGTTTCCCATTGTCCTCCACTCATGCTTTTTTAGCCTCCCTCTTCTTCGAATCATCTACAGGCTTCTTTTTCCAATCCCCAACAAGTTTTTCTACATCTTCCTTTGTATAAGAGACATCATCTTGTAGCACGATTTGTAAAATTAATCTTTCTTGTGTACTTTTGGAGGCATCCAAAAAGGCCTCTTTACTAAATTTTTGCGGCGTTGCTTCCTGTTCCTTACTCACTATACACACCTCCAAATTGCAGTGTTTGCATCTTCGTCTCATCGAAGATTTCCCTAACTAATTTCTTTACGTTAAAAGTAATAACAAGTGTGCCGTCATGTTTTTCCGCTGTAAGTTTATTAGCATGAAACTGATTGCCGATATACCGGAAGTTCATTTTGAATGCCCGGCTTACGTCATCACTCTCGGAATAAGTATTACGGGAATCAGATGGGAAATAGGTGATATTAACAACATATTCCCACTCTGACGTTGCTCCCAACTTTCGTTCTTGTGAATCACTAATAATGAGAACTAAAAAAGCAGGTGTTTGAAGTCCCTGCTGCACTGGCTCATCATATACTTTTGCACTTGGAAATACGCTTTTGATTTGTTGGATGATGAGTGTTTTTAAATTAGTTACCAAAGATTCTTCTCATCTCCTTTTCAACTTCCTTTTTCCACATGTTGGGAGCAATTCGTTCCATTTCATCCACGGTGAGTTTTAACATAAACCGCCCTTCTACCCAGCCTACTGTTTTCCCTGCGACAACTATACGGTGACCATTTTCTACGAATGACGTATATTCTTTAGGGTTAAAAATAGTAACAATATAGTCGTTACCTCTTTTGATTACTGAAAATTCCCAACTATTACGTAAATCACCTGTATCAACAGGTGTCATCTTCTTTACTTTTCGTATAGCCAGCAGCGCAATCCGTTTAGCCACTTTCATGTGTATATCGTAGGAAGCTTTCCGTAAATCAGCAATTTGCCGCCTAAATGCCTTCATTTCGCTGTATTCGAATCCCATTATGCGTATCCCTTTCGCTTCATGAGAACCTCTTGGTGGGATATATATACAAATGGCTCTTTAGCTGATTCAAACTCAACACCATCGACGATGACGGAATCACCGGCTTTTAATTCATACTCACTTGATAAAAACATCTTCAAGTCGTATTGAATTACATTTGCTTCTCCTTGAGATGTATTATTCACCGACTGCATACCGGTAGAGGATAAGCGACAAGGCACGTTCGTGTATTTAACAACCCAATCCATACCATTGGCTCCATTCATTTTTGTATACTCCTCAGATCGTTTGATGGTGGCTGTTTTATTGTACATAAATTCAGCAGCTGCTTTTGCTTTAGACATTAACTTGCGAATATCCATACTACCGCCTCAATTTACGAAATTTATTCAACTGGCTTTTATAATTATGAAGCAGATTTTCAACAGCAGCTTCACCAATAGCGGAAACTGTTCCGCCAAAAGAAACTTGAACATCGCCTTCTTTAATAGCTGTTACTGCTCTATGATCATCAGGAGACGCTTTCTTTTCTTCACCGTTAATAAAGTCAACTATCATGTTCGCGTGAACAAAGGCAAGCTCCGAAGGGATATCAGAACGATTGCAATAAGTCTTAATCGATTGACTAACCTCGTCAATGTACACTTGTAAGGCATTATCCGTGAGCTGTGAGTTAGGTAATTTTGCCTTTACAATTTCTAGAACACCCACATCAATCACCTGTTTCTGTTTGAATGACCTGCGCTTTTAAAAGCAATTCATAATCAACCAATGACACTTCTGCCGATTCGCCTTTTTTATAGCGATGTTGATTATGCTTTATATTCTCAGTAAAAATTATTTTCTTTACTTCTTTTTTAGCTGTCGTCTTTTTAATTGGTTTTTCATCAGCCACTGAAAACACCTCCTACTAATAAAAGGAGAGCTCCTCTCTCCTTAGTTTCCTGCAACTTTCGCTATGAAAATATTATCCATAGTTTCAAAGCTTGGTAATGTAATCATGCTGACAATGGACATCACATTTACTGGGTGTTCTTCTTTCACGGAAGTAACCGCAACACCTGTATTAACAATCGATACATCGGCTTTAGTAGCACCCGTCATTAAATCAGATTCCTCCGGAGTTGTTCCATAATACGTATTTCCAAGATTACCGTCAGGAATCAGTGTAAAGTGATCATCTGGATAGAAATTATACAATGCTCCGTCTTCCGCACGATATTTCTTGTTATAAATGGCGACTGATAAACCTAATTTAGTAGATAAATATTGTTTTAGCATGGAATCTGTCATAATGATGTTTTGCCCACCTAACGGATTCATATCAATACGAATACTCTTATGCTCAAGTAAATAGCCGAATGTTTTACGAGTCATAATCGCATTCGTTGGTCGTACCCCTGTGTTTTCTTCCACAGTATCCATCCAGTTCAAGATATCTTGAATTGGCGTAGAATCAGAATCACTCCACTGGGCACCGGCTGTTAGTATTTCCTTGTGATCATCTTTCATACGATAGTTGTAATCTAAATCAACTCGATTAGCTGTAATTTTAATTTTTCCTGTGGACAGCAGCTGCATGATCATGCGTTCAGGCTGCACTTCTGCACCTTTAATTAAAGTTGTTACATCATCGTAAATGTTATTGATAATAGTTTTATAGGCTCCATCAAGGTTTGAAGCTAAAAGCCTATTAAGCTCTTGACGATCCTTTTCACCAATACGCATTGACTCGCGAAAGAAAGGCATCTCCGTTTGCACTTTACTGAAGCCAATACGGTCACGGACTGTTGCTTTAGTATCGAATTCTGATGGTGTCAAAGCAACTGGAAGCCCATTTGCTCCCTTAATCCATGACAAATCTAAACCTAATTGTTTTTTCGCTGGAAAAAGTGTTGCTCCAAGGTACGGTACCTTATTTGATGGGTTATTTTCATAATAAGTTGCAATTTCTTTTGCATTTACTAAATCAAAAATTGTTGGCATTCTTCTTCATCCTTTCTTATTTCAAAAATGTAATTTGTTTTAACGCTACAATTGCGTCAGCTGTTGGCGCTTCAGGTAATTTATTAAGTGCAACAAAACCATGAATCATGGCCGCGCCGGATGCAGGACCATAAGTTACATCCACGTCATTGAATAAAACACCTTCGGCACCGGTCCCATTCTTTTTAACAGCTGCCACAGACTCGCTTGCCAAGAATCCTCCACCAATAATTGTTCCTGCAGGTACAATCTTTTTGCCATCTGCATTTGCAACAATGCCAGCGTCGCTAACTGTAACTGTAAGATTCACATAATGGTCAGGAAACTTTAAAATGCTTTTTTTATTCGTGTAGGTTGTTTCTACAAATTTACTCATTTGTTTTTTCCTCCTTATTCAAAATAAGATTTTCGAGCTTCTTCTAATCCCTTATTTCCTTTTGCTGCTTCTTCAGCTAACTTTTTGCCGAAACTGTCCGATGGGTTGTTTGGTGGAATTGTTGGATCTCCTCCAGGAGGCGTAGCTCCTTTTATACCACTCGGCTTTGTTTCCGCGGTAAACAAAAAGGACTTCGATTCTTTCAGAGTTTTAATCTGATCATCAAGTCCTTTGGAGATGTTGCCATCTTCACCTAATTCAATTTTGGTTTTGTCAATAAGGCCGGCCACAAGGTCAGCATCATGTACCTTGCCAGCAAGAGCTAGCTTTAATGCGCTAGACATTTGAGTTTCCTTAATCTTAGCTTCATAAGCAGCCGTATCATCTTTGTACTTCTTTTCCAAATCAGTGAATTTGGACTGCAGCTCCTCATTTCCTTCGGCCTTTTTCTTTAGTTCAGTAAGATCCTTATCACGTTGAGCCATTTGATCTTTTAATTCCTTAGCCTCATTGATTTTTTCATCTAAACGAGATTTAGGTATCATCTGACCGAAACCTTCGATAATTTTATTGGCTTGTTCTTCCGTTAGACCTAAAGCCATTAATTGCTCTTTATTCATTCCTATTTACCCCCTAATTCGCTTTTTACATGCAATGACACGTTAGGTATTCCCTTTGTTCTTTAACGTTTGCAATAGCGGTAAAAAGACAAAATATTTACTCGTTACGTGCAATAGAAGCATTTGCCCACATCACTGCCGTTTCTAAATTAGTAAAAGCTACTGACTTTTCACGGCTATTTGGACAAACTTCATCAATAAGATAAGCAAGCTCTTTAGCTTTTTCTCGAATAGCAGTATATTTTTCTGGCTGTCCTTCCTTCGGTGAATGGTACATAAAGTTATTTTCAATTTGTGAATTCATTTTCTCACCACACTTTCAAAGCATAATAAAAAGCACTCCACCATTTGATTGGTTAAGTGCTTTTTATTCCTTTTTAACATTTTGTTGTTTTTTCTTTTCTTCATCTTCTTTAACTGATTTTTCAACAGCTTTCAGAAGACCTTCTAGTGCTTCTTGGGTATTATTATCATTTAATGGGTGAAGATCCATAAGGTTTACCTCCTTTTAGAGATTATTCCATAAACATTTGCTTCTTTAAGAAATTTTTCAATTTTGGAATCAATGTCATTATCTATAGTATATCCACCGAAATGCTTTTTAAGCAACTCAAATATTTTAGATTTATGATATTTGTTAGCTTTAGTAAGAAATTTCACTTGACCTAGGTTTGTAATTATAGTCAAAGTTTTTACTGAATCATTTGTAATAAAAAATCTTAAATCATTTAATGAAAAACCGCTAAGACCAGGATGATTATGCATCACTGTCAATATCGAATCTCCAGAATTTTTTATTAGTAATGTAGCATTATGGTCTTTTGATGGATCAACCTCATCATTATCACCCAGAACAGTAACGACAGCCCCTGTTTTTGGTTTTATCATCATAACCTCATCACTATTATTTTGCTCTTTGGCAAGCCTTAATAAATCCTGATGCATTAACTGTATTGACCTATTTTCTTTTTCCGAATAACCAGGTATTTCAATATACGGAACCTTTTCTATAGCTTGGTCCGTAATTAAATGCTTAGATCCTATATTTTTTGCTTGTTTTAGACTTTGAGATGATTGGCTGTTTGGATTTATGACATACCTCTCATACCACTCTACATACGTCATCGAATCAATTAATCCATCAGCTGACTGCCTTTTCTCGCCATCCATGTACTTTGACTCGTCAAACCACGGTATAGTGGTAGTCCGGCAGCGCACATGAAAAGGCGGCGCATTGGTCCCTGGCTTAAAGTCCTTTTCACTGTATATTTTCCCATCCTGTTCTCGGCAAATGTCCGATGTTCGATGATCAAGTGTTGCTAGAATTTCATATTTTTCTATTCCGGCATCCGCATAACTATTGCGAGCTGCTAAGTTATGAAAAAAATTAGATTCCGTTCGAACTAATGCTTCAGCACGGGAATAGGATACGTTTGTCGCTTCCATAATCGCCTTTGTTGTTCTGTCGATGGAATGGCCAGCTGCAAATCCTCGCTCCAGTGTTTTTTGAATGCTTTGGAAGGTGCTTTTCTGATGGCCCCAAATCCGTTCAGAGAATTCTTTACCACTCCAATTGTAAGTGAGAGCCTCTTTCATTGTTTCATCGGTTAGGGCCGCAACTTTTCCAGAAATCGCTCCCTGCATAGATAAGTCAAACATGGTCTTGTAATAAGAGTTCTGGTAAACTTCCATCAAGCCTGTATAGGTATACCTCCGCAAACCGTTTGGACCACCATATAGTTCTGCCATCCTCATTTCAATCATCAGATTCATAGCTTCTAATCTTGAGATTCGAACACGGTAACTAGCGGCATTAAGAATTCGTTCATATTCTGGATTTCCTGATAATGACATTTCTCGGAATCGTTTTAAATCAATATTCTTAAAATCCTTCAATTCCTTTGCTGTTAAATATCTTTTAGCCTCAGCAAGCGTAACCTTATTTTCATTAGCGTATCGAGAGTAGAATGTTTCAATCTGCCGTATAATATCCTGTTGAGCTTCTCTTAAGCTTTGACTCATGCTTGCAAGGTATTTACTGGCGATTACCTGCGATTCTAATTCACGTTGTGCAGCTCTGTTTTCCCAATAGGCTTTACTCATTGCCGTTCACGTCTTTTGGATGGGGGCCGAATGTTCCTTGGTATCCATCAATTTCTTGCTGCTCTTTGGCTTTTTGTTCTTCCAGGCGTTGCTCAACCTCTTTATTGTACCATGGATGGTTTTCACGGATTGTTTTATCATCCAAAATCCCAACTGATGCCTGGCAATCAGCGATGACTTCTGACTCATTTATGATAATATCGCGGTTAAAAATAAAATTGACTGGAACATTTCTATAATCACCTTTGCCTGTCATGAGTAAATACTCATTAACAAACCATAGAAGGTGATCGATAGAGGACTGGAACTCCGACTCTAAGATATTGCAATCCATATCCAAATCTCCATATTTGTGCCGCATAGCTTTACCAGAAGCGTTTCCCAAGTCTTTATCCTTCTGATCCAAGCCGCGGCCGAATTCGTATATATTTGCTCTTGTACGTTCCAGCTCTTTTTCTGTTGCATCCGTTGCAGGATCCGCTTGCAACTTATCAACATCCCCATCCTCATCTAGCTTAACAGCTCTGTAAAAATTCAAGTCTGCGAGAAATTCTGCTAGGTCCGTACCGCCATAGTTAATGAGCTTATAGATGATATTCGGAATATCGGCTAACAGGTCTGCATTTGTAGATGCCTGGTTGTTGTAATTGTCTACAAGTGTCTTAATAGAATCAATTAACGGTTGCTCCTCCTCGTTATACTTAAACGGTATCAAAGGGATTCTTGTCCACAAATACGGCTCTTCGTTAATAGTGAAATGATAGTTTCTATTTATGCCGGATGGCACATCAGCCACCAATTTTCCGCCATCCAATATGAAAAAATTAATGCCGGTAGAGTGATGAAATTCCACTTTGGTTTGCTTTTCCTTTTTGCCGTTCATGTAAATGTATTCATCGTACACTCTTACAAAGGCATCAAGTTCCGTATGCTCATCATCTTTCCAAAAAGGCAATATCTGTTCGGACTTAAACTTTTTGAAAGATAATTCTCCATCTTCGTTAAAATAAACATACAAATAAGCAATACCTTTATTAATGGCTTCTTTACCTGTATTTTTAATGGTCTTTAATAATTTGCGATTAAAAATATCACCCAAAATCTCTGTATACGAATCATTTTCAGATGCGATTGTTGGCTCTTTGGTAAGCAGATACCCAACTTTTTGGTCTACTAGTTTTTTAGTAAATCCGTGCTCTAGCTTCACACTGGATTTCCAATCAACGTCCCGTTTCTTTTTATCCCGGATATCAGTTTTATTACGATAATAGGACTCTCCGATAATCATATTTTTTCTGGTTTCACTGTTGAGCCATTCTTTAATTTCCTGAACGATCACCTCATTTTCAGAAATGACACCGTCCACCATATTTTTGATAATGTCGTTTAGGTATTCATGGTATGGTCGCCTGTATAGGTCCTCAATTAACATTTACTTCACCTCACTTTAACACTGATACGGAACCGCCTTTAAGATCAGATACTTCATACCCATCAAGCCCGTACCAGATTGCACTAAACGAATGGGGGTCAATCTTGAACTCATCCGGGATAATGTTCCCCTCACTGTCTACTTGATAAGTTAAATATTTTAATTCCCTAATGACGTCAGGGCAATTTTTTGAACAAATGATTTTTTTGAATCTCTTTACTTTTTTAGTATTAGCTAATCGGGATCCTTGAAACTTCCTAGCACCTTTCATCCTAAAACCGCACTGTTTGTAATATTGAATGGCTTTCGGTTCTGCACTATCGGCAATAATCAATTCCTTAGTCCGTTTAAACTCTTCCAGGTCTTTTGCTGTTAAATCATCTGTCATTTTATTTTTGTAGTACTGCCAATAGATATACAAAATCTTTTGGTTGTGGTCTATCACCATTCGAACAACGGCATTAAATGAGTCCTCAAATCCAAAGTCCATGCCAACACGATTTATTGGCTTTTTAACATTTTTAATGGCAGCCATTACTTCCCTGTGTGGCCATTCCTCAAACTGTGGCAGCACTCTAATCCCGTTCACGCCAAAATGACCTTTCCTGGCTATGCGGTAAAGGTCTGGATCATACTCTTTTAACTCTTCAAGCTGTGCGATATAGCTTTCTGGTAAAAATAGATTATCGTCAGCTGTTGAATGGTGATAGTAGGTATCATTTGTAATAACCGTACGTTTTTCATAAAGCTCGTGGTCATCTAACACTAAGCGCCCTGTCAACTCATCTTTAAAAAAGTGCTTAAATGTCCAGTTGTCTTCACCTACTGGATTAGTTGACAGCAACATGTGTAACTTTAATTTTGGATGCCTCAAGCGACCCAAGAGCTCCTTAAATCCAGCATACTTTACCTCGGAGCATTCTTCAACCCAGATGATTGATACGTTGTTTATAGACTTTAATTTTGCCGGCTTGTCCATCCCCTTAAAGATGATCTTACTCCCGTTTGGGAATCTTAGTTGCATAGGCGATGACAAACATTTAACGCGGCCTTCAAGACCTAAGTCAATCACTATTTCTTCCAGCAAGGAAAAGGTTGAGTCCCTATGGGTATCATACACCTCACGGACAACTAAAGCGGTACGTTTATCTTCTAGCATTTTTAGTATTAATTTCAAAGCGATATGGTAACTCTTGGATGAGCCATACCCGCCAACTAAAAACTGAAACTTAGTGGACCAATCAAACAAAAAGTTTTCAAAATGCGGATTAACCTCTTTTTCAATCATGATTTATCAAAACCTTTACTGCATATTCATGAATAGATATTCAACATTATTACGTAATAATACGACAACTAACTTGTTGTATTTGCGTGGTTTAAACAACCTAAAATTAAGATACGTTATACAATCTTTTATACATTGTTGAAAAATAAGGGTTTTACTACACTGGAAAACAATTAATTCCCGAGATCCACGTATAAAATTAAGACTTTCGCTTGATAAGAATTTCAATCGGTTTATCATCATCTGATGAAATCTTATCAACCTCAGCTTTCGTTTTCTCGATATTCAACTGCATTTGCTCAAGCTTCAATCGGCGCTCATCATCTTCATGGGCCATTTCATTAAACTGTTTAATTAAACTTCTTAGTTCGCTCATAGCCCGGGACTGAGCATTAAGAAATGTTGCATGACGGTCCCAAGCGAATTGGAATTCGTATTCTTCCTCAGTGATTTGCTTTTCAAAGCCTCCGCCCTGATCTTTTGGCAACTCAAAGTACTCATATTTAGCTTTCTTGAGCTCTTTAATCATTTCGTCTTTACTTTGAACAAACATAATCTGTTGGGCTCTGATAATAGCAGCATACTGAATTTGTATTTGGTCCCAAATTAAATCAGCCGGGGAACGCTTATTCATACTCTCCATGATCTCTAGAGTTTCAACTGGAAGAAATTTAGAAAAAAATCCATGGGTTACTGCGTTTTGGTTTCTCTTAGGTGCCCCACCATCGTTGCCCTTTGCATTGATATTTCCTTTAGGCGCACCACGTTTTTTTGTGTGCACACCTTTTTCAGAGGGTGCACCCCTTTCGCGATTCCATCCATAACGCTTTTTCCATGACTTTACTGTGTTCAAAGACACTTCATATTTTTCAGCTATGTCTTTATACTTCATGCCTTTAACATAGTCTTTTTCAGCTAGTACATATTTTTCAGCCATACTACATCACCTGCCACCCCCGAATATTTAAGTTGTTTTGAACAAAAGAAAAAGCACCTCATAATGAGAGTGCTTATGTTTTAACAATCTTCATGTTAAATCGTAATCAATTTTGGAAACCTGTTTATAATAAACTTTTTCATTATTGTCCGTAGTAAAGTATTTTTTTTCATCTTTTTGACCATCTTTTATCCAGTCTTTAAGCAGCTCTGCGCTTTCTTCATTTACATAAATAACTTCAAGGTTATTTGATTTATTGCGATATCTCACTTCGATCATATTAAACCTTCCTTTTGTTATTATATTACTTTGATTCTTTATACTGGATAAAAGCTGAGTATTCAACACTTGGATAAACACCATATTCACTGTGAGTTGCAATTGCTGTTGGTGTAGTGGCATATTGAATATTTATTAGTTGCCCTTCCGATAACTCTGACAGAAATTCATTCACTAGCCTCTCGAAATATTGTTCATTTTCGTCCTTAATTAATTTAACTCTAACCATTTTTTCAAAATTCCTCCTTTCACCTACTCAATTCGACATCTTGAAGGAATTTCCTTTTATATTGCCGAATATTGTAAGATAGGAGGTGATATCATGGCAACTAACACTGGCGATGGCTACAGAAAAGGTGCAGTTACCGGTCGCACTCAAACGTACAATCCCAAAAATGATACCTACGTGAAAAGAGATGCGTCCACAGGTCGATTTATGGACGTAAAATCTACCGGTGGTAAATTTAAGGGCGTTCGTACTGAAAAGTAATGCCACAAAACTATCAAGCTTCTACTGCACAATAGAAGTTTGATAGTTTCCCAATAAATTTGGATTATCCTTCAATACTTGATACAACACTTGAGCTGCACGTTCAACTAACTCTTCATCATGATCCTTTAATCCAAATTCAAATAAAACTGCATGAAGAACTTCATGAACTAATGTTTCCTGTTTTCTTTGTAGAGTCATATCTTTCAAGATTTCAATTCTTGTATCTTTATAATTATATAGACCAACATAGCCTGCACAATCATCGATAATCACTACATCTTTTTCCTCGACAGTGTATACTATCCCTGCAACCTTTATTTTATTTGGAATACTCAACGCTCCTTTTCCACGCTCAAGCCTCTGGTCAAACTCTCCCATCAACTCCCGCAATTGTCGTTCACTTAAATTTTCTCATTTATTCTTTTTAATTTTCTCTAGTTGCTGTTTCTCACGTTGTGTGATTCGATCCCTAATTATCATATCGATCACCTATTTATATATATTTTTATTTCAGAATAAAACGCCCGGTATAAGACACAAATAAAAAGTCCTCTCATATATGTATTTTCGTACGACAAAAAAATAAAATAACTAAAACTGTTTTCGTTGATACGTATAATATATACGCATTATTTTATTGACACGCATAATTACTGCGTGTTATAATAAAATCAGAAAGGAGGTAAGGAATTGGGAAAACAAGTTACAGTCCGAGAGGTCTTAAAGAAACTAAAAAAAGAAGGATTCATAAAGTCGCCGACTCACAAAAATCCTGGCAGTCATCAAAGATACATACATAAAGATGACCCAACGAGATTCGCAGACATAAGCTTCCACGGTGATGGTAGAGTGATTCCTAAAGGCACTCTAAGTAGTATTGAAAGGACATCAGGGGTTAAGTTCTAACCCCCTCTTGTTCCACTCAATTTCCTTACCTCTAATTTTATAAAAAATAAAATAAACAAATATTGAGGTGATAAATATGACATATCCAGGTCATTACACTTATCCAGTTGTATACGAAAAAGATGAAGTTGGTAATCAAGGCATGTACTTCCCTGACTTTCCTGGAACCGCAATTATTCCATCTGACTTTTTAGATGGTGTTAAGAGAGCAAAAGAAATGTTAGCTTCCCGTATTCTTGAATTAGAAGAAAATGAACAGGAGCTACCTAAGCCTTCTGACCCTGCATCACTAGAATTATCAACAGATGAATGTCTTTATTATATAGACGTGTATATGCCACCATATCGTAATGAAGATGCAAATAAAGCTGTAACGAAAAACTGTACTTTACCAAGATGGCTTAGGGATGCAGCTGAAGAAGCTGGATTGAACTTTTCTCAGTTGTTGCAATCGGCAATCAAAGAGGCATTAGATATTACTAAGGATTCAAAACACTAATGCTTATAATAATTAAATAAATAAATGTACATTGTTAACTGTTAAAAGCCTTTCCATTTAGGAATAGGCTTTTTTTATTTAATGAAAACCTTTCATCGAAATGCGAACTAACATATTACTATTTCTGCATCAATTCCATCATCTGATAAAAATTCACACAGAATCTCAAAATCATTACTTGCAACAACCATATCCCAAGCGAAGCCCTCATATCCGTATTCTTCTTCAAGAGATTTAACTGCACGCTCAAAGTTGGTAAATTCATATTCACCAAAATTTACAACTAATGTTTGCCTCATTTCCTCAGCTCCATTTCTTAAATCACACAGGTCATCTTCATGTTTCTCGCTCGCGCTGGCGTACTATTTACTATTTTTCCTCTTATGCTAAATTAAGCTTAGAGGTGATTAATTTGGATATCGAATCCCGCAAATCCGAACTTAATAAATTAAACCGTCAAGGACTTTCTGCCCTATCAGGAATCCGAGAACAACAAATCAAATCATCATACTCATTGCTCTTAGCTGTCGACAGAAATCTAGCAGATGATATTTACAAAACAGAGTATCTTGGCACAAATGATCTCGAAATTCGTTTGCATTCCGTTGCTACCAATAAGGCTCATTTACCTTTGTACACGTCAGATTACATAATTAATATGATTCTAGCCGCCGAGATAAAAATCGGTAAACTGAATGACGCCTTACAGTCTTACGAGGCTCCGGAGTCACATTTAAAATCAAACGATAGAAAGCGCTCCCCGACAATCAGACTTTCTGACGATGATTGGGAAGAAATAGAGGCTATCTGTGCTGAACAGCAGATCCATATCGGTTTATATTTTCGTGAACTTGCATTAAAGGATTTGGAAGGAAGGCGCAATCCTTAACCTTCCAAATTTTCTCTTTTACTTTGCAATATCATCGAAGTGCGAATCATTCTAACTCTTTTCTACCTTGCTCGATAATCTCACTAATTCTATTCAATTTTCTGTACATATCCTCGTTTTCACGCTTGATATAGTCAATATACTCATTTCTGCCTTTAATGGTATGAATAGCTTCACGACAAAGTTTCATTAATGATGGTCTTTTTAATTCGGAAATTATTTCCCGTAATTCATCTGCATCTTTCTTAATTAATCCATGTACACTTGGTGTAATTGGACTGCTCATCTTTCCACCTCC
Source organism: Schinkia azotoformans LMG 9581 (assembly GCF_000307855.1). Taxonomy (GTDB): domain Bacteria; phylum Bacillota; class Bacilli; order Bacillales; family Bacillaceae_J; genus Schinkia; species Schinkia azotoformans. The sequence goes on along the minus strand of NZ_AJLR01000046.1, from coordinate 37 downwards.
TTTATTTCATAGTTTGAATCTTGTAAGTAGCATCAAA
>NZ_AJLR01000045.1 GCF_000307855.1 Schinkia azotoformans LMG 9581 | reverse complement strand
CCGCCGAGTGCTTCCTTTTTTCAAAGCGTATATTAAAAATAGTTATGATCTACAACACGTTTTGGTCGAACTGTGCATTAAATTATTCGTTCTACTTCATGTCGTTCAAGCAAGTAGACATCATCACCAAAATCTAAATACACTCTTGTTCTGTCCTCCCAAATGACGCTTCCTACTCGGTCACAATATAGATGTTCTTCATCCGTGACTACATAAAGACTGATTGTTTTTCCATGCGTGTTAGTCATTTTCGTCACCTCACCATGTCGCTTTTTGAATCAATTATTCACCAATCTTTTAGCCAATCAATGCATTCTTGCTTACTTTTAAACTCTTCAACCCATGCATCTCCACTTGAGTTATCAATTCCGATATAGAGACCATTGTCAAAAAAGTAATACAACCCACGCGGACTATATTTATCCATGATTTCATTTGCTTCATCTTTAGTAATTTCGTTTATCCCCATTACCATTAACTCCTTATTTACTTTTCCTACGTTCACCAATTTTTCCATAAATATTAGCTATAATTAGCCCTGTTTTTGTTAGTTCAGCATCGTTTGAAATCAGATGATTTTGATTTAAACGTGCGAGCTGACTGCGTGTGATTAATTGTAAGTTTTCTAATGATACGTTTTGTTTATTTCCATCTAGGAACAATAAACAATGACCCTTTGGTATTGGCCCATTTGCTTCTTCCCAAATTACGTTATGCTTTAGTCTCCAGCGTTTGTTCCATGGTCCCTCATCAGATACTTTAATTAGTACGTAGCCATCTCGATCGATGCGCTCTGTTCCAACTGGCTTGTAATTTAAGGGTTTCTGCCCTTTCTTGAATGACGTTCGGTTACCACCAACATTATATAATCCTTTCGTGCCTTTATTCGGAGGGTCCATACCTTCAGACCCTTTTAAACCACTAGATAGTCCATGATTATTTTTCCAGGTCTTCATTTGCTTAACTGTAATGGAAAGGCCATATTTTTGATTTACCAAGTCTGTTAATTTTCGATTCGATAATCCCCTTACATTCTCTTTAATGAAGGCTTTTTGCTCTTTTGTAAAGAGCCCAACATCTTCTATTACCCTTCTTCTTGATACGTTACTTTTAATTCGATGATTGGCTTTAAAGCTTTTAATTTGCCCTTCTGTAACACTGATACCAAACTTAGCATTAAACAGTTCTGCAATTTCTGAGTTGTACCTTCCTGGAGCAAACTCACGAATAAAGTCCTTTTGCTCCTCTGTATAGTAATGCGGCATATTTATCCCTCCAACATTTTAGGTTTGGATGCGTTGGCCGCTATGTTTTCTTCATATGCAGTTTTTGCTTTTAGCACTAAAGATCCATTAGCAATGATTTGAGAAGCAACATCCGTCACAGCTTTTGCCCGATTGATCTCCTCAGCTAATTTGTCACCAGTTAAATCTTCATCACTTAAACGTTCTAATTGCGCAAACAAATGATTATTCAAATCACCTAGTGTGTTTCTCATATTCTTCATTCCTTTCACGTAATTATTTAAGAAACCGAATTCACTCTTTTCTTATAGCCATCATATAAACCTTTGCTTCTTAAATGCAGCCTTTTCCAAGATACTTGTTTTTCAGTCCGGCCTAATTCAATGGCAATCTCCGAGTCTTCCAATCCTTGATTCTCGAGTTCTAACATCAATTGAAGTTCTTTCTTCTTCCACGGCAGCAATATTTTGTCATATGGCAACAGCCTTTGCTCTTTTAATCTGGATATTTTACGTTGAATCCCTTTTTCCGTACGATTTAACAACTGTGCAATTTCTTCTAAACAACGGCCCTGGTTAAATAACTCCATAAGTCGTTGTGTTTCTTTTTCATTCCACGGCTTTCTGTGTTTCTTTGGAATTTCGGCTGTATCTATTTTCCTTTGTACTTCAACCCATTCTGGCTCCGGTGCTAAAATATCAGTTTCAATCCTTGAAAAATTGATTTTTTCTTTATTGGCCTCTGCCCATTTCCAGAAGTCATCAATGGATATCAGATGAAACTTCGCTTCTGCCCTGGTTGCTTTTGTTACAGCTTTAAGGCCATGGCTTTTAATCCAACGTTTAACTGCATGTGAATCAATGCCAAGCGCTATTGCCAATTCATTTGCTGTTATTCTGCCACTCATTATTTTTGTATGTCCGATACCAAGGAATAATATCCGAGACTCAACCGCTGCCAAAGTCCTACCCAACCTTTTGGCAATCGTTTGAAGTCTTAATTTCCCTACATTATCCTCAAGATATAAGTCCTCTTCTTTTGTCCATAACCTTCTGCCAGCCATATTTATCACCTCAATATCGTTTGAAATGCTAGCAAGCTCCAAAGAGCCTGCTAGGTTAGAAATAGATTAGTCTCCAACTGGATTTTTATTTTTTCTTCTGCACGTTCAATGGTTGTTTGTACTGTGCTTTTACTAATACCAAATTTGTCGGCAATTTCTTGAAATGACATATAATCAGCTCTAGCAAGCCTATAAAATACCTTTTCGCGTTCAGTACAAGTACACATGGCTTCTTCAATCCTGCAAAGCTCTTCGTCAGTTACAATTATTGGATTCTGTTCTTCCCGGTCAATCATGTCATATGGATCATTGTCCTGGCTGCTATGCCATTGCTCAATAATCTTCGGCTCCCAGATTGTTCGGTATGGTCGTTCAGCTCCACGTTTAATATTGTCCGGATTACGGCCTGTTTTCATCCACTGGATAGCATATTTCAAGTCACCAATCATTCCGCCTAACAAGTTAAGCTCTCTGATAACCTCAGATCTTCTTGAACTATCAAGTTTGCTAAAGTTTTTAAGCTTTATATCTTCTAGTCTCTTTTTTTCACTTCGTGCTTGTTCTTGGAGGCTTCTTACTATTCGCAAAGAATGCTTATAACCTTTGAGCAGTTGTTCCATTTGCTACCTCCCGTATGTTAAAATAATGAGTAGATTAATTCATTGCCGGGAGGCTTCTCGGCTTTTTTATTTTCTCTTTCTGATCGCTAGTTCAATTTCTGATAAAATAACTGTTAGGCATAAAATTATTGCTGCTATTATAAGCATTCTTGTATTTTCAACGCCAACAACATAGACGTTAGCTTTTCTGTAGATTGAACGTACTTAATTTTTTGTTTTAATTTTTCGTTTATTTCCCCTTGTTGTTCCAACGCTAATTGCAACTTCGCAAGTTCACCTTTTTGCCTTGAGTCCTCTTCCTTCATAGCAAAATTTGAGTTTCCTTTTAACGCTTCGAGTTGATGGGACAATTCAAGTTTTTCTTTCTCGGAATCTTTAAAAGCTGCTTCCACCGTTTTGTACTGTTCTGAAAGTGATACATATTGTGCTTTTTGGAGTTTGTTCTGTTCAATCTCATGATTCAATTCCGTTTCGAGTTTTTGAGCAGCTGCCTTCCAGCTAATAGTCTTTTCAACCTGTTCCTCGAATTTTTCACGAAAATCTTCTGCCCCATTTGAATTAATGTCTGTTAATGTAGATGCCACACTTAACTGCAGCTTCAATTCTTGAATTTCTTTATCTTTTTCTGCAGCCAACCGTTTCCATGAGTTTTTCATAGCTTGATATTTTTCTATGGATACATGTTCGCTCGTAGACTTTATTACTTGTTGTTCATCAGTTTTCGTCACTATTACTTCACCTGCCATCTTTTCTGGATAATACTTTTTCATGTAATTTTGGACATGTTCCTGGATGCTCATATCAGGCTTTGAGTTTTTATAATTTGTTGATTTAAGCGAACTAGATATTTGACTAGCCGCTACTCCGAGAATGTTGGCCATATCCTTTTGCTTCAAAAATGGATAGGTTTCAGCCAGATACTTTAACTTTGCGCAATTACCTATGTTCATTGCCATTCCTAACTTCATCTCCTTTTTTCGATTTGATAAACCAAGCAATTGATTGCCAATACTCTTTAGTTCTTTTCCGACTTCGCAACTGTCAACACAATATCGATTGCTGTTACTAGACTTTTGCTTACATGTAGTACAATGGTCATCCATTATCTCTGATTGCCTTTGCAGTAGTGCCAATCTTTGATTTATCACTGCCTCACCTTCTTTTAGGAGCGTATTTTCGGAATGATGTGGCCGCCAAGGTGTTTACAATCAAACCCCGATCTTGTAGAACATCTTTTGTAAAGCGAGCACTTTATCATGCATGCAAACAAAGCATCCTCTGCCCTCATCCATTCAGGACGAGTATCCTGTATTACTATCTGAGCATTCATCCTTATCCCAACTCCTTTAGGTAATCTAATGGAACCCCTCTTCCCGATTTGACCAAGTTGTAGTTAAGCATGTCTTCATACGGAATCGATTTGCGTCCGCCTTCTTGAGCATTTTGCCAATATTCCGCTAACTTCAGATACGGGATAACATAGACTTCTTTGAATTTCTCCCAGTTAAGTAAGATAAAAGCTTGTCCACCTTTTTCATGAATGCTCTTTAAGTAGTCCATTTGGTGTTGCTTTATGTTATCGAGCGGAAATCTGGTACGTTCATTCGTTGATTTCGCATCAAATGAAATATGTTGGCCGTTATAGACTCCGTAGTAATCTACACGTGCTTTTTCTTCGTATACACCGTCCCTGACGCGCCCTGCGATGACTTTAAGCGCCTTTATAGGTGTTGGCTCCTTATTGATCTCAGCCATACCTTTAATGCGGTAATACTCATTTGCCAAATCAACAATTTTTTCAAAATGTTTGCCGCGATTGGCATAATTTACTCTTCCATATCGTTTCATCAAATCACCTCATGATGTTTTTTAATTGATTGCAGCACGCTAGCTTCTGTTTGGAGTGTATTAAGAGCTGTGATGGCAGTTTTGAAGAGATCCTCTGCAACATCTCTTTCAAACTTTAAATCTGCTAAATTGCCCCGGGCGATGTCATGTATTATGGACACTGGATATTTCTCTTCACGAAGCCTGAGCATTTCTTTTGCAAGTTCCTTCCGGTACTCTCTTTCAGCTGCAGCTTTCTTCTTAGCCAGGCTATATGCCTTTAGAATGCCTTCATCCATGCGTTTATTGATGGCGTACAATTCTTTTGATAGTTCGATTAGCTCAATATTACTCAAATGAACACCATCCTTAGCAGCACTCTCTCCTTATTGCTAATAATTCATTTGTAGAATAGTGCTATAAATTACTACTTTGCTGGACAATCACCCTTCACACTTAATAAATGCCGTAAAGAAATTACCGAACGGATCACGCTCTGGAACCCATTCACCGTCTATTTCTTTTCCAAAAGGAGTAGCTTGTTCAACTTTCAACTGCGTTTGGCAGTCATAGCATTTCACGCTTTCCGTTCCTAATTGGATATAGTGATTGCCTTTAGATCCACATTCGCACCTGTAATAGCACTTATAACGCTTCGTGCCATCATCATTTGTTTTAATGCCAGTGGCCCAAAACTCTGGGGACTCATCTTGTTTCTTTCCTACCGCCGCCGCAAATTTTTCACCTAAATTTTGTGATAATGTAGGCTCTGCTCCAATTAATGGCAATTGTCGTGGTCTTGATACACTTTGTTCTCTTTCTTTTGCCCTTTGCACTATCGCAATAGCTTGTTCTTTCACACTTACACGGTTGGATTCAGATTGTTTTGTTTCAGCCACACTGCTTTTCGGCCTATTAATTACAACTTTGTTTTCAGCATTCTCATTGCAACAACCGCAATCGAAATACTTAAAAGCACGGTCAAAAATGTGTTCTAAATTCATTCCTGGAACTTGTTCAAATTCAAGATGCACTTTTTTCTTATCGTCAATTAAGATAATTTTCATTTTCATTCCTCCGTCTTTACATTTTTAAGAACAATATCAATCAACAAGGGCTTAATTTACTTCACAACTTTTAATTTCTGATCACGATCCACTTCATCAATGGACATTTGATAATCTGCATCTCGAACAGCTGCAGCAAATTTTTCAATTCCTGTTTCCCATAATCCATGACGATTGATGACTTCACTAAACTCCTCGACATCATGGTCACGGATTCCCCAATTTTTAGGGTCGTGAGCATCTTCATAGGTGATAATCCATTCTTTTTTATCGTTGTCGTACTATTTGAAGCTGCTTCTAGTGAAATGGCATAATTCATGGTCAACTAATGCCTTGCGCTGGTCTGGCTTCATCGCATCCCAAGAGTCACTATTGATAAAAACGAATAACAATTTGCCTGTCACGTAACGTTCGAAAGCAGTACATTTTTTTGCTTTACCAGCCCAATCTGCATTGCCGTCTCTGAAAAAATAACCGATTAACTCCTCATCAATCGCATCAAGCAAATGAGGATGGTGCATCTTGATTAATTCTTCTGCGATTACTTGAACTTCGTATGCCTTATCAAACATTTGTTAGTCCCCCTTAATTAACATGTATGCTCATCTCTCTACCGATGCGACATTTTTCGTTGATGTGAATTTGTTCTAATTCTGGTAACGACATTTCAAATAATTGCTTACCATCGGACGTGCATTCCCAATCCATTTTTAAAAGTTGTTCGATCAAAAAATGCTTACGCTGTTCAGCAACTTTTTTATTGTTATTAATGGCAATCCTAAGATTTTCAGCTTGGTCTATCACGCTCTTAACCTCCTACTCTGTAAGTTAATAAAACTCATATTTTGGCATCTATCATTCATAAAGCAATTCTTCTAGTTTAGTATTTTCATAATCAGCTTTACGAACACGAACGCTTTCTTCAGGCATTGGTATTTCAGGTGCCATTTCTTTCACCCTGCTACTCAGGCGACCAGACTTATAATATTGGTCTAAATCATCGATTTTGATATTGGACGAGAAAATAGTAACCAGTTTGGCTTCTAATCGGTCATTTAGAATACTGGTAAAGGTTCTCTCTACCCAATCATTTGCACCATTTTCACCGGCTTCAATGCCAAAATCATCAATGACCAAAACCTTTATTACTCTAAAAATTTTGATCATTTCACTTGTAGATTGCCTAGAATCCTTACCAAACGTACCTTTAATTTCGTTTAGCAAGTCCTCACCGGTAATAAATATCAAGTCAACGGAGTATTGTTTAATTAATGCATTAGCAATACTGGAAATAAGCTTGGTCTTTCCAGATCCCTTTGTGTAACTGTAGAAGTACAAGCCTTTCCCCTTTTCCTGCATCTTTTCAAAATGCTTCACATAGTTGGTCGCTGCCTTTTTGGCTAATGCTGCTATCTCTTTAGATTCAAGCTGTTCATAGGCGTTGATATTAAAACCGTTAATGGTGGATTCTCTGAATGTTTCTGGAATCTTAGCAAATTTCAACTTTCGCCTTAAAACTCTGTCTTTATTGCATTCGCATTCTTCCATCCATTCATCACGTCCGTTAGGATCCTGACGTTTAGACCAATCCTTATACCAAACAAATCCACTGCCATCACATTTGGAAAATGGGCAATCTTTAGTAGGGACAGTCAATGTCTGCACCGGGATTTTTTGCAAGTCGTTTACGTCGCTCAATCGCTTCGCGAAGTTTGGATTCTTCTTCGCTAGTTCTTGCAGGAAATTGCTTAATGGTTCCATGCCTTTTACCTCCCTTCTTGTCATTAAAGAAAGACGATTCGTACCTACGGGCATCTTCAATGGTTTTGACATTAGCTTCAACCCATCTTTTTAAGATGCCTTCTGTATAGTCAAATCCTTTTTTCTCTTTCTTAGCTGATAGTTTCATAGCAGCCAAAACTAATTCAGTATTCAGATCGTCAATCCAGTAATCAATCGATTCGAAAACAAACGGTGATGATGTCACTCCTATTTGTAAATTGTCCATGTAAAAAGCATGTACTTCATCACGTGCGCTACTACTACTAGTTATTTTGTTTCGTTTAGTTTCGTTTAGTTTAATTAATGCGGAAGGATTGTCAGAAACACTGTCGGAAGTGTTGTCGGAAAGATTGTCGGAAACACTGTCGGCATTATTTGCCGACAAAGCATCTTTATAGGAAACATTGTGAGCATTTATTTCCGTCAAATCTTCCAATAAATAGACTGCCGATTTATTACCTTTACGGGATTTAAAATCTATAAAATTCTTTTGTCTTAGTTCATTTCTTACATTTGAAATAGTTCGTTCAGAAAGTCCTGTTTTAACGCATAGCACCGATACAGCCACCGTGAATTCTCTCTGCCATCCAGCCTTATTGTTTATATGCACCAAAGCGTGCCATAAAGCAATTGCTGATGTGCTAAGTGAATTCGTTTCGAGCCGATCATAGAAGGCGTTAATTAACTTGATGTAATTCATTCTAATCACTCCAACTCACTAACTTAGCGAATTGATTTCCCACCAACACCGCCTCTTACCGTTTATGCCTATGCCTCGTTCATTTTTCAAAAGGGCAAATCATCGTCCGATATGTCAATTGGCAAACCATCATCTTTGAACGGATCATGATCGTAATTATTTGTGCTATTATTGTTACTGGTTGGTCGATTCCCGTTATTTTTTTGACCGTAATTGTTATTATTCTGTTGCTGTTGAGAGCTGCTACTCTTCGGTTCTAAGAATTGAACCGATTCAGCTACAATCTCTGTAATATAAATTCTTTTCCCGTCTTGCCCCTCATAATTACGAGTCTGCATACGACCATCTACACCGGTCAAGCTTCCCTTTTTCAGGAAGTTTGCAACATTTTCGGCCGCTTTACGCCAAACGACTATGTTAATGAAATCTGCTTCACGTTCACCTTGCTGATTTGCAAATGTGCGGTTAACAGCCAGTGTAAAATTACAGCAAGCTACCCCATTGGGGGTGAACCTCAGTTCTGGATCCTTTGTGAGGCGGCCTACGAGTACTACTCGGTTTAACATTGTTGTTTCCTCCTTTCCTAATACAAACAACTTTCCCATTTTGAATTCTGATGGGTTTTAATTCCGGATGATTATTTTCTATAAATCCTCTAACGTATTTAATCATTAATCCTCTGTTGTACTCCCTCCCTACCCACAAATAAAACTGTGGGATAGGGATTTCATACTCTAAAGTATTTGTCATAATTCACCTAGACTCCCATTTCACTCAGGAATCTGCTAGGCTCTCGTAATTCTTCATCACCAGAGTAGGTGCGAATCGCTTTAGGTCTGGTCAATATCAATCGTTTTTTTGCACGAGTTGAAGCGACGTACATAAGTCTTCTCTCTTCTTCGATATCACCACGCAAACTCGGGAATACTCCTTCATTCATTCCAATTACAAATACATTTTCAAATTCAAGACCTTTGGATCCATGTACGGTCATCAGACGAATTGCGTCGCTATCATCCAATAACTTTTCTTGAATATCCTTTGTAACCATCCAGCGAAGAAAAGCATCCGGATAAAAAATTTCACCTAATTTTCTTTGGAGTTCTACCCATTTACCAATCCTATCTCGGGCTATTGCTAATGTTTGTATGCGATTATCTAATCCCTGCTCTTGATACATTGGGATAATGCCTAAAAGATGGACAATGGCACGAAAAGCTGTTTGTGCATCCATGCTGTAAATTTGTTCTGTTCGTAATTTATCTAAGACTCCTAAAAAGCTTTCCAATGCCCTATATTTGCTTTTAAAGTGTTCCAAAGCCTCTAAGTATGTTGCATCTTCTTCAATGCAGTACAATTCAATTTCTTCGATTTGCAAAGGAGTTAACCTCGGCTCCGGGAAATTAACTAAGCGTTTCGTTTTCCATGATTCCTTTTGATTTATGACGAGCTCTAAATAACCAATACACATCTGCACAACATTATCTTTTAATGGGTCATAGCGATTAGATAGCAATAATACTGGAAGTCCTACTTCTTGTAGTTTTTTTGACATATAATCTAGCTGCTTATTTGTTCTCGCCAGTACCGCTATATCCGAAAACGATTCAATTTCACCTTTTAAATCTTCAATGACAGATATAATTTGATCAGCTTCAGAATTCTCGTTATCTAGCAAAAACATCTCGACTGCTTGTCCAGCAACCTCTGTTACTAGTTCTTTTTCAGATTGATTGATGTTACATTTGATCAGCTTATTTGATGCATCAATAATCGGTATGGTTGATCGATAATTTCGAGTTAACTTAACTACTTCACATCCTGGATAACGATGCGGAAATTCTAATATGTTACGTACTTCTGCTCCACGCCATCCGTAAATACTTTGGAAATCATCGCCTACGACAAATAAATTGTCTGGATTGATTAATTCAATAATCTTCATTTGAACGTCTGACGTATCTTGGAATTCATCAATATAAACATATTTGTATTCATTTCTGTACTTATCGCATACATCAGAATTTTCTTCTAACAGCTGCCTTGTTTTTGTTAAAAGTCCATCTAAATCAACGGCATTATTTTGTTTAAGTCGGAAGTCTAATTCCTTGAGAACCTTGTATTCTTCCGTATGCTCATTTGACTCACTCATGCCGCTTAGCACTTTATTTAAAGTTGTATCGTAACAGTACTCAGCTATAATCTTTTTAATGATGCTGTCACGGTCTGATTGGTCGTAAATCATAAAGTTTGCATCTAATCCAATGCGATGACCATATTCTTTAAAAACCTTTACACAGAAGGCATGGAAGGTGTTACAGAAGAGCTTCTGCCCTTCTGTTTCGCCAACTAATTTCATTAAACGTTCTTTCATTTCTTTGCCAGCTAGACGGGTGAATGTCAGGGCTAACATGTTTGAAGTACCGACACGATATTCATCGTTTAAATACGCGATTCTATGTGTAAGTACTCTTGTTTTTCCGGTACCCGCCCCCGCAAGACATAATATTCTGGTAGATTGAGAAATTACAGCTGCTAATTGACCTTCGTTCAAACCATTAAGAAGCTGATTCATGCATTTCACCTGCTTCATTAGTTTGCTCTAATTGCCATACCTTCCAGCCGTCGAAACTAATTGGACTAAGAACGCCTGCTAGTATAATGTTGTCTACTTTATGAGAAAGTTGGTCCAAACCTTTCACCACATTGTAAAAATTCTTAGGATCTAAATTTTCAATGTTATCAATTGCAAGCACCTTTAACGGTGGATTTGCCCGTTCCAAAATAGTAATCATAAATCCTATTAAAAAAATGATCTGTTGGCCAGTTGATAACGAATCAAAATTCCTTTGCTCGCCAGTGTTTACCCAACCAAACTGGAAGACTTCTTGCCCTGTGTCAGAGGTTGTCTGGAAGAATACTTCATGTTCAACTCCCATTGCTCGAAGATTTTCTTCAATATCCTTTTTAATTGGATCAAGCTGCTCTTTTACAATTAATCCTTGTACACCTTTTGCACCAAGTTCTTTTTTAATCGAATTAAAGGCATTTACCTTCATTTCAGCTTTTTTGTAATTCAACATCGATTGTTTAAGCGTAGCAAGTTGATTCTTAGCCTTTTCCTGTTCTGTCACTTTTGTCTCAAGCTCTTCAATTTGTTTTGCTAATGCTTCTTGTTGACGCTCGAGTATATCCAGTGGGGCAATCGGCTCATTTGATTCGTTTTGTAATTTTTCAAGTTCACTATTTAAATCTTGAAGTTTACTTGCCTGTTGCTCCTTCTTTTTCTGAATAAGATTTAATTGTTCTTTTAAAAGGCTAATTTTATTCGTGATTTGCTGATTATGATTGACCACTTCACGAAAATTGTTGTTATCTTGTTGCGCCTTTTGCCTCCATTCTTTGACTAGCTTTCCTAGGTTTTCAGCTAATTTTATTTTTTCATTACCAATCTCGATAAACTCTTTTATCGATGCCGCCAGTGAATCAACTTTGGCTTGCGCATGTTCCAGATACTTAGAAAAATCTTTGTTGCATGCAATTTGTGCTTGAATAACACAAACCCCTTTATTTTCGTTGATTGTATTTAATGTTTGCTCTATACTAGCTTTTTTAGCCGCAAGTTCTTGAGTCTTTCCTTTGGCAGTCCACGCTTCATTCATATTCTGCTGTTTTTGATTTTCTAATTCTGTAGCTTTTGCTTCGTAAGATGCCGACTTACTTTCAGGAACTTCCTTCACTTGTTGATTTAATTCTGTAATTTGTTTCTCAATTTGTTCTGTGCCTTCGATTTGATTATTCTTTAATGACTCAATTGACTGCTGAAGTTCGGTAATACGTTCATTTTTCCGATCAAACGCCTTCTTTTTTTCGAAATCACGAGCATATTGTTCTTTAACTGCCATCAACTTGTTACGTAACTGCGTTAATTCTTCTTTATTTTGCTTTAAGCCACGATCTGTATCGTTCAGTTTATTTTTCATTTCAGCAAAGGCACGAACAGCACCCTCAGAGTCGTCTTTTTGCTTTTTGTAATAGGAAAGTTGTCCATCGACCCAATCAATAACAGCCGTTAATCCATCAGAAAAATCATAGTTATTGGGAAAATTATTGATTGCTTCGTTAATAGATTCCGTTAATGTTTCATAGTAATCGGGATTATTCACTTCGATTTCCATCGATAACAAGCTATCATTTAAATGACGATCTAATTTTTCTTTTGTCCAAGTGGATCCAGCTGATGATAAGCCGTAAATAAAATCCCTGCGTTTCGAATCTGATAAGCCCAAAAATTCATTGAAATCTAACATGACTGGGAAACTACCAACTTCTTGTTCAATTCTAGATTTCTTCTGGGTGTTAGTTCGCTCTCCTTTGGATGGACTTAATGAAACCTTCTCAGAATACTTAATGTCTTCTTTTCCAGTTGTCTTATTTCTTGTGACATTCCGTTCGAAATTTCGTTCAAATGTAAAGTCATTAACAGACAATCCAACAGTCATAACATCCTGGTCACTTGAATGCTTGAATGTTTCCCCGGGAGCTTTGCCGTGTCCTGGAACATAACCTAAAAGGGCTGCTCCCAATACTTGAATTCTTGTCGATTTACCAACACCGTTTGGACCTATAATGATGTCTTTACCTGTAAGTTGCTGATTGGTTGTTGTTCCTTTAACGTTTTTCATAATGATTTCTTTAATCATTAGAACACCACCCCACTTTCATTAAAAAAGGTTGGATCCGCTGATTGATTTTGTGCCGGTTGTTGACCTTCATCTTTCACTTGTTGAGCAATTTCATCTTCATCAGTTGATGAGACAATATCTTCTTCCGTTACATCATCATAGTGATCAATAATTTGTGCATCCTCGCCGCGAACTTTAATTGGTTCTCCACGTTCTGCCTGATCAGCCATTTCTAGTAGCTCATCTTTTGAAAGATCATGTGTAAACCCGATGACCGTTACTTGACCAACATGTTTACCATTTAGCATCTGCGGCTCTACATATGTCGTTGAAAGAGAAGGATGTTTTTTGAGAACATTACGTTCACATATCGTTTGGGCTTTTCTTTCAGCAAATAATTTATTATTAATAAACGTATCGAATGCTTTTAAGACATCCTTATGACTTAAATCAACCCAAACCCCAACATTGCCTTCAATTTTGAAGAATGCCCCTCTTTTCATGTCTTCCTCTGATAGAGTTTGCTCCATGCATATTCTGCCGGCATCTTTGTTGTATTGTACTTTTTTGGCCAGATCCTGAATTAAGTACATTTGAATGTCATATAGCAGCGTTGATGAAGTAATGACTAAATTACCGATTGGAGAATAGCCAATTCCGATTTTCTTAACCCAGACTTTTGAGATGGTTCCGGATACTGGATCTACAATCGGGTAAGGGTTAACTACGACTTTTCCATCCGGCAACGTCAACTTTTCAGGCGTAATGATTGAAACACCGGCAATTTTATTTAATTCTCTATAGCCGGCTTCCGTGATCATTACCTTATCCTGAATTTTTGCTAGATGACCTTTGCTTTCAAGCAGATTCACTTTCCCCTTAATTGCTTTTATCGCACCTGCAGCACTGCGGCGAATAAATACTTCTGTTTCGCCCAGAATTGCAGTAGAATTATTCTGCTTTGCTATTTGGTTTTGAGACATTGCAATACCTCCTGTATTTTCGTTTGCCTATTTCTTTACAGATGATGTAAAATAGGCGTAAGTTTATTTTTGTGATATTTGGTCTGTGTTGGCGCACAGACCATTAATCTTCCCCAGCAACTTTCCAAAAAGATATTTTTTCAATAAACCTTTCACAACATTTTGAATCCTGATGAATTAAAAAATTTTCTCCATCGATTTCTAATTCGTAAACATCATGACCTACATAAATCTCATCCTTGCATCCTGCGCACTCACCAACCACCTTAGCTTTGCTTTCATGGTGTTTCCAATGTTTGTCGTTTACCATTTGATTTTCAAGCATTGACTAGGCTCCTTTCTTCATATTTGCGAATGGCTACACTCGCATCGTCACGCCGAGGAATAATAAATAGGGGTGGGAGGAAGGAATCATTTAAAGTTCCCCGGCATGACGACAAGAATCTAACTTGTCGCTCACAATAAATGTGATATAATATTTTTGATAAAATTCATTATTAGTTAAGCGGTTAACGTTGGCGCGTTAGCTGCTTTTTCTTTTACTTCTAAAAACGGACGATTGAATTCAATTACCTGCTTAATGTAATAGTCCATGTCCTGCATTCTGTTGAATTCTTCCAAATTAGATCTTAAATACTCGCAATGTTGTCTAACCTCTTTGGCTTTCAATATACGAGGTGTAGCAGTTATACGAAATCGAATCATCCAATTGACCTCCTAACAATTTCACATAAAATACCACGGGCTTTTAAATCCTTCACAACTTCTTCTAATCGATCGCGTTCCTGTTTCTTCTGGATAAGCTTGTCCAAATCACGTTCACAACGTCTGGCTTCTTCCATCCAGCGAGCTGCTGTTTCACGGTCACCTGTCATCCGATATACGTAAGCATTTCGTAAACAGGCAATGGAGCATTCTTCTAATTGATACGCCAAGTTACGGTCTGCAGGGAGCACTTTGTTATGTATGTTCATGATGCAGCACCAGACTTTCTCGGAATCCACGCTTCGATATAACGTAAAGCTGAATTAATATCCTTTCGTTTAATATCTTTATAAGAAGCAACTCCAAAGCGATCTTTAATTTCACGGTAGATTTCTCGAAAGTATGCACTTCGTTGTTCAGAGTCATCCGATATATCGTAAACACGCTTTGCAACCGTCTTTTGAACTTTTCTTTGCTCACCATGGTCCAAAGTGATTTGTTCTTCCACCAATAAACGAATTTCTTTCATCTCACCCTTCAGTTGCCCTACTTCTTCTTGTGTTTCGATTGTTAGTTTCATCGATGCGATTAACTGCTCACGTTCACTTAATACTTTGACTTGTTCTTTCACCGTGTAGTATGCGTCCACCAGCAATTCAAAAGCATCCCAAGCTTTGTCGGTATTCAGTGATTTTGCGTGTAGCCATGCTCCTTTTTCTGTCCAAAGGTACAGTTTATTTACATTTTGAGCGACTTCGAAATTTTCGAAGTTGCGCTTGAACTCTTTTAATTCATCACCTTGTAACAAAATGAAATGCTTGCCTTCCTTATAACGGTTTTTGTTGTTATTGAAATTTTGCTGAATTTTTACTGGTTCGGTACCGTAAGCTTCTGCTAATTGAGTAGATGCTAGTACTCTAAATCCGTTTTTCTCAATAACTTGTAATTCCACTTTCTTTCTCTCCTCTCCATTGATACCTTCCATTTGTTGTCATAATCACTGATGTATGTTCATATCTTGGTAGGTACGACAACTTTTTCTGCAAAAGTCTAAAAAAATTTGGAGCAACAAAGCTCCTTAAATCACATACTGCTTGTATTCAACTGTCTTGATTGTGTAATCTAACTTTCCGTAATTAATTTGCTTTTCTTTTAAGATGTTGATCAACTGGCGCTTGATCTTCATTAACCTTTTAATAGTAAATTGTTGTTTTTCTGGAGTATCATTGAAATATTTTTCTTCGGTAGATACGTAAATAAAACCAGATTCAACACCGTCAATTTTTTTCTTAAATGACTCGTCATCTTTATAAATTCTTACGGTAGTCCACTTCACATGAGGCCTGAACTCAACCTCAACTATCATTTCTGTGCATAACGTAATCATTGTCCCTAGCTGCTGAATTTCGCCTATTAAACGACTAACTGTTAAATTAAAATCAAGTTGTGTTTTATTCATCTTTTTTCCTCCCTTAATTTGTTGGGTGTTCTTTAATCCACTTAAGCAAAAAGCTTTCTGCCTCTTTCGCCGGAAACAGCCATTTCTTTCCTATACGGAACTTTGGGAAACGCGTATCGTAGAAAAACTGATCCTTTATAAAGTTGTCGCTCATGCAAGTGACTTTACATAGCGTTTTCATGTCCCAAAACACTTGTTGATTTTCAAGTTGATCCAGACGCTTTTTAAGTTCATCGTGAAACCTTTGCTCAATTACTTGTTCATCAACTTGAACTGTTAACATTTCCACTCACTTCCTTTCTGCTTGCAGGATTTCGCACTTTCTTGTAGAAATTTGTTACTTGAAGAACTGAGACTTTGGCGAGTGTACGTTCTTCAATTTTCTAAGAAAGGCGGTGCAAATATGGCATCTTCACCAACAACAAAGTTAGAAGTAGCAAAAGAGATTACTCTTAAAGCATTGGAGAAAATGCAAACTAACTTTGGTTCAGACATCAGCGCTGAAGAATATAACTCTCAATATGCAGCTGAGATAAACAAACTTTTCAAATCCATCTACAAAGCTGTTTATGAGGCTGATAAAGGACTGAACTAAACCTTTATCAGTATTGGGATTTAATTAATTCGGCAGTTGCATTCACAAGCTCTGGCAGTGTTTTATCGATACTGTCGGAGTTTCCCTCCTTTGCCTTATTTTCAATTAGTGCCAACAAAGCACAAATACTGGAATTCAACATTTCACTTTGATTCATCCATCTCACTCCTAACCTATTTGTTTTAAAAACATTGTACAAAAATGAACTTTTTCCATTTTTATTTGCTGAATTAACTAATACAATAGAACGATATAACACAAACACCTTTAACCAATCACAAGACACATAATAGTACGGTTTGAAATTTTAAAACTGGAATTTTTTCAACACTATCGTGTCAAGCATTATTTTTAATAAAAATCATTATCATCAGGAAATAACTGTTCCAGCGGTACATCATAAAGCTCTTGTAGTTTAAGCGCCACTTCTAAACTAGGCCTACTTCGATTTGATTCAAGTGATGAAATAAGCGATATGGAAACCCCTAATTTCTTTGCAACATCACTTTGTGTTAACTTGAGATTTTTTCTCTCATTAACTAAACGTTCTCTTTTCGCACCTTTTAGTGAAAAGTACTTTGAACTTTCATAAATTTTCTTTGCTTTCCTTCTTTTTTTACCAAGCTTCATCCCTCTCACCCCCTTCATGCGGTTTTGTTTTAAGCAGGATTCACACTCTTTTTGTCGAATATTGACAGGGAAGGAGGTGAAACCATGTATAGCAGAATTTTTTTACTAATCATTGACTATATGCCCTCGAATGAGATGTTGAATAAATTACACTCTGTTTTATCGTTCTTATGCTCAACTGCTTTACAACACCAAAAAGGTTATTACGAAGAATATCAGAAACCATTCATCAAATTGACTGAAGATAACGCAATTTGGCTTTTTAGAACGACAGAAAGCTTTTCTTTGATAGAAGAAGAGTTAAACAGGTTGAATTTCTTTGAATACTATTTACTTGAAGTTGGTGACCATGAAGGCGGAAAAATGGAACCACTAATATACGAGTGGCTTCGTTTCCACCATTTCTAAAAGCTGTTGTCTTAAATTGTGATTTGCTACTAGCAATTCTCTATTTCTTGCATAGCTTTCATCAAGCCGACCTTTAAGGTATAGAATCGCTTCTTCTCTGTTCATACGTTCAAGTTTTAAATCAATTGAATTAACATGAATGACTCTTTTTTCTTTACCCATCGCTGAAACGGTGGCTTCTTTTTTAACTTCCTCCATCCCTTTCACCTCCTGTCTATGCCGTTTTTAATTTCCGAAAAAAATCGGATTGTGGTCCAAAAAAAATATTTTCCACGGGCCATCCATACACTTCTTCAATCTTTGCGAAAAAAGATCGAGGCACGTTAGAAGAATCCTTTTCATACTTGGATAAAGTATCTTTATTAACCCCGAATTTATTGGCAGCATCAACTAATTTAAGCCCTGCGTTCACTCTCGCAGCTTTTAAAGTTATTTTCATTTCCAAAGTATTTCACCCCCTTATCGCTCGGTGTAATTATATAATATCCGAATTATTTCGGAAAGTCAACCGACTTTTATCGGAAATTATAAAAATATTTTTAAACGACTTTCGACTATATTCGGAATTATTATGTACATTCCGTATTTTTTCGGATATAATGAAATTACAAAGGAAAGGGGGTGATTTAATGATCGATCGAGACTTACCTTTAAAAAAGCAAATATCAGATAATATAACGCGATTAAGAACCGCTAGGGGATGGACCCAACTGAAACTTAGTGAAAAATCAGGTATTTCAAAAAGCACGCTTTCTGACTATATAAATTGCAGAACATTAATTAGTCCCGGAAACGTAGAGAAACTATCAGAAGCGTTTGGAGTACCAAAATCTGAAATAGACCCTAGCTTCAAACAAACAGATGGAAATCCCAGCAACCTAATCCCTGTCGCACCCATGACCGTACCTGTACCGATTCTGGGCACCATCGCTTGTGGGGATCCCCTGTTGGCAGAACAAAATTTAAAGGGATACCGGTACGAGTCCCCGGATACCTTACCTAGTGGAAATATTTTTTATCTCGAAGCTAAAGGCGATTCCATGGAGCCAACGATACCTGATGGGTCACATGTACTTATACGTGAACAACCGGAAGTGGAATACGGGCAGATTGCGGCTGTGCTTGTTAATGGTGATACAGAAGCAACCTTGAAAAGAATACGCAAACAAGGCGACTATATCATGTTGATGCCAGATAATCCGATACATAGTCCCATCATTGTTGATGAAAACAACCCCGTAAGAATCATCGGAAAAGCGGTACGTGTAACAAGGGACTTATCTTAAGAAAGGAGGAATTGAAAATGAAACAGTGGTCCAAAGAATACCTAGACGACATCCTTGTACGAATGGCGCATCATTCTTCTGCAATAGAAGGCAACACAATTACATTGGCAGAAACGATTTCTATCATTCTGCACAATCAAGTATCAAGTAACCGCAGTCTTGATTTAAGAGAAGTGTATGAGATCAAAAATCATGAACAGGCATTCCACTATGTACTTAAAGCATTAGCACACAATGAGCCGCTCCAACTGCATACAGTTAAAGAAATTCATTCTTTATTAATGGATCGTCTGCAATACGATCGAGGACAATTTAAGTCTGTTGAAAATGCGATTGTGGGTGCTGATTTCATGACAGCAAGCGTACAGGAAACACCTCTACTTATGCAACAATGGGTGGATAATCTCAACTATCGTTTAGACAATGCAACATCTTCGAAAGAAAAATGGAGCATAATTGCGGAAGCTCACATTGCTTTTGAACGGATTCATCCATTCGCAGATGGGAATGGGCGTACAGGACGAATGGTGATGAACTACTCTCTTTTGCAGCATGATTTCGAACCACTCATCATTAACAGCAATGATAAAGCGACTTATTTACGTTTATTATCCGAACAAGATGTAACACAGTTTACCCTATTCATGGAAAAAATGTTGGCAGAAGAACAAGAACGCCATCGTAGATTTCAAAATAAAGAAAATAAACAGATCCCACCAGAAACAATGGAATAAAATGAATTAATTAACTAGCGCTAATTAATTAAAAACAGCAAGAGCAGGCTCATTTGTCTGCTCTTGTTTGCAAATAAAGGAGTGATTTACATGGCTAGTTTTCGAAAACGCGGATGTACATGCGAAAAGAAGAAATGTACATGTGGGGCAAAATGGGAGTACAGAATTAAATATGTAGACCGGCAAACCGGGAAAACAAAAGAGAAATCTAAAGGCGGTTTTACATCTAAGAAAGAAGCACAACTGGCAGCTGCAGAAGAAGAATTAAAGATCAATCAGTTTGGCTTTGCCGAAAATGGAAATGAGGTTGTTCTTAATTACTTTAGCGAATGGCTAGAAGTTTTTAAGAAGCCTAACGTCAAACCGATCACGTACTCCGTTCAGGAACGTAATGTTAGATTGAACATTTTACCGCGATGGGGAAAATATCGACTTAAAGACATAACAAGGACAGAATATCAAAAATGGATAAATGAACTCCGTGACCACTATAGCGAAGGAACCGTGCGCCGGATACACAGCATTTTTAGTTCAGCTATACATGATGCAGTTCATGAGTTTCATATTATTCGAGAAAATCCAATTCAAAAAATTAAGATACCAAAGGATGTTGAAAATACTAACCGTGTTCAGTATTTTTCAAAAGAACAACTTGAAAAATTCTTGAACTCTTTAAAAACACCACAAAAGAATGCAAAATATAAACACTCAATTCAATATTATGTACTATTCTCGTTGATGGCTCGCACCGGTATTCGGATTGGAGAAGCCCTTGCACTAACATGGGATGATTTCAACGAAAAAGAAAAATCAATAAGTATTACCAAAACGCTTGTTTATCCTTTAAATTCAACACCGTACATTTCAACTCCAAAATCATTAAAAAGTGTGCGGATAGTTAAATTAGATGAGCAAACAGTTAAGTTATTGAAAAAACATAAAATTAATCAAAATGAGGTTATTCTCCGCTATAAGAATTATAAAGCTTCAAAAGACAATGTTATGTTTCACCAACATGATGGTCGGTGGTTAAGAACAAACGTTGTAAGAGAGTATTTCAAGGAAGTATGCAAGCGGACAGATCTTCCTGTATTATCCCCTCATGCTCTGAGGCACTCGCATGCCGTTCATTTATTAGAAGCAGGGGCAAATATAAAATACGTATCCGAGCGACTCGGACATGCCAGTACGAAAGTCACCGCAGATACGTATTTACACATTACTGAAAAAATTGAGAATGAAGCATTGGAACTCTACTCTCAATATATTAAGTTTTAATTACCTTGGTGGGCAAATGGTGGGCAACACATTAAAATATCACCACAAAGCCCTTGTCTATCAAGGTTTAGCCAATGCTGCCTTCCATCTCAAACTTGATCAAACGATTCATTTCAACCGCATATTCCATTGGAAGTTCACGTGTAAATGGTTCGATAAAGCCCATTACGATCATTTCTGTAGCTTCTTGTTCTGAAATACCTCTGCTCATTAGGTAGAAGAGCTGTTCTTCTGATACTTTTGAAACTTTCGCTTCGTGTTCAAGCGAAATATTTTCTGTATGAACTTCATTGTATGGAATTGTATCTGATTTTGATTTATTATCCATAATCAATGTGTCACATTCAACGTTTGAACGAGAGCCATCAGCCTTTTTGCCAAAGTGTACGACACCACGATAGGTTACGTTTCCGCCATGCTTAGAGATGGACTTAGAAACAATAGTGGATGAAGTATTCGGTGCTAGGTGAATCATCTTCGCACCAGCATCCTGATGCTGTCCTTTACCAGCAATCGCAATTGAAAGTGTAAGACCACGTGCGCCTTCACCTTTCAAAATACAGGCTGGATATTTCATTGTCAGCTTAGAACCGATGTTGCCATCAACCCATTCCATTGTACCGTAGGCATCAACTGTTGTACGCTTTGTAACAAGGTTGAAAACGTTATTTGCCCAGTTTTGAATTGTTGTATAACGGCAGTATGCATTTTTACCAACGATAATTTCTACAACCGCACTATGAAGGGAGTTTGTTGTATAAACTGGTGCTGTACAGCCTTCAACGTAATGAACCGATGCATCATCATCAACGATAATGAGTGTACGTTCAAATTGTCCCATATTCTCAGAGTTAATACGGAAATACGCTTGCAGCGGTGTATCTACCTTTACACCTTTCGGTACATAGATAAAGGAACCACCAGACCATACAGCTGAATTAAGGGCTGCAAATTTATTATCTGCAGGCGGGACAACTGTCCCGAAATATTTTCTAAAGATATCTTCATTTTCTTTTAATGCAGAATCAGTATCTTTAAAAACAATACCTAGTTTTTCAAGGTCTTCCTTCATATTATGATAAACAACCTCAGATTCATATTGAGCAGAAACCCCTGCTAAATATTTTTGCTCTGCTTCAGGAATACCTAGTTTATCAAACGTATTCTTAATTTCTTCAGGAACCTCATCCCAAGATTTCTCGGACTTCTCTGAAGGCTTAACATAATACGTAATTTCATCGAAGTTTAACTCGCTTAAATCCCCGCCCCATTGTGGCATCGGCATTTTGTAAAATAATTCTAGAGATTTTAAGCGAAAATCTAACATCCATTGTGGTTCTTTTTTCATTTTTGAAATTTCTGTTACGATTTCTTCTGTTAATCCACGCTTCGATCTGAAAATAGAAACGTCTTTATCTTTAAAGCCATATTTATAATCGCCGATCTCCGGCATTTTCTTTGCCATCTTAATATCCCCTCCTAAATTGGGTGTAAGAGAAAAGCTGATTCTTAATGTTCATGATCTTCGTGTTCATGAAGACCTTTCTCCATTGCCTTCCAGCATAATGTCGCACATTTGATACGAGCCGGAAACTTGGCAACTCCCGCCAACGCTTCGATATCACCAAGATCCAAACCAGTATCATCATAATCTTCACCAAGCATCATTTTTGAAAAAACATCAGCCATCCGCAGGGCCTTTTCAATCTTTTGCCCTTTAATAGCCTGACTCATCATGGATGCAGATGACATACTAATGGAACAGCCTTCTCCATCAAATTTAACATCCGTTACGATTCCATCTTCAACCTTCAATTGCAATTGAATTCGGTCACCGCAAGTCGGGTTATTCATATTAATCTTAATATCACTTTCATCCTGCATTACTCCACGATTACGCGGATTCTTGTAATGATCCATAATCACTTTGCGATACAGTGAATCCAAATCAATATTTTTATTAATAGAGGACATTTCCAAAATACTCCTTTGTCTTTATTAATGCCTTAACAAAGACGTCAATTTCTTCTTCAGTATTATATAGATAAAAGCTAGCCCGAGCAGTTGCCGATACTTTTAACCATTTCATCAATGGCTGTGCACAATGATGTCCCGCACGAACGGCGATTCCCTCTGCATCTAATACTGTTGCCACATCATGTGGATGGACATCATCAATATTAAATGTAACAAGACCAGCTCTTTCTTTCGGTCCATAAATCGTTACACCTTCCACTCCACCCACTTTTTCCATCGCATATTGTGCTAGCTTATGCTCATACTCAGCAATATTATCCATTCCGATCTCTTCTAAAAAGTCAATCGCTGCACCTAAACCAATCGCACCTGCGATGATGGGTGTACCACCTTCGAACTTCCACGGGAGCTCTTTCCACGTTGAATCATACAAATCAACAAAATCAATCATTTCTCCACCGAACTCAATCGGCTCCATCTTTTCCAGTAAAGCTTTCTTTCCGTATAATACACCGATTCCAGTTGGTCCACACATTTTATGACCAGATAAAGCATAAAAATCACAATCTAAATCTTGAACGTCAATTTTCATATGTGGCGTGCTTTGTGCACCATCAACAACCATTACAGCTCCGTTTTTATGAGCAATGGCCGCAATTTCCTTCACTGGATTGATTGTCCCGAGCACATTAGAAACGTACATGACTGAAACAATTTTTGTATTTGGCGTCACTGTTTTTTCAACATCTGCTAAGGCAATCGTACCATCCTCTTGAAGTGGAATATACTTTAACGTTGCACCCGAAGTCTTAGCAACCTGCTGCCAAGGAATAATATTACTATGATGCTCCATTGGCGTGATAACGATCTCGTCGCCTTCTTTCAGGTTTGCACGAGCATAACTTGCAACCACAGTATTGATTCCTGTCGTTGTACCACGAACAAACACAATTTCTTGAACTGCTTTTGCATTAATAAATTTTCTAACCTTTTCGCGTGCGCCTTCATATCCGTCTGTTGCTAAAGTTCCTAGTGTATGTACACCGCGATGAACGTTAGAGTTATATTCACGATAATACCGGTCTACCGCCTCTATAACTTGTACCGGCTTTTGCGATGTAGCAGCGCTGTCCAAGTATACTAACGGATGATTATTAACTTGCTGGTGAAGAATCGGGAATTGTTTACGGATTTCTTGAATATTCATTATCGAACTTTCCTTTCAATCACTTCAACTAGCTGATTTTTTACATTTTCAATCGCTAATTCATTAACGACCGGTCTTAAGAATCCATGGATGATTAGGCGTTCTGCTTCCACTTTTTGAATACCACGGCTCATTAAATAGTAAAGTTGAACTGGGTCAACTCGTCCCACTGATGCTGCGTGTCCTGCCATTACATCATCTTCATCAATTAATAAAATTGGATTTGCGTCGCCACGAGCTTTTTCACTTAGCATCAGAATACGCGATGTTTGCTCAGCATTCGATTTTGTTGCACCATGCTCAATTTTACCAATTCCATTGAAAATGGAAGTAGCCTCGTCCTTTACTACACCATGATTTAAAATATTGCCTACTGAGTTTTTACCGAAATGAACAATTTTCGTTGTAATGTTCTGTTTTTGCTCGCCACGGCTAACAGTCACAGTTTTGGAATCTGCATAGGAACCATCGCCTTTTAGATTCGTAATGTTTTCAGAAACTGTATTGCCATCATTCATTTGTCCTAATGCCCATTCAATACGTCCATCACGACCTACAACACCACGACGGTTCACATAGGCTGTCATTCCTGTTGCCAAGTGATCAACAGCACCATAATGAACGTTTGCATTTGTACCAGCAATAACCTCAGCAATAATATTAGCAACATTTTCTGTTTCATTAAATGATAAATAGTTTTCGATATAGGTAACAGCACTATTATCCTCTGCCACTACGATGACATGATTAAAAAGTGCCACGTCTTCATCTTGCAAATAAACAACTTGCAACGGTTCTTTCACTTCAACGTTTTTCGGAACATAAATAAAAGTACCGCCCGTCATTAAAGCAGCATGTAAAGCCGTCAATTTATGTTCATCCACTTTTACTGCTTTTGTCATAAAATATTTCTGTAGCAGTTCACCATGGGTGGAAGCTGCTGTAGCAATATCCGTGAAAATAACACCTTGATTTTTAAGTTCTTCTGATATAACAGTATATGCTAACGAGCCATTACGTTGAATAAGCAAATTTTGTTTTTGTGCTTGATCACTATTAATTAATGCTTTAATTTCTTCTGGTAATTGCTCTAAAGATTGTATTTTTTCATTTTTTAAACCATGCTTGAAGTTTGTGAAATTCCAATTATCAATTTTTGTTTTATCAGCTTTTGGCAGTGGTAATTGGTCTACTTTCTGCAAAGCTTCAAGGCGTATATTTGTTAACCATTCAGGTTCTCCAAGATTTTTTGAAAATTGACTTACATACTCAGCATCGTATGGAAGTTTAGTTTCGACTGTCATCAAAATTCCTCCTCACTGCTATTACGCTTCTGTCTCCACTGTTTCGTCTTCGATTCCTAGTTCCTTTTTGATCCAATCGTATCCTTCTGCTTCCAAACGCTCAGCCAGTTCAGCACCGCCAGTTTTAACAACACGGCCTTGCATCATAACATGAACAACATCAGGTGTAATATAGTTTAATAAGCGTTGATAGTGAGTGATCATTAGACAGCCAAAGTTTTCTCCGCGCATTTCGTTAATTCCTTTTGAAACAACCTTTAACGCATCAATATCTAGACCAGAGTCAATTTCGTCTAAAATAGCAATTTTTGGCTCTAACATCATTAATTGTAAAATTTCATTTCGCTTTTTCTCTCCACCAGAGAAACCTTCATTTAAGTAGCGTTGAGCCATATTAATATCCATATCTAAAAACTGCATTGTTTTGTCCATAGACTTAATAAATTTCATTAATGAAATTTCATTTCCTTCACCACGACGAGCATTTATTGCAGATCTTAAAAAGTCGGAATTTGTAACACCCGTGATTTCACTTGGATATTGCATACCCAAAAACAAGCCCGCACGAGCACGCTCATCTACTGCCATCTCTAGCACATTCTGTCCATCTAATGTTATACTACCTTTAGTTACCGTATATTTAGGATGTCCCATGATTGCCGAGGCAAGGGTTGATTTACCCGTTCCGTTTGGACCCATGATCGCATGAATCTCTCCACCCTTCACTTCAAGGTTCACACCTTTTAAAATTTCTTTTCCCTCAATCTCAACATGTAGATCTTTAATTGATAAAGTAGATGACATTTTAATACCTCCATATTATACTAGTCCCTTTATTTACAACGTTTTTATAAAAGGAGCTTTCATTCTCAATCTATTCTCATTCTAATTCTATACCAAAAGATAATACTTATCAACCATGAGTTATTTTGTTAATGATACTTTTTATACTAAAATGTTTAAAAAGTATATTCCCACTATTTCTTCTAGTTTTTGTAATATTCGATAAAACATGCATCCAGCACAAATAGACATGAGGATAGTTTCAACATCCTCATGTCTATTTTTACTTTTTATTTTGCAGGAATAACTGCACCTTGGTATTTTTCATTAATAAAATCAGCAATTTCTTGTGATTGTAAAACTTCTACTAAAGTTTTGATTTCTTCACGACTTTCATCACCGCTACGAACAGCAATCACGTTAACGTATGGGTTATTTTCTGGTGATTCAACAGCGATTGGGTCTTTAGCAGGGTCTAAGCCAGCATCTAATGCATAGTTAGCATTGATTAACGCTGCATCCCCTTCACCATTGTTATACACTTGTGGCAATAAACCAGGTTCTACATCAGCAACAAACTTTAATTTTTTTGGATTTTCAATAATATCATCTAAAGTTGCTGTTGTTTTTTCAATACCTTCTTTTAACTTAATTAAGCCTTTTTCTTCAAGCATCGATAAAATACGGCCATGGTCAGGGATCGAGTTACTCATAATAATTTTTGCGCCTTCTGGAAGCTCTTCAAGTGACTTATAATTTTTAGAATAAATACCGATTGGTTCGATATGAATACCACCAGCATTGACGAAGTCATAACCAAATTCTTTCTTTTGCGCTTCTAAGTATGGAATATGTTGAAAATAGTTTGCATCAATTTCTTTATCATTTAACGCTTTATTAGGTAAGATATAGTCTTGGAAAGGAACGATTTTTAATTCGATTCCTTTTTCAGCTAAAATAGACTCTGCCTCTTCTAAAATTTCAGCATGTGGAACGTTTGATGCACCCACAACTAATTTAGTTAATTCAGTTTTTTCTGTTTGTTCAGCAGTTCCTTCTTGGTTTCCCCCAGTTGCTTCTTCCTTTTTAGCATTGCCTCCACCACAAGCTGCAAGAGCAAAAACTACAAAAAGTGTTGTAACTAAAAGTAATAGTTTCTTCATCTAATTTGCCTCCTATTATTTTATCTTTTATCTATTTTAGAAGTGACTACGTCACCAATAAACTGAATGATAAATACAATTACTAAAATTAATATCGTTGAAAAAATAGTTACATCATTATGATTGCGTTGGAATCCTTCCAAATAGGCTAGGTTTCCAAGTCCGCCTGCACCTACAACACCAGCCATCGCTGTATATCCGACAAGGGCAATGGCAGTTACTGTAATCCCTGATATAAGAGCCGGCATGGACTCCGGTAATAATACTTTAAAAATGATCGTGCTTGTTTTTGCTCCCATTGCCCGCGCTGCTTCTAAGACCCCTTTATCTATTTCACGTAAGGCGATTTCCACCATCCTTGCATAGAATGGGGCTGCACCAATGATAAGGGCTGGCAAGGCAGCGTTCGCACCAAGCATTGTGCCAATTAAAAACTTTGTAAAAGGAATCAGTAATATAATAAGGATAATAAACGGTATCGATCTAAATATATTGACTAATGCAGCTACGATCGAGTTAATCGTTTTATTCTCCCAAATATTACCCTTCGCAGTTAAAAATAACAGCAAACCGAGGACTATTCCAATAATAAATGTAGCAAATACTGAAATACCTGTCATATATAATGTTTCGACAGTCGCTTCCCACATTTTAGGCCATTTTACATTCGGAAGTAATGTCTCAAGCATGGTCAATCACCTCCACATCAACTTTATGACTTCTTATAAAGGTGATCGCTTCCTTGATTTCATCCGGACTTCCATCAAGATGGATAAATAATGTCCCATATGCACCACTCTGCGTTTGCGAAATTTTCCCTTGAAGAATATTTATATTAATTGTAAATTTACGGATTAATTGATTGATCAGCGGCTGCTCAGCATCATCCCCAACAAATGTTAACTGGATAACTTGACCATCTGGATATTTCTTTAATACATGTTCAATTGTTTCTTTTGTTTCCTCAGGCTCTGTCACTTGATTAACAAAACGTTTTGTAATCGGCTGTTGCGGCTTACGGAATACTTCCAAGACAGACCCTTGCTCAACAATTTTACCGTTTTCCATGACTGACACATTGTGACAAATTTTGCGAATCACATGCATTTCATGAGTAATTAGAACAATGGTTAGCCCTAGTTTTTTATTAATATCCACAAGTAAGTCTAAGATTTGATCTGTTGTTTGTGGGTCTAACGCAGAAGTTGCTTCATCACAAAGTAAAACCTTTGGGCGATTGGCTAAAGCTCTTGCGATCCCGACTCTTTGTTTTTGACCTCCACTTAGCTGCGATGGATAGGCATCTTCCCTGCCTTCTAAACCAACCAACTTAATCAGTTCATCTACTCTCTTCATTCGTTCAGCTTTATCTACACCTGCTATTTCAAGAGGAAATGCAATATTTTCTCTTACAGTTCTTGACCATAATAAATTGAAATGCTGAAAAATCATTCCAATTTCCTGACGAGCTTTTCGTAAATTAGCCCCTCTTATTTTTGTCAAATCCTGCCCAGCCACTTCGACTGAACCGGCTGTTGCTTGTTCTAGTCTATTTAATAACCGAATTAACGTACTTTTTCCGGCACCGCTATATCCGATAATTCCATAGATTTCACCTTGGTTGATTTGTAAATCAACATGATCAACAGCTCTTACTTCACCATTTTTTGTTTTAAAAATCTTTTCGACATTTTTAAGAGTTATCATGCTAAACGTTCACCTTCTTCCAAATGCTATTATACACCTTTCAACACTCATAGTACTAAAATATAACTTAAAGAGAGCTATAATAAAAGAGCCTTTCTGCAGACGGGCAGAAAGGCTTGGTAGATTCCTTTCTCTCATCTGTGTGAATTGGCACCATGTCACTTGACGGTTGCCGGGTTTCATCGGGCACATCCCTCCACCTCTCTTGATAAGAGTTTTAAAGATTTATTATATTAAAATATTAGCATGTTTGAAAGTTTAGCATGGATAACCACTTTATGTCAATGTTAACTGTTTCCATCTATTAATCATATTTTACTATTTTGCAGCGTTAGTTAGGCTTGAAGTAACTCCTGTTGCTTTTTCAATTGCTTGCTCTAAATCTTCTAAAATATCGTCAATATTTTCAATACCAATTGATAGACGGATTAAGTCTTCAGAAACACCTGATTTTTTCAAGTCTTCTTCATTTAATTGTGAATGGGTAGTGCTTGCAGGATGAATAATTAAGCTCTTAGCATCGCCGACATTTGCTACGTGCGACCAAAGCTCTACGTTATTAATTAGGGTTCTTCCTGCCTCGCGTCCACCTTTAATTCCAAATACAACTACTGAACCAGCACCCTTTGGTAAGTATTTTGAAACATAAGCATGTGAAGGGTGATTTTCCAGTTCCGGATATAATACCCACTCAACAGCAGGATGGTTTTGTAAGTATCCCACTACTTTTCTAGTGTTTGCGATATGTTCTTTCATACGGACATGTAATGTCTCTAAACCTAAGCTTAGTTGGAATGCATTGAATGGACTTAATGCCGGACCAATGTCACGCAATAATTGAACCCTAGCTTTAATAATATAAGCAGCTGCACCAATAGCTTCAGCGTAAACTAGACCATGATAGCTTGGGTCCGGCTCGGTAAAGCCTGGGAACTTCGGTGAATTCCAATTAAATTTTCCTCCATCAATAATGACTCCGCCGAGTGTCGTACCATTTCCACCGATCCATTTTGTTGCTGAATGAACAACGATGTCAGCTCCAAATTCGATTGGTCTTAAAAGGTATGGTGTTGCAAAAGTATTATCAACGATTAAAGGAATACCTGCCGCGTGGGCAACATTTGCCACTGCTTCGATGTCTAATACATATAAGCTAGGGTTTCCAATTGTTTCAGCGAAAATGGCTTTTGTTTTATCTGTAATCGCTGCTTTGAAGTTTTCTGGATCAGTTGGGTCAACTAGTTTCACAGTAATTCCGTATTTCGGTAATGTTTGAGCAAACAGATTGTAAGTTCCACCATAAAGATTGGATGCTGCAACAATCTCATCGCCAGCACCAGCAATATTTAGAATTGCTAATGTAATAGCTGAAGAACCACTTGCTACAGAAAGTGCTCCAACTCCGCCTTCTAATAGAGCAATTCTTTCCTCAAAAACAGTGCAAGTAGGGTTATGAATTCTTGTATATATGTAGCCAGGCTCAGATAAATTAAATAAATTAGCAGCATGATCTGCATCTTTAAATAAATATGCATTAGAAGGGTAGATAGCTGTTCCTTGTGCACGAGTCCCTTCATCTAATTGTAATCCACCATGAATTCCTAATGTTTCAATACGATATTTTTTTTGTCCACTCATTACAAACAACCCCTTTTTTATTTTTAATAATGTCTTGTTTAGGTAAATCAGAAAACCCCTCTTCGGATAAGAAGAGGGGTCTATAGTCAAACTCTCTACTTATCTTTCAGAGCAATATACTCTGTTGGAATTGGCACCGTGTTTTATAAAAAATCGGTTGCCGGGCTTCATAGGGCCAGTCCCTCCACCTCTCTGGATAAGAAAACTTATAAAATTTGTAATATTTGATTAACGTAATCCTATCACCGTTTTTAGGCTGTGTCAAATACTTTTTTAATCTTTTTAGGAAGTTTTTGCAAATGAACAACAATAGATTAGCGACTCCAATTTTAAAATGTTGCGGAACTTTCCTTTAACATTTATTTCCCCTCTTTTTTTTAGAACCTGTAGCCTTGTTCTGCCTTCTACAAGTTCTAATAGGCTCGAGACATCACCGCTAATGATTAACGACGGCCTCTCGGAATTTTTATAATCAAGCCAGACATCCTGTTTATTAATGAACATCGTAATCCCATTGTAGTCAGGTGAACAAAACTTTACTGATAAACTTTCATTTTCCAGTAAAGGCACAACATGAGAAGCATACTTTAGGCAACTAATAAAATCAAACAACGCTTTATTAAATTCCTTATCTCCCATTTCTTCACACCCTATTCAACGCATTTTCCCCTCCTTTTACGTATTCTCTATGGACAGGAATTTCCCTTGAATATTAGTTCGACAATCACAAAGTTTTTAACATCAAAAAAAGACAAACTTTACTGTCGATAGTAATGTTTGTCTTTATTTACCGGGAAATATTGTCTAATTTTCCTTTTTGTCGCCATTATATTTATCTTTTTGCTTATCTCTATTATCATTATCTGTTGATTTTTTGTCGTCTTGTTTATCTTCTTTTTTATCTTTGATGGACCTTTGGTAATCTTCGTGTTTTCCAGAGTACTCCTTTTTGTTTTTTGATGAATGGTCATCGCGGGATTCTATTATTTTATTATAATATTTTTCATTTCTAGGAGGACTGTCTTTGTCTTCATCTTCAGCTCTATTTTTATTCGCTTTCTCGTAGCCTCTATTATTTTCCTTTTCCTTTACCTTGCTTTTGCCGGGGGGCTCATTATTGAGATCACTTTCCTTGTTATGATCAGTGTTTTTATCAGCTTTGACAGGGACATTGTCTATGTTTCTATTGTTCTTTTTATCCTCAAATTTCCACTGTTTATTGCCAGCTTTTTGTTCATTTTTAGTTTCTTTATTCATTTTTTCTTGTTTATTATTTTTCTCTTCTTTATTATTTTTCTCTATTTTACTGTTCTTCTTTTCTATATCTTTTTGCTTTTTACCCTTGTCTAGTTTTTCATAGATTTGTGTGACTGATAACTCTTTCGTTTCCTCAATTGTTAAGGTCTCTTTAGATTCCTTGTAAATCACATACTTGCCTGTCGAAACCCCTAAGTCTTTCGCTTCTTTTCGTGTATTTTCGTCACCTTTTAATGTAGTGACGACTACTCCTCTTTGTTCAATTTCCTTTTTTATTACATTCACTTTCTCTTCGATTTCTACTTGGGCGTCCTTATTTATTGTTGTTGTTGTTAGTAGAACATCTTTATTTTCCGTTAAATATCCATCCGCTTTTGCTAGTTCAAGCGTGTCGTCAATGAATTTGGATAGAGGTCTATTGCGGTAGTCGTCAGCGATTTGATCGACGATTATTTTTCCATCATTATTAATTGGAATGACCTCAACAACATTCAACTTTTCATTAACTCCAACTTCGATGCTTGGGTTAATGTCTAATCCTACATAGGCTGCTACTGCTAAATTACTATTCTGTAAAAACGGATATTGAGTGAAGAATAAAACAAGAACGGCTGCTACTGCTACGATCGTTGAAATCCGTTTTGTATTGGAGTTGAAATATATTTTAGATACTGGGATATCAATTTCCGAGCCAATTTCAACATGTTGCCCTTTCTTTAGAGAGACTGTTTCGAAAGCACCTTCTTTTGTTAAAACAATCGCTTTTTTATTTTTTATCTCCATAACAATTCCTTGATTCATTAGTGTGAGTCCCCCCCCTACTCAGGTGCGATATATGATTTTAGTGCATTAAACTCTCCAATATAGATTAAAGCGATAGCAATAATATACTTTCGATTCCGTTCAATCGTTTTTCGGCTGCACGAGACCCGTTCTTCGAGCTCCTTAATCGGCAACCGCTTTTTTTCTACTAATGCACCCCGTAGTCCGACATCATCGGCAATCGTTTTAGCAACAATTTTGGCGTTTTCCCTTGCATCAATATGTTTCGGGCATTCGCTGCTTAGCACCTCAAAGGTGATTCCATAACTAAACAGCAGCTGTTGATAATCTTTTATTTCCTCTACCCTCTTTTTACGTTCTTCTTCCATGACGTATTTTTCTAAAGAGGTTTTTCGTTCTATATAATTTTC
This sequence comes from Schinkia azotoformans LMG 9581, assembly GCF_000307855.1. GTDB lineage: Bacteria > Bacillota > Bacilli > Bacillales > Bacillaceae_J > Schinkia > Schinkia azotoformans. The sequence goes on along the minus strand of NZ_AJLR01000045.1, from coordinate 171,685 downwards.
CTGAATATTACCTTCCTCGTCCTCTTCATCTGAAAAAAGGATATGATTATGTCTGCTTTCTTTACGAATATGATCGATTATCCTTCTATTAATGACGATACTTGCAAAGGATAGAAATTTACCGCCTTGCTCTTGATTAAACTGGTCAATGGCCTCATTCAGAGCAAGTAAACCGATACTATATTCGTCCATGGATTCGGAAATATATCGTTTGCACGCTTTAGATACGACTTTTTTCACAAATGGCTTGTATTGCTCAAGAAGATTGTGACGTATCCGCTCATCTCCGCTTTGTGCTTTTAAAACCAGATTTTCAATTTCCCCATCTGATTTTGAAAGCTTATTTTTGAACCATGATTTTATACGTAAAGGCCTCATGTTTCCACCTCGATCCCTATATACATTCGAATGCTCTTTTTATTTTTTGGGTATACTCGAATTTTTCCCGCTTCACTCTTTATAACATAAATTAAGGTGCCCTGGGACCAAAACTTTTTTCCACAAACACGAAAAAGCCCTTCACCACTCGTATGAAGGACACAAAATTATAAGTAGCTATTCACAATATCATAGACGTACGTTACGGACTTAAACGCATATATTTTTTCGACAATCTGACTATCCTCCCATATTGTTAAACAAGGGACACTTTCGATTTCGTACTCGGCGGCAATAGCTGGAAAATAGTTCAGGTTGCATTTATTAATTTGTAAAGATGAGATGGTTTCGTTCACGACTTCAAGCATTTTACTTGCTAATTGGCACGTGCCGCACATCGGTGTATAAAAATAAATGAATTGCACTCCATCCATTGTCAAAAATTGTTGCCATTGTTCAGGTTTAACCTCATTCATTTTTACTAAGCCTCATTTAATTAGAAATTTTGGATCTACATTTATGTTTTTGCTAAGCAAAGCTGTTGCCAGCTGGTATTCAGGGGTGGTCGCTACCTCACGATATACTTTATCAATATAGATATGATTTGCATTTGGAAGCTCTCTTTTTAGTTGTTTTCTTAGTTTTTCCCCGGCATAATCAGCATCGGCTAATATATAGACATCTTTATTATCGAGGTCAAATTCGTCAACGAGCTCTTCAATTTTCTGGGCGCTTACCGTTCCATTTGTACAAATAATTTCAACTGAATCACGGATCAATGGCTCGATTTTTTTCTTATCTGATTTTCCTTCAACTATGATTACTTTCTCTGAATCCATTTGTTCCAATGCGCTCTCCACCTTAGTTTGTCGGTAAATATTTCTCCATATTATATTCTATTTTTATTATAAGTTTATTATTTAAAAATGAAAAATAAGCTGACTCCGAAACTAGGGGTCAGCCTATTACTTTAAAATACTTTATTTTTTTAACGGAACTTTATGTCCACCGTAAATCCAGTCACATACTTCATAATCAAATGGAGTTCTAGCTTCAAAGATTGTTTTTCTTAAAAGAATGGCAGTTGGGTCTTCGGCATGGATGATTCCACCCCATGAACGTGCGCTTGTTTGTACTCTGGCAGATCTTGGTTGACGTTCCGCTTGGTATTCTAGGAATGCTTTTTCATACTCATTCGGATACTTGATTAACATATCTGCAAGGTAGGAAGCATCTTCAAGCGCTTGCACTCCTCCTTGGGCTAAGTATTGAAGCATTGGATGGGCTGCATCACCTAATAATGTAATCTTTCCTTTTGTCCAATTTTGGATTGGATTTCTGTCATACATTGGCCACTTAAATTGACGCTCAATAAATCGAAGCATCGTTTGAGCATCTTCATGCGCACCAAGAAAGCGTTTTTCCATTTCCTCAGGTGTTCCCCAATCTTTACCTTCTTGGTAATCGTAAGTCTTAAATACAACTACGATATTGTATAATTTACCGCCGCGAACTGGGTACTGTACCAAGTGCAAGTTAGGTCCAATCCACATGATTACATCGTCGAAGTTGGCTTCACCTCTTACTTCTTCGGCAGGAACTGTACCGCGGTAGGCCACATATTCTGAAGGTACAGTATCATCAACACTCATCAGTTTTCGAATATTGGATTTAATTCCATCCGCTCCGATGACTGCGTCTCCTAAAAACTTATCACCATCTTGATTTGTTATGACGACTCCCATTTCTGTTTGCTCAGCTGTTTGAATTTGTTGGTTTGTTTTAAACTGGATATTGCCATCTTTCTTACAACCTTCTAATAAAATTCTGTGTAAATCTGATCGGTGCATAACGATATATGGATATTGATAACGCTCTTGGAACTTTTCTCCCAAATCAAGGGTAGCCGCTTCAGCACCGGTATGGATGTCTCTTAATACGAGACGTTTTGGAAAAACAGCCACTTTTTTAATTTCATCTAAAACACCAAACCGGTCAAGTACTGCTAAGGCATTGGGACCTAATTGGAGTCCTGCTCCAACTTCACCAAATTCAGGTGCTTGTTCAAACACCGTTGAAGGAATTCCTGCTTCAGATGCTGCAAGAGCTGCAGCAAGGCCTCCAATACCACCACCAACGATCAATAAATTATTTTTTTCCATGGTACACCCCTTTTTTATATTATTAAAATTTTCAATCACACGAATGTACTGTTAACTCAGTAATGCTTTAAATTCACCTGTAACGGTTTGGAAACCATTATTCTTCTCGTACTCTTCCTTGCGTTCCAAATTAAATTTCTCAATGATTGGCAGATCATTGCAAGAGAATAGGTAGCTGTCCTCTGATGCCACATGTTCATGCCATGCATAATTCGGTACAACGAAGAAGTCCCCTTTCTCCCAGTCAAAACGAACGCCATTAATAATCGTATAGCCTGATCCTTCATGAACATGGTAAATCGAAGAATGTGTATGACGATGTGCCTTACCATGGAAATTCGCTGGAAGCTTTTGCATCCATGCGCCAATTGTTGGGTTAGCCGTTGCTCCGTTTGACGGATTAATATATTCAACCGCATATCCATCACATGGGTCTGGCTCAAAACGGCTAAGTCCAGCAAGAGCTGCTTCTGTTGCATTCCACTTATAGGCACCAACGGGAGCAATTTGTGGATAGCGATCGGAAATTGGACGTACCATTCCACCTTCATAGCGCTGTGCTGTATAGTTATCAGGCACACTCGGCTTTTCTAGATGGTCTGGATGGTTCTCAAAAAACGTTCCACCAAGATGGAAGACCGTCGGGATATCAAGGCAGTCCATCCAAATCATTGGCTCATCACCTGGATGACCATGTCCATGCCACAGCCCGCCTGGTGTGATTAAATAATCACCACGTTCCATGAAGACTCGTTGTCCTTGAACGATTGTATAGGCGCCCTCGCCTTCGATAATATATCGAAGCGCATTTTGAACATGTCGATGCGACGGAGCTGTTTCACCAGGTAAAATTAACTGAATCGCTGCATAAAGTGTTTGTGTTGCCGATGCCCAACCCCAAGGCTGTCTGTATGTAAGCCCTGGATTTTGAAAATAAATCGCCCGGCGTTCACCGCCGCGTTCAGGCGTGAAAATTTTAGTTGCCTCTACTAATTTTTTCTTAAGCAGATCATATTTCCAAAGATAAGCCTCAGCCTGTGGCGTTGGTTCCTTTTTCATTAAGTCCGGAATCGCATCCCATAACGGCCCTAAATTATACTGTGCAATATCACGGGTAAAATCACGGACTTCTATACTATTAAAGAAATCATTTTTCTCAGCCATTTCGTTTCCACCTCATTTGTTTATTGTTTTTATACTAAAACCTGGCTTACTTCCTTTACTTTGTTTTCTAAAGCACCAACTCCATCTACTTCAATGCGAACGGTATCACCATCTTTTAGGAATACGGGCGGGTTCATAGCCACCCCTACACCACCAGGAGTTCCTGTTAAGATCACATCACCCGGTTCAAGCGTCATTAAGTTAGATAAAAACTCTACTAAATATTGAACAGAGAATACTAGATTACGAGTATTAGAACGTTGTCGTTCCTCTCCGTTTACGGTGAGAACAATTTCCAATCCAGATGGATTCGTTAACTCGTCAGATGTAATTAAGCAAGGTCCCATTGGTGCTGTTCCATCCACTGATTTCCCCTGCATCCATTGGATTGTCCTCCGTTGAATATCCCTATAAGTTACGTCGTTTACAATCGTATAGCCCGCTACATAATCAAGGGCATCAGCTTGTGAAACATTTCTTGCCCGCTTCCCAATAACGAAAGCAAATTCTGCTTCATAATCCAAATCTTTAGAGATTGGGTAGAATGGGATATCGTCCTCCGGTCCAATAACGGTATTCGCAAATTTTGCGAATACTACCGGGTATTCAGGGATTTCACGCTTCATTTCTAAAATATGTTCACGATAATTATGGCCGACGCAGATCATCTTGCCTGGTGCCGGTACCGGAGCTTCCAATTTTACTTCATTTTTTTCAAAAACAAGCGAAATAGCGCTTTCATTATTTAAAGCAAACTCAATAGCTTGTTTTGCAAACTCCATGCTCTCCTCTCCACCTTGCAGGAAGCCATTCATATCTGTGGCCGGAATATAGGCGTCTGCAATCTGGCTAGCACGAAGCTTTCCTTCTGAACGGAGTTTTGCTACAAAAGCTGTATGTAAATCAATAACCTTTGTACCTTCCAGCGCACCAATTCTTTGTACGCCGTTTTGTGTGAAAGTAATAAGTTTCATTGTAAATCCATCTCTCCCTTACCATTAACTTTTTTATCTTTATAGTTAACAAAGTTCTCTATTTGAGAAAATAGTAAGATATTTCTCGTATATTTGTCAACATAAATATTTAAAATTTATAAAATATATCGAATTTATTGAAATCCATAAAATACAGGGTTGAATAATTTATTTTTAATTACTTTTTCTTTTGTTATAATGACATGAAACTAAAGGATGATTAAAAAGGAGAAATTTATGGAAAGTCAAAAAAACGCGCCTGTTATCCAGTCCCTGCAAACAGGAATTCAGCTATTAGATCTTATAGCCGAACATGGACAATCATTGAAATTTAATGAAATTCAGGAATTATCAGGCATTACCAAGAGTAATCTCTACAAGTACTTAAATACTTTGACACAACTGGGCTTATTGTATCGTGATAAAAAACAAGGTACTTTCACCCTTGGCAGCAAATTAATTGAATATGGTATAGCGGCAACTGGAAGTAAAGATCTTATCGGAAAAGTTGCACCTTATTTACAAGAAATCAGCCGGCAGACCTCGTTAACTGCCCTGTTAGCAGTTTGGACACACGATGGTCCTGTGATCGCCAATATTTGGAGCGCTAATTACGGATTAAATATCGGTGCACAAATCGGCACGCATCTTCCATTGATGTCATCCTCTGGAAAAGTATTTGCAACATTTAAAGAATTAGTCTATATCAAGGAATGGAGACTAAAAGAATTAAGTAAAGTTCCGGAAAATAAGCGAAAAGAATTTGAAGAGGAACAAAAAAGTATTTCCAATACATATTTTTCTTATTCAAATGAACCATTAGTAGAACATGTTTCGTCCTTCAGTGTACCTATTTTTGATTATAAAAAAGAGTTGTTGGGTGCATTAACAATTGTCGGCTTTTCACCACTCGTTCCCCAAATGCATGATGATGAAGTCAGCCAATTTGTTTTAAAATGTGCAAAAGAAATCTCAGAGTCATTTGGTTTTGATCCAAATAAAGCCTCTTATGCTGAATAATATCGATAAAAAATTAACCTAAATAAAAGCGAACGATTGCATAAAGAATGTCTTATGTTCATAATTGGACATTACATTTTTATAGACAACGCTCGCTTTTTTTATTTTTATATAAATTCATTTAATAATTATCTTAACTAAATATGATGAATATTCAAAATATTAATTGACTTTTATTACCTTGCCTTTTATTATAAAAAAAGAATTTAATTCACTATTTCGATAATCTTTAATATAGATAGTCTATTAAGTATCTAAAGTATCTATTTTATAAGTTTTATTGAAAGCGTTTAATTTAAAATTCACATAATTAAAAGGAGGAAATTTCAATGAAACAAAAAAACAGCTTGAAATTATCAATTTTAGCAATTTTGTCAGTCCTGACATTGTTACTAGCAGGCTGCGGAGGAGGAAGTCAACAAGCTAGCGGTGGAAATGAAGCAAGCGGAAAAGAGCAAACGTATACTTTCAAGGCCACACATGTAACTCAAGAAACCCATGTATGGCATCAAACAGCACTGAAATTCGGAGAAGAATTAGACAAGCTATCAAACGGTAAAATGAAACTGGATGTTTATCCGGCATCCCAGCTGGGCCCTGAAAAAGATATGGTTTCACAGCTAGAAACAGGCGCCATTGACTTTGGCTTTTTAACTAATGCTTATATGAGTACTAGACAAGAGTCACTTAATGCATGGTTCATGCCATTTGCATTTAAGAGTTTAAAAGATGCAGTGGCTGTAAGAGAATCTGCACCTGCCAAGGACATGTTAAAGGAGCTCGAGGCTCAAGGATTAGTAGGGCTCGATTTTGGATTTGCAGGAAACCGCCACATTTTAATGAAAGATGGTCATATCGCTTCACCAGCAGATTTAAAAGGCAAAAAAGTCCGTATTATTGGAAGCCCGGCTATTCAAGATTTCTGGACTGCCATTGGGGCTGGTCCAACTGCAATGCCGCTTCCTGAAGTTTATACATCACTGCAAACAGGTGTTATCGATGGTATCGATATTGACTTAGATGCTCTAGTAACAGAAAAATATTATGAGAATGCTGAAAATCTAACATTAACGAATCACTTTACATTCCCAACGGTTATTGTCATGAGCCAAGCTTCATACAACAAGCTTTCTGCTGAAGATCAAGAAATCGTCAAAACGGCTATTAAAAATGCAGTCGATTGGGGCGTTCAAGAGGCAATCAATCGTGAAAGCGCAAACCTTGAAACATTAAAACAAGCTGGTGTAAAGGTAGAAGAATTAACAGATGCAACTTCGTTCGAAAGCATGATTAAACAAGTAGAAGAAACCTATTCACAAAAATCACCAATCATTAAAGCTTTCTTGGAGGAAACAAAAAAATAAATAACGGAGGATCACCATGAACTTTATACATTTGTTAAGCGATTGGCTGCATAAAGTAGAGAAATTACTGGCCATTATTCTTTGTACAGTAATGCTCATTTCCTTATCAGCTGGTGTTTTCTATCGCTATGTATTAAGTGCTCCTCTAACTTGGTCAGACGAGACGGCAATTTTTTCGCTCGTCTGGCTTACCTTTATTGGAGGAAGCATGAGTATCAAACAACAAAATTCTGCTGCTGTTACTATTTTTATGGACCGTTTCAGCGGTAAAGCAAGAATGATTCTTTTAGGGATTAGTTTTCTTGTAGTATTACTGTTTGTCGGCTATATTTTCTATCAATCGGTCATCTGGTTATCTGGGCCTACGATTATGATGCAGTCTTCAAACTCAATGAGAATGCCAATGATTTTTGCCTACTTGAGCGTACCTGTTAGTTTTTTCTTTTTAATCGTACATTCTTTAGATTTAATAGTTAAAAACTTCAAGAAGAAGGAGGAAGTAGTGTAATATGACAGTCGCTTTAATCATTTTTATCATTCTCTTGCTATTGCAAGTACCTATTTCCTTCGTGCTTGGAATAACAACAATTCTGTACATTATCGTTTCAGATAATATGGGGTTATTAGCTACTGCTCCACAAAGGCTTTACTCGAGTTTAGAAAATTACGGTTTACTTGCCATTCCATTATTCATGCTTGCTGGGGAATTGATGAATTCAGGTGGAATTACAAGCAGGCTTATTAGTTTTTCCAAAACACTTGTCGGTCATTTCCGCGGTGGTTTAGCCTATGTAAACGTCATTTCCAATATGCTGTTGGCGTCGATCATCGGTTCGGCTACGGCGCAAATTGCGATGATGAGCAGAATCATGGTTCCATCGATGGAAAAGGAAGGCTATTCACGTGAATTCAGTGCATCAACAACTGCGGCTGCAGGGCTGCTTGGACCGATTATCCCACCAAGTATGTTGTTCATTATTTATGGGGTTTCCTCCGGTGCGTCAATCGGCACGATGTTTCTAGCCGGAATAATGCCTGGAATAATCCTAGGATTATCCTTTATCGTATTAATTGCGTTAACAGGAATGAAACAAAAATGGGCGACACATGAGCGTGCCTCCTTTTTAGAAATTTTCAATTCATTTGTAAAAGTAATCCCCGCACTTCTTGTTCCCGGAGTCATTATTATCGGAATATTGAGCGGTGTTTTTACTCCAACTGAATCGGCTGCGATCGCTTGTATCATTGCATTGATTGTTGGATTTTTCTTTTACCGTGAACTAAAAATCAAAGACTTGCCTACGATCATGATTAATACCGCTATGACGACGGCCACGATAACGTTATTAATTGCTATGGCAAACCTTTTTGGTTGGATGCTGTCATTTGAAAAGATTCCACAGGCCATTGCCAATTGGATGGTATCGTTATCAGAAAATCCATTAGTATTTTTATTAATTGTTAATTTGTTCTTGTTACTTGTAGGAATGTTTATGGATGGAATTGCGGCTTTAATTATTTTGGTACCGATCTTCGCCCCATTGCTTATCAACTATGGAATAGACCCAATTCACTTCGGGGTTATCATATGTATTAACCTCACAATCGGATTGTTAACACCACCTGTTGGAGCCGGGTTATACATTGCATCCTCATTGGCGGATGTGAAACTTGAAACACTTACGAGAGCAATCTGGCCATTCCTAGTTGCATCCTTTGCAGCATTACTTATCATTACGTATTGGCCATCGATGGTAATGTGGATTCCTACCGTTTTACAATGATAACCTATTTTTTAAAAAAGAACATGACCTTTTGCAAAGTAGCCAAAAGTCATGTTCTTTTTTACTAGTCTTCTTTAATCATTTCTTCGTATTGCTCTGCAGTCATTAATTGATCCAATTCTGAAGTGTTAGATGGCTCAATCAAAATCATCCATGCTTTTTCATATGATGATTCATTTACTAATTCAGGACTATCTTCAAGATCACTATTGATTTCCACAACTTTACCGCTGATTGGCGCATAAAGTTCAGAAACTGTTTTTACTGATTCAACACTTCCAAATGGTTCACCAGTGTTTACCTCTGAACCAACCTCAGGAAGCTCAACAAACACGATATCTCCCAATTCTGATTGCGCAAAATCCGTAATGCCTACTCGGACTTTATCTCCTTCTACCTTTGCCCATTCATGCTCTTTTGAATAGCGTAAATCCTTTGGAATACTCAAGATAATCCCTCCATGGTCCATATTGTATACTTATTAAAGCTACCCATTTAAAGGTAGATTATAATAACTATTTAAATATCGTACAAAAATGTTATTGCCATGTTTCATTAAATTGTTCTTCGTTAAAACCAACTGTAACCTTTTCACCGTCCGTTACGATCGGGCGTTTAATCAGCATGCCATCTGATGCTAAAAGATCCAGTAATTCATCTTCGCTTGCCGTCTTTACTTTATCCTTTAGGCCTAGCTCCCGATATTTTTGACCGCTTGTATTAAAAAACTTTTTAAGTTCCAGCCCGCTTTTTTTATAAAAATCCTCTAGTTGTTCTCTTGAAGGTGGATTTTCAACGATATGTATTTCATTAAAATCAATTTTATGACTTTCTAACCATTGCTTTGCTTTTCGGCATGTCCCACATTTGGGATACCAATAAAAAGAAATTCCCATTTGTTCCCTCCTTTTCATTTTTATGATTATTTTATCATATCCTTTCCGGGATTTCATTCTTTTTGGGAAAACAAGGGTGGTGCTGTCAATTGGCATGCAAAAAGCTCCTAATTGATTAGGAGCCAAGTCTTTTAGACAATATATTTTTGGGCTGAGATTACACCGACAGCCGCTTCTCGTTTTTTAGCGATCACGTTGATTGGGATATGGCGAGTGAGTTTGCGAAGGGCCGACATCATAATTCGCTGCATATCACCTGATTCTGCAGCGACAATAGTTTCCTTTGCATGCGCTTCAATTTGATTGAATGCCTCTTGACAATAGATTTCGGTATATAATATCTTTTGCCTATTTTTTTCGATGCCATTTCTGGCGATTGCTTTTTCTGTACGTAAAAGCGCTGATTCCATCGCATAAATATTACCCGCGATGTCAGCGATATTGCTTAGGATTTCCTGTTGTTTTTCGAGGACAAGACCAAACTTTTGAACTGCCAAGCCTGCGGAAAGCAAGGCGATTTTTTTTGCATTTTTAACGAGATATTTTTCCTGCTCAAGTACACCGTCTTCAAGTTCTTTCGGCATCATCATCATGATTTCCTCTTGAAGTGCCTGCGCTTTTTGCAGAAGTGGAAGTTCACCCTTCATCGCCTTTTTGAGCAAGGTACCCGGGACGATTAATCGATTGATTTCATTTGTTCCTTCAAATATTCGATTGATACGTGAGTCACGGTAGATTCTTTCAATCTCGTATTCTGCCATAAAACCATAGCCGCCATGAATTTGGACGCCTTCATCCGCGATATAATCAAGCGTTTCTGTACCGAAAACTTTACCTAAAGAACACTCGATTGCATATTCAGCAATTGATTTAGCGACGGCCTTGCCATCATTTACTTCCGCTGGTGATAAGGCGCCTAAGCGGTCTTCAAATAACCCGACTGTTCTCCAGACAGAGCTTTCCATTGCATATAATTTTGTTGCCATGCTTGCTAATTTTTCTTGAATTAAACCAAATTTGGCAATAGGCGTTTTAAATTGTTGTCTTTCATTCGCATATTTTGCTGAAAGCTCAAAGGCCCGCTTCGAGCCACCAATGGTCCCGACAGCCAGTTTATAACGGCCCACATTTAAAATATTAAAGGCAATCACATGACCCTTTCCAACTTCACCTAATACATTATAGGTCGGCACTGGTACATCCTCCAAAATTAATGTACGGGTGGATGAGCTTTTAATTCCCATTTTCTTTTCTTCCGATCCAGTTAAAACACCCGGGAAGCCGCGCTCAACAATAAAAGCAGTAAAATGCTCCCCATCAATTTTTGCATAAACGATAAAAATATCGGCAAAAGCCGAATTCGTAATCCATTGTTTTTCGCCATTCAAAATATAGTGTGTTCCTTCTTGATTGAGCTTTGCTGTCGTTTTCGCACCAAGGGCATCTGAACCCGAGCCTGGTTCTGTAAGCGCATAGGCAGCCAACTTTTCACCAGTTGCCAGCTGTGGCAAGTATTTTCGTTTTTGTTCCTCGTTGCCAAAAAATACTATCGGTAAGGAGCCTATCCCTACATGTGCACCATGGGAGATCGAAAATCCACCGGCAACAGAAAACTTTTCAGCAATAAGGGCGGAGCTGATTTTATCGAGCCCAACTCCTCCATATTCCTCAGGCACGTCGGCACCCAAGAGGCCTAAGTCACCTGCCTTTTTTAGTAATTGTACAGATTTATCAAATTGGTGATTTTCTAAATCGTCCAGATGGGGCAAAACTTCATTCATTACGAAATCCTCGGTTGTTTTCGCTATCATTTTATGTTCTTCAGTAAAATCCTCTGGGGTATATACGTTTTCATATGAAATATCATCTATTAAAAACTGCGCTCCTTTGATGAACTCGTTTGTCATCTTGATTCCTCCCCGCGGAAATTCGATTGCTTACTTATGTTTGTGGATAGTTACCCGGAAATTTGGTTTACACTAACTCAAACACCCCGGCAGCCCCCATGCCGCCGCCGATGCACATCGTGACGATTCCAAACTGGACATTACGGCGCTTCATTTCGTGAATTAAAGTTAATGTCAGCTTTGTACCTGTACAGCCAAGTGGATGTCCTAAAGCAATGGCACCACCGTTCACATTCACATTATCTTCATCCAACCCAAGTTCACGAATCACTTGGATGGCTTGTGATGCAAATGCTTCATTTAATTCAATTAAACCGATATCTGATAATTCTAGTCCGGCCAGTTTCAATGCTTTTGGAATGGCAACAATCGGTCCCACACCCATAATTTCAGGAGGAACGCCACCTACTGCAAAGGAACGGAATTTTGCCAATGGCTGCAATCCTTCACTTATTGCTTTTTCCCGGTCCATTAATAATACAGTTGCGGCACCATCGCTCATTTGTGAGGAATTGCCGGCAGTTACTGTACCAGTTGCCTGGAAGGCCGGCTTTAACTTACTTAAGATTTCCGGTGTTGTATCTCCCCTGATCCCCTCATCCTGTTGAAACAAAAAGGCATCCTCTTTCACTTTATAGCCAGTACCGACTGCACGACGAATCACTTCAACAGGAACGATTTCTTCAGTAAACTTCCCTGTTGCTAAGGCCTTTGCCGCCTTAGCGTGGCTTCGTGCCGCTAAGGCATCTTGATCCTCCCTACTAATCTTGTATTTATGTGCAACTGCTTCTGCTGTATGACCCATCGCCATATAGTATTCAGGCGCATTTTCAACGAGTTTCAGATTCGGCTTAAGTACATGACCCGTAATCGGAATAAGGCTCATCGACTCGGTTCCACCGGCTATAATCGTGTCAGCTAACCCAAGCATGATCCGCTCGGCACCATAGGCAATCGATTGCAGTCCTGATGAACAGTACCGATTAATCGTAATCGCTGGTGTTTCATAAGACAAACCGGCCAGTGCAGCAACTTGCCTTGCCATATTCATCCCTTGTTCGGCTTCAGGGACGGCACAGCCGATAATGACATCATCAATCGTCCCGTTATAATCACCTGCACGTTTTAATGTTTCCTTAAGAGTTAAGGCTGCCAAATCATCAGGGCGCATATTGGCAAGTGAACCTTTTTTCGCTTTACCAACCGGTGTTCTTGCACCAGCAACAATTACTGCCTCCTTCACAAGCTTCCCCCCTTTTTAATCCAATCAAATTAATTACGCAATGGCTTTCCTTTCAGTAGCATATATTGCATTCTTTCCTGCGTTTTTCTCTCTCCTACTAGGCTTAAAAAGGCTTCCCGTTCTATCTCTAATAAGTATTGTTCATCTACTAATGTACCCTCCGGAAGGCGACCACCAGCAATGACATAGGCGAGTTTTTTAGCAATTTTCATATCATGGTCTGATATATAACCGGAGTTTTTCAAGTTTTGGGCACCAAGGAGCATGGTGGCATAGCCCACTTCCCCAATCACCGGAATTTTTGTGCGTATTGGTGTGCGATACCCACTTGCATCCAGTTCAAGCACCCTTTGTTTCGCATCGAATAATAAATGATCACTATTAAAGCTTATGCCATCAGTAACACATAAATAGCCGTTTTCTTTAGCTTCATGGGCAGATGTTGAAACCTTTGCCATTGCGATGGTTTCAAATGTAGCAAGCGCCGCTTTTTGCAGATCATACCCACCAGAAGCCCCTAGCTTTTCTAATTGCCGTAAATAAAGCTCCTTATTGCCTCCACCACCAGGGATGACACCAACACCTGTTTCAACTAGACCCATATAGGTTTCAATTGAAGCTTGAATAGCGGCTGCCGGTAGACAAATCTCTGCTCCGCCCCCCAAGACAAAAGCAAAAGGTGCGGCCACAACCGGCTTTGCGGAATATTTAATTTTCATCATCGCGGTTTGAAATTGCCGGACTACAAAGTCAATTTCAAAATAGTTATCATCTTGAGCCTCCATCAAGATCAGTGCAAGATTGGCACCAACACAAAAGTTCTTCCCTTGGTGACCGATGACGAGCCCCTTATAGTTCTTTTCCACTTCATCTACGGCATAATTGATCATTTGGATAATGTCTAAACCAATCGCATAATTTGGGGAGTGAAATTCCAACACAGCCACATCGTCGCCCATATCAATTAGACTAGCCCCGCTATTTTTCTTAATCACGCCATGTTGGTCTTTCACACGTTTTAAATGAATGACCTTCGGATTGTACTCTACGATTTTATTTTCATAAAAGGATTTTTTTCCAGAAGCGAAAAGCTCCGTAACCCAAGCAGGTATTCGCTCACCCTCCTGCTCCATTTTTTGAATCGATCGTTCAAGGCCAATCGCGTCCCATGTTTCAAAAGGTCCCAACTCCCAGCCAAAGCCCCATTTCATCGCTTGGTCAATCGCTACGAAATCATCCGCAATTTCCTGGGCGTGCTCTGCTGAATACAGAAGTGTGGGCTTAATTATATTCCAAAGAAGCTGGCCAGCGCGGTCTTCTGCATAGACTAACATCTTTAATTTTTCGGCTAAGCCTTTCGCTTGCTTACTCATTTCAATAGAAGCGGTTTTTAGCGTTTTCCGTTGTTCGTATTGCATCGTTTCGATATTGAGTTCAAGGATTTCCTTTCCTTTTTTTAAATAAAAGCCTTGGCCTACCTTGCTTCCGTACCAGCCATTATCAAGCATTTTCTTCATAAATGGCGGCAATACAAAAACCTCTTGTTCATCACCGGAAACATTTTCATGTACATTATCTGCCACATGCGCAAATGTATCGAGGCCAACGACATCTAGAGTTCGGAAGGTTGCACTTTTGGGGCGTCCAATTATTGGACCTGTGACTGAATCCACTTCGCCGACACTGTAGCCTCCATTTATCATTTCTCTAACGGTTACGAGCAAGCCGTACGTACCGATCCGGTTCGCAATGAAGTTTGGGGTATCCTTTGCTTCGACAACTCCTTTACCAAGTACATCTTCACCAAAAGTTTTCATGAATGTTAGAACAGCTTGATCTGTGTATTTTGTAGGAATAATTTCAAGTAGTTTTAAGTAACGTGGTGGGTTAAAAAAGTGGGTGCCAAGAAAATGCTTTTTAAAATCATCGGATCGTCCTTCAGCCATCGCCTCAATCGATATCCCGGATGTATTGGAGCTGACAATTGTTCCTTTTTTTCTTACTTTATCAATTGTAGCTAATACTTTTTTCTTGATATCTAATCGTTCTACGACAACTTCAATGATCCAATCAACCTCATTCAGCCGATCAAGATCGTCTTCCAAATTTCCTGGTTCAATTAAATGGAGATGTTCTTTTGATGTTAGGGGGGCTGGTTTCTGCTTTAATAATTTCTGCTTGGCCGCTACTGCTAAGCGGTCCCGAACATTCCTATCCTTTAGGGAAAGGCCTTTTGCAATCTCTTCAGCAGTTAATTCCGCAGGAACGATATCGAGCAATAATGTTGGAATACCAACATTAGCTAAGTGGGCCGCAATTCCTAACCCCATGATACCTGAACCAAGAACAGCTGCCTTTTTTATAGTTCGACCCATACTCCAACCTCCTATAAAATTTATTCTATTGTACCGTTTACTATAAGTTATTTTCAAAGTCATTTAAATATTACGAACTACAAAAAGCTGACCAGTTCGGCTTCTACTGGTCAGCTTTTATATCGTTACTTTTTAAGATTTTCAATTGGTTCATTTAAGAAACGAAGCAAGTCGCGTTGAATCACTTTATCCGATAAAGCAAGCTCATATTCAACCATTTCTTTTTGTGGTTCACAGAAAAGTTGATCTGCCGGTAACCCTGTTCCTTTTGTATAACATGTACCTTTAGTATAAATAAAGTTTTTAGTTACAAAGCTTCCATCACGGAATGCAATAAAATCTTTTCTTGTTTTGCTAAATAAGCTATCACCAAATTCAATATCCTTACCTGGGTCAATACCGAGCAAATCCAGAATTGTTGGTTTAACATCAATTTGGCCGCCTATTGTATGAAGCGTTTTGCCTTCCACACCTGGAATATGAACGATGAACGGCACCTTCTGTAATTCAACATGAACGTCCGGTGTTATTTCCTTGCCAATCACTTGGGCCATTGCTTTATTATGATTTTCCGAAATTCCATAATGGTCGCCATACATGACCACAATCGTGTTATCATATAGACCACTTGTTTTTAATTGTTCAAAGAAAACTTTCAGTGATTCATCTAAATATCTAGCGGTTTGCACATAACGGTCCACTGAGCCATCTCCCGTTTGCAATCGTGGAATCATCACGTCCGCATCATCAAGAATATACGGGAAGTGGTTTGTTAATGTAATCATCTTAGCATGGAACGGCTGCGGCAAACTTTGCAATAATGGTATTGATTGTTCAAAGAATGGAATATCCTTTAAGCCATAGTTTATTGAATTTTCTTCCGTTACATTGTAATATGTCTCATCGAAAAAGTGATCATAACCTAAAGCTTTATACATTAAATCACGATTCCAGAAACTTTTATTGTTACCATGTAATGATGCTGTTGTGTAACCATTATTTTTTAAAATTTCCGGAAGAGCGTAAAACTTGTTTTGAGCGTTTTGAGTAAATACAGCTCCACTTGGTAATGGATATAAAGAGTTATCATTTAAAAACTCAGCATCCGATGTTTTACCTTGACCTGTTTGGTGATAGAAATTATCAAAGTATAGGCTATCCTTAACCAATTCATTCAAGAAAGGTGTAACCGGTTGTCCGTCTA
The DNA here is from genome assembly GCF_000307855.1 of Schinkia azotoformans LMG 9581. Taxonomy (GTDB): domain Bacteria; phylum Bacillota; class Bacilli; order Bacillales; family Bacillaceae_J; genus Schinkia; species Schinkia azotoformans. Next base: position 155,214 of record NZ_AJLR01000045.1, on the reverse strand, counting down.
CTTCATAATTAATAAGCCAGTTTTGGAAAGACTCCAATGAAATTAAAATGACGTTTTTGCCTTTCGCTATACCAGACATTTCATTCTTTTTTTCTACACCATCATTCACATAGTTTTCTACTTCAATGATATCACTGCCTTCGGCAAACGCTCGTTGAGCTGATGCCTTTGAATGCATGAATAAATCATACATATGATAATTGTAAACCCCAAGATATTTCACCAACATCTCACGGTCAAATGTTCTAGTTAAAAGCTGTGGTCTTTGTGTTTCTGCTAATAATACGTTGAATATTAGTAAACCAACAGACAAAAGCATTAGCACACGCTGTGCGGGCTTTTGAAAGGTAACAATCTTAATTTCTTTCTTTCTAGCAATAAAAGCTAGCACAATAATATCAACAAAAAGCAAAATGTCAGTCGGCTTCATTAATTCAAAAGCACTGCCGCCTATATCTCCAAAGTTTTTCACCTGGAATAATACCGGAATTGTGATAAAGTCGTTAAAAAAGCGGTAGTACACTAAATTAGCATAGGTTATAAATGTGAAAATGAAGCTGCCTATTAGAATTCCCCTGCGGCTTAATTTTCTTCTGAATGCAAAAGCAAACAGGAATAATAATAAAATCGGACCTAATGGGTTTATGAAGAGAATAAATTCCTCAACAGCATTTTCTAATGATAAGTCGAAAATAAAACGACTAATTAAATAAGATTTTAGCCACAATAAAACTACTGTAGCAATTAAAAACTTTTCCTCAGAGCTTGGTCGAAAGTTTTTTACTTTGGAAAGTAACCCTTTCATGATTAAAAAATCCCCCTTATCTAATTCCCTTATAACCTTTTCTATCTTTATATATATTTGATTTTTATTTATAAAAATCCGAATAAAAAAAGGAATCAATGAAAAGTATCTTACTACTTTCTAATTTAAGTTGCAACTAATAATTATTGTATTTTTGTTATAAATTTGAAAAAATATACATATTTTACCTTATAACCCTCCGATATATTTATTTAAACATATGTAATAGACGAATACAAACCACAAAAAGTTTCATTTTAACTTAATTTTGTATTATTTATAAGTTAGTTGTTGACAAAATTACAAATATTCACTTATGATAGATATAACAATAAAATATTCCTTTTCAAAGGGGAGTAGCGTCAGGTTTTTAACCTGAAACAAAGTCGTCATTTCATGGAGTGCTATCCATCGGCTTTGTTGACATGATACATGTTTAGCAAGACCTTTGCCTAAGTTAACACTAGGCAAAGGTCTTTTTTATTTTAAAAAATGAAAAATGGAGGTTAAAAAAGTATGGAATTTCTTACGGCACTTTTAGCAATTGTTATGATCGATTTAGTTTTAGCAGGAGATAATGCAATTGTAATAGGACTTGCGGCTCGAAATTTACCAAAGGAAAAACAAAAAACAGTTATATTGTGGGGAACAGTGGGTGCTGTTTTTATCCGGGTTCTCGCGACGATTGCTGTAGTGTGGCTGTTAAAAGTTCCAGGATTATTGTTAGTCGGCGGCGTCCTTCTTATCTGGATTGCGTACAAGCTATTAGTTGAAGAAAAAGGACATGATGTAAAAGCAGGCGAAAATACTTGGGCGGCAATCCGCACTATTATTATTGCTGATGCAGCAATGGGCTTAGATAATGTCTTAGCTGTTGCCGGTGCAGCTCACGGAAGCATTTTGCTTGTTATTTTAGGCTTAGCAATTTCAGTACCGATCGTTGTTTGGGGAAGTACAATTATTATTAAGTGGATGGAGCGTTATCCGATTATCATTACAATTGGTGCAGGTATCTTGGCTTGGACTGCTTCAAAAATGATTGTAGGCGAGCCATTCATGAAACCATTCTTTGGAAATGACATTTTGAAGTACTGCTTTGAACTTCTTGTTGTTGCAGCTGTTGTTGGAGCTGGTGTGCTAAAAAAAAGAAAAAGCATCAAAAAAGAAGAATTGGCGATGGAATAGAAAAACTGAAGCTAGACATAGATTACGAGGCTGACCCCATAGAGTCAGCCTCTTCTACTATCTTCTTCTTGGTTTCCTTGTTTTTATATAGATAAAAATAAACAATACCAACAGAATAGCAAGTACAACATAAACAATATTGGAGTAAATATCCATATACCCAACAATGGAATCCCATGAATCTCCTACAGAAGCACCAAGATTGATGAGAACAATATTCCAGATGAATGTTCCAATTGTTGTTAATATGAGAAATAGGAAGAAATTCATATTCGACATCCCGGCGGGAATCGAAATTAAACTTCTTATTAATGGTACAAATCGACAGAAAAAGACAGTCCAAGGACCATATTTATCAAACCAGGCGTCTGCTTTATAAAGGTCATCCCTCGTTAAGCGCAGGATATGTCCCCAACGATCAACGATTTTCTCCAAATTCTCAACGTCCAAAAGTAAACCAATTCCGTAAAGCACAACCGCACCCAGGACCGAACCAATGGTCGAGGCAATGACGACACCCATTATCGTTAAATCAGTAGTAGTCGTCATAAAGCCGCCAAATGTCAAAATAACCTCAGAAGGTATCGGCGGAAAAATATTTTCAAGTGCGATCAATAACAAAATCCCTATGTACCCATATTCATTCATTATACTAATTAACCAATTTTCCATAAAACACCTTACCTATTTCCTTTATCATTTAGTTAAACTATTCTAACTTTAACAGTCGTCCCTTTTTGAATCAAGAAAAAAAGGAGTTAAGATAACCCCAAACTCCTAACCATCTTATTCAATTCCAGCAATAATATGCGTTGGCTCTGTTAACAATTCTTTACTGCTTAGCTTTTTTTCTTCCATATATTTTTTTACTAAGTAATAACCAATACAGTAGCCGAGCATTTTGGGATAGGTTCGCCGCAAACCGTACAATAGCTCCATATGTTTTCGATCTGTTTTCTTAATATTTTTATTTGGGCGAAGCAATACCATCCACATCTTTTCCAATTCCTCATCTGTGTAGTAGGACGTCCAATTGGCCAGATAGCTGGTGCCAAGTCGTTCCCGAACAGCATTTTCAGCTAACCCTTCTAATATAATTGTGTCTAACAATACATATTGGTCTTCACTTTTGCGAAACTTAGCCAAGCGGCAAACATGGTTATATTCATGTGTCAGCACAGCTCTTATTTCTTTTTCCGTATTTTGGTCTGTTAAAAATAAAAACAATTTATCCTTAAACGCTAACCCTGATTTGCCGTTAAAATCCCGCTGAATTTTTCGATTTGTAACATCAGATGGAAAAATAAAGATGGGGATATCGGGCCCACCCCATGATTTCTGCAGGGCAAGATAATCCTTTTGCACTATTTCCCATACTTTGTTTTTTTGCAATGCCCGGACCCGCTCCACTCCTTGCCTAAGTGGTCGATACATTCCGTGTATTTTCAAATATTCATAAATCTCAGCTGCCGGCACTTTTGGAAAATAACTTTTTAGATTTTCACAAATATCGATTGGATTATGATAGGAATCCAATAGCCACTGATCCGTTCCAATAACGCTCATCCCAACACCTCAAATCGCATAATATCCTATAGGGTAAGATATGCAATAATATTGGGAGTGTTATGGGCCTGGGCAGCTTTCATGCTTGCTATTCTTCTACTGTAATTGGGAGTGTTACTTCAACTGTTGTTCCTATGTTTTATTACACTTCTTCTTGCCCACTAAAAAAATTCGACACAGATCCATTATATAAAATAAAGTCAGTGCTTCGTTTCACTTCGCCTTTTATTTGACTTAGTAATAGAATCAGATATTCCAATAGTTCTCACATCGAAGTTAAGATAAGTGCGGTTTCTCCTTTTAAAGCTTTTTTAAAATTACGAAGAACAATTTTTACATAATCATCGTCTACATAACGAAAAAAATCTTGTTGCAGCTCTTCTAGACTATACCCCAAAATTTTACTTTTATAGGCAACTATCTTTATTTCCAATTTAAATAGGTATTATTTCCCACCTTACAACAAAAAAAAGTAAGGATCCGCCTGTAGGTCGTGGATGCTTACTTTAATTAAGGATTTCTCGTATATATAGTTATGCGGTTGATATGATAGAGGTCAAAAAATTAAACCAGAAGGGATAGTGACGGAATTATAAATATTGGATTATCGTTTCAATTTCTTTAATCTTCAATTTTGATATATGGGCATGATCAGGGATACCTTCAAAATGAGCTAAATAAGTTTCATTACTTGCAGATATATTCAATATTTTCTTAAGGTTAATAATGTAAGACCGATGTGACAAATAGAAGGTGTCATTTAATTTTTGATACAAAACTTTAATACTCTCATTCGTTTCATACAATTTATTCTTCCCATGAATTATGCACTTTTTCCCTTGCTTCTCAATAAAATAAATATCTTCCATTGGAATGTAATAATTTGAACCACTACTTTTTATTTTTAATTTTGATCTGAAACTTTTCGATTTTAATTGCTGTTTATGTTGGATTATTTCTATTGCCTTTTCTAAAGCAGCAAAAAATCTGTCCATATTAAAAGGTTTAACAATATAGTCAATAGCAGCAACGTTAAAGGCTTCAACAGCAAAGTCGTCAAAGCCGGTTACAAATATAAAATTAACATTGGAATCAAATTTCCTGCACTTCTTAATAACTTCTATTCCATTAAGCTTGGGCATTTTAATATCTGTAATGACTAAATCAGGCCTACATTTAATGACTTGGTTTATTAATTCCTCTCCATCAGTACACGTTGCCACAATTCTGAATTTTTGGTGTCGTTTTAATATTGTCTCAATTATTTCTAAAGAATCTCGATTATCATCTGCAAGTACCGTTTTAATAAGAGGCAAAGTATACACCCCTTTCAAAAAATAAATGTAGTTTACAAAAGTTGATTTAGATAATTTCCATAGCATTCACTTTGCTATTCTCATTTCTGTATTGATTACATATAGTCCAAAAAAGGTATTCTTACCTCAATAGTAGTACCTTTATTTTCTTCGCTCTCAACAAAAATAGACCCGTTATATTGCCAAATAATCCGATAACAGACCATTAAGCCTATCCCTGTCCCCTTTTCTTTAAGATTGAAAAAAGGCTCTCCTAATTTAGCAAGACGCTCTTTGCTCATCCCAATACCAGTATCGGTAATTTTTATTAATAAATTCGTATCTTCTTTTCTAACAAAAATAGAAACGATCCCCTCGTTTAAAGTTGCTTCAATACTATTAGTGATCAAATTTTTAAAGACTATACTCATTTGCGTCTCATCACATAGAATATTGGGTAATTCTAATTCAAAATCGGTATTGATATGAACGCGATTAGAATTGATCTTATGCTTTACTTGTTCAAGTATATCTTCTACTAATAGTGTCATATTAACTAGTTTTTGTTCATTAGGTTGTGGCCTTGCAATGATTAATAGAGCTTTAAGATACTCTTCAATGTCATTAAATGATGAATAAATAAGGTTAAAATAATCCTTATTATGAACTCCTTGCTCTAGTAGTTGCACAAACCCGAAAATTGAAGTTAGTGGATTCCTAATTTCATGAACAATGCCAGCAGCTAATTCGCCTACGATTTCAAGCTTTTCTAACTTTTTCACATCTTTTAAAGGCCTATTATGAAGCGATGCTCGATTACTCATATTTCCCACTCCTTTAAATTGGTTTGTAAACGCATTATATTTATAGTAAAACATTTATTGCTCTATGTGAAACTATTAAAAATAATAATATATTTTTTTATACATATTTATCAAATTAGTTTAGTTTCTTAAAATAAGTATAAACTTCATATGATGTTAAGTTCAAATCATATCAGAACCAAAATAGTACATTTCATAACCTTTTTTGTTTTTTGTAAAATTACTACAATAATTTATTGATAGGGTACCGACATGATCGTATTTTTGTCCGATATACCATTAAATGAGCACCAAATGGAGGTTATTAACCCTACTTGGAGAAAAGACGAATTGAAAAAATAACCAATTAGTTATATCATTAATGTAAGTATTTTCTAAATATTTGGAATTCCGACATTCTACTCCAATATTCTTCCTTCAAGCTTCTGTTCAGCTTCAGTTTATTAAAAGTAACTACGAGGTGATCTAATGAATGAAATACTGCAAGTTTTGGACAAATTAACTTTGTCACAAACTCCCTTTGAAGATTGCTTCCAGTGCCTAGATAGTAAAGTAATTAAAAAAAAATACTCTCGTGGGGAGGTCATAATTTCAGAATTTGAAGAAGGCCGTGGAGTTTTCTTCATTCATTCAGGATTAGTTAAGCTTACTAAGTTGGATAAAAACGGAAAGGAGTTAATTGTTAGTCTTAAAACAAGAGGAGATATCATTACCGAATCAGGTTTATTTAATAAACGTGAATACCTCTACACAAATACCGCCACGATGATCCACGAAGGTGAAATATTATATATAAACACAAGTCTTTTTGAAGCGGAATTAAAAGCTTGTCCTCTTCTAATCGAAAAAGTCATTCAGAATATGGGCGAACAGATTGAAGAGTTTTCAACTAGATTATTCGAGAGGGCTTATTTGGATATTTATTCAAATCTTCTTATTACAATAGAAAAATTATCAAAAAAATTTGGAAGAAGATTAAATAATAAAATATACATTGACCTACCTATCTCAGTCTATGATCTATCATTATTAGTCGGTGCCACTAGAGAAAGTACAAGCAGAGCCTTATCAAAGTTAAAAAGTACCCATCTTATTGAACTAAAGGAAAAAAGGATTATTATTTTAGATTGGAACAAATTCAGCTCACTTCTTTAAAATAGGAATACCGCGCTTGTCTCCTTTTGTACAAGCGCGGTGTTGGATAATAAACACTCTTATAAAATTGTACTATGCTTCAAAAATAACTACCAACAAACTTCCCTATCACACAGATTACTAGAATCAATGCTAAATGGAGATAAGCCATTATGAACAGTCCTTCGAATTCTTCCTTTTCCACTAATACTACTCCCCCTAAAGCTTCTTCACTTTAGTATATTGGGACAAGTGTTATATTATGATAGAAAATTTCAGTCATGTTGCATTACGCGCCTCATAAATAGTACTTGTACTAGATTCCATAAAAATAAAATTGATTCACGCATACGTCTCCGTTCGAAATACTATACATACTGAAAATTCAATAAGATGGAGACTATTTTGGATTACCTTTTAGCAATAGTTGTTCGTTTTATTACGGTCACATTAATCTTACTATCTGTTCCTTTTTTGAAAACGATGTATTTTAAGCTTTCCTTACAAAAGAAAATGACTGTCGCTGTTATTCTTTCATTCCTATTTGGAAGGTTGAAAAAATGAAAATGATAAGTCAATTAGCCGCAAGCATTTCCGATGAAGTACGAAATCCTTTAACTACTTCTAGAGGGCTGCTTCAACTTATGAATGAAACGGAATTTAAAAATCATGAAGGAACCTGCTTTGCAATCACATTTCCTTTAATTAAACAAAATGTATAAAATATTATAAATTTTATATATATATTCAAACCTTTATGGTATATTTTCCCTATATAATCACTTCATTCAATCCTTTTTAAAAATGGAAAGTGGGAATTATTATGGAAACAAATGTGCCAACATATAATGGATATGAAAAATTAGCTCAATTTCTCAAAAACAATGAAAGTACAGTATTAGATTTATGGGAAAAAAGCATAGTGGTAAGTACTGATGAAGATGATAAGGAACTGATAAGAAAAAATGGCTTTTTAATATACCAATTAATCATTGATTCTATTTTAGATGATTATTCAGATGACGATATTAAATCCTTAGCACACAAAGTTGCACAAGAACGGGCTGATGCTAACATAAATATAGGGGACTTCGTTTACAATGTGAATCTTGGAAGGAGTCTCATAGTAAAGCATATAATCAAATCTGGAATCTTATTAGATGAGTTACAGCCCATCATTGACTTAGTAAATAGACAGTTTGATAGATTCTGCTACTACGCTGTATCAAAGTACACTGAACTAAAAGATATGAAATTAAAAGAGATAAACCTGTTTATTTCGCAGAGCCATAAGGATAGATTATCTATCCTCGGACAAATGTCTTCTAGTTTCGTCCATGAGTTTCGCAATCCACTTACCTCTGTCATGGGATTTGTCAAACTACTAAAGGCTGAACATCCGAGCATGCCTTATTTAGATATTATTAGCAAGGAACTTGAACAACTGAAGTTTAGAATTACACAGTTTCTTCACACGTCAAAGATGAACACCGTCATCGAAAGTAGGATTGAAACAATTACTATTAACGATATACTAGAAGATGTTGTTCATTTCTTGTACCCAAGTATTGTTGATAGTAATATCGAGGTAACCACTAATATGAATTTAGATGTAACGGTCAATGGCGATCGAAATGAATTGAAGCAGGTTTTTCTAAATCTATTAATAAATGCAGTTGATGCTTTAAGCGAAGAAAAAGAGAAGAAGAGAAAAATTAACATCATAGCAGCAGCAGATCTTGATAATATTTCTGTTAGTATTTCAAACAACGGTGCACCTTTAAGTGCAGATGAAATTAAGTTAATTTTCGAGCCATTTTATAGCACAAAGAATTTAGGCACAGGAATAGGATTATATGTTTGTAAAAAAATAATCGAAAGCCATCATGGTACAATAAATTGCATCTCAACAGATGATTTGACTACGTTTCAAGTTATGCTGCCCATAAATTTCGCATCATAATAGTGGTTTCATGTAAAATAACCCCTAGTTCAAGTGCTAAGGGTTATTTTTTGTGTATAAAAAGTCTAGTCATCGTAATGATCGTCATCATCGAGATCGTCATAGTCATCTTCAATTTCAGCATTTAAGGCAGTAAAGCCTGAATCTAATGTAATACTAACTGGCATGCCGATCACGCTTCCACGATATCCATCTTTATCAAGATGGAAGAACTTTCCTTTCGGAAATTCCTTTTTAACATTATCAACCGTTACCGTTATTTTCTTGTTATCAAGGCTTGAAAGCGTCCCATATGTTTCAATCGTTCTTTCAGTTTCAATTCTATAAACCTCCGAATCAAAAATTTTCACTTCCGCCAAAACACTTTTTTTCAATTTTATATATCGGTCTGAAATGATTGCATCGGAAGCGATGCTAAAAGTTTTTTCACCGTGAATTGGATGGAGAATCGTAATATTTTTTCCATCATAGGCTCTTACTTTCCCCTCCATTTCAACATAATGTCTTGGTGACTGTGCGAATAAGCGTTGCTCGATATCATTGGCACTTTCTGAAACGAATGAGGTTTGGGCAGCCTCTACTTGATCTCCTTCTAAGCCATTTATAGTTGTTACTCCTGCACATCCTAATCCAAATGCAACAACGGAATATGTGATAATTTTTCTCCATTCTTTCTTCATTCTTAATCCCTCCATTCCTCCAAGTAAGTCACTTATACTTGTACTATAACTATTATTTTTAAGGATACATTCTGAAAAGATTAAGAATTTCATAAGAATTTGATAAAAGTTTTAGGATTGTGCCTTAAACGCTAAAGTGATAATCGTTCCTTTTTCAGGTTCACTTTGAATGGATATCTGCCCTTCCATTTTTTCAACAAGTGTATGTGCAATAGATAGTCCAATTCCCACCCCACCGGCACTCCGTTGTCTTGCTTTGTCAACCCGGTAAAATCGATCAAATACATGGGGAAGGTCTTCTTTTGGAATTCCAACACCATAGTCAATGACTTGAAGTGTGGTTTTGTTGTTGTCCTTATCGATTTTAATTTCCACCTTGTCTTCGCTGTACTTGAAAGCATTATCAGCCAATATCGTCAGCACTTGAATTAGTGCTTGTTCATTTGCAAAAACAGGAATAGAATCTTCTTTGACCAAAAGATGGATCGGTCGGTTCGTAAAACCTTTCAATCGGTTAATCGTCTTTTTACCAATATCTACTGCATTTAGATCAGATAAAGGCAGTGTCATTTGTTCTTCGTACCTTGCCAGTTCTAATAGCTGCTTAATCATTGCTTTTAAACCAAGTGCTTCTTGATGAATGGCATCAATACTTTCTTTTAACACTTCCTCATTCTCACGTCCCCATCTTTTCAAAAGAGAAGCGTAACTTTCAATGATGGTTAATGGCGTTCGTAATTCATGAGAAGCATTCGAGACAAATTGTTCCTGTTTTTCGAACTGCTCCTCTAGTTGTTCAATCATCGCATTAAAAGTTTGAGCAACTTGGTTCATTTCTTTTGAATTTTTATCATTAATAGAAATCCTTTTGAAGTTCCTGCTTATTCGAATATCCTCCATCGTTTTGATAAACTGTGCAAGTGGACGTAAAAACAGAGAGGATGCCAGGAAACTCAATAAGATCGAAATAACAAGAAGGATCCCTGAAACCGTAAGAAGTACATACAATAGATCTTGAATATCCTCCCGCTCGTCTTCAAAATCTGAAATGACTTGGATGGACGCAGTAACATCCCCTGCGGCTAAGATTGGCCTAACAAATACGATAACATCATCTCCATCATAACTATCATAGGTATACTCCGCTTGCGGTGAAAAAGAAGCCGGTATTTTGCTATAATCACTTTCATTTGTATACTCAAATTTGATCTCATTCGTAGGTGCAATGATACGAACAAGGCTGTCCTCCGGGAGCAATTTTTGAATAACTGCTTCATCAGCGTCTGATTTAGGAATACCCTGATTTTCAATCGTACTTGCAATATACTCTAAGCTGTTTTCCTTTTTATCTTTAATCATTTCAACAAATAACAGATACACAGCTAGATTACCGACAAGTAGAATAATAATAGTCCAAGTAAAAATAAGAATATGGAGTTTTGCTTTTAATGTCATCGGTTATTCTCCTTGATCGTAAAACCGACCCCGCGGATTGTATGAATTAATGGCTCATGAAAAGGTGCATCAATTTTTTTCCGCAAATAGCCAATATATACATCGACAACATTCGTATCTCCTAGATAATCAAAGCCCCAAACCTTTTCTAAAATTTGCTCGCGACTCAAAACATGGTGATGATTCTCTAATAAAAAAGTCAGCAAATCAAATTCCTTTTTTGTCAGCTCCACTTTTTCACCACCACGGATAACCTCCCGAGTAAGGAGATTAACTTTTAAATCAGCTAAAACGAACTCATCCTCATTTTTCTGTTTGTGTTGAAGCTGCTGTTTTGTTCGGATCATTACTCGAATGCGTGCTAACAGCTCTTCCATATCAAAAGGCTTTGTCATGTAATCATTTGCTCCATGATCGAGTCCATTTATTTTATCCATTACAGAATCACGAGCAGATAGTAAAATAATGGAGGTTAGCTGGTCAGACTTTCGAATCCGTCGCAATACTTCAATCCCGTTTAATTCCGGTATCATAATATCAAGGATAATTACATCCCATGACTCTTTCAGAGCATACTCTAATCCTGCACGTCCATTAGCCGCAATTGTCGTCTCACATCCTTCATGCTTAAGTTCAAGCTCCAGTATTCTTGCAATTTTATCTTCATCTTCGATAATTAATATTTTATGTTTCATTCTTTTCCCTGTTATGTTCTATTATTCAGCAAAGCCGAACGCATTCTTACCCTTAATTTTTATTTTGTACATAGCCGTGTCCGCTTTATTTATGAGTGCCGCAGGCTCCTCTCCATCTTTTGGGTACGTGCTAATTCCTATACTTACTGAAAGTTTTATTGGTTTTTCATCTATTATGAATGGATCTTGAAATACCTTTATAAACTTACTAGCTACTATCGAAGCATCTTTTTCATCTTTTAATTGAATTAATACAGCCGTAAATTCATCTCCGCCCAGTCGTGCAAGCGTGTCGATACTCCGGATGCATCCCCGTAAACGCCGGGCTGCTTCCCTTAGTACCATATCGCCTACTTTATGGCCATATGTATCATTGATCTCCTTGAATCCATCAAGGTCCAGAAACATAATCCCCAGTTTATCACGGTTTCTGTGGGCATAATTGATTGCCCATGCAAGCCGATCATTGAAATAAAGGCGATTGGGTAAACCCGTAAGAGAATCATGCATAGCACGATGTCTACTAATCTTTTCAGTAGTCTGAATTTCTTTTAGCTCAACTTCCATTTCCTTTATTAAATTTTTCAACTTATAAACTCGGTTATAAGTTGTCGTCATATCACTGATTTGTATAAGGGCATACGTAAGATCTTCCTTATACAGTGGTTCTATGTGCAGGTTCTGCTTAATAGTGTTCTCATCAGTCACATCTTGTGGAAGAAAAAATGCTTTATGCAATGTACTTGAACAAAATCTACTTTGGCCATGAAAAAGTACATTTTGTAGTATCTCTGAATATACTTTCATTCGGAATCGCGGACAAATCTCTGTTAAACTTTTCCCAATCACCTCTTCAGCCTTGAAGTCAGTTAACCGCTCTACCCATTGATTCCAAAGGAGAATATTTAAATTCTTGTCTATGATGACCATTCCAACATTTACTTTATCTAAGGATTGGAAAACTAGACTATCCATGGATTTCCTCCAGTAATTCATCTATTTTTTTCAGCAAGCTAGATATTGAATCCATACTTAATGCAATCACGATTGCGCCTTTTATATTCGTCTCGGCAAGTGAAAAAGAAGTTTGTAAAATAAGGACGTGAACCTCATTTTGAAGGAATGTTGTTTTATCCCCCTTGGCTATTGAAACAAGCTCAATATCCGGCAACGCATACTCAAGTCTCAATCCTAGGAAATTACCAAACTCGCCAATTATCGCATTAAGAATCACATTGCTGATCTCTTTTAATACATCTAAATCAGTATCCATCAAGCTTTTAGCATCCGTATCTAAATCTGAAGTTATCTCCCCGAGGCATGTATTTACTAAGATTTTAGCTTGGTCTATCGGGAACATCAAGATTGCTTTTCCACGAAATTCATGACCGAACTTTAATGAGGATGTGATCAGGTGCCCTTCACTCATAAAGATATTAAATCTATGGTCTTCAGGATTAACTTCAGTTGTAGAGACCAATTCAACTTTTGGAATCGCTAGATCAATTTTTTGTTGAACCATTTCTGATAACATACTTGCTGCCTGCCCAACATATACATTCACAAGTTCAGTTAATAAATCCCGCTGAAGTTCATTCAACATTAAGTTAGACCCCCTTGATAAGATTGATGAGCAAATCTGCTTTTTCACCTGTTACAGGTTTATTTATGAATCCTAAAATTCCAAGCTCCTCAATTTCATCTCTAGTTGCTTTTTGAACATCTGCGGAAATAACAATAATTTTGGTTTCATTATCAATTTCTCTAATCTTCTTCAACATTTCCTGACCGCTCAAAATAGGCATTAATAGATCTGAAGTAATCAAATCCGGCTTATGTTCCATATACAGCTTGTAACCACTTTCCCCATCATTAGCTGTCAGTACTTCACAATTTGGTATATTTTCAAGAATGACTTTCCGTATAACGTTTTGTACAAACTTTGAATCTTCAACTATTAATATTTTCATAGATTCTATTCCCCCAATTTATTTTCGAATACACAAAAAAACCGACTTGATTTCAAGCCGGTTGCACTACTTGCTCTGAATCACCCAAGTGCCCAAATATAGGAGATTCTTCATAGCATCTTTTCATATTATTTAATAAAATTTACCTAAATTTTACCTTTGCAGATGCTAAATTTCAATAGTTTTTATAATGGTGTTATAAAATTTTGATTTGAAAGATTATTGTAATTTTGATAAATTGCGCTGAATTTGACCAAAGTGTTTGCTCGCATGTTCCACAATTAAATGGTCCACTATAAAGGAAATCGGCTTTGTGCCGAAGTTTGGATTGCGGCTTGGTGATTCAACTGCTAATGTTGCTTCGTCAAGCTCAGCTAGTTTTTCAGATACAAATGGCTTGATTTCTTTTAATTTTGCTAGTACATCAGAAACAGTACGAGTTTCAGCTGCATCTACGGCAGCAAGACGTCCTCCATGGGTGAAGTGTCTTCCCCATTCAGTTCCAGGTGCTGCTTTAATATTGTCAATTTCCGCAAGCCAATATGGAAGGGCTTCTTCAACATGACAAATGATTTGCATAATAGACCATTCTTCTGGTACCGGATTTTTGCGGATGATTTCTTCTGATAAACCTTCTACAGTTTCAATGATTTGATCAAGAGACTTCTCTACAGATTGAATGGATTCTTGGATTGTCATTAGTTTTTCACCTCAATAGCTGCTTTTTGAACTTTATTTTCAAGCACACCGACTCCATCAATACTAATACTTACAACGTCCCCATCCTTTAAGAATGACGGTGGATCCATCGCCACGCCGACACCACCTGGAGTACCAGTCAAGATCACATCTCCTGGTTCAAGTGTCATTAGATTAGATAAAAACTCTACTAAATATTGCACAGAGAATACTAGATTAGCAGTGTTTGTATGCTGTCTTTCTTCTCCATTTACAGTTAAAACTACTTCTAAACCAGATGGATTTGTTAATTCATCCGTTGTAACAAGCCATGGTCCCATTGGTGCCGCTCCATCAACTGATTTACCTTGCAACCATTGGATTGTCCGGCGTTGAATATCCCTATAAGTAACATCATTAACAATTGTATATCCTGCTACATAATCAAGTGCTTCCTCTTGAGAAACGTTTCTTGCTCTTTTTCCAATAACAAAAGCAAATTCTGCCTCATAGTCCAATTGTTCAGAGATTGGGAAGAATGGAATATCGTCTTCTGGACCAATGACAGTGTTAGAAAACTTTGCAAACACAACTGGGAATTCAGGAATTTGACGTCCCATTTCTAAAATATGCTCACGATAGTTATGACCAACACAGATCATTTTGCCCGGCTCTGGAACCGGAGCGCCAACTTTGACATCCTTTTTTGCAAATACAAGTGTACGTCCTTTATATTCCTTGTTTTCTAGTGCAAAATGAATGGCCTCGTTTGCATATTGCATGCTTTCTTTGCCGCCTTGTAAAAATCCAGTCATATCATTTGGAACATAAGCTTCTGCAATTTGTTTAGCGCGAATTTTTCCTTGCGAATCTTGTAATGCTTCATAAGCTGCGTTTAAATCTACAACGTTTTCATTTGTTACAGCTCCAATTCTAGTAGATCCTGCAACTGTAAATGTAATTAATTTCATATCAATTTCCTCCCTTTTTAATTCGGCTAATATTTCACTATAGATAACAATGTTCACTATATTGATAATTTATACTACCTCTAAGATAAGTTAATTCACGGATTATTGTCAATAATTATATTTATCTATATATTAAGTTTTAAAAGTTTTCAATTTATATATGTGTACACGAAAAAAAGAACAAAAAAAAGAAGCTATCACTGCTCCTTTTTCATGACTACAGCACTTCCTTCAAGTACCAGTTCGTCCCGATCATTATAGACATTTGTTTCTATAGTTAATATTTTTTTATCTTGGCGCTTATCTATTACCTTTCCCACTACCCTAATTGTGTCCCCAATACGTACTGGCGCTGTAAACCTGCAATTTTGAGATAAATAAATCACGTTTTTACCAGGTAAAATTGTGCCAAGTAACGTAGAAATAAAGCCTACTGTTAAGACCCCATGAGCAATTCTTCCTTTGAACATTGTCTTCGATGCATAGTCCTCATCAAGATGAATCGGATTTACATCTCCAGTTAATGCTGCAAAGTCAAAGAGATCCTCATTGGTTACTCTTCGCGTGAAAGAAGCGGCATCTCCAATCTCTATTTCTGCGAATAGGCGCTCTTTCACATTTTTTGATTTTTCAATTAATTCTAGTTCTTTTTTTTAGCCTGACTCTTCTCTGCTGTCTTTGTTGTTTGTTCTTCAATCGCACTAACGAATTTATTTTGAGATTCTTTAATTTGTGCCATGAATTTTTCAATTTTCTCAGTTGTTTCCATATGCAGTTTATTTTGATTTTCTAGAGTCTGTTTTACAGCTTCATACATTCTCTCATGAGATTGTTCAGTCAATGTTAACAATGCTTTAGACGGAGTTGATGTTAATTGTTGAATTTGATTAACGATGCCCATCATTTTCTCATTCCAAGTATCAAATAGCTGAACAAATTCATCATTTTTGCCATATACATTGTTTTCTTTAAATAACTTTACTGCTTCATTTAATGAATTTTTAATTTCTTCTTCTACTTGTTTTTGGTTTGTAGCGATTGAAGATAGCATATCTTGTTGTTGTTTCAGGGCATCTAAAGAGAACTCTCCAATTTTTTCTTGAGTTCGATAGACTTGTTGAACTCCATTTTCCCAATTCACCCACATTGTATCAATAATCTTTTTCGTTTGATCCACCGTTGTAAACATTAAAACATCTCCTTTAAAATAAATTAATTTTTTTATGTGGCTGCAAAACTGCAGTATCACTTTTCATCAGGGTCTTCTTTTTTCCCCTTTGGAACGAGAGGCATGAACATATTGGAATACATCGTAAAAAAACTATCCAACATCGTTTGATATTGCCCCAAAGATTCGGCCCATAAATCTAGATATTCAAGGCCAACATCGGTTATCGAATAGATTCGTTTAGCAGGTCCACTGCTTGTTGTATCCCACTCGGATTTCACTAAATTATCCTTCTCTAACTGTCTTAGTAATCGATAGACATTCCCTTGATCAATAGAAGAAAAGCCCAGCTGGGTTAACTGTTGAATCAGTTTGTATCCATGTAGGCCAAATCCCCCCCGCAAACTTAACAATAAAAACGGCACCATTAAATTTTTGGGTGAGCCCCCTATCCCTTTTTCCATGCTATTTTTTTGATTTGTGTTATCTGCCATATTCATCACCTGTTTTTGACTATATGTGTAATTTACACCTATATGTTCCAATTGTCAACTTTTACTATTTGCGGTTTTACCTTCCTTCTACCCTACTTTTGCGGTTTTTGTCTTTTTTTGATAACGTTTTCCTTTCCTTGACACATCAGCGTTTTAGGGAAGAACGAATTTCCCGTTCGACATTACTATGCAAATTTTCTGCGGAGAATGTAGAAATTTTTGGAATTATTTAAATTGTTTCAGACAAAAATCATGTTTAAACTACATGTGGGAGTTAAATAAGGAAGGGAGTGTAAAACATGTCTAACCAAAAAACATATGATCCATTTGCAATGTGGCAGGATTATTATAAAAACGTCCAAAATTATTGGGGACCCGCCATTAATGAAAAGGTTGGAACTGAAGAGTTTTCTGAATGGATGGGTAAGGTTTTAGAAGGAAACTTGCTGTTTAGAAATATGACTGATAAAAACACAAAGCAATTCCTAGAACAAATGAACCTGCCTACTCGTGAGGATTTATCCAGTCTTTCTTCTCTTATAATCAATTTAGATAAAAAAATAGATGATATGGAAGAGCAATTGGAAGAAAATCTTGAAAAACAGATCACACCAGATGATTTAAAAAAGGACATGGTTACATTAAAGAAAGAAGTAAAAGAAATCGGCAGCAAATTGGATGAGGTTCTAAATTTTCTTAAAGAGGATCTAAAAAGTAACGAGGAACCGAAAACTAAAGAAGATCCAAAAGCTGTAAAAGTAAACGCAAAATAATGGTGAATTAAAAACTTACATAAATTGGGGGAGGACTTAACTATGATTAATTTAAATGGTAAAGTTGCAATCGTTACTGGGGGCGCTGTTGGAATTGGAGCTGCTATTTCAAAAGAATTAGCAAGCAATGGGGTAAAAGTAGTATTAAATTATAATAGCAGCAGCAAGGCAGCTGAAGATCTTGTAGCACAAATTCAAGCAAACGGCGGGGAAGCTTATGCTGTTCAAGCGGATGTTTCTGTTTCTGAAGAAGCTACTAAACTAGTAAATGCCGCAGTTGAAAAATATGGACGTCTAGATATCTTGGTTAATAATGCAGGTATCACTAGAGACAGTTCATTTAAAAAGCTTTCAGAAGAAAATTGGAGAAAAGTGATTGATGTTAACTTAAATAGTTCATATAACACTATTTCGCCTGCATTGCCACATCTGTCTGAATCTGACGCTGGTAGAATCATCAATATTTCCTCTGTAATTGGCCAAACAGGTGCTTTTGGTCAAACAAACTATTCAGCAGCTAAGGCTGGTTTGATTGGATTTACAAAATCTCTTGCACTTGAATTAGCTAAAACAAATGTAACTGTAAATGCGATTTGCCCTGGATTTATTGAAACAAGTATGGTTCTAGAAATTCCTGAGGAAATTCGCGGACAAATCGTGGCTAAAATTCCTCAAAAGCGTTTTGGTCATCCGGAAGAAATTGCAAGAGGCGTATTATTCCTATGTAAAGATGGAGCATATATCACCGGTCAACAGTTGAATATTAACGGCGGACTTGCAATGTAATAAGAAAAGCGGAAGCGCCTTGCTCATCGCCGTACAAACTGGAGGGGCTTCGACTGAGATAAAGGAAACTTGAATTGCGCTAGCAATTCTTAGTTGACTTATCGTAGGGAGGAGTCCTGAAGTTTGCTAGGCGATAGGCGCTGGAGCTAGACAGTGAAATGATCTTCCAAGAAGGGTGTGTACAGATTGATCTTAGAAAAACAATTAGAAGAAATGATAGATGTAATGCCTGATGAGGCAAAACAATCCTATCGCCGGTTTAAAAGAACGATGGAAGTATTAACGAAAGATCCAGAACCGGAAGTAGGTTTAACACCAAAAGAAGTCATTTGGACAAGAAACAAAACAAAATTATATCGCTATATTTCAGATAAACCTAAAAAACATAGTACTCCTCTTCTAATGGTTTATGCACTAATCAATAAGCCTTATATCCTTGATATCACAAAAGGGTCCAGTCTTGTTGAGTACCTTCTTGACCAAGGTTTTGATGTGTATATGCTTGATTGGGGTACGCCCGGCTACGAAGATCGTAATATGAAGCTTGATGACTTTATATTAGATTATATTCCTAGAGCCGTTAAGAAGGTTTTACGTACTTCAAAAGCAAATTCTGTTTCTATGCTAGGATATTGTATGGGCGGAACAATGACATCGATCTTTGCTTCCCTTCATCCTGAATTACCTATTAAGAATCTAGTATTTATGACAAGTCCATTTGATTTCGAAGACACAGGTTTATATGGTAGTTTCCTAGATGACCGTTTCTTTGATGTTGATAAAGTAGTAGAAACATTAGGAAATGTTCCCCCTGAAATGATTGATTTTGGCAATAAAATGCTAGATCCACTTTCGAATTTCATTGGTCCATATGTTACATTATATGACCGCTCAGAAAATCCGAAATTCGTAGAAAGCTGGAGATTAATGCAAAAATGGTTGCAGGATGGAATTCCATTCCCTGGTGAGGCTTATCGTCAGTGGATTCGTGAATTTTATCAGCAAAATAAATTAATTAAAGATGAACTTGTTATCCGTGGACGTAAAGTTAACTTAAGTGCAATTAAGGCAAACGTACTTAATATTTCTGGTGAGCGCGATCTTATTGCTATGCCACATCAAGTCGAAGCTTTAATGAATAAAATTTCAAGTAAAGACAAGAAATACGTATGTGTGCCAACAGGCCATGTATCTGTAACATTTGGTCCAAAAGCAGTTTCACTAACTTTCCCTACGATTGGCGACTGGTTAGCTGAGCGTTCGAATTAAATTTAAGTAGTTAGTAAAAAACTGTCTGCGATGTGCAGGCAGTTTTTTGTTTGGTTTAGATGGGACAGAGGGTCGGGAACTCCGACCCAGTGAAAAGTTTATAGTTCTGACTCTAATCTATTTAACAAATCAATAACATTGTTAGAAGCCCTTTCTAATTGTACAAAGGCTTGCTCGACACCAACCCCATATCACCTTTTCCATAATAATCCACTGCAACTTTGGCATAATGGTGGACTTCCTTATGAGGCTCCTCCAATCGTTTAAATGTGTCCCTAGATTTCACTTGTGTAGGCAAATCCCCATAATACCACTTTCCTAACCTACAATGTTCGTGGGACTGTACGTTTATATTCTCCTGTGTTTCTAATCCTAACATCATATTATAAACTTTCCATTTCCAAAGTAGATGATCTGTTTTTGCAACTCTTACAATATCCTTTAAAAAAGTCGGTTGCACTACTCGCTCAAAAATACCCAAGTGCCCAAATATAGGTAGTTTTTCATAGCATCTTTGTCATTAGTTTATTTAGTATTTCAAAATTCCTGATTCTAAATTCCTATTCTATTATTATCGCGAAATTCTATTTAAAATCAATAGATTCTACAAAATATGTAATAATAATACTTTCAAAAAGAGAAAAAGAGGTTTCCCTCCGTTATCTTATTGAACAAGCGGCTCTCTTTATTTATTCGAAATGGATCAAATCTTAAATCTTGCAACCAATTCTTGTAATTCTTGTGCTAGTTTGCTTAATGATTCACTTGAGTTACTAATTTCCTCCATTGAGGCTAATTGCTCTTCGGAGGCAGCCGCAACGCCTTGTGATTGTTCAGATGCATCTTTCGCAATTTGGGCTAATTGCTCTACAGAAGCTGTCACTTGTTCTGTGTTGGCTGAAATTTGTTCTGATGCAGCAGATACCTCTTGGATTTGAGTATTAACTTGCTGAACAGCATTCAACACTTGTTGGAAAGCTGTACCTGTCTCTTGGATAACATTCTTTCCTATATCTACCTCATTAATGTTTTGCATCATCTCGTTATTAGCTATTTCAGTATCTTTTTGAATTTCCTGTATTAACTGTACAATCTGGGAAGCTGAATCACGTGATTGGTCTGCTAATTTCCGCACTTCATCGGCTACCACTGTGAAGCCTCTACCATGTTCTCCAGCCCTTGCTGCTTCAATGGCAGCATTTAAAGCTAATAAATTTGTTTGCTCAGAAATATCCGTAATTACACCAATAATATTTCCAATTTCCTTTGAACGCTCTGTTAAATTTTTAATAGCAGCTGTCGTGTTTTGTGTTCCCTCTTCAATTGATTCCATTTGATGGATTGCAGCTTGCAGGGATTGATATCCTTGTTCTGATAAAACTGTTGCTTCCTGTGCAGAACCCCTAACTGTTGTAGAGGACTCAGCAATTCTTTGGATTCCCAGTGATACTTCTTCCATTGCAATGGCACTTTGTTTTGAACTTGATACTTGGGTTTCTGATCCACCGGCCACTTCCTGGATTGCGGATGCAATTTGTTCTGTAGCTTCTGTTGCTTGTTCACTTGTTGCTTGTAGTTCTTCAGATGAGGCTGCCACTTGTTCAGAACTACTATTAATCTGTTGTATTACTTGCCTAAGATTAAAAGTCATATTGTTAAAAGCATGGGCCAACTCGCCAATTTCATCTTTATTTTTAATTTGAATTTCCTCTTGCGTTAAGTCGCCATCTGCTATTTTATCTGCAGCAATCGCAATCTTTCTTACCGGATTTGAAATGATTCGACTAATATAAAAAGCAATTCCGGCACCAAGAAGAAGAGCAATAATGCTTAATATAACTAGGACAAATTGTATCCCTTTCACTATTTCCAACGTTTGATTTCTAGCATTATTTAGTTCATTTGTTTCATTAATAATCATTTCTTCAGCCTTATTACTAATACTTTGCATGATAAGTGGGGCTTCTTTTGAAATATCATCCATGTATTTAAGATTGTTAGCCTTTTTTAAAAAAATTGTTTTTTGAGCTAATTCAATGTATTGCATTGAGTACTGATCAATTTCATCTAGCAGCTTCTTTCCTTTTTCTGTATTTAATAATGATTTTAATTGTGTACTTAACTTATTATATCGAGCCAAAGATTCCTCATAAGCAGCTAATGATTCGTCATTCCCAATGATTAAGTACGCTAGATTAGCAATTTCAATATCCTTTGTTACTTCTAACATCCCACGGACAAGGTTAATTTTTTCAACACGGTCGTTTAACACGTTTTCATATGTATTTTTTGTTTCTGCAATTTGGTAATAAGAAAACCCCGCCATTACTAGTAAAAGAACTAAAACAGCACTAAAGCCTAGATACATTTTTCTTGCGACTGTTAATTTCATTTTTAATGTCCATCTCCTAATATTACTTTTTTCAATTTTTTTTGGTTATATGTCGGTAAAATAACGCCAACAGTTGTTCCTTGGTTTTAAAGACTATTTATTTCCTTTTGAAGATCTGAATCCAGGACTTCATCTGTATGCCTCATTTTCCACCCACCTAAATTGAAATCTATATTCAAAACAAAAAACCATATCCCAAAAATAAAGGGGACATGGTTTCGCCTTAAATAAATTTGGTAACTGGCTGACATTCCTTAATGGATAAGTCCCTATAGCTTTGCGTCACTACATTTCTGTAGTTTTGCCTTTATCATATTAATATTAAATACGACTTGCTAAATAATAATAACTTTTTTAAACATTATATACTAATTAAATACTATAATCCATACCTATATAGTATAAAATGTATAGGTCTTTATAACTATTAATTTTTAGAATATTATTTTAATATAAATTTAAAAAGTCTTGGTCTTTTATGCCGCCCCTTCATTTTTTTACCACTTAAATGGCCGTATCTCATATATTAGTATTGATTTTATTAGGTTTGAAGAGTGTGATATTATTGAAAGGATGTTTCAATTGAAAGGGATACTTATTGTTGACGATTCTCTTTTCGTGAGAAGGCTTTTAAAAGATATTTTAATGGAAGCAAATTATACAGTGTTCATAGAGGCGAAAAATGGTATTGAGGCTATCGAAAAGTACAAAATCTTCTCACCTGAACTTAATGGAATTGATGCTTTAAAAGGAAATAATAAACATAGCCCCCGATGCAAAGGTCATTATGTGTACAGCTTTAGGCGGACAGAAGGCGATCATTAATGAATCCATTAAAAGCGGTGCAATAGATTTTATTGTTAAACCTTACTTCCACAATTTAGTTCCAATTGTTAGTAAGCATTATAATGCAAAAATATAAAGGGCACCTATTTTGGATACCCTTTAGCACTCTTTTTTTTATTACACATTCAAACTTGTGAATTCCTCTTTTTCATTATTCAACATAAAACCTTGAACTTTAACGTAAAAGGGAACCAATGGATGATGACGAATGATATCAACGCTTTTCCGGATACTTTCAGTAATATTTTCTTTTCCTTCTAGCCACTCGCTTATCTTACCCCCTGAAAATTCAGGCGTACAATTTTGAAAAAGATAATCCATCATTTTTACATGATCCTTCAAATCTTTATTTTTCAATAGACCCCTTTGATTTTTCCATCTAAAATCCCCTTCTAAACCAAAAAACGATATATTCCTAAAACTAGTCCTCTCCTCCTGACTAGTCAAGTAATATACCGATTTATCTTATTCTTTACTTCTTTATGTTTAAAGAATTACTTCTTCACACTACCAAATTGTACATTTAATAGTATGCTAAAGCTCTTTTATGTAAAAGAAGTTGAATAATTTCTCTCGAATATTTAATTTACTAAAGATTTTATACCTAAAAGTTTAAATTGTCAATAGATGTCATTATTAACTGATCTCTTCCTTTGTCCTTAGCCGTATACAAATTTTTATCCGCTTCCTTTATTAAATCCTTTAGGGCTGGCTCGTTTTTCATTTTTGCTAAGCCTATCGAGACGGAGATCGGAACGGTGAAATCATTATCAATTTCAAATGATGTCGCACGTATTTCGTTTTGAATTTCTTTTACAATCATAGCCCCCTGTTCCGGGCTATTCGTTCCTAAATATATGATAAATTCTTCTCCACCATATCTTGAAGCTATGACATGATCACTTTCATATTTCTTGAAAATAGAGGCTACCTTTATCAAAATAGTGTCACCGGCAATATGACCATAATTATCATTCAATTTCTTAAAATGATCTATATCAATCATGGCTATATAATGATTTAAATGTGATTCAGTTATCTTTTCTTCAACTACCTTTATAAATTCATTTCTATTTAGCAGTTTTGTTAAAGGATCGTGCATAGCAAGAAAAGTTAATTGTTTTTTTAAAGCCTCTCTTTTATATTCAAGTAGAATAAATGAATAATAGATGAAAGTTGCTCCAAGAAATGATGCATACCTTAATAAGAAGATATCCTTAAATATCTCTATTCCATCTGGGACAATGATTAGGATTGGAAAATCGGAAATCAACCAACAAACAGTAATGATCAAAACCATTTCAATAACGTTGCTTTTCTTTGTTTTGAACTTGTAATACGCTAAAGTAAATAAGGTTGGTAAAATCATGCCAAATATAGTACCAGGAACAGCACCATCTCCACCCATCAAATAGCGCCAGGTTGAAACAACGAAAAGAACGGGAAGTGTAATCCTCCAACCTCTAAATACCGCCAACAACAAAAGTGGAATTAATCTTAAATCTAATCGATATCCTCCAAATTGAATCGGCAAATAGAACATCGTAATGATTACCCCAGAAAAGAGTATAACAATACACATGTATAGCAATTTTTCCGGAAAACGTTCACGGTAGTTCATTAATGTGCTCATTAATAAATGACCCAATAATATGATTGCCAAATTTGACAAAATTGATTGAAACATAATTAGCCGCTCCTTGTCCCCAATAAAAAAGACCCTTTTATTTAAGGGTTGTTGTACATATTGTAAAAAATGATTCATCATTGTTTCCATAATTTCCTATATTATTACTATATTAAACTTTATTATAGTCATAAGTGTATAAATATCAACTAATTGTAGGTAGATTATACTATTTTTAATCAAATCGAAGTTTTTGTCACATTATGACATATTTGGTAGAATCTATTGATTTTAACTAAAAATTCGCGATAATGATAGAAAATAAGAATTTAGAATCAGGAATTTAGAATTAGAAACTGAGCCAAACTAATAATATCTAGTTAAATTGAGGTGTATATTTATTGTCCCAAGTTTCGACAAACATAGAACGTAAAGCTATTTCATTTGCTTTAATAGGTTTTATCTTTTATTTGCTAGTTTTATTTATTGAGTTTCCAAGTTTTTTAGATGCGAATACACATCTATTCAT
Source organism: Schinkia azotoformans LMG 9581 (assembly GCF_000307855.1). Lineage (GTDB taxonomy): Bacteria > Bacillota > Bacilli > Bacillales > Bacillaceae_J > Schinkia > Schinkia azotoformans. The sequence continues at coordinate 130,109 of NZ_AJLR01000045.1, read as the reverse complement.
TCATACCCTTATGGAATTAACTAGTATTATTATTTCAGCTGTCATCTTTTTATATGGATGGCTCACTTGGTCTTATACGAAGTCACGGATCCTCATTTTTATCTCTGCTTCTTTTTTATCAGTTGGGATTTTAGATATCTTTCATACTTTATTGTTTGATGGATTTCCGTTCTCGACTACTCCAGAGCCTTCCACATGGTTTTGGATTATCGGCAGCCTTACTGAAATCGTTGGAATTTCGATTGTTTTTTTCTTAGTTAAGACTAGTAGCAATCTATATTCAAAATCAAATCGAGAGAGATGTATCTTAACAGCCAGCTCTCTTCTATATTCATTAGGTATTACTTCTATTATTATACTATTTTCAGGCTCACTCCCTCCCCTTATTAGCGAAATGGGTGGTACCACTTCTTTAAAAAATAATATTGAGTATTCGATTTCGCTATTTCATTTGGCGGGGGTTATTTATACTTCTTTTCTATATTATCATAAGAAAAATGAATTTTATTTGTACTTACTACTCTCTTTTTATTTTTTAATGCTATGTAGCTTAACGGTTACAATTTATACTAATGTTCATGATATCATTCATATTTTGGGTCATTTCTATAAAATTTTTGGGTATTATTTTATTCTTCGTGCCTTTTATTTGACGAATATTAGAGTTCCATTCGAGGAGAAGAAGATTACAGAAGAAGAATTGCAAGATACGAAAGAGGAATTTAAAAACATAATATTACAAAACCAAGGTATTATTATTAAACTTGTTAAAAGAGATGATGAGTTTATCCATACTCTTTGTGATGGCAAACTTCTAAGTGATTTGAAACTTACTCAAGATCAGATTGTCGGTCATTCTGTTCACCATTTTCTTCGAAAAGAGGTCGCTGACCAATTACACAGAGAATTCGAACGTGTATGGTATAAAGGAGATGATCTTGGAATTGAATTTGAAATTTATGAAGATGTTTTCCTATTAATGACATTAACTAGAGTCACCCCATTGGGAAAGCCACCGGAACTTATTGGCAATATAGTCGATATTTCAGAATTAAAACAAGCTGAGGCGCTTTTACGAAAGACGGAAAAACTATCGATTGTTGGTGAACTTGCAGCCGGATTCGCTCATGAAATTCGCAATCCATTAACGACAATTAAAGGTTTCCTTCAGCTTATGAGTAAAAACGAAGACCCAACAAATAAAAAATATACATCGATTATGTTAGAGGAAATTGATCGGCTTGAGATGATTACGAGTGAATTTATGGTCGTTGCAAAACCGGAAGCGACCAAATATCAAACAATCGAGCTTATAAAGATTCTCGAAGATGTTATTGCATTTCTAACACCACAGGCATTACTAAAAAATGTACAAATCCAATTTGACACAGTAATAAACCATGTAAATGTATACGGGGATGAACATCATTTAAAGCAAGTTCTTATTAATGTATATAAAAATGCAATGGAAGCCATGCCAACCGGTGGTAATATTAGTACCAATCTAACGATTGAGGATAACTATATAGCTATTGAAATTATCGATGAGGGCTGTGGAATTCCCGAAGAACTTATGCCCCGCCTGGGAGAGCCATTTTATACGTTAAAAGAAAAAGGAACTGGGCTCGGCTTAATGGTAAGCTATAAAATAATTGAAGCTCACAAAGGGAAATTAGAAATTTCTAGTGAGCTTAATGTTGGTACAACAGTAAAAATGAAGCTTCCGATTTAGTTTGGTTCTAACAGCGCATATAAATGGCTGGCTATTCCAACACTAATCTACTCAACTTTTGACCAGATCGCTATTGTGCCGCAACTATTCGCAATCTGTATGCTATAATTTAGGGGGTAAAATGAAGATAGAGGTGACCATTCTTGGGCTTACATGTTGTACTATATCAACCAGAAATTCCGGCTAATACTATGAATATTGCACGTACCTGTGCCGCAACAGACACAGCCTTGCATTTAATCCGACCGCTTGGCTTTTCAACGGACGAAGAAATGATAAAACGAGCAGGTTTAGATTTCTGGCATTCTGTAAACATAGCGTATTATGACTCATTGGATGACTTTTTTTCAAAAAATCAAGGTGAGTTTTACTATATTGAGACGTTTGGTGAAAAAACACATTCATCTTTTGATTTCAGTGATGTATCGATGGAACATTATTTTATGTTCGGAAAAGAAACAACGGGTTTACCAAAAGATTTACTAAAAAGAAATAAAGACCACTTTCTAAGAATACCAATGAGTGATCATGTCCGTTCACTCAATCTTTCGAATACAGCTGCGCTATTGGTGTATGAGGCTTTGCGCCAGCAGGGTTATCCGAATTTAAAATAAAAAATCTTCCGTTCAGGAGGATTTTTTATTTGTCAGGATCAGTGACGCTTTCACTCTTTCTTTCTATATGATAAATATTCTAAAAATCTCTTCGACGCAAGGGAAAGCGATTTTTGCTCTCTCATAGCAATACATATATTTCTATAAGCGGGAACTTCAAGTTCTTTCGCGATAATTTGATAAGGAATACGCTGTAGAATCAATTCCGGTAATATACTGATTCCAAGCCCATTTTCTACCATAGACATAATGGCATAGTCATCCCATGTTGTAAAATGGGCTTTCGGTGAAATATGATGCTTCTCAAAAATTTCAGAGACTTCTGCGTTCGCACCCTTTTCCAGTAGCATTAACGGATTGTTCATTATCTCGTTAATCGGAAACTTATCACAATGTGCAAGCGGATGATCTTGAGGGATCACTACCAGCAAACGGTCTTTCTCCAAAAAGATCGTTTCAAGTTCTGCTTTTACCGGCAGCCGTAAAAATCCAAAGTCAACACGTCCTTCTATAATCCAGTTTTCAATTTCGGTATAATCGCCTAACAGCAGTTCAAAATCAATCTCCGGATAGTCCTTCCTAAAGATCTTAATCATATTGGGGAGCCAATGGGTTGCCACGCTGGAAAATGTTCCAATACGAATTATCCCGGATTGCATATCGTGTAACTCCTCAATTTGCCTTATTAAGATTTCATGCTCATTACAAATTCGCTTTAACTGGGGCAATAATTTTAGTCCATCTGAGGTTAAGCTGATACCGGCACGTCCCCTTTCAAAAAGAAGAACTCCCCATTCCGATTCCAAATCGCTGATCATGCGGCTGATGCCAGACTGTGTATAGTTCAAGCTTTGAGCTGCTTTTGTAAAACTCCCATACTCTACTGCTTTGACAAATGCCAAATATTTATGGATATTCATATCTCTTTTCCTTTCACATCCGATTTTGTCATGATCATCATGAGAAACATTCAATTTTGTAATATTCGGAATCATGATATGCTATTTTTATTCAAAATTCAAGTTTGGAATGTGGAAGGATGGTATTAAAATGAAAAGTGCCTATTTCAAATATATAGCCGCATTGCTCCTGTTTGGTACAAACGGAATTGTTGCCAGTTACATTATATTGAATAGCTATGAAATTGTTTATTTGCGGACTATGATTGGCAGTCTTTTTCTCATTGCAGTATTTGCACTAACAAAGCAAAAAGTCCAGTTTTGGAAAAACAAAGCACACTTTCTGTATTTAGTGATTTCCGGCGTGGCAATGGGCGCAAGCTGGATATTTTTATATGAGGCATATGCACAAATCGGTGTAAGCATTGCAACCCTTGCCTATTATTGCGGTCCCGTGATTGTCATGATCGTTTCTCCCTTTTTATTCAGGGAAAAGCTGACCACCGCTAAACTACTTGGATTTCTTGCTGTTATAATTGGAATGCTTGGTGTAAACGGGCAAGCATTGTCACAGGGAGGATCTTCCTGGGGATTGATTTGCGGAATATTAGGAGCAACCATGTATGCCTTTATGGTCATTTTTAATAAAAAGGCAAAAAGCATAACGGGACTTGAAAATTCCATGTGCCAGTTAATCACGAGCTTTATAACGGTTGCTACATTTATGAGTTTAAAGCAAGGATTTTCAATCGACATTACGCAGGGAAATCTAATCCCTATATTGCTATTAGGCGTTGTAAATACTGGTATCGGTTGTTATTTTTATTTTTCTTCTATTGGTAGTCTACCCGTGCAGACAGTGTCAATCCTTGGATATTTGGAGCCGCTATCGGCATTGGTTTTTTCAGCTGCCCTTTTAGGAGAAAAATTAAGTCTTGTGCAAATAGCCGGGGCTGTCTTGATTTTAGGTGGGGCGGCATTTGGTGAATTGTTTCGGGTGAATAAAAATGAGGTAAGGGGAGAAAAGGGAAACATGGTTTTGTGATGGATAAGCATGGAGATTCTTCTGAAGACCACCCCTTGTTGATTTTTTTACCCCTTTCCTTTACAGAAAGAAGAGCGACAACCAACCACTCTTTCAATATTCAGTTGCACCATTATTTTAACATACCCTATTAATCAATCATCCTAACATTCCCCGACAAATTTCGAGGAGCCACTGTGGCGAAGCTATTACTTTCTTAAAATAATAAAAGTTAATATACCGCAGAACAACAGAACCCAATAGCGCAGTAAACAGAGAATGAAGATCGAAACTCGGCTTTTCGACATTGCGGACAGGGGTGGGTCTCTCCCTTGGCATCGCCGTATTTTTCATTTTGAGGTCACGGATTGTGGGCTCCTCCCTTAGCATGGCCGCATTTTTCGTTTTTGAGGACAGGGAGTGTGGGTTCTGCCCTTAGCGTGGCTGCATTTTTTAGGAACTTAGAAGAAATGGTCTTCATATATGTTCTATGATTCCCGTTTTCCTGATCTTCCTCAACTTTCGCGAATCATACACCCTCTTTGATTTCCATTTTCCCAATAATGATGAAAATTTCTCAAGTTGATGTTAATAAATTACTTGCTGCAGCGGAGAAAGTTGTCCAATTAGCGGGGAAGAACTACAGGTAGCTGAGAAAAACGCTACATTTTCAAGTAAGGTAATCGACGCAATTAAAGAAGGACAGTTAAATAAATTAATGCTTCCTAAAAAATACGGTGGTCCACAAGTGGATCTAAGAACTTTTATTAAAATTATTCGGACTGTTGCGAAACACAATGCTTCCGCAGCCTGGCTAACCTATTTTTATGGACTGCATAATGTCGTACCAGCATTTTTACCGGAAAAAGGTATGGATGAAGTAGTAAATCAAGGTGGAATGATTTGTGATGTCTTCCCTCCTGTTGGGAAAGTTGTAAAAGACGGAGATGGCTATCGTCTAACTGGAACATGGGATTTTGCTAGTGGAATCCTTTATTGCGATTGGCTCGGTCTTGGCCGAATTAACAACAGAACCGCAATCCGCCGAAGAATTAATGGAACGTTATATGAATTTGCTTGAAGATGAAAATGGCAATGACCATCGGGAGGAGTTCTTTGCCCTTAGAGCAAAAATAGGTAAAATGGTTGCTGATATTACTGTAAAAGTCTTATTAACACTTGCCACCCATAAAACCATGCTATATGAGGACTCCATCGATTATTTTGGACAGAAGTTGTTTTTATCTGAATCAACCCTTAAATTGGGCTAAAATGCTAGTTTATTAGAATCACAACTTTTTTTAAAATAGGAGTGATAAAATGTACATTCCGGAAATTGCAAAGCTTGGACATGTCTCATTGGTTACCCCAAACTTACAAAAATCATTATGGTTTTTTCATGAAGTACTTGGATTAGAAATTACAGAACGGTCAAAAGACACCGTGTATTTAAGAGTAAATAATGAATTTGAACACCACAGTCTTGTATTTCTGGCTGGTGACAGAGCCTATATGGATCACGTTGGTTGGCGTGTTAAAAGGCCGGAAGACGTGGAATGAAGATGAATTGCCAATTGGGCTTACATTCTGGGGTTCAACCGATTACGTACCACATCGCGGGGAACATCCAATGAATTTTACTACAGAAGCATAGAATTCTTTAGTAATCATCTTGACAGCGTGGTAATTCGAATTACCACGCTACCTAATGGGGAATCCTAGTAAAACCACCAAGAAATGGTGCATACCTAATTATGGACCTTTTCTAAAGCTAATTTAATTCCAAATCCAATCAGTATTGTCCCTGTGATTCCTTCAATAATATTTTGTGCTTTAGGTTTTTTCATAAAAGCACTAATCTGATTTATTAAATAGATGTAAAGCAAAAACCATAGTGAAGTTTAATAACAAAAATACTTTCTAAAAGCTTGAAACCGAAAATTTCATCCTGTGCCATATCCTAATTTTATTCATCGAAATATTTGCTCATCAGGCTATTGAATAAGGTTTGGCTTTCATTTAATGATTGCTTTACTATTGATTTTTGTTGTTCGATTACAATATCAACAAAAAAAATTAAATATACCTAACGTGACTCAGGTCACTATACCTATATATTAATAGTGGTAATATTGAAAAAAATGCGTCTTTGGGCTAAATATAAAGGAAAAGAGGATCTTACATCATGAAGACTACTAAGATTTTTAGTAAATTCAACACTATAAAAACAAAACTTACTTTAGCATTTGCTTTTATACTGATGATTCCTGCTTTTAGTGTAGGCTCATTGGCTTATGTTACCGCAAAGGATGCCGTTGAGAAGGAAATTATGGCAGGGATAAGTGAAAATATTAATTTATTAAATGTCACGATTGATAACGCAATTAAGCCAAAAATACATGATATTGATACTTTTTACGAAACTATTAAACCTGAGATGTACCAGAATGAAAACAACCTAGAATTACATAGAATATTTACTCAATATGCACTCCTCCATCCAGAAGCGGAGGCTATCTATATAGGTACGAGCGATGGGCAATTTGTTATTGAACCAAAGGTCACTCTTCCCCCTGACTTTGATCCGAGGACAAGAGGTTGGTATCAAGAAGCAATGGCGAAAAAAGGAGAAACTGTCATTTCCCCTCCGTATCTTTCCACTACTGGCAATGTAGTTATAGCGATTTCAAGGGCAACAAAAGATGGTTCAGCTGTACTAGCTCTAGATATAGAAATAGGGGCGATTCAAGATATAGTGAATCAAATAAAGATCGGTAAAGAAGGATATGCCATACTCCTAGATAAAAATAAAATGTTCATTGCCCACCCAACAATAGAAAAGGGGACAGAAGCCAAAGAAGAATTTTATGATGAAATGTATAAACAAGACCAAGGTACATTACGTTATGTCTTAGATGGTGAAGAAAAACTGATGGGATTTGCAACCAATGAGTTAACCCATTGGAAAATAGGTGGAAATATGTATATGTCAGAAGTTGAAGATGCTGCTGCACCCATTTTTCAAAAAACGATGCTAATCATTGGCATCGCGTTCTTAATCGGCGGAGGAATTATTTATTTCATTATAAAATCAATTATTAAACCGATTAGGGAGTTAAAAGATAAAGCGCTAACCTTCCGTAGGGGTGACTTGAGGGAAAGTATTGAAATCACTACTAAAGATGAAATAGGGGATTTGGCCCGTGCATTTAATGATATGTCCCAAAACCTAAGAACAGTTGTCAAACAGATTAATACAAGTGCAGAACAAGTAGCTTCTTCGTCTGAAGAACTTCATGCAACAAGTGAACAAGCTACACGGGCCACCGAACAAATAGCCGCTGCTATCCAAGAGGTTGCCAGTGGAGCTGAAACCCAGGTTTCAAGCTCTGAGCAAAGTGCTGTTGCAATCGAAGAAGTATCGCTTGGAATTCAGAGAATTGCTGAGTCTTCAACAACTGTCAGGGATTCAGCTCAGGAAGCAACATCTTTATCAGAGCAGGGATATCAATTCCTTCAAGAAGCGATTAATCAAATGAAATCCATTGAAAAAGGTACACAAAATACAACAGACGCTATTAAAAAGTTAAATGAAAGTTCAAAAGAGATTAGTAAAATCATAGGTGTTATAACTGATATTGCTGATCAAACAAATTTGCTTTCATTAAATGCAGCTATAGAAGCAGCAAGGGCTGGCGAACACGGAAAAGGCTTTTCTGTTGTCGCCGATGAAGTAAGAAAACTCGCTGAAGAATCCCGAAATTCGGCCAATCAAATTGTTACATTAATTCAAGAGATTCAAAAAGATACAGAAACAGCTACTAACGAGATGGTTCAAAATATTAAAGAGGTAGACACAGGTAAGGCTGTGATCCAAAAAACCGGTGAAGCATTTCAACATGTGTTGAACGCTATACACCATGTAAATACTCAAATTCAAGAGGTATCAGCAACATCGGAACAAATATCAGCAAATTCGGAGGAAGTAACAGCCTCTGTCGAGCAGTTAGCGCAAATCGCCAAAGATGCATCCGACCAATCTCAAAGTGTTGCCGCTTCATCAGAAGAACAATTGGCATCTATGGAGGAAATCAGCGCTTCCAGCGAAGCATTAAGCAAATTAGCTCAAGAATTACAAGAATTAATTGCCAGATTTAAAATTTAAAGCTATCCAAAACGTAAGTGATAATATTGTGAAATGTTACACCTCAGCTTTTTCTGGGTCATGACGCTAGTGTCATGACCCTTTTATTTATTACATAAAATTAATATATCGAAATATCAATCAAAATTATTTTTCGCAATTAGCCACTTCTCTAAATCTCTATCCATAATAAAAACTTCTATTCTTTCTCCAGTTTTGGTACTGATATCGCTATGTGAGGAAAGAACTTTACACCCTGCATGTTCTTCAACAATACGTTCAGTATCCTTGCTATACATTTCTCGAAGAAGTTCCCGCATTTCTTTCACGAGTTTTTTTCCAGTATCGCAACTCACTAAATGCTTTTCTTCTATAGTCAATACTCCTTTGTACCGTGCAATTAACATATCATTAACTATATAAGTTTTTGCTTCCTGTGGCCCCTTACCTATTAACTCACGCTGGAACTTAATTAGTGCTTCACTTATTTCAGCCTCTAGTTTCTTTTTGGGATTTATCATAAAGCCTCCGATGACAAGTTTGGAATATGGAGTTATTCTAATTTCCTTTTTTGGTTAATGTCAATGAAAATAAAAATAAATTTATGAAAACTTAAAATATCTAAAAAAAAGGAGTAACATCGAGAAAAAATAATATTATTTAATGAAATTAGTTAAAAATGAATGGAACAGGTTATTTTTAAACATATTTTAAACCTTACAGTGATTTACAAAGATGCAATTCTTGGATTACAATATTCTCCATGATTCAATAACTTGATAACAGCCTAATCTCATTCGTTGAGAACGGAGGAACCATTATTTTGGGGTTAATTCTGCTTGCAGAAGGGATGATTACTCTTTCGCCATCCTACCCGTCAGCTAACTTCGTCGGCTAATGCGAAGGAGGTCACAAGACCGCCTTAATTCAGGGGGCTTTTTTGTTTTATAGAGCAAAATAGCAGCCTGTGCAGTACGGTCTTTTTATTATGCAAAAAAACGAAAAGGCTATTTGGAAGACAGAATGCAAAGAGGGCTAGATGCTTGCTGGGCATTAAGTAGACCATAAGTTCTTTTCTCCACTTCGTAATGTTTGAATTATGCAAGGTTTTAATAGTGAAATCCTAGATTGATTTGCTATTAGAATCTTAAATGATCCTGCAGTTGTCGTATGGAGAAGAGTAGCTAATGGTCTATTTCTTTTTCAGCAAGAGATAACAACATAGTAATTATATAAAAAAAAATGAAGAAATTAATATTGAAGGTAAATTAAATTCATTATTTAAACAAGGAGAAAACAATGAGAAAAATAAAAGATAATCTAGATCCTCCTAAAATTCTTGTTTTAGGCTTTGCAATTATCATTCTAATCGGCGCAACTTTATTGACTCTTCCCATTGCCACTGAAGACGGGCAAGGTCTTTCGTTTTTAAATGCTTTATTCACTGCAACATCTGCCACATGTGTGACGGGTCTTATTGTAGTTGATACAGGAGATACATTTTCAATGTTTGGCGAGTTGGTTATTTTATCACTCATACAGGTAGGCGGATTAGGCTTTATGACATTTGCAACACTTTTATTTATACTTTTAGGTAAAAAAATCTCTTTCAAAGAAAGGCTGCTGCTGAAGGAGGCTTTCAATAACATTACTTTTGCTGGAATGGTAAGATTGGTCAAAAGAATACTGATTTTCACCGCAATCATTGAATTTGTAGGGGGCAGCATTTTAGCAATCCGCTTTTCGTTTGATATGCCGGCAGCAAAAGCAATTTATTATGGATTTTTTCATGCAATATCCAACTTCAATAATGCAGGTTTTGATTTAATGGGGGAATTTCGTAGTCTAACCCATTATGTAGATGATCCGACTGTAGTTTTAACGGTGTGTTCTCTCATTACTTTAGGTGGATTGGGATTTGTTGTCATGAATGAACTTTTTGAATATCGGCAAACCCGACAATTATCTGTACACACTAAGGCTGTATTAACGACTACTCTTATTTTAACGATTGGAGCAACTGTCTTAATTTTTCTTTTTGAATATGGAAATAACAAAACACTTGGTCCTTTATCTGTTGCTGGTAAAAGTCTTGGAGCGTTGTTTCATGCTGTTACCCCTAGAACAGCTGGTGCCAATACATTGCCAATGGCAGATTTAACCCATTCTACATTATTTTTGACAATCATTTTGATGTACATTGGTGCCGGGTCTGGGTCAACAGCTGGTGGTATTAAAATTACTACCTTTGCTGTTTTAATGGCAACCGTGTGGTCTCAGTTTAAAGGAAAAGAAGACGTTGTTTTATTTAAACGCCGAATTGTTATGGAAACAATTTTAAAAGCCTTTACCGTTGCTACGAGTGGGGCCTTAATTGTAATGATTGTAACAATTTTGCTGAGCATTACCGAAAAGGGGCATGTTTTTCTTATGTATCTATTTGAAGCAGCATCTGCCTTTGGTACAGTAGGTTTATCGATGGGGTTAACGCCGGAATTATCTCCAATCGGGCGTTTGCTCATTATTCTTACAATGTTCACGGGAAGATTAGGCCCTTTGACACTTGCTTATGCGATTACGAAAAGACAAAAACAGGAAGCTTATCATCATCCAAAAGGGAATATCATGATTGGTTAATTAATTATAAGAAGGATGTGAGTTAAAAATGATTAAAAAACAATATGCTGTTATCGGTTTAGGGAGGTTTGGTACAAGTGTAGCTCGAAGACTTCGTGAGGCAGGACATGAGGTACTTGGTATTGATGTAAGTGAAGAAAGAGTGGAAGACGCAGAAAAATACGTTACACATGCAGTTGTCGCAGACACTACAGAAGAAAAAGCACTTACTTCTATTGGAATTCGAAATTTTGATGTTGTAATTGTAGCAATAGGGAATGATATACAGTCGAGTATATTAACCTGCATGTTACTAAAAGATTTGAATGTTGATAAAATAATTGCTAAGGCTCAAGGAAAGCGTCATGGCCATGTATTAGATAAAATCGGTGTTGATTGGCTTGTGTTTCCTGAAAGAGATATGGGAGAGCGTGTTGCCAATCAACTTCTTTCCCCAAATATGTTAAATTATATAGAACTGTCAAAAGAATATAATATAGAAGAAATTATGATCCCTTCAAAAATGGCTGAAAAAAGCCTGCGGCAACTTGAAATTCGAGCAAAATATAATGTAAGTGTCATTGCTATTATTAGTGACGGCGATATCATTGTATCACCTTCGCCAGATCATATAATTCATGAACGTGATTTGTTGGTGGTTATTGGGAATAGACAGGATTTATCTAAATTTTCAAGTATAGAATAAAAAGAGAAGTGCGCTAACACTTCTCTTGCACCCACTTCCGTCAGGGTGGCTGTTGTAAAATGAAAATACAAACCCAGGAAGTAGTTCATATAAATAGAAATGAATCACAGCGGCTGATTGATCATACGATGACTGTAAGACCTCCTATAATCATTCCAGCAAGGGCACCATTTCTTGCGGTTCCTTTCCAAAAGAGAGTTAATAAAATAACCGGACCAAATACCGCTCCGAAGCCTGCCCATGCATAACCTACTAAAGATATAAATTTTATATTGAGTTTTAGGTGGTATGTGTCATTCTTTGATACATTATAGAGGGTGTTGTGCTTTGTTCTCTGTAATTCAAATAAAATTTTACGACAGATATTCTGACATGTTGATATATCAACGTTAGTGATAAAAATAAAATTTTGAAATATTAAACATTAATACTAATATTTATGTTGTAAGATTAAAAGATTAAAAATTTTGGAGGGAAAATCGGATGAAAAAAATCTAGATAAAAATTCACCACCTGTCCCTATCGAACTAGAAAGTTATTACATAAAATGAACTACTGAAAATAAAAGGTGGTGAATTCTTTTGAATATGCAGGATGTTATTTCAATTGGAGCAAATTGTGTCCTACAAATCAGGAATCGCTTTTTTCTTGTGGTTGAAATTGAAGTGGAAGCTGGTAACGTTGCATTTGAGGAGTACGTGTTTATTCGTATTTCACGCGGGGAAGCTATGACGTTGTTAGATGCAGGAGTAGAACGTTGTGAAATTTCAAATCGTGTTCCAATGATGGATAATCTAGAGGTAGAATTTATTTGTGTTTTGATTGTCGGTAGAGACGCGTTTGCCGTGTTTGATGTAGAAGACGACACAGACCATGCCGTTTTTGTCAAAATCTCATTAGTGGAGGCCAACCGTTTAATCCGCAGAGGCGCAAGACGATGCACAGTCATTGATAGATCCCGTGGATAATAAAGAATTTAGTAAGATTTGATTACGTTAGAGGACCATTTACATAAATGGTCCTTATTTACTTATTTAAAAAACTGCTCCATTTAGCACAAAAAAAAGAAAAGCAATACTTCGTTATTGAAGCATCGCTATCTTATTTAATTTTCTATTTAGTACCTGGAGCTGGCTGATCAACTCCTTTAATATGATGTCGATGTCCATCGTCTTCACTTGTATAAAAATCATAATAATGGACGTGCATTCCATTTCCAACCGGGATGGCGGGTCCTGAATAAGCTTTATAATAGTGGGTATGTCCGTTTTCGAAGACAACATATCCCTCAGTATAATGAATGTGGCTACCATCCTGAGTTTGAATTGCAGGAGATGTAACATCTAAACACTGATGAACATGCCCTGCTTCCACCGAAGTATAATCCACTGAACCATGATTATGGTGCGGAACTAAGCCATTAACAAAATCATCTTTTCCTATCTTTGCCATATCCCCACCCCTTCTGCAGATACTTTAAATATCCATTGGTATGGATATTTAAAATTGTTAATCATGTTTTATACTAAAGCTCTCCCTCCCTTACCATCTTTAATACAAATGATATTTATTAAATTATCAAAATATGTCCTTTAAGCAAGTGATTCAATTACGTTTTTACAATGAGCAAAAGTCTATTCCAAATAGACCTCCACGAATAAACTGTTCCTTATTCGGAAAAAACAATCAACACCGCGATGTCCAACTTGTTGGCATACCTACTGAGGAAGCATTAATTATTGCCATTATATTTTTACAGCCTAGAAGTCGTGGATCAATCAAAGTTCAAAATAATGATCCCTTAAATAGACATAAAGTAAAAACCATATAGCAGTCAATACAGTGTAAGTGATACCCAGAAATCAGTAACGATTTCAAAGATTTTAAGGTAGGAGCAAATTTACAGAACCAATAATAAAAGCACAGAATAGCTGCGGCTATGATGTGCTTTAATTCGTGTATAAATATGATTGCCAAACTGCTCTTTGTCCTCAATAATTTACTATTGGTTTTACTCGAAATTATCACATGGCAAATACCAATACATATAAGTTTAATCTTTGGATATATTAACTAATCAAGGTAGTAGGTTTCTGCGAAAGGAGTATATTTTATACCAATTAAAATTCAAAAATTAACAAATATTGCTATGGTCAACACCGCCTTTTTTGGGTTTACAAAATATAAAAAGATTTTTACCTACCTCACTTCTAATAGGTGTTATAGAAGGTGCAAATGCAATAATCGAAAAAAAAAACAAAAATGGTGGATATTCTATAATAAGCCAAACTCATACTTATTTGGAGAATTTCCTTTGAATATCGGTCCTTTTTTTGATTGGCTCAATATGGATTTTAAAATGGACATACGGAAATTTCATACGATTTACTTTACTTAACGCAATTGTAAATGCCTTCTTCGCCTTCCCCTTCTCGGTATTTGCAAAAAAGGTAAGGTACTATTCCTTGGTTCGAATAAATGGTCTTCAATTTTTTCTTTACTTTTTCTCTAAGGCATTCCTATTCTATTGGATACAATTTATTTTGGAAAAGAAAGCCTCTAAATATTGGTTTTCTCGTTTTCTATAAAGCGTAAATTAAAAACAATGATTTATTTTAAAGTTTGATTTGAGGGTTGTTATGAATTACATTTTAGAATCAATAGCAATTTTATTAGCAGGTTTTTGTTTAGTCCGCATTGCGGGTAAAAAAACAGTAGCCGAAATGTCGGGAATAGAAATTATAACACTTTTAGCAATTGCATCGACAATAAGCCATGCTATTTCAGAGAAGGGCTTAATAAAAACAATCGTTGTCTTATGTACTTTTGTAGCATTTCTCATACTTATCCAATTTTTAACAGTAAAATTTACAATTATGAAAAAAATATTTATTGGGAAGGAAACACCAGTTATTCAAAATGGAAAAATCATTTCCAATAATCTTAAAAAATTACGTCTAACAGTTGATCAGTTAGAAGCAAGATTGCGTGAAAACGGAATTACTTCTATCAGCGATGTTAAAGATGCTTCTTTTGAGGTTACCGGTCAGCTAGGATATGAGCTAATGCAGCATGCTAAGCCTGTAACAATCGGTGATTTAGAAAAAATTCTGGATGAGAAAATACAAAAAATACTCCAACAAGTAACAGTGAACGAAAGTAAACAGTCGCCTAAATGATGATGACGTTGAATTATTTTTCTTGCCTTAGTAATTGAATTAATAAAACGGACCTACCGTTATATCGGTAAGTCCGTATAGTAATGTGACGTAAACTATATCCTTTCCATTAAATAAGCATAAACTTTCCACACTAAGAGCCACATGGCTTCAAGATACTTTTCAACCTCCTTTTCATGAAATCGAGTAAATCATCTACATTTAATTATTTATAGGTAAGCTTATACTTTATTTTTTTGTTTTAGGAATTTTTATGGTTTATTTCAAAAATGATAGCAGGAAGTCGCAAGTAAAAGGATACTTGCGATTTTTTCGTACTTAATGTTTTAAGGTTAATGTAAGGTTTGCATTAAAATAGTGTAAGGTTGGGTCGCTATACTAATTTTATAATAGAAACTACTTATTAAAGGGAGTAATTATAGTATGAATCCATCCATTACACAAAAGGAAAGAATCATTTCCTTAGATATTATCCGTGGTATTGCCTTGTTTGGGATCTTGTTAATTAATGTAGGGGCCTTTAAAATCCTTACTGATGACGTGGTGATTCCAGATTATAACGGTATAAACGAAATCGTTGCCATATTAATCGATATTCTTGTAGAGAAAAAATTCTTTTCCATTTTTTCTTTTCTATTTGGTGCAGGGTTTTATATTTTTGCCTCGCGTGCTGAAAGCCGTGGTGATAGGCCACGTTGGCGTTTTTCCAGACGTTTATTAGCTCTGTTGTTAATCGGTATTATTCATTTTTTGTTTTTTTGGGGTTCCATTCTAGCAGTATATGCCGTTATTGGCTTCCTTCTGATTCCTTTTTATCGGGCAAAGGTGTCAACGATTAGCAAGTGGCTTGGCGGATTGATTGCGGTCCATATCATATCGCTATTATTGGTAATCTTTGCTCCAAATATGGGGATGTTCTCAAAGGTTTTTACCTTTCTTGGGAATGATAGCATTACGATTTTCATCATGTTTTTATCTGGATTTTTAGCAGCTAAAGCGAATTGGATTCGAAAAATAAGTGATTTGTCCACTCAAATAAGGTTGCTCCAAATTGTTACATTTCCATTGTTTATCGGTTTTTCTATTTGGATCTGGTTCGCATCACAAGGTCATAATCAACATATTCAAGAAATCATTGCTTTAGGTACAATACCGACAACCTATTTGTACTTATCGAGTCTATTTGTAATCTTAGAAAACAAACGCATCGCCAAACTTCTGCAGCCGATTGCCCAGGTTGGGCAAATGGCGTTTACAAATTATTGGGCACAGAGCTTTATCGGGCTGGCCATCATTTCAATCATGGATTTAGAAGTTGTTTCGCCGATCAACATTGTCATCATTTCAATCATCATTTTTGCAATTCAAATCATTTATAGCGTCATCTGGTTTAAATTCTTTAAGATGGGGCCATTAGAAAAAGTATGGCGATTTATGACATATGGCAGGAATGGAGCATCCATTAGGAAGTAATTACGATTGAATGTCTTGTATACAATTAAACAATAATAAGGCAGACAAGATGCGTAATTTAGCGCATTTCGTCTGCTTTTTAAATTGATTCAAATTATGAGAGAGCAAAAAGAGGTGTATGTATGTCTGTATATATCCTACCAATAAAGGTCGCATTCATTATGTTTGGTGTATTGGGTTTTCTGCTTGTCATCCCTTGGTTGGTATATAGCTATAGAAAGTATGGATTTTTTAGCCTTTGGGCTTCCATTGTTGCTTACTCGTTTATTTTCTATATGTTATCAGCTCTATTTCTAGTTCTTTTGCCGCTTCCGTCAACTAGAAATACTTGCGCTTTTCAATCACCAAATACCGTTTATTATTCATTAAAGCCATTCACCTTTATTCGAGATATTTTTAAAGAGACCCCCATTATTTGGTCACAACCGAGATCGTATATTCAGATATTCAATCAAAGTGCCTTTTGGCAGGCGGCATTTAATTTTCTGTTATTACTTCCCTTTGGAGTATATTTAAGATACTTTTTCAAAGAAAAACGATATTGGAAAAGGGCATTCGCTTTAGGATTTGTCCTGTCTCTCTTTTACGAAGTAACGCAGGTTACGGGAATATACGGAATTTATAAATGCCCCTATCGTTTATTTGATGTTGACGATCTAATGTTAAATAGTACAGGTGCACTCTTTGGTTTCCTTATGGCTCCAGTCATACTGGCTTTATTTCCTTCTAGGGAAAAACTATTGGTGAAAGCGGAAAAAATGCAGAAGAGCCATCTAGTATCGCCGTTGTCACAATTACTTGCTGTACTTTTAGATTATATTTTCATTAAATTAACATTTTCTTTCACATTCGGACTACTAACATCCAGTGGATTCGCCGAAATGATGTATATAACAGCGGGCTTTATGGTTGTGTACTTTGTCATACCTCTTCTATGGGGTGGAAAAACAATCGGAACAAGTATAATGCGATTTAAACTTTCGAATTTGAAGGGAAATGCCCCTTCATGGCAGGCCTTGCTAAAAAGAACCGTTGCCTTATATTTACCTTGGCTTTTATCTACGTTATTTAACATTCTCGATCACATGAAATTAGAAATGGAATCTCACTTTTACGTTATCCATGTGTGGGTAACGATGGCTATCTTCACATTTATTAGCATCATGTGGCTGACTTTATCCATTCATGCCGTATTCGTTATGTTAAAAAAAGGAAAGCGCACCTTCTACTTTGACCATGTTGCAGAGATTGTCCCAAGAAAAAAGGAAGCAAATTCTTAAAACAGGATTTGCTTCCTTTTTTAAGGTTTATGTAAGGTTTAGATTAAAACGATGTAAGGTTCAGTCAGTATAATCTGATTTGTAGTCATTCAAGGAGGACTTTTTAATGAAAACAATCTTACATGCGAAAAATATTCAAAAAGTTTATGGTACAAAAGGAAATCAATATAAAGCCTTAGAAGATATTGACTTGGAAATTAAGGAAGGTGAATTTATCGGAATCATGGGGCCTTCGGGTGCTGGTAAATCCACATTACTCAATATATTATCTACCATTGATACGCCAACTTCGGGAGAAATTATTATTGCCGAGCAAAATATTGTCACAATGAAAGAAGAGCAATTATCAGACTTCCGCCGCAATAAACTCGGCTTTATTTTTCAAGATTATAACCTGCTTGATACCTTAACAGCAAGGGAAAACATATTGCTGCCGCTGGCATTATCAAAAGTGCCTGCGAAGGAAATAGAAAACCGTGTCGAGAAAATTGCAGATACGTTTGGAATTCGGGACATACTTGATAAATATCCCTATCATATTTCCGGGGGCCAGAAGCAAAGAACAGCTGCTTCCCGTGCGATGGTAACAAATCCAAGCTTAATTTTGGCAGACGAGCCGACAGGTGCATTGGATTCAAAATCTGCTACTGACTTACTAGAAAGCTTAACAGCATTAAATGAGCAGAATCAATCAACCATCATGATGGTCACGCATGATGCTTTTGCGGCAAGCTTCTGTAAACGGATTTTATTTATTAAAGATGGCAGGATCTGCGCCGAAATTCATAAGATGCAGCAAACCCGTCAAGAATTCTTTCAAAAAATATTAGATGTCCTTGCTTCACTTGGGGGTGGACACTAAATGACATTATTCAGCATTGCCAGAAAAAATATTTGGAAGAATTTTACGAACTATTGCTTATATATTGGTTCGATGATTTTTAGTATTGTCATTTACTTTACCTTTGTTTCTTTAAAATACGAGCAAACAATTCAGGAAACAACAGATTCATCCACAAAAATCAGTTCTGTCTTTAATGGTGCATCAGTTGTGTTAATGATTTTTGTAGCTGTGTTTATCTGGTATTCCAATTCGTTTTTTACAAAGAAACGCAAAAAAGAAGTCGGACTGTATTCTTTGCTGGGTGTTCGCAAAAAGCAAATTGGCCGGATGTTATTTTATGAAAATTTTATCATGGGGATTATCGCCTTATTAATTGGGATTATCCTTGGTTCAATATTGTCAAAGTTTTTTGTAACCATGTTGATGAAGGTCATGGGCTATGATGCGATTGGAAATTTTGTTATATCCCCTCAAGCAATCATAAATACTATTATCGTATTCACTCTGATTACGGCGATTACTTCGATTCACGGATATCGCTTAATTTACCGTTTTAAATTAATTGAGTTATTCAAAGCAGAGCAGGAAGGGGAACAAGAACCAAAAGCATCTGTCATCGTCGCGATCATCTCTGTTCTCTTAATTGGAATTGGCTACTGGCTGGCACTGCAGAATTTATTGGAGTCAGATGTATGGAGAAAAATAGGCTTCACGCTAACTCCACTTGTTATCTTAGTCACTGTAATCCTAGGTACGTATTTGTTATTCAATACACTAACGGTTTATCTTTTAAAGCTTTTACGGAACAATAAACGTCATTTTTGGAATGGAATCAATTTAATCAGTACATCCCAGCTTCTCTATCGAATAAAGGGAAATGCACGTACGTTAACGATTATTGCTGTTCTAAGTGCAACTACCTTAACGGCGGTTGGAGCGGTCTATAGTTTCTACTATAACAATAGACATAATGCAGAAATGGCAAATCCTAACAGCATGATGTATATTGCAAAGGATAAAAAGGGATCCAATCAGATATATGAACGAATTTCACAGGACAAAGATCATGAGATTATCTATCACGAGGCCGTCCCAACAATGCTGTTGAATGTTGATATAACAAATCTTCATAGTAAAAATTCGGCGGATGAAGTGGAATATACGATTATCGACAATAAAACCTATAACCAATTAGCGAAATGGCAAAAAAGGGATGACTCCCTGTCACTAAAAGGTAACGAGGCAGCTGCCTTAGATACCGGCTACTTTGAAGGTTTATCACCAAAGTATATAGGATCTACTATCTCGTTAAAAGTGAATGATCTCAGTGAGGATATTACTTTTACGAAATGGAAGAAATTTAATGTCCTCAATCTTCGCACAGCGGGAATAACCGTTGTTGTGAGTGATGAGTTGTTTTCTAAACTAGCAAGTGAAACAAACCTTGTAAACATGGAAGTTTACAAACTGACGAATGAAGAGGATACCAAAATATTATCGAAACAGATTCAATCGATGTTACAAGAGGATGCTGGCTTCTCAAGCTTTTATTCCGATTATTCTCAAGGAATGGAGTCATCAGGTTTACTTATTTTTATGGGCGGCTTTTTAGGACTAGTATTCCTAGCTGCAACAGGAAGCATTATTTACTTTAAACAGCTGACGGAAACTAGCCTAGATAAAGAGCGTTATGTGATTTTACACAAAATTGGTGTGAATAAAAATGAAGTAAAAAAATCCATTGCGAAGCAAATCTTATTTATCTTTGCCTTGCCATTACTAGCAGGTATTGCTCACTCTATCGTAGCTTTAACTGCGTTATCAAATTTATTGCAAACAAACTTGGTCATACCAGTATTCATCTGTATTGGTGTTTATGCTTGTATGTACATCGCCTATTATTTCTTAACCGTAAGAACCTACTACAAAATTGTCATGAAATAGAATAGAAATGGGGAATAAAAATGAAAAAACTACTCATCACTTGCGTAACCATCGTCATTATATTTGTTGGCGCACTAGTCATTTTTCAAAAGGTAAACTTTAATCGGGTAGGAGCCGATGAATATTATACTCAGATTAACGGAAAAGGAAAAGTAATCGAAGATAAAATTAACAACGGCGAAAAAATAATAAGCTATGAATATGAGCTGCCGGCTTTTGATGAGAATGGCCGACAAAAGACAATGACATTTACGGCTCAAAAACAGCTTAGGGAAAATGCTTATTTACTCTTATTTGTAAAGGATAATAAAGGTGTGACATCCTATCAGGAAGTAAAGAAGGATGAGCTTCCTAAAAAGGTAAGTGAAAAGTTAATAAACTAATGTTGTGGGAATCCTTTTAAAAAGGGATTCCTTTTTACTATAATAATATAGAAAACAAGGAGGTAGTAAGCTTGTCTATAAATAAAAAGGTTCTAATCATTGATGATGAAGAAGATATTTTACGGCTGCTCAAAACAGTTTTAATAAAGGAAGGAATAGAGCAGGTCATCACGGCAGCTACTGCTGAAGATGGGTTTATACAATTCCAAAACACTCATCCGGATCTTGTCTTGTTAGATATTATGCTGCCGGATGGAGAAGGCTATGATGTCTGTAAACAAATACGAAATCTATCAAGGATACCGATCTTATTTTTGTCTGCGAAAGCGGAGGAAAGCGATAAAATAGTAGGTTTTGCCATTGGCGGCGATGATTATATTACGAAGCCATTTAGTCCGAAAGAAGTCGCCTATCGGGTGAAGGCTCATTTGCGCCGAGTAGACTACATGCTTCAGACTGAACCTGAGAAAGAGACAAAAATAAAGGCAGGTCCCTTTGAATTAAATGAAGAAAAGGCACAACTGTCAAAGAACGGACAAGTGATTGACTTAAAGCCAAAAGAACTGGGATTAATAAAGGTTTTCCTCCAAAATAAAAATAAGGTGATCAGTAAGGAACAGCTTTACGATACAGTCTGGGGTGAGGAATTCTTCGGGATGGATAACACGGTCATGGTTCATATCCGCAGACTGCGGGAAAAAATCGAAGAGCAGCCTTCTCATCCTCAATATTTGATGACAGTTAAAGGGTTAGGTTATAAGCTGGCCATAGAGGACCTATAAGTATGAAATGGAAGTTGACGGGAAGATATTTACTATCTGTTGTATTGGTTGTCATTCTAGTTATTTTCATGAATCTTTTTCTTGGTATAGCTCTGCTGGTAGCACAATCTACTTTTGATAGCCCGCTATTTCAGGAAAGGGAAACATCTCCGGAACAATTCACGAGAAGGTTCCAAAAAGAAATTATTATAAATAAACATGGTGTAACAATTACCGAAAAAGGACAAAAAGAGTTAGTGAAAAAGAAGGCTTGGATCCAAATTTTAGATGAAAATGGAAAAGAGATTTACAGCTTTGAAGTGCCTGCGACCATTAAGAAAAAATACACGCCATCAGAAATGATTCAAATGTATAAGTACAAAGAAGTCGGTGTAAATACGGTTGTTTATATTGGAGAAAAGAAAAAAAATGGTCTTCAGTTGAGCTATTTGATTGGGATTGAAAATCGCGATTTAAATCGATATATTATTTCCTACAATAATCGAGATATTTTGATCGCAACTAAAATAGGAATGGCTATTTTACTAATAGATATCTTAATAGCGTTATTGATTGGATACCTTTTTAGTAAAAGGCTCACACAGCCATTAAATAAGCTGATTGAAGACATAAAAAAATTAGCCAATCATGAATTCGAACATCATACTGAATCAAGAGGTTTATATAAAAATGTATTCGATCATTTAAATCATTTATCTGACCAATTAAAAGTCGGTGAAAGAGAAAGAAAAAAGCTGGACGCGATGAGGGAGGAATGGATTGCTAACATTTCCCACGATATTAAAACCCCGCTATCCTCGATTCAGGGCTATGCGGAAATGATCAAGGATCCGGATTACGACTTTACCTTGGACGAAATGAGGGAATACGCAGGAATTATCGAAGTGAAGTCACTTTATATCAAGGAAGTAATGGAAGATTTAAATTTAACAACCAGATTAAAGAATAAAGAACTATCGTTAAATAAAAAAGCAGTAAACATTGTTGCTTTTTTGCGCAAGATAGTGATTGATCTATTGAATGATCCGAAATATGCAGACCGCGATATCCAGTTCCATGTAAATCAAGAGACCATAATGGTAGAAATAGATGAAATTCTTTTTCGCAGAGCAATCAACAATTTAATTTATAATGCCATCGTCCATAATGAGCATAATGTGAAAATCATCGTGAGCGTTGAAAAGGACGAATATACAAATATTATGATAAAAGATAATGGAAAGGGAATAAAGAAGGAAGAACTTGACCGGATTTTTGACCGTTACTATCGTGGAACCAACACTGGAGCAGCACATAGAGGATCCGGACTGGGCATGGCCATAGCCAATGACATTATTAAAGTCCACGATGGAAGAATTCTCATTCATAGTGAGGTTGGCTATGGAACAACGATTGACATTCAAATTTGAACGAGGGTGCTTCTTTATACTTAACTAACTCATATGGGAAAAGCCATTCACAAAAGATGAATGGCTTTTTGTATTGGTTAATTAAATAGAACTAATAAAAGGGTTAAAAGGATAGAAACTCCTAAAATGGCCCCCCTACAACGGTATGACGTTTACGTTGCATCACAATGATGGCAATATATTCTCGAATCATTGCATTTGGCCAGTTCATTATAAATGATAGTGGTATCAGTTTATAAAGCCTTTTTTATTTTGCCTATTTTTATTAGTTTACTATCAAAAAAAATATAGTTTTGCTGTTCTTTTGAACACAGCTTTAGGCTTATTTTTATTTTTCTAGAAATCAAGCATAAAATTTCCTAAAAAAATAAAGCATAAAGTTTCCAAACGGAAATTTTATGCTTTATGTCACAGTAATATGTTTAACCACCAAAGGTATGTATTTGGTGGAGACGGTGGGACGTGCTTTTCCATGCTTTCGTCATGGCACTGACTATATCTTGAACCTGAAATTTTACTCAGGCCCCTCGGCGTATTATGCGAAACTTAGATTTACCTGAACTGTCCTCAGGCAGGGTTTCACATCCTAGTACTACCAATGAAATTGGCAGCCTATAAGTCGATACACAGCTGTTGGATTGCTCCACATACTGCTCGGGATTGCCTTATTGCCTTTTGGCAACTTAGATTTCCCCGATCAAGCCGAATTTTCACTTATGTGTTACCACATAAGGCGACTAATTACTAATCGAACCCACGTCCAAAAGCATCGTGACTTAAGCTTCTACGAGTGTAGTCGATATATTGGCGCTTCGCAAACTGTTCAGCCTATCGACAGGCTTCTCAGCAGCTAGTCTGGTTGTTCTCTTCCTTCGTCCTCAGACGGCGAACTCCGGCGTAGCCCACTAAGAGTGAGTCCCTGACCCTACCACATGGGCGATGGAGGGAGGAACCGCATTAGACAGTTATTAAGCTGCTAAAGCGAAGTTATTGTTTGTTTTGCCAGTTATAGGCTTTGACGTTTTAACGAGGCCGATCCCCTCGACTCGCAACTCAAGCTCGAACTACCCCTGTCGAATCCGTAGCGTCCCCATATATAATATAAGATATATAAGGTGTACTGGATAGTATAGCTTAAATGCTTGCTGCATATTAAGTTGTGTTTGTGAAACTACCTTACGTTATTTATTATAGCACAAACATGAACCGAATCAACTGTAAATAACAGTTAAATGGCATAATATTTTACACATGTATATTGTGCGCCGCAAAACGATTGCTACATCTTTTGTCGTTCTCTGAAAGCCCGCTCAATATCACGCTTAGCTTCTTTTTGTTTTAAATCCTCACGCTTATCGTAATTCTTTTTACCTTTCGCTAATCCAATTAATACTTTGGCATATCCATTTTTCAAATATATCTTTAATGGGACTAGGGAATAGCCTTGTTCTTTTGTAATACCAAGGAGCTTTACAATCTCTTTTTTATGTAACAATAGCTTTCTAGTTCGTAATGGATCGTGATTATAGCGGTTCCCTTGTTCATATGGACTTATATGCATGTTATGTAAAAAAAGTTCGCCTTTTTCAACCTTAGCATAAGAATCCTTTAAATTGACACGCCCCGCACGGATTGATTTAATTTCAGTACCTTGAAGCACGATTCCCGCTTCATATGTATCTTCAATAAAATAATCATGGTAAGCCTTTTTATTTTGTGCAATCACCTTGCCTGCACCTTTTGGCATAAAATCTCCCCTCCTACATCCAACAAGATATAAATACTATAGCAAATACTAGGTATGCCTATCAATTATGAAATGATAACCCGCTAAGTTTCATGTGGGCACAATCAGGTGAAGTGCTCTGCCTTCACCTGATTCGAAACGTTTATATTTTATTTTCTTTTTTTCTTCTTCTTTTTCGCGACGTTTCGATAATAGGGCTGGCCGTCTTTGTTTTTGTGGTCTTTTTTAGCATTCCTGTTGCTGCCGCTGCCCTGTTTACCTTGACTTCTGGAGTTGCTTTTTCCACCACTGCTTTGGTCTCTTCCACTGCCTCGGCCTCTTCCACCACTTTGAAAGACTTTAGGGGTCTGTCTTCTTTCGGTTCTTCTTGTCCCCTTCATGCCGACAATTTCAAAGTCGACAATTCGTTCATCTTTATCGACATTGACAACACGAACGGTAATTTCGTCACCGATTCTAAAGATATTGCCGGTGCGCTCACCAATCATCGCGTAGCTAGTTTCATCATAGCGATAATAATCATCTGTTAAATAGCTTACATGGACGAGACCTTCGACGGTATTAGGCAGTTCAACGAAGAAGCCGAAGTTTGTAACAGAGCTAATAATTCCATCAAACTCTTCGCCAATCTTATCAAGCATGAACTCTGCCTTTTTCAAATCATCTGTTTCCCGCTCAGCATCAACTGCTCTACGTTCCATATTAGATGTATGTTCAGCAATGTCCGGAAGTTCTGCACGCCACAGACTCTGCGTTTGTTCATCGATTTTGCCTTCGATTAAATATGTTCTTATTAAACGATGAACAATCAAATCCGGATAACGGCGAATTGGCGATGTAAAGTGGGTATAAAACTCCGCTGATAAACCAAAGTGACCTAAACTTTCCGCATCATACCGGGCCTGTTTCATTGAACGAAGCATCACGGTTGAAATAACCATTTCCTCCGGTGTACCACGGACTTCCTCTAGAATTTGCTGCAACGCTCTTGGATGGACATCATTTGCTGTACCTTTGACGACGTATCCGAAATTCGTAATGAACTCGAAGAAGCGGCTTAATTTTTCCTCTTTCGGATCTTCATGGACACGATAAATAAACGGAAGGTTCATCCAATGGAAATGCTCAGCCACCGTTTCATTGGCAATCAACATAAAATCTTCAATTAAACGTTCACCAGACGAACGTTCTCTGATAATCACATCGGTCGGTTTGCCGTATTCGTCAACTAAAACCTTTGCTTCTTTAAAATCAAAGTCAATCGCACCGCGCTCGAATCTTTTTTTACGAAGAATTTCTGCAAGCTCATCCATTAAGAGGAACATTGGTACGAGCGGCTTGTATTTTTCAAGTAACTCAGGGTCTTTGTCATCGATTATTTTATTAACATCTGAATACGTCATTCTTTCCGTCGTTTTAATTACACTTTGAAAAATCTCATGGGAAACGACTTCCCCATTTGAGTTGATCTCCATTTCACATGACATTGTCAGACGATCCACTTGCGGATTCAAACTACAGATTCCATTTGAAAGGCGATGTGGAATCATTGGAATCACGCGGTCTACTAAATAAATACTAGTTCCACGGTTAAATGCTTCCTTGTCAATTGCTGAACCCTCTGTCACATAATAAGAAACATCGGCGATATGGACTCCCAATTTATAGTTTCCATTATCAAGTTTTGTAACGGTAACGGCATCATCTAAATCCTTTGCATCAGCTCCGTCAATCGTTACGATCGTCTGATCACGAAGGTCACGGCGATTTGTGAGCTCATCCGGATTAATTTCATCCGGCGTATTATGGGCCTGCTCCATCACATCTGGTGGGAAGTCTCCAGGAAGTTGGTGCTTATGAATAATCGAAAGAATATCAACCCCGGGATCATTTTTATGACCTAGAATTTCGGTGATTTCCCCTTCCGCATTCATCCGGCCTTCTGGGTATTTGATTAATTTCACAACAACCTTATGACCTTCCACTGCCCCATTTTTTGCTTCTTTTGCAATAAAAATATCACTGCCGATCCGCTTATCGTCCGGAATAACGAAGCCAAAATATTTATTATCGACATAAGTTCCGACGATTTGGGTGACGCCACGCTCGATGACGCGCACAATCGCCCCCTCAGGTCGACCGTCTGCCGGGTGCTTGTCAATCCGGGCTAGAACAATATCACCATGCATCGCACTTCTCATTTCTGAAGGCGGGATAAAAATATCATCTAGTGATTTATCCTCTTGCTCAACAAACGCGAACCCCTTTGAATGGGCAATCACTCGTCCTTTAACCATATTCATTCTTTCCGGCACACCATAGCGGTTGCTTCTTGTACGTACAACAAGACCTTGCTCCTCCATCTGGACGAGCATTTTTACAAATTCTTTAAAATCAGAGGAATCTTCAATCCCAAAAACTTCTTCTAGCTCTTTGATCGTTAAGGGCTTGTAGGATTCCTCGCGCATAAACGAAAGTAAACGTTCGACACGTTCTTCGCTCATTTTTTTCACTCCTTACCAATTGAGGTTATGTATAAACTGAAAAATATCTTCTTCAACTTGAAATCTTTCTTTATCAAGAGTTATCACATGTCCCGATTCTTCATACCATTTTAATTTTTTATCATCTGTTTGAACTTCGTTAAAAATAATATTGGCACTATCCGTATTAATCATATCATCATGACGTGCTTGAACTACGAAAGTTGGCGCATATATTTGATCAACATTGGCCCTCACATCGGCAATTAGTTGCTGTAATGCTTTTAGAGTTGTCATCGGTGTTTTTTCAAACTCTAGCATTTCTGCTTCTATTTGCTCTTCTGTTTTTTCTTCTCTCTTTTTATATTCTCTTGCATAGGCCAAAATCCCTTTATACATAACCTCTTCACTTTTAATATACATGGGGGCGCACATTGGAATGACTGCAGCTATAGGCTCAGTGTAGCCCAATTTCAAGGAAAAAACCCCTCCTAGGGATAGTCCACAGGCTACGATTTTTTCAAAGCCTTTATTTTTCAGAAAATGATAGCCTTCCATGACATCCTGCCACCAATCATCCGGGCCGGTGTGAACCAATTGTTCGGGCGGCACTCCATGACCTTTGTATAAAGGGGCGTGGCTTGTGTAGCCTCTTTTTTGCAGGAAACGGCCAAGCATTCGGACATCCGCTGTATGCCCTGTAAATCCATGAAGCAAGAGCACAGCCATTTCTTTGTTGTCTCCTTCAAATGTGAAGGGTCTTGCTGGAACAATCTTCATATATAAAAAATCTCCTTTTTTCTTATTCTGTGCAAAAATTAAGTATAATATAAGAAAAGCGGAAGTGCCCGTTCAGCGACGAATAAACTGGAGCCCATCGACTTATCGTAGGGAGGTGGGCGAAGTTTACTAGTCGCTGGGTGCTGGAGCTAGACATGTATACGCAAAAAGCAGCAGGCGTCGATCACCTGCTGCTTGGTTAAAGGATTTATCTTCTTAAACTTCGAAGTATGTTACCGCAATTGCCAAAACAAAGAATAGAACCGCTAAAACGATTGTTATTTTTTGTAAAACAGCATCCATACCGCGGGCTTTTTGCTTCCCGAAAAGCTGTTCAGCACCACCAGAAATTGCACCGGACAAGCCTGCGCTCTTACCTGACTGTAATAATACTACTAAAACTAATCCTATGGATACGATAATTAAAAGGGTAACCGCCACTGCATGCATTGTAATTCCTCCTAAATCCTACAACATACGCTCTTTGCAATAATCCTACTTTACCATATATGGTGGCGAATAACAAGTTTAAAACTGGCATATGGGGACAGGCACCTAAAGAAAGGACTAAGCCCCAATCCGCTTAGTCCCTCTTTGCCATACGATCTAATTGATAAAACTAATTTCGTTATTTTTTCAAATTATAGAATGCGGATAAGCCACCGTACTTGCTCATGTCGCCAAGTTGGTCTTCGATGCGTAGTAATTGATTGTATTTTGCAACGCGGTCTGTGCGTGATGGTGCGCCTGTTTTGATTTGACCTGCGTTTGTTGCAACGGCGATGTCAGCAATTGTACTGTCTTCTGTTTCACCTGAACGGTGAGAGATTACAGCTGTGTAGCCTGCGCGTTTTGCCATTTCGATTGCATCAAATGTTTCAGTTAATGTACCGATTTGGTTCACTTTAACTAGGATGGAGTTGCCTACGCCTTTTTCAATACCTTGAGAAAGCTTCTTCGTGTTTGTAACGAATAGGTCGTCTCCCACCAATTGGACACGGTCGCCAAGACGTTCTGTTAACATCTTGTGGCCTTCCCAGTCGTTTTCATCTAAGCCATCTTCAATTGAGATGATTGGATATTTATTAACAAGGTTTTCGTAGAAATCAACCATTTCAGCAGATGTTTTGACAACACCTTCGCCGCTTAAATGATATTTGCCGTCTTCTTTGCTGTAAAACTCAGATGATGCAGCATCCATTGCAAGTCGAACTTGCTCGCCTGGCTTGTAGCCTGCTTTTTCGATTGCTTCAATGATGGTTTGAAGCGCTTCTTCGTTTGAACCAAGGTTTGGTGCAAAGCCACCTTCATCCCCTACAGCTGTGTTTAAGCCTTTCGCTTTAAGGACTGCTTTTAGGCTATGGAAAATTTCTGCACCCATGCGTAATGCTTCACGGAAGTTTTCAGCACCAACAGGCATGATCATAAATTCTTGGATGTCCACATTGTTGTCAGCATGAGCACCACCGTTGATGATGTTCATCATTGGTACTGGCAATGTTTTTGCATTAAAGCCTCCAAGGTATGCGTATAATGGGATTTCTAAGAAATCAGCAGCTGCACGAGCTACAGCCATGGATACACCTAGAATCGCGTTTGCACCAAGGTTGCCTTTGTTTTCAGTGCCATCTAATTCGATTAAATAGTTGTCGATTGCCACTTGGTCCGTAACATCAAAGCCAATGATTTCGGAAGCAATTTTTTCATTTACATTTTCAACTGCTTTTAATACACCTTTTCCTAAGTAACGGTCTTTGTCGCCATCGCGTAATTCAACAGCTTCATATTCACCTGTAGAAGCTCCACTTGGAACTAAAGCTCGTCCCATTGCTCCTGATTCTGTATAAACTTCAACTTCAACTGTTGGATTGCCGCGTGAGTCTAGGACTTCACGTGCATAAACGTCAACGATAATTGGCATTTACATTCTCTCCTTCAAACATTTATTTTTCAAAAAAAACAAAGGATCCTCATCCTCGGAAACAAGAAAACTGTCTAATGTTCAAGCAAATAGCAATGTGAGTGCGCGCTTCTCACTTTTTTTGCTTTGCAATGCGAGAACCGTCCCCATGTTCCTACTTTTTAATCAACGACTTACCTGTCATTTCCTTTGGCTGTTCAACATTTAACAAATCAAGCAATGTTGGTGACAAATCACCTAAAATACCATCTTTACGAAGCTCGACGTCTTTTTTCGTTACGATCACTGGCACCGGATTTGTTGTGTGAGCCGTCATTGGGTTTCCTTCGAGGGTAATCACTTCATCAGCGTTACCATGGTCAGCTGTAATAATCGCCACACCATCTTTTTCTAAAATCTTATCGATAATTTTGCCTAAACATTCATCAACCGTTTCAATTGCTTTGACAGTAGGCTCTAGCATACCAGAATGACCAACCATATCCGGGTTCGCGAAGTTCAGAATAATGGCATCAAACTTCTCAGCCTCAAGCTCTGCTAAAAGCGCATCCGTTACTTCATACGCACTCATTTCCGGTTTCAAATCATAGGTAGCAACCTTAGGTGAATTAATTAAAATTCGCTCTTCACCAGGGAATTTCTCCTCACGACCGCCGCTAAAGAAGAAGGTTACGTGCGGATATTTCTCTGTTTCTGCAATACGCAGTTGTGTTAAACCGTTTTGTGAAACAACTTCACCGAAAGTATTATCTAAATTTACTGTTTTGAAAGCGACATAGCCATCAACTGTTTCACTGAAATGGGTTAGGCACACAAAATATAAATCCTTTGGTGCACCATCGCCACGGTCAAATTCACGGAAATCTTCATTTGTAAAAGCACGTGAAATTTGAATCGCTCTGTCCGGTCTAAAATTATAAAAAATAACAGAATCATTGTCTGAAATTTTTGCAACCGGTTCGCCATTGTCTTTTAAAATAACAGATGGTAAAACGAACTCATCATAGATACCGTTTTTATAAGAGTCGTCCACACATTCCATTGCCGTATTGTATGATGGTCCTTCACCATAGACCATCGCATCATACGACTTTTTCACACGATCCCAGCGCTTATCACGGTCCATTGAGTAATAGCGGCCGGAAATAGTTGCAAACTGGCCAACGCCAATTTCCTTCATTTTTTCTTCAGCTTCTTCAATAAAGCCTTTTGCTGTTTGCGGACCAACATCACGCCCATCAAGGAATCCATGAACATAAACCTTTTCTAAGCCCTCTTCTTTTGCCATTTTCAAAAGGGCATACATATGGTTAATGTGGCTATGGACACCACCATCTGATAGAAGGCCAAAAATATGAAGGCTTTTATCATTTTTTTTCGCATGTTTAATCGCTTCGTTGAATGTTTCATTTTTGAAAAACTCGCCATCGCGAATGGAAATATTCACACGTGTTAAGCTTTGATACACAATACGGCCGGCACCAATGTTTAAGTGGCCAACCTCAGAGTTCCCCATTTGACCTTCCGGTAAACCGACTGCTTCACCACAAGCGGTAAGTTGGGCATGCGGGAACTCTTTCCAAAGTCGATCGAAATTAGGCTTTTTCGCATGTGCGACGGCATTGCCTTTTGTCTCTTCACGACATCCAAATCCATCTAAAATAATTAATGCATGTGGTTTTTTACCCATTGTTTTTCACTGCCTCCAAAAGCTTTAAGAACGAGTCAGGCTCTAAACTAGCTCCGCCGACAAGGGCCCCATCGATGTTAGGCTGGGCCATATATTCAGCGATATTTTCTGGTTTCACACTTCCACCATACTGGATTCGTACAGAATCAGC
The DNA here is from genome assembly GCF_000307855.1 of Schinkia azotoformans LMG 9581. Classification (GTDB taxonomy): domain Bacteria; phylum Bacillota; class Bacilli; order Bacillales; family Bacillaceae_J; genus Schinkia; species Schinkia azotoformans. Next base: position 98,308 of record NZ_AJLR01000045.1, on the reverse strand, counting down.
TACATCTTTTGAATACATTTTTTCTACTACTTGACGAATGAAACCGCAAACCTCATCAGCATCTTGAGCGGATGAAGATTTTCCTGTTCCAATCGCCCAAATTGGTTCATAGGCGATCACAAGTTTTTTAGCTTGGTCTAGTAATAGACCTGCTAACCCTTTTTCAACCTGGGAGCCGACCACATCATTCGTTGTGCCGGCTTCACGCTGGTCCAAGGTTTCGCCAACACAAACAATTGGTGCAAGCTCATTCTTAAAAGCTGCATGTACTTTTTTATTAACCGTTTCATCGGTTTCTGCAAACATTTCACGGCGCTCGGAATGTCCGATAATGACATAATCGACACCGATGTCTTTAAGGGCAACAGGACTTACTTCTCCTGTAAAAGCGCCCTTTTCTTCGAAATGCATATTTTGCGCACCGATTTTTAGGTCACTTTCTTTTACTTCACTTACTAAACGCTCTAAAAACAGAAATGGTGCACAAACAACCGAATCTATCTTTTGTGGTGAAGGAATGGAACCTTTAACTTGCTCTACAAAGCTTGTTGCTTCTGTTAGAATCTTATGCATTTTCCAGTTGCCTGCAATGATAGGTTTTCTCATGTTGTGAGCCTCCTCCATTAGAAAGACACGACTTGTCGCCAATAATAGCGGAAGTTGATGTCCTTTCTTAATACTATCTACCACAGAACATAAATTCTGATAGTATAAAGTGAAACTAATCGGGGTGCTAGCGACCGTTAACTCTTTGGGTCTTACGGACGGTTGCACCGGGAAATATTTCCATACCTTATTGTAACGCAAAAGGTCGCGAATTCCCATTAAAAATGTCAGATTCTACTGACCTATTTAATTTACAATACTTATTTATCATTTAGCGCTGCTACGCCTGGTAATTCTTTACCTTCCATGAACTCTAATGATGCACCGCCGCCAGTGGAGATGTGATCCATCTTGTCAGCCACATTGAATTTTTCAACAGCTGCTGCAGAGTCTCCACCACCGATGACTGTGTATGTATTTTCAGCTTCAGCTAAAGCATCCGCCACACCTTTTGTGCCATCAGCAAACTTTTCGTATTCGAACACACCCATAGGACCGTTCCAAATAACAAGCTTTGAGCTTTGAATAACATCACGATATTGTTCAATGGTTTTCGGACCAATATCTAGACCTTGCCAATCAGCCGGAATTTGATCAATGTCGACTACCTTTGCTTCCGCATCTGGTGAAAATTCATTGGCTACGACAGAATCAATTGGCATTAAGAACTTAACGCCTTTTTCTTTTGCTTTTTCAATAAATGATTTTGCAAGTTCGATTCTTTCTTCTTCTAAAAGTGACTTTCCGATTTCATAGCCTTGTGCTTTTACAAATGTATAGGCTAGTCCACCACCGATAATGAGGTTATCTACTTTTTCTAGAAGATTATCGATAACGCCGATCTTATCCTTTACTTTTGCACCACCAATAATGGCCGTAAATGGACGTTCAGGATTGGATAAGGCTTTGCCAAGAACCTCAAGCTCCTTTTCCATTAAAAAGCCGGCAACTGCTGGTAGATGGTGAGCAATTCCCTCTGTTGAGGCATGAGCACGGTGGGCAGCACCGAAGGCATCATTCACATAAATGTCGGCTAATGCTGCAAAGACTCGCGCTAGTTCCGGGTCGTTTTTCTCCTCGCCAGGATAAAAGCGAACATTCTCTAGTAGAAGAAGATCGCCATCTTGCATTTGGCCAATTTCCTGCTCCACAATTGGCCCGTACGCTTCATCGGTCTTTTTTACAGCCTTTCCGATTAATTCACTTAATCTTGTGGCGACCGCACTTAAGCGCATTTCTTCCACCACTTTCCCTTTCGGACGACCTAAGTGGCTTGCGAGAATGACCTTCGCCCCTTGCTCACTTAAATGTTGGATGGTCGGTATAGCAGCCCGTATCCGAGTATCGTCTGTAACCTGCCCATCACTCATTGGAACGTTAAAGTCAACGCGGCAAAATACCTTTTTCCCTTTTACATCGATATCCCGTATCGATTTTTTGTTCATATCGTTTTGCGGCCTCCTTTTCCTTAAAGGGCTATCCGAGACAAAATGACCAACTATTTTGTCTTATAGCCATTTATAAAATTGTTAGAAATACCGAAAAAGAGGGACCACAGACCAATTTTTGAAAAAATTCATCCGTAGAAAAGTTAACACCCTGGACCAACATTTGGGTTTGTTACCTTTTTTCTCCCTCTATTCCTACATTTGATATTATAAACTTTCCTTGAGAACAGTTCACTATTGTTCTTAACAATTTTTTAGAAAAATGGGGACAGAGGGTCGGGTCCTCGGTCTCAGAGTGGGACACGGAACCCGACCCCATGTCTCTTTACAGTCCTTTTTTCGCGATGAAATCGATTAGGTCAACTACGCGGTGAGAGTAGCCTGTTTCGTTGTCATACCATGAAACAACTTTGGCCATGTTTCCGTCGATCACCATTGTTGATAATGCATCGATTGTTGATGATGCTGGTGAGCCGTTGTAGTCTCTAGATACTAATGGTAGCTCACTGTAGTAGAGAATGCCTTTTAATGGTCCTTCTGCTGCTTCTTGTAATGCTGCATTGATTTCTTCTTTTGTTGTGTCCTTTTCCAACTCACATACAAGGTCCACTAAAGATACGTTCGGAGTAGGTACGCGCATTGCCATACCGTTTAGCTTTCCTTTTAGCTCTGGAAGAACTAATGAAACAGCTTTTGCTGCGCCTGTTGTTGTTGGAATGATCGATTCAGCTGCAGCACGAGCTCGACGATAATCCTTGTGCGGTAAGTCTAAAATTTGCTGGTCATTTGTATAAGAGTGTACTGTCGTCATCATTCCGCGTTTTACACCGAATTTATCATTTAAAACTTTTGCAAATGGTGCTAAGCAGTTTGTTGTACAAGATGCATTTGAAATAACATGATGATTAGCTGGATCATATTTGTCATCATTAACACCCATTACAATCGTAATATCCTCATCAGTTGCCGGTGCTGAAATAATAACCTTCTTTGCGCCAGCCTCTAAATGTTTGGCTGCATCAACACGCTTCGTAAAGCGGCCTGTAGATTCAACAACTACCTCGACACCAAGGTCGCCCCAACCAAGGTTTGCAGGGTCGCGCTCTGCTTTTACAACGATTTCGTGTCCATCTACGATAATGTTGTTGCCGTTTACTTCAACCTTCTTTTCAAACGTTCCATGAACTGAATCATATTGAAGCAGATGGGCAAGCATTTTTGCATCGGTTAAATCATTAATTGCTACAATTTCTACATTCGGGTTATTAATCGCTGCCCGTAACACATTTCGTCCAATTCTACCAAATCCATTAATACCAACTTTCACTGCCATTGTTTTTCCTCCTTATATTCTCTATTCTTCGTTTTTAATTTATAAGTTTAAGGGATTTCTCCCTATTTCTTGTTTTTATTTCAGACGAACTAACTCATTTGCGGCCCCTTCATCTGTTACGAGAATCGTTTTTCGACCTTGACGCTGCTTCACGACAGCGGCTATTGCCTTTGCCTTGGAAGCACCTCCGGCTACAGCAATAATACATGGCACATTCTCCAAATTTTCTAGCTGCAGGCCGATTGTCCTTACTTTATGGACCACATTCCCATCGGCATCAAAGTAGTAGCCGAACGCTTCCCCAACCGCCTGTCCGTCAGAAATTTTTTGAATGGTCTCGGCATCAGTTTTTCGTCGTTTTGCCATTGTTATAGCATCCCCAATACCGTGAACAACCATGCTGCATTGTTGAATCATTTCTAGCGTTTCTTTTATAGCAGGCTCTTCAACCAAAGACGAATACACATCATCACTTACTTGGTCAGGTACATGGAGCAATTTATATTGTCCCATTGTTTTTTCAGCCATTTTAGCGACGATCGTGTTTGCCTGGCTTTGAACATTTTCACCTAAACCACCCCTGGCAGGAAAAAACATAATATTACGCTCATCTACAGTTGGTGTCAGCATCTCCGCAACAGCAGCAACAGTGCTGCCTCCTGTAATAGCAATAATATTATCCGTGGAAAATGCTTTTTTCATCCGACTGGCACAAGCTCTTCCCATTTCCTTTTTGACAAGTTCATTTTCGTCGCTGTCACCGGCAACAATGATGACTTCCTCAATGTTTAATATTGCTCTTAATTGCAACTCTAATTCTTCTAATCCGGAAACTTCTTTCATTACGGACTCAAGCGACCTAATTAACTGTCTGCCCTCTGATGTTAAGCTCATTCCAGCGGAAGAGACATTAACCAAACCCTGCTCTTTTAAAAAAAGAATTTCGGCCCGGAGCACCCGCTCTGTCATACCCAAATGAGTAGCTAATATCCGTCTACCAATCGGTTCCATCAAACGAATGTATTTCAAAATTTGATAGCGATGCTGCATAACCTCGAGCAAATCCGGTAATAATTTTTGTTGAATTTTTAAAACAGTATTCATCTTTACTTCCCCTTACAAGATTTTTTTACCAATAATCAGGACCTATTATGTCCCATTTAGACAAATTATGTCCCGCGTGTGGTAAAAAAAATCACTCCTGCTATATTGTTTATTGTAGCAGGAATAATTTCGACGTTCAACAAATATGCTTATATTTCATATTTTGACTGAAGAAAATGTCGAACGGCGTCTTCACTAACCATTCCATAATCCACTTCTTCACCATCAATTTCAATTACTGGAATCATAAGTTGATATTTTTCTAGTAATTCATCATCCTGATAGATGTCAATTTCATGGATTACGAGAGGAAATTCATTGGCCAGCTCCAGCAATTTTGTTTTTGCCTTATCACAGAGCGGACAAACCGGTCTCGTATAAAAATTCACCTGTATTGGCTGCTTCATATTAGTGTATGACCCCTTGCGAATAATTGTTAATATCTCTTTCGTTTGGATGAGGCTAAAATACCAAGTTGGTCCCGATATTTTGCAACTGTTCTTCTTGAAATATTATAGCCGTGTTTTTCCTTAAGTATGGCTGCAATTTGCTGATCTGACAATGGTTTCTTTTTATTTTCTCCGTCTACTATCGTCTTCATCGCTTCCTTTACTTCCTTCGAAGACGCATCCTCAAAATCTTCTGTTTGGATCGTTGATGTGAAAAAGTATTTTAATTCAAAGACACCCTTTGATGTTTGAACATATTTTCCATTAACGGCTCGGCTGACTGTTGATTCATGGACATCGATCATCTGTGCAATATCCCTCATCGTCAGCGGTTTTAATTTTGCATCATCTTTTAGGAAAAAATCCCGTTGCCGATCAATAATCGCTTTCATTACCTTTTGCATCGTTTCTAAGCGCTGCTCGAAGGCTCGTTTTAGAAAGTGGACCTGGTCCATTTTTTCACGCAAATACTTGTAGGCCTCATTATCCTTTTGTCCAATAATTGGCTCGTACGAACTATCCACCTTTATCGAAGGCATAAGCCGCTCATTAAAGCTGACCGCTAAATCTTCCTGTTCTTTTTTTATAATCATGTCCGGCACAATATAGTTGGAAACGCCTTCATTAAAGGCACTGGCCGGCCGCGGATCCAACATTTGGATAAAGTCAAACACATCTTGAATCTGCTCAATCGCTACATTGAGTTTGGCCCCGATATCTTTCCATTTACGGTCCGCTAACATTTGCAAATGATTGGCAACGACCTCTTCTGCGAGCAAATTCCGTTCAGGCAGGTTTTTTAGTTGAATTAATAAGCATTCTTGGAGATTACGAGCACCAACACCGACCGGCTCACACTCCTGAATTTTACCTAAAAGACTTTCGATCACTGAGGTCGGAACAGTAAAGCGATTGCCGATCTCTTCGATGTTGCCTGTAAAATAGCCTGATTTATCTATCGATAAAATCAAATAATTTATGATTTGTTTTTCTTCTGATCCTATTTTTAATAAACCAATTTGCTTTTGCAAATGGTCATGGATGGTCATACGGGACTCTTGTTGCTCCATTTTTGCAGAAGGCTGTCCGCTTGAAGGGGAGTTCTTTTTCTTTTTCCGGGTTGATTCTACGCGAAATGATTCAACACTTAATAGCGGATTTTCAGTTGCCTGCTCCTGAAGAAATTGATCAAGCTCTGCAGATGAATATTGAAGCAACGAAATAGCTTGCCTAAGTTCGTTTGTCATCACTAGTTTTGTAGTTTGTTGTTGTACAAGACCTTGTTTCATTTCAAATCCCCCTTACAAACATTGTACTACAGTTGTTATTATTATTGTATGGAAACGCTTACGTTTTTTGATAAAAATTTATGTAATTTTATAAAAAAATGTCATGTACATATGAAGTAACTCAGAAGCTGTAAAAAATAAGGCTTTTTTGAAGTAGTGTTTTCCTCCTATGTTTAAATAAGAATATTTGTTCTTAAAAAGAAGAATACAGGGCAGGGCTTAAAATTATGCATAAAAATACGCTACAATTATATAGCGTTGTATGTTTCACCTGATTAAATTGGTTTAATAAAATAGACCTGATCGGTACAGGTTGATTGCTAAAGTTATTTTGTTTTATAATACTAAATACCTCTTATGTTGCTCAAAACGTAATACTGTATTTTAAGCAAAAAATATTCCTACCTATCTATTAATATACAGAAAATTCGAGGTAATTTCCATTGTTCTTACAATGTTTTATACTTTTTTGCATTCTAATCACTCCTTCTAACGAAAAAAGTACCCCCGATATGGAAGTGTTTTGGTATAATAGTTTTTACGTACAATAAAGTCGGCTCACTCCCCAATAGATAGGGAGTGATGCCCATGACAACATTCGGATTACTGATTGTTGCTATGTTGTCACAAGACAAAAAGAAATAGACCATCCTTGAGCCTCAGAAACTTCTAGGTAATGGTCTATTTCACGTGACTAATTCGAGCCAGCCACTCTATGAGGGGCGACTATTGTACTCGACCGTAGGTGTTAGTAGCACTTACGTTTTCTTTTTAATTTATGCTTTATTTTCTTATATCATAACATAATCTTTAGAGGATTGAAACTTATCATCTTTTCCTGCGTTTACCTTTATTTGCTTTCCGCATTGCCTCTTTTTGCTGGACACAAATTAATGCATACATCTCCCCATATGCTTAGACACACCCATGAAACCATTTTATAGGAATCAAACGTATCGGACATTAATTATATTGGAGCTCGCCTTGGAGACGCCGATAAATCCATTTTATTAAATACGTATGGTCATATGTCGAAGCGTTCAGAACAACTTAATAATGAAAAAGTTAATAATTTTATGTGCAACTGGTTAGAGAATATTCAATAAAAAAATAAGGCCTTTTTCGAAGTAGTCGGACATTTAAATCTTAAATCTTCGAAAAAGCCTTATTTATCAATACTGTAGCGCCCTCGGAGGGAATCGAACCCCCAGCGGAAGAACCGGAATCTTCTGTGTTATCCATTACACCACGAGGGCAAGCACTTAAGTTGATACACACAACGAAGTTTATTATAAGAAAGATTTCGATTTTTTGCAAGTGGTTATTTTGGACCTTGGGTCAGAGGGTTGGGTTCTCTGGCTCAGTTTTGGTGACCTCGGGGTGGGACGCAGGGTCGGGAACCGTGGCACAACGCAGTGGGACCGGGACATAGTTCCCGACCCCATGGTCCATGGTCCACACTATGAATAAATTAAACATTTTCCGCATATGGTTTAAGTACAAAGAAAATGGGCTATCCTGAAAAAAGCACAAGATTGCATAACGTCACGTTTGACCTTCATTGACCATGGATGTATATTTAAATTAGAAGTTAATTACAGATGAGGAGGAATTTCATATGGATATGCATTTAATCCCAACAGTTATTGAGCAAACAAATCGCGGTGAAAGAGCTTATGATATTTATTCAAGACTTTTAAAAGACAGAATTATTATGTTAGGAACAGCGATTGATGATACAGTTGCGAACTCAATCGTGGCACAGCTTCTATTCTTAGCCGCTGAAGATCCTGATAAAGATATTTCACTATACATAAATAGTCCTGGCGGTTCTATCACAGCGGGTATGGCTATTTATGATACTATGCAATTTATTAAGCCTGATGTTTCAACAATTTGTATTGGTATGGCTGCTTCCATGGGCGCTTTCCTATTAACTGCAGGTGCTCCTGGCAAACGTTTTGCATTGCCTAATAGTGAGATTATGATTCACCAGCCACTAGGCGGAACACAAGGTCAAGCAACCGATATCGAAATTCACGCAAGACGTATTATTAGAATGCGTGAAAAATTAAATGCAATCATGGCTGAAAGATCCGGACAACCGATTGAAATTATTAATCGTGATACGGAAAGAGATAACTTCATGGATGCTGAACAAGCTCGTGAATATGGCTTAATCGATAAAGTTATTACTAAGAGCAACGAAGAGAAAAAATAAAGAAGTAAAAAACACGACATTAGCCTTTCAAAGGTGATGTCGTGTTTTTTTACTACAATATTAATGATGTTGTTCGTTTTCTATAAATTCGGTAAGCTTAGCTACAGCGTCTTGCTCATCATGTCCTTCTGCTAACAGCTTAACATCTGCACCAGATTCCACTGCTAAGCTCATAAGACCCATTATACTTTTTGCATTCACTTTTTTTCCTTCTTTTTCTAAAAAAATGTCAGAAGAAAAGCGATTGGCTTCTTGAACAAATAATGCTGCCGGACGGGCTTGAAGGCCAGTTTTCAGCTTAACAGTAACCGTCTTTTCTATCAAAGTGTTCTCCTCCTTGTCATACACAACCCCATTTTATCCTATTGTAACAGAGTGAGCCAGTAAAAATGTTTCATCATTGTTACAAATTATTATCTATATCTTTTCCAAAATTTAAACATCAGTAAAACGCCAGCCTAGCCCCATCTGACAAAAGTTTACCTATAATCATACGTTTAAGAATTGGAAATGGTTTCACCCAATCGTAATTTTTCTGCAATTTCATCAATCTTACGTAAACGGTGATTAATCCCTGATTTACTTATTTGTCCGCCAGATACCATTTCCCCCAGCTCCTTAAGAGTAACATCCTGGTATGTAATTCTTAGCTCAGCGATTTCCCTAAGCTTATCCGGAAGTGTCTCAAGGCCAACGGTATCTTGAATATAACGAATATTTTCCACTTGGCGGATAGCAGCTCCAATCGTTTTGTTTAAGTTCGCTGTTTCACAATTTACAAGGCGATTAACCGAGTTCCGCATATCGCGAACAATTCGGACATCCTCGAAGTGAAGCAACGCTTGATGGGCGCCGATAATATTAAGGAGTTCGCTTATTTTTTCTCCTTCTTTTAAATACGTAATATAGCCTTTCTTACGTTCCAGCGTTTTGGCATTTAATCCAAATGAATTCATTAACTCGCATAAGGAATTATTATGTTCCTCATATAATGAAAAAATCTCCAAATGGTAGGATGATGTTTCCGGGTTATTAACCGACCCTCCAGCAAGAAAAGCGCCTCTTAAATAAGAACGTTTGCAACACTTTTTCTTTAAAAATACATCAGAGATTGTTCGAATAAAGGTGAACCCTTCTCCCATAATCCCAAGATCCTCGAGAATCTCTTTTGCTTGCTGAACCATTCTAACTATATATACATTATTTTTTTTCAATCTCATTTTTTTTCTTACTAGCAGTTCAACAGAGATATTATACTCTCTTTTTAACAAAGTGTATATTCTTCTTGCAATCGCTGCATTTTCGGTTTGGACATCAACCATGATTTTCCGATTCATAAAGGACATCGAACCATTCATACGAATAAGAGCGGAAAGCTCTGCTTTTGCACAACAATTTTTCATTTCAGTATTTGTTAATTCTTTTTTTGTCTCAGAAGCAAAAGACAAGTCTCCACCCCCTCACTTTTACAATAAAGAATAGATCACCTTTGCGATTTTCTCAGTATCATGGCGGATGACACCATTTTTGATCTGCACCAAATCTTTATTGATAATTTCGAGCCCATAGTTTTCGAGTTTTTCCTTGTCATATTTCACCGGCTGGGCATTTTCAAGTTTATATCGTTGTAAAACCGCTTTCGGCAGTTCGGCATCATTTACAATGATACTATTTAAAAAGGCACATTTTAAATGATCGTACAATGCTTTGACATGGTCACTTGCTGTGTAGCCCATTGTTTCTCCTGCTTGCGTCATGACATTGCATACATACACTTTTTTTGCTTTTGAGTGACAAAGCTGCTGCCCGATTTTCGATACAAGCAAATTCGGTAAAATACTAGTATATAAACTTCCTGGGCCAATAACAACTAAATCAGCGTTATTAATTTCTTCCAATGTTTCAGGGAGTGGTTCCACATCAGATGGCGTAAGGAAAACACGCTTTATTTTCTTATTCGCATTTGGTATTTTCGATTCGCCTGTCACCACAGTCCCATCTTCCAATTCGGCATGAAGAATAATAGCCCGATTGGCTGCAGGCAATACCTTGCCTTTTACATTAAGAACCTTGCTCATTTCACGAATGCCACTCACAAAATCTCCGGTAATGCTCGTCATCGCAGCAAGCAATAAATTGCCTAATGCATGACCTGACAGTTCATTGCCATTTCGAAAGCGGTGCTGAAATAAGCTTTCGATTAGAGGTTCAACCTCTGATAAGGCTGCTAAACAATTGCGAATATCTCCAGGGGGCGGGATCTGGAGTTCACTCCGCAGTCTTCCGGAACTCCCTCCATCATCCGCTACCGTCACAATCGCAGTGATATCAATTGGATACTGCTTTAAGCCGCGAAGAAGCACCGGCAATCCGGTTCCCCCGCCAATCACTACAATTCTAGGCAGTTTTCTCCATTCCATGTATCGTTACCTTTTTCCCTTCCTTTTTTCAATATCGCGATGCCCTCGACCTACAAAATAGCCATTTTCGAAATGCTTCCCGATATATTCTGCAAGCGTCACCGAACGATGCTGTCCACCTGTACAGCCGATTGCAATCACCAACTGACTTTTCCCTTCACGCTTATATTGCGGGAGCATGAAAGTCAGGAGATCAATTAGCTTTTCAAGAAACTTTTGTGTTTCCGGCTGTTTTAATACGTATGAAGAAACTTCTTCATCAAGACCAGTTTTCGGACGCAGTGAATCAATATAATGTGGATTCGGTAAAAAGCGCACATCGAAAACGAGATCCGCATCAATTGGAATGCCATATTTAAAGCCAAACGAAATCACATTCACTGTAAAAACAGGTTGTTTATCCTGCGAAAATCCGTTGATGATTTTTTCCCGCAGCATTCTTGGGGTCAACTCGGAAGTATCAATAATATGTTGGGCTCTGCCTTTTAATTCATCAAGTATTTCTCTTTCAAGCCTAATTCCTTCTAACGGCAGACCGCTTTTTGCTAATGGATGTGACCGTCTCGTTTCCTTATAGCGGCTCACTAAAACTTGATCACTTGCATCTAAAAACAGAATTTGTGGAGTAATCCAGCTTACTTCACTCATACCATCAATCGCGTCTATTAATGTATCAAAAAATTCTCGTCCGCGCATATCCATGACTAAAGCAATTTTATTCATCTTGTTTCCGGACTCTTTTACTAACTCCATTAATTTCGGAAGTAGTGTTGGAGGTAAATTGTCAACGCAGAAAAAACCAAGGTCCTCAAAACTTTGAACAGCGACAGTTTTACCTGCACCACTCATCCCGGTTATTATAACCATTTGCACATCCTGATTTGGTGTAGCCATTTTTTACTTTCCCTTCCTTTACAAAATTCCCCAACACTAATTTGATCATTTTTATCGCATACACTTATATATTAAGATGGATCCAAGCGATATGAAATAAGTTGAAAGTCTGGTGTATACGTGAATGTGCCATACACCATTCCATTTCCATTCATACAATGGTCCAAAATATGATAATCACCAGGTGCCATTGGCAACTGCAGCACGTCTTCGGCCAAATGCCACTTAATGATACCTTCGCTAGATTCATCAAGGTTAACCCCATCATAGTCCTCGGCGAAAAATGTAAACATCATCCACTCTGAAATGACCTGATCGTTTTCTTTAATATTGATTGTAAAAATCCCTTTGACAGTTGGATCTTTTAACTTGACCCCTGTTTCTTCATGATATTCACGGATGACCGATTCCTTTACAGATTCACCTAATTCCATCTTGCCCCCTGGTGCTACCCACCAGCCTCGCCTCGGTTTCTGAAGAAGAAGAATTTTGTCACCCTTCTTTAATACACAATTCGTAATCCGCTGCAATACCATCACCTCTTTTTCCGTTCAAACCTCCACTAGAGGTAAATTTCAGGTAAAATTCCCCTAATGGTCTCCCATGAAGTCATTATACTATTATTATGTAAAGGTAACAATTTTCTTCTTTTTTCCAGTGTTAATATGTTTTTACAAAAAAAAGAGAGGCTGCCTTTATGAAGACAGTCCCTTTTCAATCAAAAATGTATTATTAAATAAAGGGGGGCTTTATTTACAATCATCATACCCCAAAAATATTTCAATCCTATTACAGCAACGTTAATTAGTTGTTAAATTTTTGTAATGTTTTCCTTTTATTAGCCTTTTAATTTTTCTTCTAGCTCTTCGATGTAATGTTGTGCACTTTGGGCAGCGATACTTCCGTCACCTGTTGCCGTAACGATTTGGCGAAGCATTTTTTCTCGAATATCCCCAGCAGCATAGATGCCCGGCACTTTTGTTTCCATCAAATCATTGGTTTCAATATAGCCATTTTCGTTCGTAATTCCGAGGCTTTTGAACGGTTCACTTAGTGGAACTAAACCAACATAAATAAACACGCCGTCTGTTTTATAGTCACGCTGTTCCCCTGTGTTCACATCTTCAATTAGAATGCTAGATACTTTTCCATCTGTACCTTTGATTTCTTTCGGAACGCTATTCCAAATGAATTCCATTTTTTCATTATCAAATGCACGCTTTTGAAGAATCTTTTGGGCACGCAATTCATCACGACGGTGGATTAATGTAACCTTTGAAGCAAAGCGTGTTAAATAAACACCTTCCTCAACAGCGGAGTCACCGCCGCCAATAACAACTAATTCTTTTCCTTTGAAAAAGGCACCGTCACAAACAGCACAATAGGAAACACCGCGTCCGCTTAATTCTTTTTCACCAGGAATGTTAAGGTTACGATGTTGGGCACCTGTTGTAATAATAACTGTTTTTGCTTTATATTGCTTGTTGCCGCAGTCTACGATTTTATATGGATCTTCGACAATGACTTGTTTAATTTCACCATAGGCATATTCTGCGCCGAATTTTTTCGCATGTTCAAACATTTTGGTAGATAAGTCAGGACCAAGGATTGATTCATAGCCCGGATAATTTTCGACATCTTCTGTGTTCGCCATTTGGCCTCCAGGCATGCCGCGCTCAAGCATTAATGTTGATAGATTTGCTCTCGATGTATATACTGCTGCTGTCATTCCTGCAGGACCTGCACCAGCAATGATAACATCCCAAATTTTTTCTTCACTCATTTTTCTTACACTCCTTTATCCAGATACCCTACACCCTATAATCGTTATATATCTATAGTATACAAATTTTTGATTGTCGTCTATTAATATGCTCACCCAACAAGGGGGTTCGGAGTTTTTTTGCTTTTTTCACACTAGATCTGTTACATAATTCATATATTTTCTTAAAGTAGATGTTGAGATCAAATATTTTTCAGCGATTTGCTTTTGTGTAACTTGCTGGTCTTCAGCTCGTAAGCAGCAATATTCAATCGCAGCTGCCCATGCATGGCTATTTTTAAAGCTGATCGGCGAATGCAAGGCATTCAGCAGTATTCTAAACCATAGCATATAAAATTTCTGCTCCAAGCTTTGAGGCCATGTACATTGATCGGAAAGAGCATCAATGACCTCCAGTCCATCGACTAGGCGTGAAGAAGTTTTCAGTTGTTGTTTGTTTGTTAGTTTGTTCAACATTAAATGCGTAAATTCTTTAACAACGTCAGATTCATTATTTGTCAATAAATAGGAGTTTATTTCCTCTAACGATCTGACATTTCCTGATCTTTTTAGTAAAAGCAAAATCAACAGCTTTTTCTCACCGCTGTCTGTTTCCTTAAATTGTTGGATTAAGGAGTGATTGATAGCTTTTCCTTTAGGCTGCGGGGCTTGAACCTTTAACCAAGGCTCTGCACCCTTTTTTTCCGGATTAAGCTTAATAACCTTTTGCCACATTTCATCCGCTAATTGCTTTTTGTTTGTATGGTAAGCTGAAACTGCAAGCCAGTAGTAAAAAGCCCCGTCTCCCTCATAGCCAAACTTTTGCAGCCAGCGCAGCCATTTGAATGCAATTTCGTATTGGCCTAATAAGGCGAACGTAACGCCAAGCTTAGAGCGATGATCCATATCGATCGGGTGTACAACGCGGAGCTGTCTTACGATATGGGCAACCTCTTTTTCACGTCCAAGATAATGGTAATAAACGGCTAAATTGCATAGAGCATGCAGATTGCCTTCACTTTTCTTAAGCACGTCCTGGGCAATTTTAATTGCTTTACTTACATTTCCAAGATAAAATTGGGCAAGCGAAAGATTGTTATGGGCAGACCAAAACTCAGGATACTCCTTAACAATCTTTTGAAGCATCATGCTTGCTTCTTCCAGTTTCCCATTTTCAAGTAGTTCCCGTGCCGCTTCCTGTCTATTAATAAGCTCTTCTTCCTCATCATGGAAGCCATCAAGCTCATTCGTTTCAATGCTTAATAAATCCAGCAAATCCTCTGTATCCTCATAGAATTCGCCATCTGGAGCGAATTCTAGATACTTTTTGGCATACTTTTTTGCTTCTTGAAAAAAACCTAAATAGGCATAATTATTGGCAAGAAATGAATAACATTCATACATTTCTGGTTCAAGCTTTTCAACAATTTCAATAAGGATGTCATTTGATTTTTCAAACTCACCCAATTCAGATAAGACAACAGCAAGCTGACACAAAAATACCGGTTCCTTCGGATCAAATTGGACAGCTCTTTCAAAATATTTTTTTGCTTTATATAAATCACGTCTGCGATAATATTTAATTCCTTTTTTAAAAAAATACTCCCCATCCTGCGAAAACTGCACAAGCTGGCCAATCGGCTGGTTCGTATTGTATTTACGAGTTTCCATAAAACCTCCATTAAGTAAAAAAGTTTACCGACCATAGTATAACACACTTCACACTTGGGCGCTTTATGGAATTAACGACAATTATGGTGAGTGGATAATATATTGAAGTTTTTGGATAATATATGGTCTAATCCAGATAATATGCAGGGCCAAATACGGTTTATGTCACTGTGTAAAAAGCAAAAAAGTATGGTGCATCGTCGTTTTTCCGAGGATGCACCATACTTTTTTCATTTCTTTGAGCTATTATTTTGATTTCTGGCTATGTCTTTCAACAAGTACGTTTAATACTTCATCTAATGGAAGCTTTTGCTCACGTAATAATACTAATACGTGATAAATTAAGTCAGCCACTTCCCATTTTAATTCCTCAGGGTCGCGGTTTTTTGCAGCAATTACCACTTCAGTTGCCTCTTCGCCGACTTTTTTCAGAATTTTATCGACGCCTTTATCAAATAAATAGGTTGTATAGGCACCTTCTGGCATTTCGGCTTCACGCTGGGCGATCACACTTTCAAGCTCGTTAATGATCGCAAAGCGGTCAAAGTTTGAAACAGCGGACTTTCGGCCGCCATCTGGTTCGCCGCTCTGACTGTCAGCTAATAAGGAGCCGCTAAAGCAGCTATATGAACCAGTGTGACAGGCTGGACCTGCGGGTACTACAAGCACAACTAAAGCATCCTGATCGCAATCATATTTGATGTCGATTATTTTTTGTGTGTTGCCTGATGTTTCACCTTTGTGCCAAAGCTCCCCGCGGGAACGGCTCCAAAACCATGTTTCTTTTGTTTCCAATGATTTTTTCAAAGATTCTTCATTCATATAAGCTAGGGTTAGTACCTCTTTACTTATCGCGTCTTGTACGATTGCTGGAATTAACCCTTTTTCATCAAATTTTACTTGTAAAACGTTCATCGAACATTCACTCCTTTTTTGCGGAGATAGTCTTTAACTTCTTTCACTGATGTTTCTTTATAATGAAAAATAGAAGCCGCCAAAGCTGCGTCTGCTTTTCCTTCCACAAAAGCGTCAACAAAGTGGTCCGCATTGCCCGCGCCACCGGATGCAATCACCGGTACGGAAACAGCTTCGCTTACCGCTTTTGTTAAAGCAAGGTCAAAGCCTGACTTTTCTCCATCTTTATCCATACTTGTTAACAGAATTTCTCCTGCTCCACGTTCGACAACCTCTTGTGCCCACGCGATCACTTCATAGTCTGTCGCATTGCGGCCACCATGGGTGTAGACACGCCATGAGCCTAACTCTTCATCATATTTTGCATCAATTGCCACAACGATACATTGGGAGCCAAAAAATTCAGCACCTTCAGTTATTAAATCTGGACGTTTTACCGCTGCGGTATTTAAGGAAACCTTATCTGCGCCGGCACGTAAAATGCGCTTCATGTCCTCTAACGTGTTAATACCACCGCCAACCGTAAACGGAATCGCAAGCTTTGCCGCTACACGTTCCACAACATCAACCATCGTTTCGCGACCTTCATGGGAGGCAGAGATATCAAGGAAAACTAGCTCATCGGCACCTTCCTGGTCATAAAATTCGGCTAATTCAACCGGGTCACCGGCATCTCGAAGCTCGACAAATTGAACGCCTTTTACAACTCGTCCTTCTTTTACATCCAAGCAAGGAATGATCCGTTTAGTAATCATCGGCCGTTCACCTCACTTAATGCTTCTTTTACAGTAAATTGCTTTGTATATAAAGCCTTGCCGACAATTGCACCAGCAACACCACTAGCTTCATATTCTTTGAGATTTACCAAATCTTTTAATTGGCTCACACCACCAGAAGCAATTACCTGTTTGCCAGTTGCCTCTTCCATTTCAACGATCGCTTTTATATTAGGACCTGAAAGCATCCCGTCCGTTGCAATATCAGTAAAAATAAACACTTCCGCCCCAGCATCTGCCAGTGTTTTGCCAAGCTCAGTTGCTTTTACATTCGATGTATTTAACCAACCCTCAGTTGCCACATAGCCATCCTTTGCATCAATGCCGATCGCAATTTTTTCACCATATTTAGCAAGCATCGCTTTTACAAAATCAGGGTCAGAAATTGCTGCACTACCAAGGATGACGCGGCTTACCCCATGTTCAAGGTAAAAAGCAACATCGTCTTCCGAACGGATCCCTCCGCCAATTTGCACTTTTACATTCAGTTTTTTGGCAACTTCAAGCACGTGCTCGTGGTTAACACGCTGTCCCGCTTTTGCTCCGTCAAGATCAACCATATGAATCCACTCTGCACCTTCGTCAGCAAAAACCTTTGCCATCTCGTATGGAGAATCGCCGTAAACCGTTTCTTTATTATAATCACCTTGTAATAGACGCACGCATTTTCCGCCGCGCATGTCAATTGCAGGATAAATCGTAAATGTCATTTTTATTCCATCTCCCCTCTGTAATGCCTAACGAAAAACGAATGTCAGTGCATTTTTTTAAAATCAAAACTACCTTGTTTCCACAACTCCCGCAAAATTCATGAGAATTGATAAGCCAATCTCACTGCTCTTTTCCGGATGAAACTGGGTTCCGTACACATTGCCTTGACCAACAACCGCCGGGACCTCAACATCATAGCTGCTGCTAGCTAGTACCACATCTTGCTCCTCAGGCACAGCATAATAAGAATGAACAAAATAAACATGGCCTTGTTCAACATTTTGGAGCAACGCTGATTCGGGTTGGTGGAAATTCAGCTTATTCCAGCCCATATGCGGCACTTTATATTTTTCACCTGAGGCTGTTACGCCTGGGAACTTCACAATTTTTCCTTTTAAAAATTGTAAGCCTGTTGTTTGTCCATTTTCTTCACTTTCATCAAATAGGAGCTGCATTCCAAGGCAAATGCCTAAAAGCGGTTTACCCACTGCAACTTCATTTTTTATAAAAGTAGTTAATTCCGTTTCATTTAAAATTGTCATTGCATCACGAAAGGCACCAACACCGGGTAGAATCAAGCCTTTGCATTCATGCAGTTTATTTTTATCGTCAGTTACAATATATTGATAGTTCATTCGTTCAAGCGCTTTGGAGACGCTGTATAAATTCCCCATCCCGTAGTCGATAATCCCAATCATTCTAACAATCCTTTCGTTTATTGCGTTTTCGGGCGGGCCATGGGGGCGGGTTCTGTGTCCCACTTGATGAGAGCCCGCACTCAGCAAATAATTGGTAACATTTTGTAAACTTACAGCATTCCCTTTGTTGAAGGAACACCTTTGACACGAGGATCGATCATCGTTGCTTCATCCAACGCGCGTCCAAATGCTTTAAAGATAGCTTCTATTATATGGTGTGTATTATGTCCGTAATGAACGATGACATGTAAATTCATTCGGGCTTCAAGCGCGAATTTCCAAAGGAATTCATGGACAAGCTCTGTATCAAAGGTGCCGACACGTGCACTCGGTAACTCAGCACGGAATTCAAGATGCGGACGGTTGCTTAGGTCAACCACAACCTGTGCTAGGGCTTCATCCATCGGAACAAACGCATTGCCGTAGCGCTTGATTCCTTTTTTATCACCCAACGCTTCTCTAAGGGCTTGTCCTAAGCAAATGCCGATATCCTCCGTTGTATGGTGATCATCAATTTCAACATCACCAACGGCGTCAATCGTCAAATTAAATTGACCGTGCTTTGTAAAAAGATCAAGCATGTGCGTTAAAAACGGCACACTCGTTTCAAGATTGGATTGCCCTTCACCATCAACAGCAAAGGAAAGCTTAATATCAGTTTCATTTGTTCTTCTTTCAACACTTGCTTCACGTGTCATCTCGGTATCCCTCCAAGTATTGGGTTGTTTATATTTATTTTAGCCTCTGCTCCACCGCACGGGCGTGGGCTTCTAGGCCTTCGAGCCTTGCGAGCGCTGCAATTTTATGACCGTTATCCATTACTGCCTTTTTACTATACGAAATGATCGAAGATTTTTTTACAAAATCATCTACATTTAATGGACTGGAGAATCTCGCTGTCCCGTTTGTTGGTAGCACATGGTTTGGTCCGGCAAAATAGTCGCCAATTGGTTCAGAGCTGTTTTCACCTAAGAAAATTGCACCGGCATGGCGGATTTGTCCGATAATACCTATTGGGTCAACTGTCATTATCTCTAAGTGTTCTGGTGCAAGTTCGTTCACTGCCTCAATCGCCTGCTCCATTGTTTCGGTAACATAAATAGCACCGTAATCGCGAATGGAAGCACTTGCGATTTCAACTCGTGGTAAACTAGCGAGCTGTTTCTCTACTTCTTCAGATACCTTTTCGGCAAGCTCCATTGATGGCGTAACAAGAACGCTTGATGCTCTCCTATCATGCTCAGCTTGTGATAATAAATCTGCCGCGATATAATCCGGATTCCCTACTTCACCATCAGCCAGAACCACAATTTCACTAGGGCCCGCAATCATATCGATATCAACATCGCCGAATACTTCACGCTTCGCTAATGCGACATAAATATTGCCTGGTCCGGTTATTTTATCAACTGCTTTAATCGTATCTGTTCCGTAGGCTAATGCACCGATCGCTTGGGCACCACCAACCTTATAAATCTCACGAACACCACTTTCATTTGCTGCAACTAACACACCTGCAGGCAGCTTGCCATCCTTACCAGGAGGCGACACCATCGCAATCCGCCCAACACCAGCAACCTGTGCAGGAATAACGTTCATCAATACGGATGATGGATAAGCTGCCGTCCCACCAGGAACGTAGACACCAACTGCATCCAACGGTGTTATTTTTTGCCCTAAAATTGTACCATCGGCTTCAGTTGTAATCCATGATTGGCGAACTTGACGGCTATGATAGCTGCGAATATTTTCTGCTGCTTCACGAATATAACCGACAACATCTTCCGGTACTAATTTGTAGGCTTCCTCGATCTCCTCTGCCGTCACTTTTAAAGAATCAAGCCGTATACCATCGAATTTAGCAGTGTAGTCTAGGAGTGCTTGGTCTCCATTCTTTTTTACATTTTCAAGAATCTCAAGAACGGCATTGCGCTGCTGTTCTGTTCCAGAGTCTAGGTCTCGTTTTAATGATAATCCTTCTGTAACACGTTCTATCTTCATATTAGTTCACTCCTTCAAGACATGCTGATAAGCGCTCAACCATATCATCGATAAATTGATCCTTCATCCGGTAGGAGACTGGATTTACAATGAGGCGGGACGTAATATCTTCAATGCGTTCAAGCTCCACCAAGCCATTTTCTTTTAACGTACGGCCTGTAGAAACGATATCGACAATACGTTCTGCCAGTCCGATTAATGGTGCAAGCTCGATGGAGCCGTTCAGCTTAATAATTTCTACCTGCTCCCCTTGTTCACGGAAGTAACGAGAAGCAACAGCTGGATATTTAGTCGCAATCTTCGGTGCCACACTTACGGCCTTTGCGTTTGGCAAGCCGGCAACCGCTAAATAACAAGCACTTATTTTTAAATCCAGTACTTCATATACATCACGGTCTTCCTCAAGCATAACGTCTTTTCCGGCAATTCCGAGGTCGGCCACCCCATGTTCAACGTAAGTCACGACATCCATCGGCTTTGCTAAAATAAACCTTATATTTTCCTCCGGTACATCGATGATTAGTTTCCGGGAATCATCAAATTCCGGAGGAAGCTTATAACCAGCCCGTCTTAAGAGTTCGGCTGCTTCTTCAAAAATACGCCCTTTCGGCATTGCAATTGTTAACATCGTTGAACTAATACTCATTGCCCGCTCTCCTTTCCAGGCTTTCCAATACAATAAGCTACATCTTGGTAGCGGCTTGTAAATAAATCTACATCTTCAATTCCAGCAATATCTTGAAGAACTACTTTTTCCCCATTCTTCCGCTTCGTGCGTGCCATTTCGATTGCTTCCTGTCTGCGCTCATGGCTGAAAATGATAAGTGAAATCGGAGTAGAATCCTGTGTCCCACCTAAAGCTTGGACTAAACGGTCAACGCGAATCGCAAAGCCTGTAGCTGCTGTAGGACGATTAAATTTTTCTAGCAATTGATCATAACGGCCACCACTGCATAAAGAGAATCCTAGATTTTGCGCATAGCCTTCAAACAAAATTCCTGTGTAGTAGCTCATATGGCTGACAATATTTAAATCGATTTTAATATGGTCTGTTACACCATAGCTTTCTAATTGGCTCCACAATTGATCAAGCTCTTCAATAGCCTTTCTAGCGGCACTATTTTCTGTAATTTCACGAGCCTCAGCAATGACACGGTGATCCCCACGGAACTGCAGCAATTGTAATAGCTGTTGTTTGTCAATCGAAGACAGCGGCAATTTTTTCACGTGCTCACGATAGCCAACATAATTTTTTTCATATAAAAAACGGCGAAGAACATTGGCTCGCTCTTCATTTCCGAGAATATCTAAAAATAAGGCATTCACAAAACCAACATGTCCGATCGCCACTGAGAAATTCTCGAGGCCGGCACTTTTCAAGACCTCCACCATTAAAGCAATCACTTCTGCATCAGCGCTAGATGTTTGATCACCGATTAACTCAACACCAACTTGCTCAAACTCAGCCGGACGTCCGCCCTCACGCTGCTGGGCACGGTATACATTGGCATCATAAGCTAAACGTAACGGATAGCCTTCACTTTTCATTCTTGAAGCAGCCACCCTGGCAATCGGTGCTGTCATATCAGGACGAAGCACTAATGTATGACCTTGTTGGTCGAGCAATTTAAAAAGTTGTTGGTTAGAAATCGCTGAAGCCGCGCCAACTGTTTCAAAATACTCTAATGTTGGGGTCTGGATAGATTGGTAGCCCCAAGCTTGAATTTCTTCTAACATTTTATTTCTTGCTTGCTTTTTCGTCTCATAAAGCTCAGGCAATGTATCTCTCATCCCAAGCGGCTTTTCGAACATAAATAGCTTTGACATTTCCCTGACTCACCCTTTATTAAATAATACCGAATCCTTTAGTTCGCTAATGTGCTAATAAATTAAAGTTATCTAGTATATTACAACTAAAATTAAAATGCGTCAAGAATCAAATGCGCCTTGGCGTATTTGCGCCCAGATTTTTAGGCCCACACGATGTGGGTCACAAAGACGTTGCCACAGGTCGTGGCGTTCTTAGTCTTTGATCTTATGCTCGAAAAACTACCTTTAAAAATCCGAGGCATCCGCCGGAGGCTTAACTTTATTCAGTAGTG
The DNA here is from genome assembly GCF_000307855.1 of Schinkia azotoformans LMG 9581. Lineage (GTDB taxonomy): Bacteria > Bacillota > Bacilli > Bacillales > Bacillaceae_J > Schinkia > Schinkia azotoformans. The sequence continues at coordinate 75,908 of NZ_AJLR01000045.1, read as the reverse complement.
ACTTTCTGATGAATAAGGTTAAAGCAAAGCATCTACCACTAATTTTACCAGAAAATCCAATAAAAATTTCTACTGCTTTCGAAATATTTCAGCAATTAAAATCAGACAAAGCCTCTTTAGGTAGATTCTAATAAAAAAATTGGCTCGGAGTCTACCAAGCCATGACCCCGAGCCGTAAATCATACAATCTATTTAAACTAATTATTTGCTTCCATCTCCCGTGCTTCCATTTCCTCTTTCGTATAAATCACCCGCATCGGATTGCCGCCAACGAAGGCACCAGCTGGCACATCTTTATGAACGAGCGTACCGGCGGACACGATCGCATCATCACCAATGATCACACCTGGCAAAATCGTTGAGTTGGCCCCAATCATGACCCCACTGCCGATCTGTACTTCCCCTAGTCGATACTCTTTAATTAAGTATTCATGAGCAAGAATCGTTGTATTGTAGCCAATGACTGTGTTGTTCCCGACTTTAATTTTTTCAGGAAACATAACATCCAGCATAACCATTAAGGCAAACGATGTACTTTGTCCGACCTCCATATGTAAAAAAGTCCGGTAAAGCCAATTTTTCAACGGCAGAAACGGCGTGTACCGGGCGAGCTGAATGACAACGAAATTTTTGACAACCTTCCAAAAAGGAACGGTTTTGTACACATGCCATAAGGAATTTGCCTCTGTCACACTGAAACGCGTTGTCCTTCTGCTCACCTTTCGAAGCCTCCGAGGATATCGAGTAAATCAGACATGTTTTCAAGCACATAATCAGGATGAAAACTTTCTATATATTCACGGCCCTTTATCGCCCATGCCACACCGGCTGTGAGTGTCCCAGTGTTTTTTCCGCCTTCAATATCATGATTATTATCGCCGACCATAATTGCATTTTCCGGCTTTGAACCAAGCTGCTCCAACGCTTTTAAAAGCGGCTCTGGATCTGGTTTGGCATGGGTGACATCATCTAACGTGATAACGACATCAAAAAACTGATCAAGCTTTGTAAGCTTCAAACCCATCTCAACTGTATATCGCTTTTTCGTTGTCACAATCGCAAGCTTATAGCCTTTTTCATGAAGGGTTTTAATCGTATCATAAACACCATCAAACTCCGTCACTAGTTCATCGTGCCTCTTGTGATTATAATCCCGATAAAACTGTGCCATTTCCTCCGCCTTTGCTGAATCAAGCTTGTTAAAGCTATCCATAAGCGGCGGCCCCATAAACTGGAGAACGTCCTCTTTTTGATATTGACCGGGAAAATAATGCTCAAGTGTATGCATGAAAGAAGAAATAATTAATTCATTTGTATTGATCAATGTTCCATCTAAATCAAATAATAGTGTATCAATTTTCATAAGTTGCTTCCTTTCTACTAGTTACCTCGACCCGTCTCCAAACAATGGAAACAATCATCGTTAGTAAGATAGCTACTGTTAAACGGATGAGCAATAGCGGCCAAATCGGAATTCCAAGTGGTGCAAAAAGTAATGTGTCCTCAATAACGGCATGGCATGATACTAAAAAGAGTAAGGCCAAATACAAATCCTTTTTGGAAACGCCGTCCTCTTTTGCTGCCTGAATCATCACTCCTGCACCATAAGCAAGTCCGAATACAATGCCAGCAGCTAATGTTGTAGATGTATTTTCTTTCATTCCTAATAGTTTTAAAAATGGCGCCATCCAATTTGAAAAACGGTCGATCCATTTAAAATCCTTTAAAAATTGAATCATAATCATCAATGGGATAACGATCATAGCTAATTGCAAAATGCCAAGCGATGCTTTTTCAAGCCCTTGTAATAAAATGGGTCCGAAGCCGCTGACTTGCTCGTTTGCTGTATTGGAAACGAAACCGTATTGAGCGATCTCATTGCCGCCATGCCAAACAAGATTAATAATAATCCCTGATGCTACGGCAAGAAAAATCCTTACGGCTACCACAATCCAAAGCTTTACACCAACCTTGGCAGCAACCGTTGATTCAATGATCAAGTTGTGGGCGAACGATGTCATAATCGCTAAAATAAACACTTCTTTAACTGTTAACTCCATCGTTAAAATCGCGCCGATGGCCGCATATAAGTTAAGAACATTCCCCAAAACTAATGGGATGGCTGCATCCCCTGATAATCCTAGCACACCCATAAAAGGTTCAATCAAGTTGACAATCCAAGGTAAAACAGGCGTATATTGCAGCAACGTAACGAGTAATGTAATTGGAAAAATGATTTTACCTAAAATCCAGGTTGTCTTTAAGCCAACCGCCAAACCCTTTTTTATCGTGTTCAATGATGCTCTCCCCTAAAATGCTTAATATGTTTTTCCCTGACGGTTTTCCTGGTCTAAATAGCGTACCTTCGCATAGCCTTTGGAACGGCGATACCACCAAGCCACTACCGCAATAACGATCAAAACGATGGAAATAAACTGCGCCATTCGAAGGCTTTCTGTTAACATTAAACTGTCTGTTCGCAAACCTTCGACAAAGAAACGACCGATGGAATACCAAATCAGATAACTTAAAAAGATTTCTCCACGCTTTAAATTCACTTTTCTTAGTGATATTAAAACGACAAATCCAAGTAAACTCCAAAGCGACTCATATAGAAACGTCGGATGATAGTAGACCCCTTCAATATACATTTGATCGATAATAAATTTCGGCAGATGCAACCCTTCTAAAAACGAACGCGTCACTTCCCCACCATGGGCTTCTTGGTTCATAAAATTTCCCCAACGACCGATCGCTTGAGCAAGGATAATACTTGGCGCCGCAATATCCGCAAGCTGCCAAAATGATAATCCACGCTTTTTAGCAAAAACATAGCCTGTAATGAAGGCACCAATCAAACCACCATGAATGGCCAGACCGCCTTCCCATATTTTTATAATTTCTCCTGGATGCTGTGAATAATAACCCCATTGAAAAATAACATAGTAAGCCCGCGCTGATAATATCGCAATTGGAATGGCATATAATACAATATCCATAAATGTTTCTTTCGGTAACCCTCTTCGGATGCTTTCTCGTTGGGCGATCCATAACCCAATCATTGCACCAACAGCAATGATCACGCCGTACCAGTATATCGTTAATGGTCCTATTGCTAAAAACACACGATCAAGATGCTGGATTTCAGATTCCATTGTTTCACTCCCTTTAATCAAATGCGCCTTGGCGTATTTGCGCCCAGATTTTTTTCGAGCTTGCTCGAAAAACTACCACTGAAAATCTGTGGCATCCGCCGGAGGCATTAACTTTATTCAGTTCTACTGAATAAAGTTAAATATCATCATGTTCCCCTTCTTCAATTACATCGGTTAAACGGTTGGAAAATTGCTCAGCCGCATTAACGCCCATTCGCTTCAACCGGAAATTCATCGCCGCCACCTCTATGATAACAGCTAAGTTCCGTCCAGGGCGTACCGGTACAGTGAGCTTTTGAATATGGGCATCAATTATTTTTATTTTTTCTTCATCTAGACCAAGTCTGTCATAAACCTTTGTTGGGTCCCATAATTCGAGATTAATGACTAAGCTAATTTTTTTATAATTACGAACGGCTCCTGCCCCGAATAAGGTCATTACATTAATAATGCCAAGACCACGGATTTCCAGTAAATGTTTAATCAATTCTGGTGAACTTCCAATTAACGTATCTTGATCCTCTTGACGAATTTCAACACAGTAGTCGGCAATCAAACGATGGCCGCGCTTTACGAGCTCCAACGCCGTTTCACTTTTACCGACACCACTTTTTCCTGTTATCAACACACCTACCCCATAAACATCGACTAATACACCATGAATGGCGGTAGTCGGCGCCAATAGACTTTCAAGGTAATTGGTGAGGTGGCTTGATAAACGCGTTGTTTTATAATGGGAACGAATCACGGGCACATCATTTTCCGTCGCCGCCTCAATAAGCTCAAGCGGAGGCTCCTGACCTCGCGAAATAATGATCCCTGGCGTCATATCAGTACATATTTGCTCCATTCGTTCTCGACGTACTTCTGGATCTAAATCATAAAAAAAGGACAGCTCGGTTCTTCCTAGCAATTGGAGACGCTCAGCGGGGTAAAAATCAAAAAAGCCTGCCAGTTCAATTCCAGGTCGGTACAAATCACTAGTCGTAATCGGACGGTTAATCCCATCTTCCCCACAAATCAGCTCAAATTTAAATTTATCAATAACATCTTTCGTGCGCACTTTTACCATATAAAGCTTCCTCCACAATCCGTTCATACTATTTTTTTATTTTAGCATTTTTTTAGGTAAACACGAAATTTATTGTTGTGTGGGGCGGGAATTTTGCGGAAGAAGTTCGTTTTTTGCGATGGTGGGATGCTTTACCCGGAAATTCAGGGAACTTACCCGGAAATTCGTATTTTATAAAAAAAGACGCCGCTACCCTGGACGGTAGCAACGTTTCACTTTACTTCAGATAGGGGGATCGTGAGGAAAATAGGCTTATAAATCCGCATTTTCCTGACGCTATTCCAGATCGATTCCGTTATCGGTCATCCTTCCTACTAAGCGGCTCAATGACGACCTTTTGAATAAGCAGATTCAAAATTGAGATAAAAATAGCTGCCATAACTGCCGCACCAAATCCATCAATCTCAAAAGCCGAGCCCATGATACTGTCGGCCATCATCAAAGTAATCGCATTGATGACAAAGAGGAAGAGCCCAAATGTTAAAACGGTAACGGGTAGAGTCAACAGAATTAATATCGGCTTCACAATCGCATTCAACACCGAAATGATTAAACTAGTTAGGACGGCGGCACCGACACCTTCAATATAAAAAGAATCAAAGTACCCAGCTACCACGATCAGGACTAAGCTGTTAACAAGTATTTGGGCAAGCCATCTCATCCTTCAATCACGCCATCATCGTATGGAATAACAAAAATTAAAATTAAATAAATAAGCGCAAATGGAAATACTACTGTTCCAATTAAAAGGAGGATAAATAACACACGTAATATTGTTGGATCGATTCCAAAATATTGTCCTAACCCTCCTAGTATGCCCGCTACCTTTTTATTCGAGCGCGACCTATATAACCTTTTACTCATCACCATGCATCCTTTCATTTTTTCAAAATTTGAATTCAGTGCTTATAAATTTTTCACTAAAATCGAACCAGCATTGGAGCTTGCTTCAATATATAGTTTGTCTGTTTTGCCACTGTTGGCGATGAAATTCAACTCTTTTTGAATCACATCTTTTTTCTCATCCAAAATTTCTAAATCTGTCAGTTCGCATTTGAAGCCGCCGATATTGGATTTAATTTTTCCTTTTACCTCAAGATCTGTTGGTAAAAATAAATCGATACTTCCCGTTTTAGTGTTCAAATAAACAATCTTGCTCTTTGAATCTTGCAGTTTACAAATAATATTGCTGCTGAAGCTTTGTAAATCGACTTTTTCAAAAGCACCGTGAACATTGATCGTGCCGTTGATTGTTTCCGCCTCGATTTCTTGTGAAAAGCTGTCTACTATTTTTATATGCCCGTTTGCTGTTTCAAATTCAAAATCTTGTCCTTGTAAACGAGAAAAATCAATATTTCCATTTGCGGTATTTACTTTTAGCTTGTTCGCTTGAAGCCCTTCCCCGGTAACATGTCCATTAAACATTCGAATTTGCATTTCATTGTACACAGCTTTTGGAATGTAAAGCACCGTACTCATTTTAATTTGTTTCGGTTCAACTGAAAATTTCATGCTTTCGCCATCAATGGAGAAGCGGACGCTTTTTAAGAAATAGGTTTTGGCGTCATCAAACGAATCAGATTTATAAACCTTCGCATTGCACTCGATCCGAACGTCCCGCTCCTCCCAAGGAATAATTTTAATATTTCCATTTGAAATATCTAAATTGATATTCGATAAATACACATCTTTATGTTGAAAAATATGATTCACTTCCACGGGTGTTCCAAAGTTGAAATCGAGATCAACATCTTTAATCTTTTGCAAAGCACTATCGATAAAATCAGTAAATTTGTCTATAAACGAATGGCGTTTATAACCTTTTTGTTCCCCGCTTGCGCTTGAATAATTTGAATCATAGTTTACGAAAGTGGATGGCTCAAAACTTGTTTCTGGTTCCTGTTTTGTTTGGTTTGCGCCACTTCCATTATTCGGTTCCGGATCCTGCTTCGTTTTTTCCATTGCTTCCATTAATTTAAGAGCTTCCTCTACTGTTATTTTTCCTGACTCTACCATTTGTAAAATTTGTTTGCGTTCTTCATTCATCGTACATTCCTCCATTTAAGTTTGATAAAGTTAAATAAACGTTTAATTAACTAACACTTTAATACCTTTCACAACATTCCAAATTAAAATCCCTAGATTAATCACTCCGATAATTAAAAATGTCATGATGCCGCCAACCGCCAATAATGTTGGTTCTCCCCCTGTGAAAATAAGTGGGAAAAACACGAGCGGAATCGTAATAAATGGGATCAAATGTGATATTAAAGCCTTTTTGGCGTGCATTTTAACTTCTGGGCAGTCTACAATAAAGTAAACGGCAATTGGAAAAATAAAACCCGCAAAGAAAATACTGAAATAACAAAGTGAGGACACCAATCGATTTGTTTCCATTGGAATTTCATCTCCTTTTCGATTCTATAAAATATACGAATTTAAAACTATTTAGTTTCGCCAAATCCTTAAATTATTACAAAATCAGTCTTAAGACGGAGAAGGGTGGATTCTTGGAGAAGAGTAGACATCATTAGCTATCAATATAATAGCAATAAAATAGCATGGCCAAACTTTGTGTAAGTAAGCCATGCTGCGAATTCATTAACAGTATTGGTTAATGGTTAAACTATATTTTTATATTTGCTATTGAAAACGGTGGTTTTATTTCTTCCTGTTGTTTTTGACTCGTAAAGAGCTTCGTCGGCCCTACTAATTATTTCTTCAGGTGCTTGGTCTTCAAACGATACCGACGTTACCCCTAAAGAAATGGTGATCGGTTTTCCCGTTGGGCTTGGCGTTCTTGCCACATCAATCCTTAACTTCTCAGCCACATCAAAGGCAATATTCGCATTTTCACTTTTAGTTAAAATTACAAATTCCTCGCCTCCATAGCGAAAGAAGCAAATTTTACATGGAGTGGCAATACTTTCAATCATTTTTGCCAAGTATTTTAATACTTCGTCCCCGACAAGATGCCCATAGGTGTCGTTGACCTTTTTGAAGTGGTCGATATCAAGAAGGATAAGTGAAAATGGCACTTTTTTTGCAATAAATTCTTTCATAACGGAATCAAATGTTTTTCGATTATATAAGCCTGTCAGTCCATCAATTTGAATTTGTTTATTTAAAAGATTGAAATAATTGTTAATATGATGGTACAGATAGTGAACCTCAAAAATACTAGTATTTATTTTTAAACTTTTAAAAGGAACGAAGCTATTTTCACGCAGGGCATTTTCGGAAAACTTCGCGAGTTTATTTATTGGTCTAGTGATCATACTTCCAAGCACCCAAGCTAAAATAAGAATGACTAATAGCAGCGGCAGGCTTTGGATAATCATGCTTTTAGATAAGCTTTCAAGCGGCTCCTCAATGACTGAAATCGGAGTCTGCGAAATGATTCCCCAACCGGTCTTTTTTTCATAAGCGTACCCGGCAAAAAATTGATTCCCTTCCGTGTTCATTACTTTTTCCTGCCCACTTTTACCGCTGATCACTTTCTCGACAATTGGATTTTCCATAACATTGTCATTGATTCGCTTAGCATCCGGATGAAAAATAATTCGCCCTTTCTGATCAACGACATATACGTATGAACCGTTTGCGTATTGATGATCGTTCATCGTATTTTTAATAACATTATCACTTTCTAGATAAATCGTGCCGGCAATCAGCCCTTTATATTGACCCGCTTCGTCAAAGATGGGCGCTGTCATGAGCAAGATCCGTTGGCCTGATAACGCCTTATATGGTTCAGAAATCAGTGGCTTTTTCAGGGCCAATGAGCGCTGAACAGCTTCAGATTCAACCTTAATATTGGCCTTCACCTCGTAGCCCTTATTAAATTGAATAACAGCAGGGCTTATTAATTGAATCACTCCATTTGAATCGGTAATGAATAAGGAATTGAAATATTTATTATTTGCTGCCCGCCACGCGTCCAAATCAGCTTGATTATAGGTCGACTTACCAAAGGTTTCACCGATTGCAGTTAAATTTTGCTGCATATGCCCGATTAGGTCACCTGTACTTAATGAAAGCTTGCGGGCGTAATTGGAATTGCTTTCTAAATAATTTTCTGTCAAAGATCTTTTTAACGCACTCATCGACGAGTACCAAGCAACAATGGCAGTCAGGATTACCGACATAAGCACTAGAATGCCAATGGCATAGCGAAGCTTTATTTTGTTTCCAAAACCCATACTTTTTTCTACTTCCAATCTATTTAAATCTGATATTGATATTTTTTAAAATAACGAATATCATCATACCAAAATTATACACCTTATCCAACTGTATTTTTATAAATATTTCGAAAATAGGAAAAACTTGTAACTTCTTTAAAAAAACCTGTTGTATGAATTTTAAAAAACACCAGAAAGGTTGGTGGCCTCTCTGATGTTTTTATTAGGTAGACTTTAGTTTTTCGTTACGATTTTGCTTCCAGCATTTGCAGGCGCTCTTCCATTCTTGCCCGGTCCCGCTCAATCACAGGTTTTAAGAACTTTCCTGTATAAGAAGCTTCGACTTCACAAATTTTTTCAGGGGTTCCGGTTGCGACAATCGTGCCCCCCTTGTCCCCGCCTTCAGGACCTAAATCAATTATGAAATCGGCTGTTTTAATGACATCTAAGTTGTGCTCAATGACGAGGACCGTATCGCCATTTTCCACAAGGCGCTGCAGTACCTTCAACAATCTTGCAATATCATCAACATGCAAGCCTGTTGTTGGTTCGTCTAGGATATATAGAGAACGGCCGGTTGAACGGCGGTGAAGCTCTGATGCCAGCTTCACACGCTGGGCTTCCCCACCGGATAAGGTTGTGGCCGGTTGTCCGAGCTTAACATAGCCAAGGCCAACATCGGCGATCGTCTGCAGCTTTCTTTTGATTTTTGGTAGATTTGTAAAAAATTCTAAAGCATCATCCACCGTCATATCTAATACATCTGAAATATTTTTATCCTTATATTTAACCTCTAATGTTTCTCGATTATAGCGTTTTCCGCTACAAACTTCACATGGGACATACACGTCTGGTAAAAAATGCATTTCAATTTTAATGATTCCATCACCACGGCAAGCTTCACAACGTCCACCTTTGACGTTGAAGCTGAATCGGCCCTTTTGATAGCCGCGAATCTTGGCTTCATTTGTTTGCGCGAAGACATCACGAATGTCATCAAAAACTCCTGTGTAGGTTGCCGGGTTTGAGCGCGGCGTGCGGCCAATTGGTGACTGGTCAATATCAATGACTTTATCTAATGCCTCGATGCCTTTCATTTCTTTATGCTCACCCGGTTTAACCTTAGCCCTATTTAATTGGTGGGCTAGTGATTTATAGATAATCTCATTGACAAGGGTACTTTTCCCTGACCCGGAAACACCGGTAACACAAGCGAATGTACCAAGCGGAATTTTTACCGAGACATTTTTCAAGTTGTTTTCTTTTGCTTTTACAACTTCAAGGAAATTTCCGTTCCCTTTGCTGCGTTCGACTGGCAATGGGATGAATTTTTTTCCGGATAGGTATTGTCCTGTAAGGGAGTTTGGATCAGCCATAACTTCCTCCGGCGTCCCCATAGAGGTCACTTCCCCGCCGTGAACGCCGGCACCTGGACCGATATCAATTAAATAATCAGCAGCAGCCATCGTGTCCTCGTCATGCTCAACGACGATGAGTGTATTGCCGATATCGCGCATATCCTTTAACGTTTGGATCAGCCTGTTATTATCACGCTGGTGCAGACCGATGGATGGTTCATCCAAAATATAAAGCACGCCTGTCAACCTTGAACCAATCTGCGTTGCCAACCTAATACGCTGTGCTTCCCCACCTGATAGAGTTCCCGCTGTGCGTGACAGTGTTAAATAATCCAAGCCAACATTAACTAAAAATCCTAGACGTTCGTTGATTTCTCTTAAAACAAGTCTAGCAATATTCATTTCTTTTTCCGAAAGCTGAATCGTTGCGAAAAATTGGTGGGCTTCCTCAACCGAATAATTTGTAATTTCACCAATGTTTTTTCCATCAATTAATACAGCAAGAGATTCTTTTTTCAGACGATGCCCTTTACAAGTCGGACAAGGCTTATGCGCCATGTATTGCTCCATTTGCTCACGGGTCCATTCCGATGAGGTTTCGTGGTAACGGCGCTCCACATTGCGAACGACGCCTTCAAATTCAATTTGTTTTTCCATCGTTTGACCAAAATCCGTTTCATAGCGGAATAGGATTTTTTCTCCATCGCTGCCATAGAGAATTTTATCAAAAAGATGTTTCGGAATATCTTTCACTGGAATTTCCATGTCAATGCCGTAATGCTCACAAACGCTTTTCAGCATCTGCGGGTAGTACTGTGAACTCGTTGGCTCCCAAGGTGCGAGCGCATGCCCAAGCAAAGTCTTATCCCAGTGCGGAATGACTGCATCGAGGTCAACCTCAAGCTTCATTCCTAAACCGTCACAGCTTGGGCAGGCCCCAAATGGGTTGTTAAATGAAAACATTCTTGGCTCAAGCTCGCCAATCGAAAAGCCGCATTCAGGACAGGCATAATGCTCGCTGAATTGGAGTTCTTCCTGGTCAATCACATCGACGATAACGTAGCCATCCCCAAGCTTTAACGCTGCTTCGATCGAATCAGCTAAACGTGAAGTGATGCCTTCCTTCACAACAACACGGTCGATAACCACTTCAATCGAATGCTTTTTATTTTTTTCAAGCTTGATTTCATCGCTGACTTCCATCATTTCTCCGTCTACACGGACACGTACATAGCCTTGTTTTTTGATATTTTCAAATATCTTTACATGCTCGCCTTTTTTCCCTCTGACAAGCGGTGCCAGGATTTGTAGCTTCGTCCGTTCAGGAAACTCAAGAACACGGTCAACCATTTGCTGAATCGTTTGTGATTGAATTTCGATGCCATGGTTTGGACAAACCGGATGGCCAACCCGGGCATACATTAAACGTATATAATCATAGATTTCCGTAACCGTTCCGACGGTTGAACGCGGGTTATTACTCGTTGTTTTTTGATCGATCGAAATCGCCGGTGATAATCCTTCAATGGTATCCACATCCGGCTTATCCATCTGCCCTAAAAATTGGCGGGCATAGGCAGATAAGGATTCAACATAACGGCGCTGGCCTTCCGCATAAATCGTATCAAAGGCCAACGACGATTTCCCCGAGCCCGACAACCCTGTTAGGACAACAAGTTTATCACGCGGAATGGTGATATCAATATTTTTCAAATTATGTGTACGGGCACCTTTTATTACTATATTTTCAACTGCCATGGGGTAGGGCTCCTTTCTTTCAATTAAAACTGACTAAACTACATTACCTCTCAGCCTTCAATTCCAACAATAAATCACGAAGCTCGGCAGCACGTTCGAAATCGAGTGCTTTTGCCGCTTCCTTCATTTCTTTTTCAACATTCATAATTAACTTTTCACGTTCCTGCTTGGACAGCTTAGCTTTTGGTTTTTCAGCCACATATGTTTCCTGCTCTTCAGCAGCCATTGTGGCACGGATGACATCACGGATTTCTTTTTGAATCGTTCTTGGTGTAATGCCATGCTTTTCATTAAATTCTTCTTGAATGGTTCGGCGCCGTTTTGTTTCATCCAGCGCAATTCGCATTGAGTTTGTTATTTTATCAGCATACATAATTACGTGCCCATTGGCATTACGTGCCGCCCGGCCGATTGTCTGAATTAATGAACGTTCGGAGCGCAGGAAGCCTTCTTTGTCCGCATCTAAAATGGCAACGAGCGAAACCTCTGGTATATCGAGCCCTTCCCGAAGTAGGTTGATGCCGATTAACACATCATATTTTCCAAGACGGAGATCCCGAATAATCTCAATTCGTTCCAGCGTTTTAATTTCAGAATGCAGATAAGCAACTTTAATGCCAATGTCTTTTAAATAATCCGTTAAATCTTCGGACATTTTTTTCGTTAACGTCGTCACAAGGACGCGCTCATTTTTTTCAACCCTTGCATTGATTTCTCCAATTAAATCATCAATTTGACCTTCGATTGGACGGACATCAATTTCTGGATCAAGAAGTCCGGTTGGGCGAATGATTTGTTGGATCACCTCTGGCGTATGCTCTTGCTCATATGGGCCAGGAGTTGCTGATACAAATATGGCTTGGTGCAGCGCTTTTTCAAATTCATCGAACATTAATGGACGGTTGTCCAAGGCGGTTGGCAGACGGAAGCCGTGGTCGACCAACACTTGTTTACGTGCCCTGTCACCGTTGTACATGCCACGAACCTGCGGAAGGGTAACATGTGATTCATCCACGATGAGTAGGAAGTCCTTTGGAAAATAATCAAACAATGTATATGGAGTTGATCCCGGAGGCCTTAACGTTAAGTGCAGCGAGTAGTTCTCGATTCCTGAACAAAAACCCATTTCCCTCATCATTTCGAGGTCATAACGGGTGCGCTGCTCCAACCTTTGAGCCTCCAGAAGTTTATTATTTTCACGAAGCTCCGTTAATCTTTCTTCAAGTTCTGCTTCAATTCTCTCAATCGCAATTTTCATTTTTTCCTCACGTGTAACGAAGTGGGAAGCCGGGAAAATCGCAACATGCTCACGGTCACCGAGAATTTCGCCAGTAAGCGCATCAACTTCACGAATGCGGTCAATTTCGTCACCAAAAAACTCCACACGAATACAGTGCTCATCCCGTGATGCCGGAAAAATCTCAACAACATCACCACGAACACGGAATGTCCCGCGCTGGAAATTAATATCATTTCTTGAGTATTGCACATCAACCAAGTCGCGAAGTAGCTGATCCCGTTCTTTTTCCATTCCTACCCTGAGCGAAACAACTAAGTCACGATATTCTTCCGGCGAACCCAAGCCGTAAATACACGAAACACTAGCCACGATAATGACATCATTCCGTTCAAAAAGTGAAGATGTTGCCGAGTGGCGCAGCTTATCAATCTCATCATTGATGCTGGCATCCTTTTCGATATAGGTATCGGTGTGTGGTACATACGCTTCAGGCTGGAAGTAATCGTAGTAACTCACAAAATACTCAACAGCATTGTTTGGGAAAAATTCCTTAAACTCACTGTAGAGCTGACCCGCTAATGTTTTATTGTGAGCCAGGATTAGCGTTGGTTTGTTGATTTCCTTGATAACATTCGAAACCGTAAATGTTTTTCCAGTTCCCGTTGCACCAAGCAAGGTTTGATACTTTTTCCCCTGTCTAACACCTTCTACCAACTTCGCAATCGCTTGCGGCTGATCTCCTTCTGGCTTATATTTCGACTTGAGATCAAATACATTATTTTGCACTGGTAAATTACCTCCGTTCAAGCATGAGATTTATATATCGGTATTGTTCCGTAGTTTGCTATGTATATATCCCGTTCGTCTACTAATTTGTGTACTTATTGTAACATACGTGTATATGAAATATCCAATTTTAACGAACGAATATTCGTTGATTTTGGTAATTCATTTCTGAGTTTTGAAGTTTATCCACGTATTGCGGCAGTTTATTCGATGAAATGAACACTATTGCTGCTCATCTAACAATATTTCCAATATTAAGGATAAACAAGGCGCTTTGCACGCACCGCCACAGACAAAAATAAAAGCATGGGGCAATTGCGTTACTCCATGCTTAGCGATCGTATTTTCTTTTATTGGTGTTTTTTAATTTTTTCATCATTCTGGCTGAAACGAGAAAGCCGGCGATGACGGAAACGATCCAAGTGGCTGTGACAAACGATGGCTCTCCATATCCTTTAAAAATAGCAAATATAATTCCAATAGTTAATAGGGTACTAATGTAATGATTAAAGGTGACTCTTGTTAAGAAAATAATCATTAAAAAGGGTGCCAGTACAGCAAGTATAACTTTTGTCATGTAGGTAAAGATCCCCTTCCAGGTCATTCGAAACTAACAAAATGCAATAGCAGGTGTAGTCTCAATTTTCAAATTATCATAATAATTCTCGAATAACAAGTTTGATTACCTTTTCCATTAACAATAGTTGCCTCCCCGTTACCACTCTAGGAAATATATTTAATTATATTAGTAGCAGGTAAGGGCTTGTCAAAATAGAAGCCTTGCACTTCATCACAATGATTTGATTTTAAAAAATTATATTGTTCGATTGTTTCCACACCTTCCGCAACCACTGTCATCTCCAAATTATGAGCCAATTGAATCATCGCTTTTACAATCGTTTGATCGTCTTTATTTGCTAACATGTCTTGTAAAAAAGACCGGTCAATTTTCAAGCGATCCAATGGTAACAGTTTCAAATAACTTAACGAAGAATAATGGACCCCAAAGTCATCCATTGAAATCTGAACACCAATCGATTTTAGCCTCTTAATATTTTTCAAAGCAATTTCAGGGTCGTCCATGATTACTCTTTCCGTGAGTTCAATTTCCAGATAGGAAGGGTCAATACCTGTTTCCTTTAAAATGGACCTTACAATATTCAAAAAATTTTTTTGCTGAAACTGCAGCATCGATAGGTTTACGGCAATTTTTACAGGCTTCAATCCTTGGGCTTGCCATTCTTTTAATTGAAGACAGGCTTGATATAACACCCACTGATCAATATGAACAATCATTCCTGTTTCTTCAGCTAATGGAATAAAGCAGTTGGGTGAAATCATCCCATGCTTTGGATGGTCCCATCTAATTAACGCCTCAAATCCATTTACCTTTTCAGTTTTACACGAGAATTTCGGCTGATAATATAATAAAAGCTCATCATTTTCAATTGCTTTTCGCAAATCACTGGCAAGAATCAATCTCTCTATCGACTTTTTCATATAACTCTTTTGAAAAAATTTATAAGTATTCTTGCCTTCCTGCTTTGCATGATACATCGCTGAATCGGCATATTTTATAAGAGTGTCTCCATCATCCCCATCATTCGGATACAGGCTAATCCCAACACTCGTTGTAATAAACAATTCAAACCCATGAAGTGTAAACGGTTTCGAAAAACTATCCATGATTCGATTCATAATGCTGATACATTCGAACTTATTTTGTAAATTATAAAGGATGATCGCAAATTCATCGCCGCCATACCGAGTCACGACTCCTTTATTTTGTAGCCTTTCCCTCAAACGGTTGGCTGCAGCGATCAATAACTCATCGCCTACACTATGTCCTAGCGTATCATTAATATCTTTAAAGTGATCTAAATCTAAAAAAATCACTGCACATAGTTTATCCTTACCGTCAGTCCTTTGAATCACTTGATTCAATTCATAATAAAAATATTTCCGATTCGGAAGTTTTGTTAAATCATCATGATACGCTTGGAATTTTAGTTTTTCCTCAAGCTTTTTCCGTTCCGTAATATCGATAAAAATAGAGACGTAATTTTTTATTTTACCATTGTTATTTTTTATCGCCTTGATCGTGATTTCTTCGAGAAAAAGTTCTCCATCCTTTCTTTTATTCCAGATCTCGCCTCTCCAAAAACCTTTTTTGTTGAGACTACTCCACATTTCCTTGTAAAAATGTTTTTCATGGATCCCCGAACTTAGGATGCTAGGATTTTTACCGATCACATCATCCTCGCTATATCCCGTTAATTCGGTAAAGGCTGGATTAATTAATTGTATTTTATTTCTTGCATCCGTCACGCTTATGGCATAAATCATATTTTCATATACATCGACCAATAATTCTTTTTTAAGCTCGATAGTAGTTTCCTTATTTAACATGTTACCCACCCCTTTGCAGTAGAGTACACTTAAGACCAAACTTCTTTTTATACTTTTTCTATAAAAATATTCTTTTTCCTTTAATTTTGTGTAATTTTCCACTTTACAGCACGGCCATATTGTTTTGGAGCCACGGGGTCTGACTCTCTAGCCCAAAACTATCTGGCCCCCAAAAAAAGGCATTTTTCCTCGTAAATATATCCATACATTCCTTGCTTGTCAGAATAAACTGTTAGGGAAATTAGACAAGGAGATGATATTTTGTGGTAAGAAAAGAATATGATGACTTAGGAAATCAGAATTTCGTAAGTGTATCAAATAGGAATGACAATTTTGATCTAAATGATGAGTTCAATGATGAATTTGAATTAGGTTCCGAGGTGCAAAATCAAATGATGGGTAGGAGTGGTAAAAATCCTATGACTGCCCGAAATGCAAATAGAGGTTTCAGTACATCCACCTGCCAACAACTTGCAAATATTATCGGAGGCGAGGTTATTACATCTACCCCAGTCTGTTTAGTTCAGCGACTCCGAAATATCAATGCTACAATTTTAGGTCGCCGAACACGCTCCCCACTTGCACTTCCATTTGCACTCTCCTTTGAAAATAATCGAAATGGCAGAACTCTAAATCTTGGTGAAACGGTTATCCTTCAAAAAGAAATTAACCCCTTTTTATCAGCATTGCGTAGCAGAGGTATTATAGTAACGGCCGTCCATAACCACTGGCTTTTCGATGAACCACGTTTAATGTATATGCATTGGGAAAATGTTGGGGACCCGTTTGTTTTTGCTAGAGAAAGTTTTGCAGCAGCAAGGGAAGCTGGACTTTTTAATTAATATCCAATAATATGCAAAAAAACAGGCTAATAGACTCGGTTTTTCGCTTATACGAATAATAGTGAGCGGAATACATTGAATTAAACCATTAAGAAAGGGGGGATAATTATGGATTCAAAAGAATACGATAGCACTGGAAATCAAAGCTTTTTCCGTTCCTCAAAAAGGCAGAGAAATAATCAAAGAAATAATCAAAGAAATAATCAAATAAATGATCAAAGAAATGATCAAAATGTAGATGTAGACGTTGAATTTGAGAATGATAACGAATTTAGGAATACTACTGATTTTCGAAATCGTTCTAATTCAACTGCAGATTCTGAAGCAGATGTTAGAAATACAGACAAAAACACAAATATCGCACGAGTCATGAATTCCGGAAATTCCACGGTAAATGTTACCTTAAATAGCAAAAGCAAAGCTAGGGTAAGAACAGATCAAGAAGCTGATCAAGATAATGATCAAGACCAACAGTTCGAAATTGATATAAAACCAAAATAAAGATAGTGGGATTTCTCCCACTATCTCTTTAAAAGGTATGAATAGAGTTTAAAAGGAAAGATGTTTTTATGCAAGAAGAATCTATGAATATAAATTTAGAGTCAGATGAACAAAAAGTGATTCATATCCGCAATTCGAACTCAACTGAAGTAGGTCAAAGCGGTAATTCCGATGTAGATTTAAAAATAGATGTGCATGTTGATACTACGGCCATTGGGTACGCGATTTTATGCTCCCTTCTAGCAACAAAACAAATGGACAATGATGAATTTAATAAGGCTGTTCGTAAGTTAGAGGAAATGACACGTAAAACCTTTTTCGGAAAAGATGTAAACGATCCATCCAATGTAAAGCTTTTTAATAAAAAAACAATATAGAGAATCAGTACATTATGGGGCCATTATGTACTGGTTCTCTTTTTTAGTAAACATCGTACCTTTTGGTATTTTTCATAATCATCCAGAAAAAATGAGAGGATGATATTCAGTTTATTCCAATCTAGAAAGCGGCTTGTACTTTAGATATTGAACCCATAAGCATTACTTTTTTAGTCATATTGATTAAAATTCTGAATCCTCTGCATTTGAAAAAAAGGAAGCACCCAACATCAGTGCTTCCAAGAGGTGTCAAGTGGAGGAATGTGGATTTTTAAGCAGGACTTAATAACCCCCGTGAACAAAAGCTGTTCCAACAATTATCAATAAAATGAAAAGCACCACAATTAATGCAAAATTGGTGCCCATTCCGCCGCCATAAGATTGACCCATAAGTATCACCACCTTTGTAGAAGTTACTATAGTTTATGAATAACTCGTCTTATTCGAAATGGACAAGTGTGGAAATTATTTTAGACATTAAGATCATTTTAAATTAATAGAAAGTAACCAGCGCCTTCTTCCATTAGTCAAATATGGAATTTTAATACCTATCAAGTGTTTGTCCATGTCAATCCAATTTAGTAAACATAGATTATGATTAAGGATCGCTTTTGCGGTTTCCTGATAATCCATAGGAGGTGAACGCCTACTTCTAACTGATATTACATTTTAGGAAGGAGGGGTGAAATGCATAATTTAGTTATGAGACATAGAGGCCAAGCTGTTGAGGTCATAGAGCGTAATGGAAGAGTTCATAGAGGAATCATTGAAGGAGTGGATCCACGGGGAGGAATGTTTATTCGTTCAGGTTTTCGAAGAAGATTTATTCCCTTCTTTTTAATTGCTGCAATTTTCCTTTTAAGCCGGAGACGACGCATTTTCTAAGGATGGCATAACAGCTGTATTCAAATTATTTTGTCAATTCGAAAAGCCAATGCTGCCTATGAGGCAAATTGCATTGGCTTTCCTTAGTTCATAATGAACTACTCGCTTATTTAGTACTAAACGGACACCCGAATTAGAAAAACCATTCGGGATAATTATGAAAAATCACACCTATACTGCCTCATTTGTCCATTGTTTTCCATCATGCACGAACAGAATTCCGAGTTCATGATGCTCACCGTCGTATAGTGCTCTTTGAGCAAAACGAACTTCACCGTTATAGTCCAACACCTCGAGCTTACAATAGGCGCGATTCACTTGTAATGCTTCGTAAAATTCTTTTTCGCTCCGAACTTTGTTGCCATTTACTTTTATAATGATTTCTCCTAATTTAAGTCCCATTTTTTCAGCTGGGGAATTGGGGATCACATCTAGGATCACCATGCCTTTTTCATTGGTTGCGAAGAATGATACTTTATCATCATCTAACATTTTCTGCCTTACCGTAATATATTCACGACCGACCATCGCCACTACAGCCGCAGCAATCGCCAAGACTGGGAGCCAATAAGCTCCAACCGTTAAAGCTGCCACGACAACTGCCAATAGCAGAACCCTTCTGCCCGTCTGCTGAATGGCAACCTTAGGCAGTGAAGCCTGTACCTCCTGATGGAAACCGACTCCAAATGGCACGACTAGTAGAGAAAAAGTCATAAACGGCGTTTGAATAGCCGGCCACCATTCAAATGTCGAGGTGAGCGCATCCCCTGGGATCAATAAAAGCACAGGGACCATCCACATTTTTTTTGCCTCATGGGCACCGATTTGCTTCCCGCGTTTACTTTTGAGCAACTTAGGTGACGTATGGACATGTCCTTTTCTTAAAATTAGCAAGCCTTCTGCAAAAATCAAAACCGAAAGCAAAATCGCCATTACCAGAACCGGACTGTTTGTTACATCTTTTATTAAATTAGAAACTAGTAAATTATTAAACGACAGACTAGGTAGGAATAAGGATATGATAATCGAAAGTCCTAATACAATCGCTGGTGAAAGCAAGCGAGGTTGCATAGCTAGTGCAAAAAGAATAGTTAAAGATGATGCAATAACTATAAACCCTAGCGGAAGCACTGCCCCGATCGCAATCATCACAGCAGAAACGCAAACGCCTGCAAGAATTCCAGACAAAGTCAACTCCGTCCACTCAAGATTAAAAGGATAAATGCGAACATTGAAATCCTTTCTCTCTCTTTTAATGCGGCGAAAGCCTAGAAATAATGCAACTAGTAATAATATATATGTAGCCGGATTAAGGAAAAACCGTCCAATCCCAAACAATAGCTCCAACAGCCATGCTTCTACCATAAAGCACCATCCTTTGTTAACCAAGCCAAAAACTGAGCCAGAGGGTCGGGAACTGTGTCCCATAATTATAGCGTAATGAATAGTTTCCATTTTGTCCATATGGAAATGAATGTAAGCCAGCGGATTTTATCTATAAATAAAAAAATATACCCGTATTCATATACGGATATATTCAACAAAGATTCCCTGACTCCTGCCAGTTTTATTATTTATAAAGCATTTTGATTGCTGTTTGAAGCTGGATGTCGTTTTTCTCATCTCGAACTTCTTCGATAATTTTTTCTTGAAGCTTTTGTGCTGTATCCTTATCAATTTGACCGGAGGCTGAAATTCCGTTTGCCTTTTGGAAGGCTTGAACAGCAACCTCTGTTTGTTTGCTGAAGTAACCATCATGGCGTCCCGGTTCAAAGCCAAGGCCTTTCAACATTAATTGCGCGCTCTTCACTTGTTCATTATTTTGATCAAAGGCAAGTGGTTGCTCTTCAATTTGAATCGGGCTTGAATAGAAATAATCCGGTTGCTTCATTTCAACTGTTGGTTCAACACCTTTTTTGTGAATCCAATTGCCATCCGGTGTTAACCATTTAAACAACGTCAGCTTAATATTACTGCCATCACCAAGTGGAACAGCTTGCTGCACAGTCCCTTTTCCGAATGAAGTTTCACCAATGATGTCGTAGCCGCCCGCTTCTTTTAAACCACCAGCTAAAATTTCAGAGGCAGAAGCACTCCCTTTATCAATTAAAACTGTAATTGGATAGTTTTTCTTTTCTTTTAAAGATGAGAAAAAACGTTCCTTTTCACCGTTTCGATTTTCAATTTGCACATATGGCTTTTTATCCGTCACGAAGAGCTTTAAAATATCTTCCACGCTTTGTAGATAACCACCTGGGTTGCCACGAACGTCAATGACTAATCCGGCAATTTTTTGACTTTCAAGGTCCTTTAGTTGAGTTGCAAAGTCTTTCGCTGTGTCTTCTGAAAAACTTGTAATTTCAATATAACCAACTTTGTTTCCTTTATAGTCTTTCACTGAACTGTACACAGTTTCAATTGGAATTTCATCTCTTGTCACTTCAATTTTTAAAGTACCAGTAACACCTGGTCGCTCAACCTCAAGGATGGCTTTTGAACCTTTTTCACCACGGATTTTCAAAACCGCTTCGTACAGATCAAGGCCTGCTAAGCTTTTACCATCAACACTGAGAATAAAATCATTGGGCTTCAGTCCGGCTTTTTCAGCAGGAGAATCTTTAAATGGCGCTACAATCGTAACCTTGCCATCCGTCATACTTACTTCTGCCCCGATTCCTTCAAACGAAGAATCCAATGACTGTTCAAATTGGCCGGCTGTTTCTTTATCCATATAAACGGAATATGGGTCCTGAAGCGTGTTGACCATACCAGAAATGGCTCCTTCAACAAGCTTATCCCGTTTAACCTCTTCCACATAGCTTCCCGAAATCAGCTCCAACGCCTGCTTGATTTTAGCTAAATCCTCTTCTGTACTTTTATCCCCCTTAGCAAACACACTGCCCGGATGGGGGGTTCCATTGATGCCATTTAGTAAAAAATAAGAAATCCCCGCGCCAACAATAAGTGAGAATGCCATTAACACAAATACTATTCTTTTTCGAAATATCATACCACTCACCCCAATATCTATCTCTAAAATATTTTAACATATATCTGCTTGGACAGGAAAAGGCATCTCACCCAATCAGTGCGATGCCTTTCAAGTGTCCCTATAACTATATGACAAGCTTGTACGAATTATGAATTTTTTAGTGGATCACATTTCACTGTTTAATTACAATTAAAAGCTTAAAAAAGCACTTTTGGTGCTTTAACTTTTATGCATTATAATTTTAACATAAAGAAATCAAAAACAACATAATCTTACTCGAGTGTTGGATTTCTTCTTTGTTTTTCGCCATTGATTAGTTTTACATGGGTGAATATTTCAATACTATCCTCCGTCAACGGGATTTTTCCGTTATGTTCAATAGCTTGCCATTCTTTAATATCTTTGCGATAAAGCACCTCAGATAAACGGTAAAGGTCCAAGTTATTCTTTAACCCGGTTAGAAAAGTTTGGTGTATTTGAGATTTTAATAATTTCTCTGTTTCTCTTTCGATTTTATTAAGTCTTTCTTTTTGAACGATTTCTCTTAATTTTGCAAGAACTTCGATAGTAATTTTAAAGTGGATTTTCTCGTTCTTGATGAATAACTTCTTCTTTATTCTTATATTGTCAATTATAACATTAATATCTGATAAATCATTGCGAAGACGTAAATTTTCACGGGTTATGTCTTCATTCATCCATTTTAATCCTTCGACCTCTTCAATAGTAAAGGTTCCTTTTAAAGCACTATCCGTAATAAAACTAACTCCAATGACTTCAATCGTTTTGATCTGTTTTTTGTCAGTCTCCCATGTATGATTTTGGGATAGCCCTACATAAGGAATTGCTACTACATGGGGTGGTTCATTTAATCCAATTAATAATTCCCTTAAGCTTATTGGACGAATTAATGAACTTTGCCTATAAGTAGCTTTAGGGTCACTCAGCCGCGAAAGAGCGGTTGACATTTCCAAAGGTGGAAGTGCTGTTAAAAGTTGGAATAGCGGTTCTTTTGTCGAATACATCAATATTCTGTATCGAGTTTCTCGATACCTGTCAAACATATCAACTGTTGCTTTTAGTCCATCCTTTTTTTTTAATAGCTTTTCAGAAAAAACTATAAAGGATAAATGCCCCCAAAAGATATGACGTTGTGAAGAACGGTAGGCATCAAAAATCGCTTCATTAATTGTTTCTCCCGTGCCACGACCAACGACAACCTTTGTATCTGTCTCTCCACCAGATGCTTCAGATTTTGCTAATAGGGAAGGATTAACAATTTGCAAGTAAACATTATATTTACCATCTTCGTAGTCTACACCTAACCCATGAACATAAATCATTCTCTCCGGTTCATTCGTATCCCAGCAACCAGCAAGTGTGAGGTTAATCAAAAGAAAAATTAAGAAAAAAATAATTTTTTTTTAAAATGATTCATGAGGAGCCTCCTTGGTTTGTTTCATCATTCGGTTTTACTGCGCTTGGACGTTTAGTATTTATGTGTGCAGGCATTTTTAGGATAGATTTAATGGCATTTTTTAAGCTTAGTCGACTTGCGACTTGCAGGTAAGGAACATCAAATGATTGAATTCGCGCAATAATAATCCCAAAAAAGTAAATAGATGCAAATAAACCTAAAAAGCCAAATAAGGATGCAATAATCACGGTTAGAAAACGCATTAATGAAGCAATACCTACGAGTGTCTGATTGACTAAAGTAAAGGTCGCAATTGTGGAACCAGCGATGATAACAAGCATAGCAGGGCTCGTTAATCCTGCTCTAATTGCTGCATCACCTATAATCAATCCACCAATAACGCTAAAGGTTTGACCAATAGATAGAGGCAGTCTCATACCAGCTTCTCTAAACACCTCAAACAATGACAGCATTAGAAAAGCCTCCATTGCACTCGGAAGAGGGACGCCCTTTCTAGCTTCAATGATGGTTGCTAATAGAGTAAAAGGAATCTGATTTTGATGGAACGTTGTCAAAGCAACCCAAAATCCTGGAAGCAGAATCGCTGCAGAAAGCGCAATAACTCTTATTATTCTTTCAAAGGCATTATATAAGTAATGGGTCTCGCTATCTTCCGCAGTTTTTAGTAAAAAGAATAAAGTGACCGGAGTTAAAAGCGCATAGGCAACGCCATCAATTAAAATAACAAACCGCCCACTTAATAACGCTTGAACAGCAAAGTCTGGACGCCCAGTGTAACTATAGCGCGGGAAGATAACATAAGGATTCTCATTTAATAATTCTCCTAATTGAGCTCCACTATATAATCCATCAATATCGATATCATTTATTTTTGAGCGAATTTGTTTAAGAATATTTTGGTTAGCAATATCTTTCATATAAAGAAGAAACACTCTTGTTTTCGTTCGTTTCCCAATTTTAAATTGTTCACTAATAAATGACGTTGTCGGTAATCTTTTTCGAATTAATGCATGATTAACAATAATATCTTCAATAAAATTATCACGTGGACCTCTAAAGCTTATTTCCAAAGATGTTTCTTCTGGTTTACGCTGAGGCTTATTTGAAATATCTACAGAATAAAGCATGTTAATCGCTTTAAAATACATCAGCAGTTTACCAGAAAAAATTTCATTTTCTGCTTTTTCTATACTTTCAACAGAACGTAATGAAGGGAGTTGTAGTTTATTGGTCAAATTATTATTTAGTTCATCTGATGATTTGAAATATTCTTCAAGTCGTAAAAGAATAGTTTTATAAAATATTTCATTATCGATTAAACCTGAACAATAAATAAGAGTGACGTCATGTTGATTGAATTGCAAAGTGGAAAAGACAACATCTGAGCATTGTTCAAATGTTTCTTTTAACTTTTGTTCATTCATAATAGGCATTTCTTTCTTGTTTTTTGTGGAATACCGCTTAAATCTCATTAGATTTCCCTCTTTTCTGCCTTGAATAGATGATTGTAAGAATACAAATTATTATTGAAGAGCAAAAGAAAAACCAAAACGAAATCGGTAAAATGTAAGTCCTTAACAAGTAAGTAAACTGAAAATCAGTAATTGGTACCATTACAGCTGCACCCGCTACAATTGATAGGAAAAGCAAAATTATGTTTTTTTTTCGATCGTCTTTTATTTGTAGTGCCTCTTTTATAATAAACAGTAGTAAAGAAATACGAATAAAAATGCCTGACAACCACTGATAAATGGATAAGAAATCAACATGTTCAATATACGTGCCGATAGAGACTAACCCCCACTGTTCGTAGGGTGGAAACCTTTGTTTCTTGGCCTCAATTGGTCCAAATTCTATAATAGACCCTATTAGTGGTCCGAGTGTTAATAGAATCAGTAAAATAAGGGTGATAAAAAAATGTCGGAACCGAAGCGGCTCATTGATTTTATGCTGCAATAATAAAAAGAAGAAAATTTCAATAACTCCTGAGGCTTGATAAATAATTCCTTCAAAAACCGGGCGATATCCATGCTCTAGAATCGGTAGAAGTAAAGAATAATCTTTATATTGAAAGTTAGCGATACTTACAAAAAAACCAAATATTATTATAAACAATAAGAGGAAGACATTAATCGTATTCATTATTCGAAAGCTTGAACTTGCTAGGAACCAGCATAATATAATTAAAATTAGACTTACTAATACCTGAGGTGTTTCCGGTAAATAGGCAATCGTTGTCCAGGTAATGGTTTCTCGCAATGCAACTGCTGCTAAAAAAACAAAGTATGTAATAATAATAAAGAGGAAGACATTTGTCACTTTCGTACCGAGTACTTCTGCCATCAGTTTGAATAAGGAAAATTGAAAAGTCTTTTTATGAATATACATCAGCAATGGTATCCACATAAGGATTAATACTATTGTGAGAAGCACACTTAACCATGCATCCCTCCCTGAAGTGTATAGTAAGGGGGAGATCACAAAAACATGCGTTTTTATACCTATTGCTGTTACTAATAGAAGAACAATATGAAGCGGCGAAACAGTATCAAATTTTTGCATCTAATTTCACCTTTTTGAGTTGATTTTTACTGGTATTTTCTTATAAAAATGTATTTATTATACATCATATTTTTAAAAAGTATTAGAAACTAGAAGTAACATAATAAATTATGGGCGGCCCTTTTTATGAATAAGCCTGCCATGACAAAAACGGTAATTAGAAGTACGATTGTATTTTTACGGTAAAATAAAAAAGAGTAATAGAGTAATAATGAAATAACCTGTTAAGAGGTGATTAAATGAAGCAACCAATAGGAGTTCAAATTGAAGGTGCTATATATCGACATTTGTTCATGAAAACACATTATAAAAGAGCACATCATTATCTACCTCTAGGTGTCGACAAGATGTGCTCGTTTTATACATTTGTTTGTATGTTTATTTGGTTTTTAAGAACTTTTTTGTTTTTTAAGGACTTTTTTGTCGCTCAACAACACTAGAAATTAATATACTTCCGTGGGTCTACTGAGTTAGACTTTGATGCATTCCATGAGCCTTCATGAATTTCAAAGTGCAAGTGGGCCCCATAGGATCGGCCTGTATTCCCCATGTATCCTAATATGTCACCCTTACTCACGGTTGCACCTTCAGAAACTTTACGGCTTTCCATGTGCGCATAAACGGTAGTGTACATTTTTCCGTTAATATTATGAGATACAAAGACACAATTTCCATACGAAGATGAATAATAAGAACGGAAGACAATACCGTCTGCTGCTGCAACAATCGGTACATCTGACCCCCGTTTACCAATATCAATACCAGCATGAAGCTTGCCCCAGCGTGAGCCGTAATTTGACGTTACCGGACCGTTCGCTGGTCTACTAAATGAACCGTCACTAATAGGTGGCTTTTCTCCCCTTTTCTTCGCTTCCTCAATACGGCGCTGCTGCTCCTGCCACTGTGCCAGCAATTTCTTATAGGATGCTTCTTGTTTACGAAGAATTTCATCTTGTTCAGCAAGGTCCAGTAGTTCTTCTTCAATTTGTTGTTCTTTTTCCTTCAATTCAGCCATTAATTTTTCCTTTTGGCCTTTTTGTGAAAGAAGCGTTTGCTGATCGGACTTAAGCTCTTTTTGTTTTTGTTCCAAGCCAGCAAGTTCTGCCTGCTCATCAGCCTTCAGCTGTTCAAGCATTTGTTGGTCATTCACATGTGCTTGTAAAATATCTTTATCCTGCTGGACAATAACCGTCACCGCATTGACCCGATCAAGAAAGTCACCAAAGCTTTTGGCTCCAAGCAACACATCTAAATAACTAACAACACCGCCGCTTTCTTGAACAGAACGAACTCTCGTTTTCAATGCCTCATCCCGTTTTTTTATTTTAATTTCAAGTTCTTTTATTTGAGCACCCAGTTTTTCAATTTCAGCTTTTGACGTCTTTATTTCCCCTTCTTTTTTTCGAATCTTTTCAGAGGTTTCCGCAACAGCCAAATCTATTCTTTTTATCTCAGCATTGACCTGAGCTTGGTCCCGCTCAATTTGATTAATTTCACTCTTCTTTTCCTTCGAATCCTGATGCAATTCAACACGTTTGCCATGCACTTCGTTGATCTTACTCTTAAGTTGTTGGTTGGCAGATGCGTGATCGCTAAAAAAAGTGTAGCCACTTAAAGCGACCGTTACTGATAAAACTATTGAAAAAACCTTCCGCACTTCGCTTCCACCTTTCCCTGCTTGTTTCTATTTCTATTTCTGTAGGCTTGTCCACTACGAATCAAAATCTATCAATTTATGCTTTTAAAAACTTCCGCACTGACATTAAGCTGCCCCAAACACCAATAAAGGCCCCGATTGATATAAGAATGAGCGCAATCTGAAACGCAAAAGGACTAAACGGCAGCAATTGAATGAAGAAAGCATCGTCAATCTTTGGCTCAATCGTTTTATATAGGTAACTATAGCCTATTAATATCAGCACAATCGGAATAATCGAACCCATAACCCCGAGGAGCAGTCCTTCGATGAAATGCGGCCAGCGGATAAATGAATTAGTTGCCCCAACAAGCCTCATAATTTCAATTTCCCGTTTTCTCGCCATAATTGTGATTTTAATAGTATTTGAGATTAGGAACATCGCTGTAAAGACCAGACCGATAATTAAACCGAGACCGATATTTCTGGCGATATTGACAAATTTAAATAATTTTTCAACTGTTCCTTGACCATAATTGACTCGTTCGACGTTCTCAAATTTCTCGATTTTTTTAGCAACGTCCGGCGTCATTTGCGGATCTTTTGTTTTTACAACAAAAACGTCACGCAGTGGATTTTCATCTTTTAATGATTCAAACGCTTTACCTTCCTCACCAAAGCTAATAATAATTTCCTCTAACTCTTTTTCCTTTGGCGAAAAAGTAATAGTATCCACTTGGGCTATTTTTTTGATCCGCTGCTCGAGTTCTTTAATTTGTGCATCATTCGCAACAAGGTCAATGTGAACCCTTATTTCAACATCCTTTTCAACAGTTGTTGCAAAGTTATTTAAATTCATCATGATGACTAGAAAAATTCCTACTAAAAGCAACGTAACCGTTACCGCACTCACAGAGGCAAAAGTCATCCAGCCATTTCTACCAATATTTTTGGTGCCTTCTCTAAGATGTCGAACCAGTGTATTAGCTGTCATAGCCGTAATCACCCCTGTTTTCGTCTCTTACAATCCGTCCGCCCTCGATTGCAATAACGCGCTTTCGAATCTTATTCACAATTTCTCGGTTATGAGTCGCCATGACAACCGTCGTTCCACGGTTGTTAATCTCTTCGAAAATTTCCATGATACCCCAAGATGAATCAGGATCCAGGTTTCCGGTAGGCTCGTCCGCAATCACGATTTTCGGATAATTGACGATCGACCTTGCAATCGAAACACGCTGTTGCTCCCCACCTGAAAGCTCGGACGGAATAAAACGCGCTTTATGCTTTAATTTTACAAGGTCAAGAACCTCAAGAACGCGGCGCTTAATATTGCGCGGATGCTCCTCAATTACCTCAAGCGCAAACGCCACATTTTCGAAAACCGTCAGCTTTGGCAAAAGCTTGAAATCCTGGAACACAACGCCGATATTCCTTCTTAACAGCGGCACTTTGCTCGACCTTAATTTCGAAAGATTAATCCCGTTGATCATAATCGTGCCTTTTGTCGGCTTCTCTTCACGATACATCATTTTTATAAATGTCGATTTCCCGGCGCCACTCGGGCCGACCACATAGACAAATTCACCTTGTTTAATCTGAACATTGATCCCGTTCACGGCCAATACCCCATTCGGATATTGCTTATAAACGTCTTCCATTTCTATCATTTCAATCACACCTAATTAAAGTCTATTTACAGCCCTATGCTATTTTCATTTATGTTGTTATAGTTCAAGTCTTATGTTGTTTGGAAAAATATAGATAAGGGCTGCATGCATGTGGTAAAGTGGAGCTTGTTGTTTGTTATAAGCCATTGTCGACGTTTCAAATTCAGTTCAAAGGAAAAACGCCATGAAATGCTATTTCATGACACACTATTTTATTATACCACCGTTATTCGCTATTTTGAGGCAAAATTTTATTAAAATTATGTTTCAAACTGAATGAATTTTCGACAAATGTGGATTTAAGCGAAGGTAAAGGTTTGTTTCAATTTTTAGCGATAAAAAAAGAGCCTCTTATATAGAAGCCCTTCTCACTGAAAATAATTACTTATGAGTTGCTAACCACTCAGCAACAGCTTTAGCGTCGTCGCCTTGTAGTAATCCAGCCGGCATTGCACCTTGTCCGTTAGTAATAACGCCTTCGATACCAGCAGCATCTAATTTGCTTCCTACTTTAGTTAAGTCAGGACCTACGCCGCCTTCAAGATTTTGACCATGACAGCTTGCACAGCTTTGTGCGAACAATCCCTCAGCTGCTGCATTATCTGCTGCAGGAGCTGCAGTTTGGTCGCCATTTCCAGCGTTGTTGTCAGCTGGCTCTTTAGCAGTGTCGCCACCGCCGCCACATGCACCAAGAATAAGTGCAGAACCCATGAATAATGCTAATAACTTTTTCTTCATTGGTAATCCCCCTTTGTGTATTTGGTGATTTTTGTCAAGCGTACCATAAGTATGTACACTTCCCTATTATAAACAATTTTCGACACTTGTAAAACCCTCTACAATAGGTTTATGAAGCATCCCTTACAAGAAAAACCTGAAAATGTGACAACTTTTCGAACAAACTCTTATAAAGCTAATGGCGGCTAATCCGTGGCTCCGCGGCATTGTAGGATTACAGGAATTAGTATTTGCAATTGGTTCCTAGTATATCCATAGTGGTGAAATATTTTTTATAAAAACTTTTTTGATAAGTTTCCTTTGAATTTAAAATTAACTTAATCTGGATCTTAGATAAGCATCGATGAATGGATCAATTTCGCCATCCACGACAGCTTGTGTATTACCAATTTCCACGTTTGTGCGGTGGTCTTTAACCAATGAATAGGGGTGGAAAACATAAGAACGGATTTGGCTTCCCCAACCGATTTCTTTTTGCTCCCCACGAATTTCATCAAGTTCGGCTTGCTGCTCTTCAATTTTTTTCTGATAGAGCTTTGCTTTTAACATTTTCATTGCTTGTTCACGGTTTTTAATCTGTGAACGTTCTGATTGACATGTCACGACGATACCAGTTGGTAGGTGGGTGATTCGAACCGCAGAATCGGTTGTATTGATGTGCTGACCACCGGCACCTGTTGAACGGTACGTATCAATTTTTAAATCAGCATCGCGAACTTCAATTTCGATTTCCTCATTAAATTCAGGCATAACATCGCAGGAAACAAACGATGTATGACGGCGGCCGGATGCGTCAAACGGTGAAATTCGAACGAGACGATGCACGCCTTTTTCAGCCTTCAAGTAGCCATACGCATTGTGGCCTTTAATAAGCAATGTCACGCTTTTAATACCCGCTTCATCACCAGCAAGATAGTCAAGCGTTTCAACCTTAAAGCCTTTCTTTTCAGCCCAGCGCGTGTACATGCGAAGAAGCAAAGAACCCCAATCTTGTGACTCAGTTCCGCCCGCACCGGGATGCAGCTCAAGAATTGCATTGTTCTTATCATATGGCTCACTTAGTAAAAGCTGAAGCTCAAACTGACTCACACTTTCAGAAAGTGTTTTTATTTCTTTCTCAAGTTCCTTTTGAAGATCTTCATCATACTCTTCCTTCAAAAGCTCATGTGTTACTTCAAGATTGTCGAAGCTTTCATTTAAAGCTGTATATTCACCGACAATGTCTTTCAAGGCATTTGTCTCATTGATAACCTGCTGGGCAGCCTGTTGGTCATCCCAAAAGTTCGGCATCGACATCATTTCATCAAGCTCAGCAATCCTCTTTTCCTTCTCTTCGAGGTCAAAGGGACCCCCTAAAGCCAGCTAATACTTTAGCAATTTTATCAAGTTCCTGTCTTACTTCTACTAATTCCATTAACACAATCACCTCTTAAAAGATTTAATTAATTTATTCTATCCTATGTTATGAACTCAAAAGCTCTCTCCACATGCGATAGAGAGAGCGAATAAATGTAGCAATAGCGCAGTTCACTATACCTTACTGATTCCCATGACAATGTTTATATTTCTTACCGCTGCCACATGGGCATGGGTCGTTGCGGTTAATGTCTTGGCGTTTCACGTAGGGCTTTTTCTTTGTTTCGCCTTCGCTGCTGCTTTCTGGCTTGACTGCTTGGCCTTCCGCTACTTTTTGACGCTCTAGGTTGCTGCGGATTTGAGCTTTCATAATGTACTTCGCAACATCCTCTTCAATGGATGCAATCATAGCTTCAAACATCGCAAAGCCTTCCATTTGGTATTCGCGCAACGGATCGATTTGTCCGTAGGCACGTAAATGAATACCTTGACGGAGTTGGTCCATAGCGTCGATATGATCCATCCATTTAGAGTCAACGGAGCGAAGCACAATAACTTTTTCAAACTCACGCATTTGTTCAGGTGAAAGCTCTGCTTCTTTTTCATCATAATCCACTTTCACACGCTCAAGGATAATGTCAACAACCTCTTCAGGTTCTTTACCAGTAATGTCAGCTACCGTTAAGTTGCCTTCATCTAACAGATTACCCTCAACATACGTAATGATGCCTTTATAATCCCATTCTTCCGGTAAGGCATCCTTCGGCATATGGGCATCAATATTGCGCTCAACTGTTGAACGAATCATTCTTTCAACAACTTCTCTTAAATTCTCGGCATCTAAAACATCAAAACGCTGCTTATAGATGACATCACGCTGCTGGCGTAAAACATCGTCATATTGCAGCAATGTTTTACGAGCATCAAAGTTATTGCCTTCAACCCGTTTTTGCGCAGATTCAACCGCTTTTGTTACAAGCTTACTTTCAATTGGTTGATCATCATCCATACCAAGGCGGTCCATCATTGCTTTCATGTTATCTGAACCGAAGCGGCGCATTAACTCATCTTCCATTGATAAATAAAATTGCGTAATACCAGGGTCTCCTTGACGACCAGAACGTCCACGAAGCTGATTATCGATACGACGGCTTTCATGACGCTCCGTACCAATAACCGCTAAACCACCAAGCTCGAGCACACCTTCACCAAGCTTAATGTCCGTACCACGACCAGCCATGTTAGTCGCAATTGTAACGGCCCCTAGTTGACCTGCATTTTCAATGATTTCCGCTTCTCTTTCATGGTTCTTCGCATTCAAAACATGATGACGAATTCCTTTTTTCTTCAACAGACCTGAAATTAATTCAGATGTATCAACGTTTACTGTACCAACTAGAACAGGCTGTCCTGTTTGATGGCGTGCGGCAATATCCTCAACAACCGCATTAAACTTCCCTGCCATCGTTTTATAAATTAAATCGGGACGGTCATTACGGGCAATCGGTCTGTTCGTTGGAACGACAATAACATTCATATTGTAAATATTACGGAATTCCTCTTCCTCTGTTTTTGCCGTACCCGTCATCCCAGAAAGCTTTTCATACATCCGGAAATAGTTCTGGAACGTGGTTGTTGCAAGTGTCATGCTTTCATTTTGAATCTTCAAGCCCTCTTTAGCTTCAATTGCTTGGTGCAAGCCTTCGCTATAGCGGCGACCCTTCATCAAACGACCAGTAAATTGGTCAACGATGACAACTTCTTCATCTTGAACAACATAATCCTCATCACGATGCATACTCACATGGGCTTTTAAAGCCTGGTCAATATGGTGAACAAGTTGAACATTGGCAAGGTCAAATAAATTTTCAATCTTAAACGCGCGTTCAGCTTTTTCCATACCTTCCTCGGTCAGCTGCACACCTTTTGTTTTTACATCATATGTGTAGTCCTCATCCAACTTCAATGTCCGGACAAATGTATCAGCAGTAATATAAAGTGAGGCTGATTTTTTCGCAGTGCCAGATATAATAAGCGGTGTACGTGCTTCGTCAATTAAAATCGAGTCAGTCTCGTCAATGATCGCATAATGAAGCGAACGTTGAACCATCTGCTCTTTGTAAAGCACCATGTTATCGCGCAAATAATCAAAGCCAAACTCATTGTTTGTACCATATGTAATATCTGCTCGATAAGCTTCTTGTTTTTCCTCTTGTGTAAGGCTATTTAAGTTCAAACCTACTGTAAGGCCAAGAAATTCATGAAGCTTGCCCATTTCCATAGCGTCACGGCGTGCCAAATATTCGTTGACAGTTACAATGTGGACCCCTTTACCAGTTAGCGCATTTAAGTAAGCAGGCATTGTTGAAACTAGCGTTTTACCTTCACCGGTTTTCATCTCAGAAATATTACCTTCATGTAGGGAAATCGCCCCGATCAACTGCACTGGATATGGTCGCATACCTAAAACACGAACAGAACCTTCACGGACAACCGCAAAAGCCTCTGGTAAAAGATCATCCAATGACTCACCTTTTTGATAACGGGCCTTAAACTCTTCCGTTTTCGCACGAAGCTGGTCATCTGACAACTTTTGAATATCTGGTTCAAGTGCTTCAATTTGATCTGCTATTTTTTGATAACGATTTAAATAGCGTTGATTTGAATCCCCAAAAACCTTCTTTAACATTCCAAGCATATCTGTTTTACGCTCCTCTATAATCAATTCATTACGGAAATCGCCTATTGCCGGCACACTCCGATGTGTTTGAAAATATGAAAAAACTGAAAATAAAAGCAAAATTCTATGTAATGGACTTCCCTTAAAAAATGAAGAGTCCTACCCTCTATATTAACATTTTATTAAAAAGTATTACAACCGGTAGGTATTGTGGAATGGTAGTAGAATTTGTTGGAAATGTGCAATTCAAAAAGCGCAGCCAAAGTTGACTGCGCCTAAGAGATTCAAAATTAACTCCATTATTGAGCTTCAATTAAACCGTATTTGCCATCATTACGACGGTAAACAACGTTTGTGCTATTTGTCTCAGCGTTCACGAATACGAAGAAGTTATGACCTAACATATTCATTTGAAGAATTGCTTCCTCAGAATCCATAGGTTTTAGGTCAAAGCGCTTATTACGAACTACTTCGAAATCTTCGTCGCCATGGTCTTCTTGTCCGTTTGCATTAACAGTTTCAGCAAATCCATATCTTGGAGACTCTTCAGCCTGACGAAGCTTACGGTTTACTTTTGTCTTATGTTTGCGGATTTGACGCTCTAGCTTGTTTACTACAAGGTCAGCAGCTGCATACATATCAACATGACTTTCCTCTGCACGAAGCAAAAGATTTGTCATAGGAATCGTAACCTCTATTTTTTGCTCGTTATTATATACACTTAAATTTACATTCACATCTGAAGTTGGCTTTTGCTCAAAATACTTTTCAAGCTTTCCAATTTTCTTCTCCACATATTCTCTGATTGCTGGAGTAACTGTGATGTTTTCTCCCCGAATGTTGAATTTCATAAGGGTACCCCTCCTTGATTTGTGCTATGTTATTATATTTCTATTTTACCCTATCCAATTCCTGCTGAAACAGTAAAAATGTTAAACTTTTTTGTAAAATATGGAGGAAATGTGACACGGCGAATTTTGCAGAAATTTATGTTGACAAAAAAACATTGCCGTAAAGCCTTTTTGCTCGGCTAGATATCAATTACCAATTCTCTTAAAAAATATTGTATACTAATTACAAAAACCTAAGAAGGATGTGAGTGCAATGTCAAGTAAAAAAAACAAAGTAACAGAAGAACTGCATCCATATGATTACCAAGAGGAACGGTATGAATTAATAGAAGGAATCCGCTATGAAATGCAAGCAGCACCGATGATTAGACACCAACAACTAGTCACTTATTTTTGGAAATGTTTTGAAGATCTTTGTGCTCCTGAAGGTCTTGTGCTTACCGCACCAATCGACGTCAAGTTCGATGAGGAAAACGAATTCCAGCCTGATGTCGTTTATATTACGAACGAAAATCTTCATATTGTTACCGAAAAAAAGATTATTGGAGCCCCTGACATCATCATTGAAATCCTTTCACCTAGTACAAGCTACAATGACAAAATCCGCAAAAAAAGAGTATACGAGCGATTCGGTGTAAAAGAATATTGGATTGTCGACCCCGTTCATCTATACGTTGATCAACTTGTTCTTACAGATAAAAAATACCTTCTTGCTAACACATACGGATATATGGATGTTGTCCGATCGGAACTACTCTCCTGTATAAAAATTGACCTTGAAACTATTTTTAGTAAGTTGTTAGTGTTTGATAAGGATTAAACGGAAAACGGGGACTAAAACTTGTCCCCGTTTTTTATCTTTAATTTCTTTTATCAAAAAACATCCCGTCCATTGAAAGAGATTCATATGGATTCGAATACAATGTCGATTTTGCTCTTTTAACTTTTAACTCTTTAATATCCATTTTGATGTCAGCAAAAATTTTTTGAAGTTGGCTGTCAATGACCTGATTAAGTTGGACCATTTGCTGTCCTAGTTTATTTTCTTCCTCGTTAAAAGGAGGTTGAAGCCGCATATCCAAAAGGTTTTGGCGATCTTCAAGGAGTTTATTAATTCGTTCGATTTGCTCTTCACGATTATCCTTTGATTCTTGCTTTTGAACCTCACGGTAAAGTGCTTCTGTTATCTGGTACAGCTCTTGTATTACACTCACTATACTTGTCCACCAACTGCATATTTTTGCTGACGGCTAATACGGATAACTTCCTTCCACGTATCGCGGAACTCAGCAACATAGCCTTCTACTTCATTTAGAATTGCAATATCACTTTTTGTATTGGCCTCAATTAAACGACGCTTCATGTAATCATACATTTGCATCATATTTTTTCCTACTTCATAGTCCGTGTTCAATGTAACCATTAATTCAGTAATAATATTTTGTGCCTTTACTAGATTCATATGTTTTGTCTCTACATCTTTATTTTCAATCGCTATTTTAGCTTGTTTGATAAACTTTAAGCAGCCATTATAAAGCATTAACGTTAAGTCCCCAGGGGATGCTGTATTCACTGCGTTGTTTTGGTACGTTTGATATGGATTTACTGACATATCATCATTCACTCCTAGTAAAAATTAATTGCCTCCGCTAAATTGCTGCATCAGGTACGACGACTGAGAATTCGCACGTTGAATCGCTTTTTCCATTGCTGTGAATTGACGCCAGTAACGGTCTTCGATTTGTTTCAGGCGGTCCTCAAAATGATCAATTTGATCATCAACACTTTTTAAGCTTTTTCCTATCGTAAATTGCTCATTAGTAGAAAAAGCGTTACCAGCTCTTGCCTTCAATTTATCCATCGTTCCATTCACAGATTCATAAAGTCGGTGGATGATTCCTTTCTCGCTTTCTACGGAAGAATCCCCTCCGCTTCTAAATAACGCCTCCACAGCTTCAGGATTATTATTAATCGCTTCCTTCAATTTTGCTTCATTAATCTCAAGCTTACCGCCCTCTAAATAGTTGGCAGTGGTAGTAATTCCGATAGAAGCTAGTTGCCTATATAGCGGGTCTGTTTGGTTATTTGAAACTGGTGAATAAAAGTCTTGTCGCATAGAAGATAAGGCACCTGTTAAAATCGAGTCTCGACGCAACAAACCGCTTTTTGCTTTTTCTTCCCATTGCTCCTGCTGTTTATCACTCAACTGTTCACGCTGATCATCTGTTAACGGCGTATAACTTCGATATCTTTCTTCTGAAACTTTCTTATTTATCTTATCAATTAGCTCATTATATTTATCAACAAATGCCTTAATATTGTCGAAGACGGTGTTGCTGTCATTGTTAATAGCCAAAGTGGCTGTTTCCCCAGGTCCTTCCTTTTTAAGGGTAATGGTGACACCGTTCATGTCGAAGGTGTTGGACGAGCGGCTCGTTGTAAGACCGTTGATTGTAAATTCGGCGTTTGTTCCTTTCTGTTTCTTTGCACCATTATTAGTAATGTCATCATCATTTAATAATAATGAACTACCCAAGCTCCCTGAGACAGTCATATCATCTTCTGACGTTCCACCAAAGTTACCTGTCTCTTTTCTCATTAGTGAAATTTTATCTGATGCAGAATCATATAACATGGACACACCAGCATTAGATGCATTTACTCTATTAATGACCTGATTCAAAGTTTCAGAAGACTGAATCAAGAAATTCTCTTTTACTTCCCCTTTTGACGTTTGGGATGTAACGGAGAAATCTGTGTAGTTTTGAGTATACGTAACCTTTATTGTTGTTCCACTTGTCTGTTTATTATTAAAATGGATAGTACCTTTTTCATTATCAAATGTTCCCAAAACTTCATTATCGTTTTCACTATTAATAATATTTCCATTTGTATCAACCGAATAGCTTATACCGCCAATTTCCAGTTTGAACTGTATATCATTTTCATCAACTACACCATCATTATTTACATCCGACTTGATATTAATATTAGTCTTCGAAAGTTGAAAAGTTGTAGCATCAGCATCTAATGTAGTTTCTTCTACCTTTTTATCTGTGACATAATCAACTTTTACAATAGCTCCTTCTTTAATTGTGGTACCAAATTCTAAATTCCCCGTCTCATCAATCTTCACCTGATTTTTACTGACTTTGGGGTCTGTATCCAATTCCGCCACTACTTCATATGCAACCCCGTTGACTTTTACAGACATCGATGAAATACTATCAGTCAGGATCTTTACCCCGCTTTTTTCCAAGTCGAGATTTAAACCCGATGTTCCTCCATTGCCAGTTAAAGTTTTGCTTTCGACAGAACCTTGTTTCCAAGATATATTAGATGCAAAATTAGTTGTTTGTGAATCAAGTGATTTACTAGCGTCTATTTTGGGTCCACTATCCCCAGTAACTTTACCACTCACCCGATAGGCAGCAGTAGCTAGTTGAGTTACATTTGAAATCGTATAAGACCCCCTCGAAGCCGCACTTGAAGCCGTAGCCGTTGCCAGCGCTTCATTGGATGAAGTCACCGACCGTGCCCGATATTTCGTTGTCAGTTTCATTTGCGTTAATTCCGTACGGAAATCTAGAAGCGATGTATTCATTGAGCGATAATCATCCCGCTGCCATTCTAATGTTTGCTTCTTCTGTTTCAGCTTATCAAGCGGCATTCGTTCTGCCTTCATTAAGTTTTTTACAATTGAATCAATATCCATGCCACTGGCAAGACCACCAATTCGCATATTCATTTAATGCACACCACCTTAAATTTTTCGATCGACAACAAGTCCTAAGAAGTCCTTCATGGCCGCATACATATCTAACATTTTCTTAGATGGAATTTCACGAATGACTTCTTTTGTTTTTTCGTCGACAATTTGTACGTAGTACTCTTTCAATTCCTCATGCATTGTAAACTTTAATGTAGTATTAGTAGGCATTAAAAATTGATTCATACTTTTCACAATCTCTTCTAGTTTATCTTTGCTGACACTATCAGTTATCTCTTTTGGTTGCTCCTGATGTTTTGCTTTAACTTCAATGTTTTCCTTATTAATTTCGGGAGATGCCTTTTCTATAGTTTGACTTTTAATTTGCGAAGGAAAACTATGGGTTGACACATTGCTAATTTCCATTTTAAATTCTCCCTTCAAAGGAAGTTCATATTCTTATAGTTTATATCGGTTCACCCCTACTATCTTTCAAGTATTTGAGAAAGGAATTTTTCTCGTTACAACTGCTGTTAAAAAGTTGTCTTTTTGATATTAATTAGTCGAATTTTTAATATATTCAAGTAAAGGAATTTTTGGTAATATTCAAATTAGGTACTAAACTACTTTTTTGTCATGCGCAAAAGAAAGGAGCACAATATGAGCTTTAATATTGGGGGGCTTCCTGTTAACGGAATTATTGCGGATATTGTAAAAAGCAACAGAGAGGCAAATGAACAAGCGTTGAACCAAATGGTGCGGGAAGCAAAAAACGACCCTACAAAGACACTACGTGAAATCCAACAGCCATCACCTTTCAGTCAGTTTTTGGATATAAAAATATAATTTATTAACTATTATTGAAAACATGCGGTTAAACAAATACCGGTGTTTTTTATTTTGCACTGAAAATAAAGGACCCAACTCCTCACGAAAGGGTTGGGTGAAGAAGACAGGGAGCTTGCTATGTTAATAATTTTAAAATCATTTGTGATTGCTGGTTCGCTTGTGCAATCATTGCTAGTGCGACTTGAGAAAGTATAGATCTTTTCGTATATTCCATGATCTCTTTGGCCATATCCGCATCACGAATACGTGACTCTGCGGCTTGTAAGTTTTCTTCCGTATTCATTAGATTGGAGATTGTAAAATCCAAGCGGTTTTGATAGGCGCCGAGTTTAGAACGTTCTGATGAAACCTTTTTAATTGCACCGTCTAGACGTTCCAATGCCGATGTTGCTTTTTCATGTGTAGAAACATCTATGTAATTTTCACTGTTCGGGTCCTTACTTAACCCCAATGAATCTAAACCCATATCGTTAATTTCGATCAACATAGTTTGACCAGCATTCGCTCCGATTTGCAATGAAAACTTCGATTTTCGATCACTTTCTTTATTTTTCAATAAAGGTCGCGTATTAAATTCAGTTGTTTCACTAATATGTTGAATTCCATCCAGTAGTTGATTAATTTCATTTTGAATGGCTTCACGATCAGAAGCTGTATTTGTGTCATTTGCAGCTTGCACTGTCAGTTCCCTAACCCGCTGCAAAATCGCATGGGTCTCCCCCAAAGCGCCTTCAGCAGTTTGAATAAGCGAAATACCATCTTGTGCATTCCGTGCTGCTTGATTCAACCCCCGAATTTGCGCTCTCATTTTTTCTGAAATTGCCAATCCAGCCGCATCATCTGCAGCACGGTTAATTCTTAACCCAGAAGATAACCGCTCCAATGCACGTTGTTGCAAGCTTTGATGTTTCATATAGTTATAGTATGCCGTCAATGCGATTGGATTATGATTAATACGCATAAAGATACACCCTTACCTAGGTTATTAACTCAATCTGATTTCCATCCTTTTCCTTTTTATCGGCATGTAAGAAGTTTTATTAAGTTTACAATGAATCTTCAAACCCTCTTTAATCGTAAAATTTAGTGGGGAGTTTGATCGCAATGTTAATAACAAGTAAAAAGCTTTATATAAATGGTTTGGCGTATGCCTTGGTACTTGGCAAGAAATTTTATACACAAAGAGGAACATTTTTAATTATTCCAATTCACCTTATGGTTTCAATTTTATACTTTATTACAGATTTCATATTTAAATTAAAACATTCTGCAAGATCATTTATTTCTTGATTTTCACCCGAAAATCGATGAGTTCCATTAGTCATAATTCATCACCGACAGCAAAGAATTAGAAAATATTTCTGCGTTCAAGGGAATATACTGAATAATTGTGATGGGGTTTCAAAATCAACTTGTTCATATAAATCGGGGGGTGAATAATAGGAGAAATTCTTCAAACAGTTCCTAATGACATCTGTCCAAATTGGTCATAATCCGGATGGTTCACATTCAAATTCCATCAACACCTTTCAAGATTACATTGGTCCTATAGTCCTACAGTAGATTATAATTCGACAAATTAAAAAGAACAGGCATACCCGTGAACTAACCGACTTACCAGGGCGGTGCCTGTCACCCAGAACCCAGATGGCATGGTTTCTGGAAACCTTTTTATTTGTTCTCTATTATTTCAAGTTTTTTTAATTCTAACAATAAATCCTCCCGTCTAAAGGTTGCCGACAATCGTCTTAATTCAATTTTTTCATATCCATCCGAATATAACCTATTTAAGGATTTTATTAGTAATTCATTTCCTTGCTGAAAAAGTTGTTTCTTGTTGTTTTCGAAATAATCCTTAACTTCACCAAATGTAACATGCGTTAATTCTCTATACTCTTTGTTCGTTTCTTTTAAAATCAATTTACCAATAAGCATCGCTAAAAAGTATGTGCTATATGGCAAATGCGGGTATTGTTGTACAAGATTTTGTTGCTTTCGTAACCGATCACAATAGCGATAAATTCTTACTGCCATCACAAGTTGAGCACCATTTACATTATTAAACGCCTCATCGTAGAATCTACCAAATAACTCATTTTTCCTAAATTTATTACAAACCATTGTAATACCATTATTAAAAAAGTAAAAATCCCCTTGTTTTTCACTTAATAGCGTTTCTCTAATACTTTCATTTACTCTACTTTTTTCAGCCCTAAAAATTGCCTTACATTTTTCTCTAGTAGTCCATTCCCATGACGGTCCATTAACTCGGCAATTTCATTTACATTAATCTTTCCAATTAACACTCGTTTAAAATTCCCTTGCCTGCAAATCGTATTGAGTCCCTAATTGGCTTCGAGGCGCGTAAATCCCTCACAATAGCGTCATGTTTGTAATGTTCAAAACAACTTGATCACTAGAGAAACCAGAATTGTCGATTTGTTCCTGCCCTTGAGTATTCCAAGCTAATCCATTACTTAGACAGACACATTTAATAAATGGTATGTAGCCTTCAGACATCAATGAACGAATTTCTGCCACTTTCGTCTTTAAGGTTTCATTTAAGGTCATTTCTTTTGACGGATCAAAAATGGAGCGAATGCTACCGATCAATCGAACTAATGCATTCTCTGGAAAATGAGCATCTGTTGTCAATTTCCGACGATATTTCGCCTGAAAAATGGTTACAGTAAACTAGAAATTATCCGCATCCGATATATGAAGTGCATCAACTCCTGCATCATTTGCACCTTCCGTAAGCAACTCAGCAGCTTCAGATATATCCATTTTTAAATAAGAAGAAACCCCTAGTAATACAAATGCTTTGGATATTCTTCTCTCATCATCAAGATTCGTACCAAACCACTCATGATTATCATCAACGATTTTACGAACCCGCTGATCAACTATTTATTTATGAAGGTCCAAATTGTTCACCCACAATCTATTAGATCTTATACTAAATATCATACAAATGGATTACTTCTTAAACCTTTCGCTAAAAAGAATAACCATGTAGAAAAAAACGACAAATTTCGAGTAGCATAGTGACAAATCTATTATCCCCTCAAATTTTCACAGCAAGCTAGTCCAAACTTCAATGCTAATTGGGTTAGCTCATAGTAAGACCATTGTTTCACTTATAGATTTCATCATCATAGGTTTCGCCTTAGATGGTTTATCCTAGTCCTTGAACCTTCTCTACTCTCTCGAGACAGGAGCTTAGTTGTTAATTGCCCAATCTTTTCTTTTTTTTCAAACCATCACGCTTGTCGTTTCCAACTACGTTACGGCAAGAAAAGCTCTAAGGAGTTACTAGCAATTCACATGGAGTGGATTCGCATTAATAATATGCCATACTTATGTTCTTCAATTCTACAAACCTAGACATTTTTCGAGCAGTGACAGAAGCGAATATTCATCCCATCACCTAGTCTTTCTACTCTTCAATTAATTCAATTAGCATTTGTGTACGTAAATAAAGAAAGGCAATTTTTCGTTTATTAAACGCCACAGCTTCAATTGGTTCAACCACTAAAAGAGCTCCCTCGTTTGTTAAAAATTTAATCGCAGCATCAAGATTTTCAGTAGTAAAACATTGATGATACATTCGAATTCCCTTTTTCAAATAATTATTGATAGGTGATTCTTCATCAATAGCCTCTAACAACTCTATACGAAACTCTCCATTAACCATAAATACACCTTTAATTTTTTGATTAACGTCTTCAAATATAGATGATTCTTGGACATAGTTTAACATTTTATGTGCTTTTATTTCTTTATCAAGATTTTTGCATGCTAACCCAATATGATGAAATTTAAACATTTTATCAAGTTCCTTATATATATAGCTTCTTTTCAACAATTTTATATAAATCAGATGCATTCATTACTTCTGTTACTTCAATTGCACTAAAACGAATATCAAATTCTTCTTCAATCGCCATAATAATTTCTAAATGTTTTAATGAATCCCATGTTGCGTTACTTTCACGGCTCAAAAGTGATTCATCTACACTTTTTATTTCAAATACTTCTTGCAATATTTCATCGATTTTTTGTTTTATATTATTATTCATGCTTTTCAATAACCTCCGCTGGATAATCTAATAGCTTTGCCTCTAGCCTATTTTTAATATCAACTAAATTTTCAACATAATTTAAAGTTACAGATTGAATCCAATCAAGTGCAGGTTTGTTTCGTGGTCCTCTAACAGTATCAAATTGAACAAATTGAATATGCTCTTTTTGCAATTTCTTTAAAATAGAGTGCAACGCAGCATCCTCTACTTTTCTACCAAGAGCCCTACAACTAAATAGAATTTCCTCAAAACGTGCAGTTACACCATTGATATGACATATAAATACTCCAATTATTCCACTATAACTTAAAATATCTGAAAGTGTAATTGAATAAATTTTATAATCTTGGGATATAAATTTTTCCTCCATTTGACCTTTCGTCAACCGTTTCAATGCTAAATTAAACTGATTCGTTTTTTGTCCAAGTTCAAATATACGCTGCATGTGCCCTTTCTCATTTTCATATATACCAATTTGCATCTGCAAGCTATTTAAATAGGCATTACCATCCACCGCGTTTGCCTGAAGTACTTGCCTTTTTTGATTGGCTAAAATATCTTGTTGACGCTGTTCAGCCATTTCATCTTTTTTCAACGAATACAATCTTGGGTAATTAATCAAGCGATGCACCGTTTCTTTCCCAGTTGCATCTGCCAATAGTAAATGAATCGCAGGAAGATCTGACACCACATGCATCAATTCCGCAGGATTATCATCAATAAAAAGCATTGACGAAACATCAAAATTAAATTTCTTAGCCATAATCTTGATATTTTCTGCCTTACTACTCCAATTAGCTTCTATAAAAGTAAAATCATTTCTTTGTAGTGGAAAGTCCGTTCGTTTTTCAAATAACTCTAGGACATCCATCTCATTATTTTTTGAACTAATCGCCAGTAAAATGCCATTTTCTTTAAGATTCTTTAATACTTTCTGTAATTGTATATGTTCCTCAGTTAAATGAATTCCATCATTACCATCTTCCCCTAAAACACCGCTATAAAGTGTATTATCCAAATCTACAACAATTGCTTTCAGTTTTGGTTCTAGCATTGCTGGCAAGAGGTTTAAGGAAATATACCTTGCAACTTGCAAAGTTAGTTGATTTGAGAAAGGATAATTACTTACTTTGTCATTTCTAGAATCATATGAACTCATGCCAATCTGGCTACTTAGCAAATCTAAATCGATTATTTCAAGCTGCTTAAACTCCTGCTTTAATCGCTCAAGTTGCACATTAAACTGATAAATCCACCCTCGTTTTGATAGATTTGCACTATATTGCTTC
Organism: Schinkia azotoformans LMG 9581; assembly: GCF_000307855.1. Lineage (GTDB taxonomy): Bacteria > Bacillota > Bacilli > Bacillales > Bacillaceae_J > Schinkia > Schinkia azotoformans. The sequence continues at coordinate 31,486 of NZ_AJLR01000045.1, read as the reverse complement.
TCATCCAATTGCCAAAAACTCGGCCAATTATTGACTAAAATTGAACAATTGCTTTTTGTTTTTATAAGCCGCTCAGAAAACCATATTGCGCATTGTTCTGGACTCATATTTTCCATATATAGGCGCCAATCCATCCAAAAAATATACACATCTATATCATCTTCTCTAGAAATTTGCGCCAACGACGTATCATAATCTGAATATGAAAAAATACCCTCCTTATCCCAAAGAGAGAGAAAAGGGGGCATAAACTTGGCAATATATTCAAATGGAAGAGTGCGTTCAATAGATAACTTAATTGATTTTAAAGTATTTATCTCAAAGCTAAACTTTTTTACGTCACGTGAATTCAATTCTGGATTTAAAAGACAACAAAATTGAGTCAATTTCATCATTATTCTTCACCCGTTTCTCTTATCATCAAAATTAATTTCAGATAAAAAATAAATTTATATATCTCTTTATAACCTTAAAATGCTTTACTTCAAAATACACAAAAAATCTCTTCAAGTGGAATGCAGTTTTCGTATTTAAACCCAATGAAATAAAATAATATTGGAAATCAAGACTGTTCCACTATTTTTAGGGTTTGTTAATAATCAGTTTCTAAAACACCAAAAATGATATGATGTATAGGCTTAATTTATTCTACCACAATGTATGAAACATATGGTGTTAAAGATGATCTCCTCAATTTGCAATTGCGTACTCCTATGACCTCAAGAAACGCTTGTGTTTCACCTGGAAATCCAGGATGATTTAATTCATCAAAAGCAATAATCGAGCCTTTTGTAACTCTATCTTTGATTAATTCTAAACACTTTTTAGTCGGCTCATATATATCAAAATCAAAATAAGCAAATGCAATGATTGTTTCAGTATGTTGTTCTATGTATTCTTTTAATGTAACTATTGCATCACCTTTAATTAATATAGATTTTTTAATATGTGCAACTGGGCTTTCAGATTCATGATAATTTAATAATTGCTGTAAATATTCTTCATAATATGGTGTAACATTGTAATCTCCTATTCGATTTAATTTACCATCCTTTTTGTGCACGCTTGGAAAACCTTCAAAAGTATCAAAACCTATGATTTTTCTTGTATAATTATAAGGCTCGTATATCGCTCTAAATATTTCGAATAAACATAAGTTTTGTCCCCATCTAACCCCGAATTCCATTACTACACCATTCACATCAATAATTTTCTTATATAATTCATGCATTAATAGTATTCTAGATAAATTTTGGCGATTGATAAATAGGCCAAGATTATTTAATATTTCATCTTCAGGCAACGGATTATTTTTGTACAATTCATAAAAGGAGGCCCTATTCCTTTTTTCACTATCACTGGCAAAGCTAGCATTAAAATTATTGTCCATATAATCACCTTTACTTTTTTATTCTAGGCATATAATTACCTTCGAGTCTATTAACTGCTCTAATATAGAAATTAAGTCTGTTGCAGGCACATTTATAATATCTGCAATTTCAATTAAATCATGTTTACCATCAGCATAAGCAATAAAGTTCATCATCGTCCGTACTTGTTTACCTGATTCCTTTGTGCTGAGTGTTGGATATAATCCCCGCTTTCCTAACTGCGGCTCGCAAAAACAAGTAACCTGATAGTAAGCATTTTTTTCTATTAATTCTAGACAATCAGTATATACATCATAGCAACCCTGTAGACCAGCGGGCGTAACTAGTTCTAAATTATCAAGCGACGTATGATATTCGGGATATTGACCAAATTTAGTACGCATAATACTTGCAATTGGGAGATCCACTCCTGGACTACAATATTGCCGTTCATCACTACCACGATCTAAAAACGTATAACGTATAAAATCAGGGTGCTTATACTTTAACACGTTTAGTGCCACTCTATCTGACAAAGTATCACCACTTCTTGAGGGCAGATAAGAAAATTCACGTTCATCTCCTACACAAGAAATATTATAACCAGCAATCACATTTTGTTTTAAATGTTGAAGATGCTTACTTAAATACGTTATCGAGCCAATTGTTTCAGGAATAAATACAATTCGATATGTATATCTTCGTGGTTTCTGCAAAATCCATTTAATAAGCTGTGTTGCCATTACTGGGCCTGATAATTCATTATTTGCCATTGATGGGTGACATATATAGGTTGATAGAAAAACCTCTTTTTCAGACTCACCTGGAATAACAACTTCACCGTATGTTAGGGACCCCACTTTCAGCTCGCTATCAATAAATACATGATAAGTTCCTTTTTTTAAGGTTTGACGCTGGTTATGTGTTATACAAAATCCCCATCTCTCTTTATAATATGATGTAACATACGGAATTGCATCTGGCTGATTCTCCAGTGAATACAGATGTTCCTGAAGCTCTTCTAATGTAATTTTCCTATTTACTGGGATTGAATATCCAACTACATGTAAATTATGCTCTTTAAAATCAACAACTTTATTACCCTCTGGATCGATTATGTAGGCATCACGAATATTCCACTCTCTTGGAATCTCCCAATCAAATACTTTTGTTCCAGAAGGCACCTCTACAATACTTAATGGAATATGTTGCTGTAGGATAGACAATGTTTGGCGTATTCCTTCACCTGTAATACTACGGCAAATTGGAAAGAGCCGACTCATGAGTTCATACATTATTTTTCCTTCACTTTTTACAGCATTCATAATATTCATCATAACCTTCCTATTCAGTCACTATATGAAGCCTTTTTCCTCCATTGTACACAATATCATCTTTTATAATTCTATAAGCCTTTGGCAAATCAATTAAATAAAAGTCTACTGTATTGATAATAAAATGATGGGAGGCCCCCTGCCTTTCAAGCTCATTTCCTATAGGATTTATCTGTGTAAATACTTCTGGTTTGAGATTTCGTACATACATCGAATAGGTACGCACATCCTCTATACCATCTTCATTAATATAAGGAGCAGTAAAATTTTTATGATAACGATACGGGGCTTTTTCCATTTCTTCCACATGATGTACAAAGGTAAACGACCTTTGATAATCTAGTCCAATTATTAACATTTTTGCATTTTGTTTATGCAAGTAGCCAAATGGGGAATCGCTACCAAATGAACTAACATTTTCCAAGTTACATAAATACCGCTGATCCTTTCCCCATACAGCAAAAGAATAAATTGGATGCTTTGTACGTTTGAAATCCTTTCTTTTTAACGCTACTGTTGTTAGAGCACCCGTCTTGGAAGGCGTTTTATTATAATCAAAGCCAACACCCTTACAAAAGTCCCAATTATAGGTTGGGAACATAATAGTACCGTTGTCACCAACTTTTTCAATGATACAATCAATAAAATTTTCAGCATTAAACTTTTCACCATTACGTAGTGATTCTAATGCTAATAGAGTAACATCTGAACCGATTAATAATATATCTCCAGCTCCGATTTCTATTTTAAAAAAAATTTCATTTAATGATTTATAACTCATAATAGCTACCACCTCATTGGTGCTCCTTTGGCTAAATTAGTCTTTGCTGTTTTACCCAAAATAACTTAAAAATACATCGGCTCTAATCCACACCTAGACCTTACTATTCTAATATTCTCATTTATATATGTTTTACCAGCTTTAATTTTTGCTACATAAAGGAAGCTACAGTATTTTAGAGCGGAAACCCCACCCGCTATATGTTGCACCCTAAGCCCAGTCGCTCTGAAAGGCTTGTAGAACTAAAATAACTCCCACGATAATGGCGTACCTTTCTTTATGTCTACTTTTGCTTTTTTCCCAAGTACGTTTTTAAAATGCTTAGGTGCCAGACCAAATCCTGGGCGAATCGCTCTTATATTCTCTTTTGTTAAAATCTCACCTGCACAAATGTCTTCGGCAACATATAACGAACGTCGATCCTTTAATGATGCTTGCTCCGCTTTTGTTGGACCATAGCTGATTGCTCCAAGACTTTTCCATGCCTTTTCTGTTTCCGTCACTAAGGCTTTCATCTCATCTGGCTCCATTGAAAACGCCGCGTCTGTTCCACCTTCGGCCCTTGAGGTGGTAAAATGCTTCTCAATCACCGTTGCGCCTAATACAACACTGGCAACACCGACCCCTATACCCATCGTATGATCGGACAATCCTACTTCACATTGGAACAATTCCCTTATATGCGGAAGGGTTAAAAGATTAGAATTTTCTGGTGAAGCCGGGTATGTACTTGTACATTTCAAAAGGATTATATCTTTGCAGCCTGCCTGTCTTGCCGCCCACACTGTTTCATCCAACTCCGCAACGGTTGCCATTCCGGTTGAGATAATAAGAGGCTTTCCTGTAGAAGCTGCTTTCTCAATCAGCGGTATATCCGTATTTTCAAAAGAAGCAATCTTGTAACAGGGCACATCTAGTTTTTCTAAAAAATCAACTGCTGTTTCATCAAAAGGCGAACTAAAAGCAATAAGCCCCAACTCCCGGCAACGTTTAAAAATCGCTTCATGCCATTCCCAAGGAGTATACGCTTCTTTATATAAATCATAATAGGATTTACCCTTCCATAAACTGTCTGGGTTGTTAATGAAAAACTCGCCTTTATTGATATCTAGCGTCATGGTATCAGCCGTATAGGTTTGTAGTTTGAGTGCATCAACCCCTGCTTCGGCTGCTGCTTCAACGATTTGCAACGCTTTTTCTAATGATTGATTATGGTTGCCGGACATCTCCGCAATGATAAAGGGTTTATAACCTTTTCCTATTTGCCGGTTGCCAATTTTCAATTTGATCACCTCATTAATGTAGGTTGTAACGTTATTATCTAAGAATGTTTATGATTGCCTCAATAACTGGATGTGTCCGATATTTTACATCCGATTTCAGCAGCTGCTTTGCTTTTATCGACATATTCTTCAGAACATCAGGATTTTCGATGGCGTTATTTATTATATCGACAAGATTTGAAACTGTTACATTTTCATGCCATCCTAAATTCCAAACCGCACCATATTTAGCAGCTGCTTCCGTTGAAGCTTTCTGATTTTCAGCGACAACCGTTATTATTGATGGTAATCCAAGGTAACAGCGTTCCCACATTGTTACACCGCCTGCCCCTAACGCTAAATCCGCTTTTTTCATCAATTGAGCAAGATAATCGATTTGTACATAAAAATGAAAGTTCCGATCACGGCACCTATTTTCAATTAATTTTAGATTAGCATTAGACAATCCGACCACAATACGGATAGTAAGATCAGTAAGTTTAATTTGATCCAGTGCCTCTAACACTTTCACTGTTTCATTTGTTGGATCGGAGCCTCCATAAAAAATTAAAAGATCTTGAATTGGTTTGCATTTTTTATCGATGACTGTATTCTCTTCATAAAATTCCGGCCGCAGCAATAAATATTTGAGCCCAAGGAGTTTGTTACAACCCGTCGGAACTAAATCATCATATCTTATTTCAAAATTTTTAAAATAATTTTGGTCAAGAAGGATATCACAATCATGCTTTCGATTAGCTAAATCATCTATGACCATAATATTTGGGATAGCTGTTCGTACAGCTTGCTCCCATAGCGAATCAATAAGATAATGGTCAATGATTACAATATCAAATTTCAATCCGTTAAATTCTAGTAAAAGCAAGGTTTCCTGCGCATCTTTTTGTTGATCAAACGTTTGTTTAAGATGTGGAAGTCGTAAGCAGTGATAACCTTTTGCTTCTATAAGTCCGCAAAGGTGACCTTTTAGCTCCCGACAAACAAAATAGACCGTTGCCCCCTCCTTCCTAAGCATATCAGCAAAAGTTAAACAACGCATAATATGACCGGAACCTATTTCAGTAGAGGCGTCTGCTCGGATAAGAATTTGCATACATTCACCTCAATTAAATCACCTGCTTCTGCTGAATATGGGCATTTAGCTTCGCTATTTCCGGATGCTCTACTAGAAAATTCACAACTGTTTGCGACAACACTAGCTTGTCCCCTTGAAAATAATCAGCAACAGCCTGGCAGAGCTTATAGTCTTCCTCAGTGTCCAATGTAATCCGCAGTTCTGGATGTTTCTTCACTTCTGGCACTTCTAAAGAAATTGCTTTAAATTGCTGAGGATGCTCATAGGCATAATATGTAACATGTTCACGATGGCGCGGCTCATGGCCATTTTCAAAAATATATTCTAAGGCTGAAAAGGAAATCATTTCAACCGCCAGCCCTCGCGGCAAACTTCCATTAAGAAGTACGATATCGGCAGGATGCTCTTTCATTTCAGCAATTACTTCATTCGCAAGCTCGTAATCAACAAATGGACAGTCAGCCGTCACGCGAATGACATAATCAACTGGTTTGTATTGAAGTGCACACTCATAATATCGGGATAGAACATCATCCTCTGACCCACGGAAACACGAAACATTGTTTTGTAAACACCATTGTTCAACTGCATCATCTTGCGAAAGAATTGACGTAGCTACTATCACTTCCTCCACATTTTCAACCAGCTTACATCTTGATACAACAAAATCCAGCACAACACTTCCACCAAGCGGCTTCATAATTTTTCCTGGAAGACGTGTTGACCCCATGCGGGCTTGGATAATTATAACTGTTTTCATGGATTGTGCACCTCTATATAATTTCAAAGATAATTTATCCTATTATATTATCTTAAACCACTGATATAAAAAATTTACTTAGGGTAAAACATTTCATTTTTATTTTTTAAAAGTTTTTCTTTTTCCTCAATTTCTAAAATCCAATCTTTTGGATAACGAATTAACCTTTTTTCACTTTTACTTCTCTCAAATGATATGTCATCCAAATTAAATCCTCTAACTTCTAGCAAAAACCAATAAAAACTATCTAAGCCAACTGCAATACTTAACGTTGATGCTCCGCCAAATCTAGGGTTACACTCAATGAAATGAATGTTACCTTCAAGATCAACTATTACCTGCATTATTATATGTCCATAAAATTTCAATTCAGAGGCAAATTGTTCACAAAGTATCTCTAACCGTGTAAAGTTAATAGTAGTAGTAATTTGTGACTCACCATTTAGAACTAAATCCCTTTTTCTTACCACACTGCCTTTAATCTTACCCACCATATCAATAAAAATATCAACACTATATTCTTGACCTTTTATAAAAGGCTGGAAAATAGGCTTTTTTAAATATTTAGCATGTCTAATAGCTTCTTGCTTAGTTAAATTTATACCTATTTTTTTTGCTCCAGCACCATACCGTTCTTTTACAACAAAACTATCACAAGTAAGATCTTCAATATCAACATAGGTATTTATTACTGGATATCCCATTTCTTTTGCAATCGAAAAATAAGCAAGCTTATCAAGACAATTTTTAATTGTAGTTTCATCTGAAATCATTGCATTAATATTATTCTCACGCAATAATTCTCTATATTTTGAGAAAAACACCAACTCTCCATCCCTAGTTGGAATAATCGCTTTAATATCATTAGATTTACAATATGTTATTAGGTCTTCTATTTTTAATTCGTTTAATAATGGCATATGCCAAAAATTGTCGACAAAAAATTTTCCGATTGCCTCACTGTTACTATCTGCGCCATATATTAAACTATTTATACCAAGCTTATTGCCTGCTTTTTGAACTTCATTTATTAAAGGAATTTTCCTTGAAATACTTGTTACCAAAACATTCAACTAAAAATCAGCTCCAGTTCTCTAGCAATTCGATTAACGAATATATTTCTTTATCGGCCTCATATGTCTTATTGAGTCTTGTTTTCGCATGATCACCAACTGGACGAACAATTCTGATAGTGTGCATTCCTAATTTCTTTGCAGTTACAAAATCTTTATTTGGGTTATCTCCAATATATACACATTTTTCAATTGGCACATTAAGTATTTTCGCAGCCTTTTTATATGGAGCCGCATTGGGTTTCCAATATTCAAAACCTAAATCATCAGTTACTATAATAACATCTATTAATTCATCTAATTTTAATGATTTAATCTTTCTCCATTGCATAGTCGAATTCCCATCAGTGATTAAACCCATCGGTATTTTCTTAGTATTAAAATACGATAGTACTTCCTTAGCATCATCGTATAATTCTAATTTGGGTTGATGTTCTCTGTATACTTGAACTAGTTTTGCTATATCAAAAGGGATACTAAGGTTTTCACAAACAATATCAAAAACTTTCCCTCTTCCATGTGATAGCCAGACATTAATGAAATTATTATAAATTAACCCTGCATTTGCGGTGTTATTTTTGCTAGTAATAAAATTAGCTACTGACTTAAACCCCGATCGAACATAATCATGTTCACAATATAACGTATCATCAAGATCAAAGATTGGAATTAAAGTTTTATACATATTCTTCTTCCTTTTATCGATAGCAAATTCTAATGATTTAGACGTTCTTCCAAATGTTCAAGGTACTTCGATAAATGGGTTATGCTCCCAACTCATTGGTCTGAGCCAAAATAAGTGGTTTGTGAAGTTATCTTCATTCAGGAGATTCTTCTTATATTACGATTTAGATTGGAATAACTAACTTGTTATGCTTTTTATACTAAGTAAGACCTTGTCTTAACATAAACTCCATATAATATTAATAACCCATTTTTTTAACTTGATAAAAACAGAATTATTTAACCCTAAACAAATGAACTTTCATTAATTTGCTCTACTTCCGATTATAAATTAAGACCTCATTTACTGCCGATATAACATCATTCACATCATCTTCTGTCATTGCAGGAAAAAGTGGTAATGTAATAATTTCCTCATACAATTTTTCCGCATTTGGACATACCCCTCTTTGATAACCACATTTCATATAATATGGATGAAAATAGACGGGAATATAATGCACATTAACTCCGATATTCCGCTTTTGTAATGATTCAAAAATTTCTTTTCTACTTTCTTTTAATTTTTCCAAGTCTAGCCGAATGATATATAGGTGCCAACTTGATGATCCTTCTTTATTTTGATATGGAATTTTTATTTCATCCATATCTTTAAATGCCTCATTATATATTGATACATATTTTTTCCTAAAATTAACAAACTTATCAATCTTCTTCAATTGACTAATACCAAGAGATGCTTGAATATCTGTCATTCGATAATTATAGCCTAAAAATTGCATTTCATAATACCAAGGTCCTTGTTCAATATCATTTAATTTAATTTTATCCCTTGTTATCCCGTGGCTACGAAACTGGAGAAGCTTTTCATAATAATCTTTGTTATTAGTTGTAATGACCCCACCCTCACCTGTTGTTATATGTTTAACTGGATGGAAGCTGAACATGGTCATATCACTAATAGACCCGATTCTTTTACCCTTATACGTTGCACCTAATGCATGTGCTGCATCCTCTATTACAGCTAAATTATGTTTTTTAGCAATAGAAATAATTTCATCTAGCGCAACGGGTTGTCCAGTAAAATCTACTGGTATAATCGCTTTTGTTCTACTTGTTATTTTCCTTTCTATTTCAACTGGGTCAATATTGTATGTTTTATTATCGATGTCTGCAAATACTGGCTTTCCCCGTTGGTAGAGGATACAATTTGCACTTGCTACAAATGTCATAGGCGTTGTAATAACTTCATCTCCATCACCTATTCCTGCGGCAAAACAAGCACCATGCAGTGCAGCAGTTCCGTTTGAAAAAGATACTGCATATTTTGCTCCAACGTAATTTGCAACGGCAGTTTCAAATTCAGAAACATAAGGTCCAGTAGTTAAATAATCACCACGTAGTACCCTAATAACCGACTCAATATCCTCTTCATCAATCCATTGTCTACCATACGGTAAATAGGAATCCCTGACTGGTTTGAAATTCCCCATCTCTATTCGCCTCTATTCAATGAAACTGCATATCCTCAACTAATTCTCTTAACTCATCAACAGATAGCCATTTTGTGTTTGTGTCACTCGTATATTTAAACCCTTCTTCTAATGATTTACCAGCAGCTGTGTACCCTTCAGACCACCACGGGAATTCCGGTTGAATAATATAATATGTATCAAATTCTTTCGTATGGCGGGCATCGTCTTCTGTAATCATCGATTCATGAAGTTTTTCCCCTGGGCGGATGCCTACTATTTCAATTTCACAGTCTGGTGCAACTGCTTTTGCAAGATCTATTACCTTCATACTTGGAATTTTAGGGACAAAGATTTCCCCACCATGCATGCGCTCAAGGTTATCTAACACAAATTGTACCCCTTGGTCTAAAGTTATCCAAAACCGCGTCATACGTTCATCTGTTACTGGAATTTTGCCCGTTCCTTTAATTTTTTTAAAGAAAGGTACCACACTTCCCCTGCTACCTACAACATTCCCATAACGTACCACAGAAAATCGTGTATCTTTTCCCCCAACATAAGCATTGGCTGCGACAAATAGTTTATCTGACGCTAATTTTGTAGCTCCGTATAAATTAATCGGGCTACAGGCTTTATCGGTACTTAAAGCAATTACCCTTTTTACTCCTTTATCAATTGCCGCTTCTATAATATTTTGCGCACCGTGAATATTCGTTTTAACTGCCTCAAAGGGATTATATTCACAGGCTCCTACATGCTTTAAAGCTGCTGCATGAATAACAATATCTACACTGTCAAACGCCCGGTAAAGTCTGTCTTTATCACGCACATCGCCAATAAAAAAACGTATACGTGAATCAGTATACTCCCTAGACATTTCATACTGTTTCAATTCATCACGACTGAATACAATGACTTTCTTAACATCAAACTCAAGTACTTTCTGAATGAATTTCTTACCAAATGAGCCCGTACCACCTGTAACTAATATTGTTTTTCCTGATAGCATTGTTTTTCCCTCGCAATTGTATCGACATTTGCATTATGCAATTTATTATACTTGGTTATTTTCCAAAATTTATCGGGCTTTGCAATAAATTAAAAAACTATATTATTATAGTTAAAATTTACGAAATTAACCCTGAGAACGTTATAAATAAAATCATATTTTCTATTAAATATAATTTTTTAGTACATCATTTATATAATCTTCTATTTGTTCAACGCAAACAATAGTAGGAATTAACATCTTTATTTGAATCTCTTTATTCTTAAGTATATTTTTGGCATTAATTACTTGTTCAACTCCATTTATATCCCAAAGGAATTTTACAACAATAGATTGCAGGTTATGCCTTAATAAATCATGTCGTATAATCTCATTCATTATATAATTTGATTTTTGTAGCTCTTTAATAGCCTTCGTTAACTTCTTTTGTGAACTTGAATAATTAATTTTTAATTCCTTAATACTTTTAAGCTGATCTGTACATTTTTCTTTAAATGTAGAAAAGTAATCTAATTCTTTATAAAGAGCATCCTTCATATCTCCAATATTTATACCGTATGTATTGATGGTCTTAACCATTCTTTCGACTGAATCAATCTCTTCCAAACAATACGTATCTATTGTTTCTTTCAAGGGCTTTTGAACGGTAAAGCTAATTTTAGCTCCTCCTTCAGTTGCATTGATAACAAATAGTTGTTGATTACTAATTTGCGCTTCAAACCACTGTTTAAAATATCCCCATATATAAGTTGTACTTACTAATCCTCCATAGTAACCTTCTATTTTATAATCTTGGATTAAAGACTCAGCTTTTTGATCTTGAACTTTACTTTCATATATTGTTCCTGATGCGTGAGATTCTCCCTCTTTAGAGCCATATGCTAGATCTTGCCCTACAAGAATTATCGGTGATGCTCCTATATGCATGGCTAATCCGAAAGCAACATGAGCACAAGAAGACCCCATTTCGATAAAGCTATCATCGTTTAGTACTAATAATTGTTTTAACCAATTATACTCTGCCACTCCTTTTCTCATTGGTAATATTATTTCCCCTTGAAACTCCGAAAAAATTCGGGTATCTAAGAGTGGAGGGCCTACAAGAGTTACTTCCTTAGGAATATTTTTATCCTTATAAAAGTATTCATATACTTCTGGAACCCGTTCAACTGAACATACAAAATCAGGAACAATATCCTCTATTAATAACTTGTTAACTATCGTATCAACTGCAATAATAACTGCTTTATTTTTTGCCCTTTTAAGTTCCTTAATATTCTTATTTAAGGATGGACCAGCCGAAACAACAATAGCTGGTTTATCTTTATATCTATTTTTTAATTGAGAAACATCCTTTGACTTTTCGAGCCATTTTAAATTTTCAAGATTATTTTTTAGTCCATCCAAACCATCTTCTATGCTATTTCCTACTGATAAAATAAGATTTCTGACTACCTCTCGAATGATTTGTAAGCACTGCTTCGTTATCTCCATATCATATTTCCGATAATAATCCGTTTGATAAAAGTTAATATTTTTTGCTAATCCAAGTAACCCATAATTCGAAAAGAAACCTCGAATAAAATCATTCAACCGTTCGATATTATCAGAAAATAATATAACATTTTTATTTTGGAATAGATCTAGGTTTTTATAATATAAAACATAGTTTAAAAAAGATAAATTTGGTTCTATGACAACTAAAAACGAATCCTTATTAATTCTTTTATATAATTCTTTCAGTTCATTAATCGAATTAATCCCGATTACAAAGATAATTTCTTTTTTTAATGGGGTAATATTGTATGTTTTATCGTATAAATCCTCTGTTCTATATACTTTACCGTACTTATCTTTAAAATATTCAGCTCTTGAATCCTCTGAAGAAATAAATTCATGCGTAATAGATGAAGGAGTTAAGTTTCCAATCCAATGCATTTCATTTTGTTGTAGAATTTCTATGTTTTTATCAATTAGCATACCTTCACCTTCCAAACATTATTTTACCTGAATTTTAAGGGAAATATATTTTATTAAAAAAGGATCGAGGAAATTCCCCGATCCTCTTCCTTTTATCATTAACGTAATAATTGAAGAACACCTTGTGGTTGTTGGTTTGCCTGAGCCAACATAGCTTGAGCAGCTTGAGAAAGAATTGAATTCTTTGTTTGAGCCATCATCTCTTTCGCCATATCTACGTCACGGATACGAGATTCCGCAGCTGTTAGGTTTTCAGAAGACGTACTCAAGTTATTGATTGTATGTTCTAAGCGGTTTTGTATAGCACCAAGTTTACTACGTTCGGAAGATACGTTCTTAATAGCTTTATCCAAGCTTTCAAGAGCATTTGAAGCTCCAGCTTGTGTAGAAACATCAACACCTGCAATTCCTAGAGCTGCAGAACGCATATCATTAATACCAAATGTAATAGTTTGGCCTTTATTTGCACCAATTTGGAAGGTCATTCCCCCATTACCTGATGCATCAGTTTGTGCTGAAGATAAGCCTAGGTCCTTGACTGTAGTTTCTCCAACTTTATCAGATAACTTAACTGGACCTGTTTCACTAACAATTTCAAACCGACCATCTTTTGTAACATTTACTTTGACGTCAGCAATAAAACCAGGATTCGCATTTGAAGTAGCTCCTGCGGTATTGTTTGCATTAGAAATCGCATTATTAATAGCTGTTTGTAATAAATCGGCCGCAGTTGACATGTCAGAACCATTTGCGATTCCTGCGCCAGTGAGTGTAACCTCCATCGTTACACCATTAATATCTGCAATAAAACTAGAAGTTGCACTTGCAATAGTTGTTCCATTATATTTATTTGTTCCAGCAGTTGATGTCCCTGCTCCACCAAGAGCTTGATTTAATACACCCGCACTACCTGCTTCAATTTTAGAATTCGTTCCTTCGGATCCACTAGTTAGTGTAATAGCACCCCCACTTAGATAACCACTTACATGGGCAACTCCGGTGCCAGATTGATCAATGGCCTCGTTAATTTTACTTACCATTAAATCAAGCGCTTTTTGTTGAGAAGTGGCATCACTGCTAGCGCCGTTTTTAATAATATTTTGCTCATCTGTACTTAAGTTCTGCCAATTTACAGTAATTTCAGTGCCATCAATTTTAAGAGTTTCAGCTACAAAAGACGTTGAGAATGCAGACGATGATAGTGTATGGGATCCGGAGACTGTAAGGGTTCCAGCTGCTAATTTACCAACAGTAGAACCAGTCGTTGTATTTTGTCCAACTGATGCACCACCAGCAGATTTCAAGTTACCATTCAACAACTTCTGTGTATTAAATTCTGTAGTATTACCGATACGGTCAATCTCTTGTTTTAATTGAGTTACTTCATCTTGAATTGCTTTACGATCCTCAGCAGTGTTCGTGCCATTTGCAGATTGGTCGGCAAGTTCACGTACACGTTGAAGGATTGAATGCGTTTCATTCAAAGCACCTTCAGCTGTTTGAATCATTGAAATACCGTCTTGAGCATTTGCAGATGCTTGATCTAAACCACGTACTTGTGCACGCATTTTTTCGGAGATTGCAAGACCCGCTGCATCGTCCCCAGCTTTGTTAATACGAAGACCTGAAGATAATTTCTCCATTGATTTAGTTTGACCTGTTGATGCGGTATTCAACTGACGATACGTGTTCAACGCTGCAATGTTGTGATTAATTCTCATTTTAATTTCCTCCTTGAATTGTCGTTTATTCACATCCATGTGAATTTTGGTTAAGTTAGCCATTAAAGTCGGCCGCCTTTAATGGCTAACTTGTACAATTTATATATCGACATTATTTTTGGAAGTTTAATAGTTTTATAATAAATATTTTTTAATGATGATTTCTTTAGACAACTAAAAATCCCACTTAGATTTACTTGCTTTTCTAAGTGGGTTAGATTTATTTTTTCCGAATCTGTAATGATAAACCTTTAAGTGAATCGATCGATACTTCTGATGCTGCTTGGTGGTTTTCTTCTTGAATTGCCAAATAGATTTCTTTTCTATGTATTTCTATTTGTCTTGGGGCGTTGATGCCGATTTTAACTTGATCACCTTCAACAGAAAGGATTGTAAGTTCAATATCATCACCGATTTGGATGGATTGATTTGGTTTTCTTGTAAGTACAAGCATTATTTCCCCTCCTTGCTTATTGCGGTTGGGGTTTTGATGATGTGGTGCTTTGTTGTGTATTTTTCGTTGTTTAGGATGATTTGTTTTCCCAGTTGATCTTTGACGTTGATAACGATTGGGCCACTTAGGTTTGTGGTTGTGTTTTCGAATGGCTCTTGGACGGTTAGAATTGTATAGATTGCTACTTGGTCTTCGCTTTTGATTTTCAATTTTTGAATAGTTGATTCGGATAAATCAACGGTATAATCTGTAAAGTAATCGAATGGGCTAATGATTACAAATCCTAAACTTGGTGTTGTTAAGGATTGCAAGATTAGGAATGGGCTGTCTTCGTCTAATGGTATGATGACAAATTGTTTTTCATCTTCGAAGCTTGGGATGCCTTCTTTAAATTGAATGATGGCTTTGTCTTCTATTTCCATTTCACCATGGTATTTTGTATTTATTTTCATTTATCTCACCATTTCTTTTTAATTTTTAAAAGCAGACTGATATTTATGAAAAAAAGCTATCAAGTTGCAGATAGCTTTTTCATCTTAAAAAGTCCATTAATGTTGGTTGGATGATCCGGGCTCCTGCCGCTAATGAGGCGCGATGGATGCCTTCTTGGGTTATTAAATCGATAATGGCTTGTTCAAAGTCGATGTCTTCGTTGTCTGATACGGTTTTTTCAGCGGTGATTTTCTGCTCCTGCAGACGGTTTTCTACTAATTCAGCCCTGTTTTGGCGTGCACCTAGTTCTGATCTCGTCGATACAACACCGTTAGAGATTTTATCTAATGATTCAAGTGCTTTTGTGATATCTGTGCCTTTAGTATCCGGATTTACCAACATTTTTTTGATAGATTCCAACCCACTAAAAAGTTCGATTGAGAAGGCATCTTGTGGTCGGACGTTTACTGGAATTTTGACACCCTTCATGACTTCTACTTCAAAATCCTGGGTATTCGTGGATATAGCATTTTTATTGGCAATAGCCAAATTATCTCCATTTATTCTTTCTTCTGTTGTTGTATTAGATGTATTTGTATATTTATGGGTGATATCCCCTGTCGTTATATCGATTGTAATTGTGTTTCCAGCTGTAGATTTATATTCAAGTTTATCAGCTGTACTATTATCTTTGTCATATTGGAATGTATAGCCTTGATAATTGACTACGTAATTTTCCGGATCAATGGCACTTGCCGCAATATCAGATTTAAACGTGTTAAATTCAACGAACAATGAATCTTCCTTAACTGGTGCTGTACCAATATCGGTTCCATTAAAAATATAATTCTCACCAACTTTTGTATTTGCGACTGATGCTAGATGTTTTTGTAACTGTTCAATCTCTTTCGCAATATTTCCACGTGCAGCTGAGTCATAGGTGTCGTTTGATGCTTGCACGACTAATTCTCGGACACGCTCTAATACTTTTGCTGTTTCATCAAGGGCAGAATCTGTATTTTCCAACCAAGTAAAGCCTTCGGTTAGATTCCGATAAAATTGCTTGACCTCCGTTAATTGACTTCGATATCGCATCCCTTTCATAGCAACAACAGGATCATCAGAAGGGCGGGTTATTTTTTTGCCTGTATTAATTTGGTCTTGTAACTTCGCTAAGCGTTCATAGTTTTTACTTATATAACTGAGGTTGCTGTTCGTTAACATATTTTGTGTAACTCGCACTATTTTTCACCTACCCTATCTTCCTACTAATCCCATACCATTGATAATTTTATCGAGCATTTCATCAACTAGAGTAATTTGTCTTGCTGCTGCATTATAGGCATGCTGGAATTTAATCATATTTGTCATTTCTTCATCTAGAGATACATTGCTAATGGACATCCGGCGTTGCTCAACAGAATCTTTTAGCGTTGTCGATGTATTTAGCATTCTTAGAGCTTCAGATGTTTGGTCACCTAATGCTCCGATCATACCTTGGTAAAAGGTAGAAACATTCGTTAAGCTACCGCCATAATTTAAAAGAGCATCTTTAACCTTCGAAAGCTCTAATGCATTTGAGCCGTTGCCGATGAAAGCTTCGTCGCTTGACTTAACTCCTTCTGCTGAAAATGTATATGACCATGTTTGTATGCCACTATCGTCATCCTTTGGTTTAACAAGTGTTGTATCGATATCAATGCCATATAGTGAAATTTTCCCACTTGTGCCAATAGTGCCTTCTGATATATCAAGGTTAGTTCCATCACTTTTATAAGATGTAAACTTATAGCTCCATGAGTTGGAAGTTTCATCAAAGCTTAACTCTACTTTTATTTCTTTTGCTTCATCTGAAAAAGAGGGAGTTGTTTTTGTCCTATCGTAAATCCCTTTAATACTTGGATTACCAACAGTCTTATTGTCAACATTGCTTGTTCTTTCCATTGAGCCGACAATCACATTTCCTTCTGCCGCCGCCGCAATATTATCGACATCATCCATAATGGCCTGGGCTACCTTTATTAACGCGGCTGCTCCTGCAGGATTGTCAGCTGTCAATCCTCCGAGGTCAAAGAAATTGTAATTATGCTCCACACCATCTCTTATTTCATTTAAGCTCCAGCCAGATTGGTGAACAAGATTAAATTGTTCGGCAAATGTAAAAGCCATCTTATCAAGGTCGGACAGCATATCATTGTATAGCCCTTTTGTATCTGTACCCTCTTTATAGCCGTAGCCTTCGATAAATCCTTTTAACCTGCCGTTTGTATTAAAGGAGGAAAACTTTGAAAGCTCATAAACCGGGGTAGCATTGTCATTATCGGCGGCAGCGTCATCCGCTAGACCAACAAAGCCTTTTTCCGTTTCTTTTAATTCAAAGAATCTAATTTCAGAGACAGGGCTATCTAGTACTGTTCGGTCTTCATACTTAATATGAATTCCATAGGCCTTGCCATCCGTAGTATTCACTAGCTGAATTTCTTTACCATCAGAATCCTTTAGCTTATCCCCCTGTGGTGTAGCAAGGTAAATATCATATAATCCTTCCGCATTCGCTGATGCTAAACCACCACTTGGCTTCACTTCAACTTTTATATTGACTAAGCTCGATAATTCATCTACTAATCTATCACGTTCATCGTACAAATCATTTGGCAAATAGCCATGTGGCTCGATCGATCCAATTTGTTTGTTTAATTGATTAATTTGTCTTAAAAGAGAATTGATTTGCGTTTCGGAAATATCAATTTCGTTCCGATAATCCTTTTGGACAGCCTTTAAAGAATTGTACATATAATTAAAAGTGTTGGCTAAAGCTATACCGCGTTGACGCACAACCCGTCGAGCCCCATTGTTTTGCGGTTGTACGGCTAAATCCTGTAATGAGTTCCAAAATTCATCCATTGATTTTGCTAGACCTGTATCTGAGGGCTCATTCATAATATCTTCCATTTGTGTAAGCATTTCAGCTTTTGCTTGCCAAAAACCAAGCTTGCTATTTTCGCCTCTAAATTGCGTATCAACAAATGAATCCCGAATTCGTTGGATATCTCCTGCTTGTACACCAGTACCTATTTGACCTGGAATTTTTGCATTATTCCTACCTACAGGTGGATACGCTTGTGTTGCTTCAAAATTAACCCGCTGCCTTGTATAGCCGGGTGTATTGGCATTTGCAATATTGTGTCCCGTAACGTAAAGCGCAGCCTGTTGTGTCATCATTCCCCTACGGGCTGTTTCTAATCCATGAAACGTTGAAACCATTTAGTTTTCACCTCCGTTAAAATTTATGCCTTTGAATTAAAAATTGAGCGGCCTTCCTCGTACTGAAACGATTGACCTGGGCGCTCATAATTATAAGTATCTATTTCAGGTTTTAAGATATCCAATGATAAATTTACAAACTGCAGGGACTGTTTGAGCAGCTGCTGATTTAGTTCGTTTTGATTGGATAATATTTTAATTTGTTGTTGTAATTTAGACTTTATTCGAGTTAATTTTATTTTCTCAGCCGTGTTGGCAAAATTAATACAATCTTCAATTGTTGGATTAGTAAAATCATTGGATTGTTTCCTTGCTAAAAAAGCGATTGAAACCTGTTGACGTTCGGTTTCAAATTTTTGTATAGCTTGGATATGTTTTTTTTCCTCCTTTAACAGGTTATTAAGGGCTGCAGTGTCTCCAGTCTTTAATATTTCTGTCTTTTGTTTTGCCAATTGATTTAAGCTTTTGTGCAAAAAAAGTATTTTTTCTAGTGTTTGAATTAGTGTTTCTGCAGACACTGACTGATCCTCCTTTATCTGTTAGTTGTTCCAGAACTCATACATTTTCTTCGCCACTTCACGTGGATTTACTTGATATTCTCCGGATTCAATTTTGTTTTTTAGTTCTTCAACTTTAGCTTGCCGTTCCGTTTCGATTCGACTGCCTTTTTGCAGCTCCATTGCTTCAGTTGAAATTTGGACTTGGTCTGTACTTGACGTTTTTTGTAATTGATTCATTTTTTCAATTTGTTTTTTATATGGATTCATATTTACAGGACCAAAATGATTGATTTTCAAATCCGTTCACCTCTTTCATTAGAAAAACACGTTATTTGCCTATGGCAAATAGCGATGTATTTTCTTATACTATCAACCAAATTCTTAACAATATTTGATAGTATAACAATACCTTTTCTTTATTATCGGCAATTTTTCTTAAAAGTTTACTTATATTGGCTAATTACGGTTATTATTTCAATCCTCCGTGAAATAGGTCTTTTTTTCTCTTTCTTCAATTTTTCGTTTCCGTTCTTCTTCATGTTCAAATTGTTTTAGATCCGATTCAAGTTTACCAGCACATATTGCACAAAGCTTGCCTGATTGAATGGTCGTTCCACAGCGTTCACATGGATAGCCCAAGTTTGGAAATTGCGCTGGTTTTAGACGTCCTTCTTTCACAAAGCGCATAATGGTTACTTCAGGAACTCCTGTTGCTTCTACAATTTGTAGCATGGTAGCTGCACGATTTTGGCGTTTCCTAATAAATTGGTATACTTTATCGAATAATTGATCATCTTCTTTTCGACAGACATCACATAATCCACTAAGGTTACGGACATATATACGACCACATCTCGAACAATTATCTAGTTGTGACATAGTTAGTTTTCCTCCTTGAGACGGTTCTTTTCTTATATTTATTATATCGTCACAGGTGTGAAATTTATTTAGTTATTGGTTCCGAATTTTGTGAAATGGAGTCCGTACCATTAACTTCTAGCTAATGTTAGCGATTTGATTGAATTTGGTGAGAGTGGTTGAAGTACTTTTGCTATTTGTCTTAATGTTATGCCAGTGGTGTAGATGTCATCTATGATGAGGAAATTTTTGTTTTTGTATTGGGCTGGGTTGATATCGGCCTTAAGATGGAATGGTGAATCTGTTAGTAGCCTTTCTGAGCGTTTCTTTTTACTTTGTTTTTCGGTATGAGAGCGTTCTAGTATTTCTTCTATTGGTTGTTGGCTTAGAAGGCTTGCTAATGATTGTGCTTGATTAAATCCTCTTTCATATTGGCGTTCTATGCTTAATGGGACTGGGATTATGATCGGTGGTTTTTTTTGATCAAACATTTGTTTAAATTTCGTTTGTATCGGTTCGGTGAAAATCTTTACTAATTCGTGGTCACCGCGAAATTTAAATTGGGCAAGGAGGTCTTTTAAAAAATCATTGTAATTAAAGATCGATGTGTTTTGGGTAAGGAGTCCTTGCCATTCTGAAGTTCGTTCCCAATTGTAGCAGTCGTAGCATAGGTCTTGTTTGCGGAATTTGGGTTCTAATTTGGAAAAAGGACGGCTGCAGATTCGGCATTGCTCACCAGTAATTGGTTCTAGTTTTTGATTACATTGGTTGCAAATTTGAGGTTGATCATTTTGGGTTGATAGGGTGAAAAGTGAACTCCAAGTGATGATTTCGGTGAGTGGCTGATGGCAGATTAGGCAGTGCATATTTGGGTCTTCTCCTTTTTATTAATTGGGCAATTATTTTCAATCTAGCAAACCTAGGTGTTTCCCTTGTTTATTCATTTTTAGAATTTGCGTTCGGGCATCTTTCATTGCTTTTGTTTTTCCATAATGAAAGAAGATTACCTCACCTGCTGGATATTTAGGACTGCGGCCAACCCTTCCGGCTATTTGCACAAGGGCACTTTCGGTAAAAATATCATCCTCAGCACCGAAAACAGCAACATCTGTATTTGGTACTGTTACTCCTCGTTCTAGGATCGTTGTTGTGACAAGAATTGGGACTGTTCCTTCACGGAAGGCTTGGACCTTTTGTTTACGGTTCGGATCCTCGGAATGGACACCTTCGATGCTTGCATTTATCTTTTTCAAGATGGGCACTACATCATTTAATGTTGTGATATGTGGGACAAACAGAAAAGCTTGCTTATTATTTTGAAATTGGCCTGTGATCCAGTTCTTAAGGTTTGTAGGGATGGCATGTTTCTTTTTAAGTCGGCTTTTCCAGTTGCCACACCAAGTAAAGGTCGGAACAGGTAGTGGTTGGCGATGATACCGGGCTGGAATTGTAACGGTTTGTATTTTGTTTTTGTTGGACTTTTGTTTGAATTCTGCGTTTGGAGTGGCGGTTAGGTAGATCATCGCTGATATTTCTTTTTTCGCTTGATGGACAGCATATTGTAGTGATGGGTCAGCTGAATAGGGAAAGGCATCTACTTCATCGATGATAATGACGTCGAAGTTTTTGTAGTATCTAAGGAGTTGATGAGTGGTTGATATTGTTAGTTGGGCTGTTTTGCTGCGATCTTCACTGCCACCATATAAAGATATTAATGTTGTATTGGGAAAGGCTTGCTTAAGACGTGGCGTCAGTTCATGGACGACATCTGTTCGTGGTGTTGTGATGCAAACTTGTTTCCCATGTTGAAGTGCTGTTTTTATACCTTGGAAAAGTACTTCAGTTTTTCCAGATCCGCACACGGCCCAGACTAGTAAGTCTTGATTGTTGTTGATTGTTTCAATTACTTTGTCTGAGGCAGTTTGTTGGCCGGGTGAGAGCTGGCCGGACCAGTTTAAAACTGATTTAATATGGGCTGTTTTTTGTGAAGAAGGACCTGTCCAGGTAATGAGCGGAGTACATTGACTGACTCGCCCCATCATAATACAATTTCTACAATAGGTGCAGCCTTGTTCACGGCAACGGGCACAGTGAAATGATGCAAATATATGTTGATTTTGATTGCCACAGCGTTGACAGATGAATTGTTTTTTAGGGTTTGTTATGATTCCATGGTGGTATTGGATATAGCCATTTAGATAGTGTTGATGAATGTCTGATAATGGAAATGGTAATTCGTCTAGTAGTAGTCTTTTGCCTTGAAGATGTTGTTGGAGTTCTTGGGAGTATTGAAATTCCTCATTTAATTTTTGTGGTAGTAGGGTTGCTATTTTGTAGATTGATTGAAAAGTTTGTTGGTTTGGAGTGTCCTTTGAAACTAGTAATTCAGGAAGTAGGAACTGGGTTTCATTTTGGTTTTGGATCGTAAATCTCATCGCATCAGCGCCTTTCATTATGATTATAGGCACTAACAACAAGAGTTTTGTCAGTGCCCTACTTTTTATACCAGCCTAATCCAATTGCTCCTTCACCCAAATGAGTACCAATTACCGCACCAAAGTAGCTAATATCGATTTCTACATTTTTATATTCAGATTGAATTTGATTTTTCAATTCCTCAACTATATCTAGTCTATTTGCATGAATTAACGAAGCTTTTATTGGTACTCCTGTTTTTGCATCTTCGTCGAATAACTCCAGAATACGCTTTATTGCTTTTTTATGTGTACGGATTTTTTCAAAAGGAACTATTTTTGCATCTTCAAAATGCAAGATTGGCTTTACTTGAAGAAGACTTCCTATTAATGCTTGAGCGCCATTTAGTCGGCCCCCGCGCTGTAAATGAGCTAAATCGTCAACCATGAAATAAGCACACATCGATTTTTTCATTTCATTCAGACGTTCTAAAATCTTTTTTGGTTCCTTTCCTTGAAGCGCCATTTCGGCTGCTTCAATTGCATAAAACCCTTGCGGCATGCAACTAATTTCTGAATCAAAGGAATAAACTAGAATTTCATCAACCATTCCACCAGCTGTTACTGATGCTTGAAAAGTCCCGCTGATTCCACTTGATAAATGAATCGAAATAACTGCTTCATAACCCTTTTTAGCTAAATTTTTAAAAGTCTGTTCGAATAAGCCTATTGCTGGTTGAGATGTTTTCGGGAGTTCTGAAACATTTCTTACTTTTTCATAAAAATCATCAGCCGTTAGTTCAAGCTCCTCTTGGTAGGACTCTGATTCAAAAATTACGTTTAACGGGCATATTTCAATATGTAATTGTTCACGAAGACTTTGGGGTATGTATGCCGTACTATCCGTAACAATTGCAGTTTTCATATGAATATCTTTCCTTTATTTAAGTGTGGTGACTTATGTGTAAATATTAATTAGCAACCCTTTGATTTCTCCCACCATACTTAAGATATCTAGGCTCTTTTTTTCTTTATCTAGGACGGCATTGGTGAGGTCGATCAGTTTTTTATCAACTTCTTTGACTATCTTATAGATTTTTGTACGACCACGGCGATTGAAACCACGACGTTCCTCCAACTGTAACCCGTTTTGAACCGCTTCATCCATAAATTCTTTAACCATCTTTTTGTATTTTCGAAGTTCATCAACGGTTCTGGATTCTGAAAGAACTTTTCCTTGATCTTCAATTTCTTGAACTAATTTTGTTAATTTTTCATGGACCATTTCCTGGCGATTTTTTCCCATTACTTCTTGGAAGGAAATGCTTTCAGTAGGTCCGCTTTTTTTTGACTTTATATTATTTAGGCCGGTTTTTCCGATTTTTTGAACGTCCATTATTTTCCCGCCTTTTTGCTTCAAATATAGTGATTATTATATCAGATAACTTCTGTATTTATTATAGGAATGAAAGGATGAGGTCTATTACGATGAATTTATTCATTAGTGAAAAATAATGGGGCGGGGTATGCGCTTAGACTTAGACTACCATAAACAGCCGTCTTCATTGAGCTCCCTTAATGACTCTTATTTCAACATCATGCTTTTCAACCTTTTGATCAATTCTATCGATTTTCTCTTCGAGGATGTTTAGCTTTTCATATGTTTGTTTGTACCCATCAAATAGCGCCTTATGATTAGTATCTACTTTGTTTTCAAGCACAACCAGGTTTTGCTCTAGCCTTCCAACCCTTCGTTCAACTTTTGACAAATCTTGTTTTGTTGCCATGTTGGCTTTCATTTCATGCATTTCAATTTTCATATCTTGCATTTCAACTTTCATTTCATGCATTTCGACATACATTTTTTCTAGTAAATTAAAAACTTTTTCTTCCATGGTTTACACCTCCTTTGAAGGTATTATAACATGGACTAGCTATTTTGAATCAAATTTTTTTGTTTTTAAAAAAGGCTGCCCAAACGAACTTGGACAACCTGGTTCTTTTTTTATTAGCGTTGTAATAACTGAAGAATACCTTGCGGCAATTGGTTTGCTTGAGCAAGCATTGCTTGAGCTGATTGGTTAAGAATATTATTCTTTGTGAACTCAGTCATTTCAAGTGCCATATCAGCGTCACGAATACGTGACTCAGATGCTGTTAAGTTTTCAGATGTAGTTTGCAAGTTGTTAATTGTATGCTCCAAGCGGTTTTGTGTTGCCCCTAGCTTAGAACGTACCGCTGAAATTTGTGTAATTGCATTATCCAATCTAAATATGGCATCACTTGCCGCTTCATATGTGTTAACACGAATTCCGTCTATTCCTAACTTTACAGTACTTAGCTGTGGAATGTCGATGTTAACTCCTTGATTAGAGTTCGCACCAATTTGGAATGATAAAGCTTTGTTAGTAACAGTGAATTGAGAGTCACCAGTTTTCATATTTGATCCAAACTGTAGCTCTAGTCCACCATGCTTAATAAGACCATTTTCTGTTGTTATTTTCTTTTTAAATGTAATATCCTCATAAACTGGAGTCGCTGCATTATTTTTTTTCTTCACTGAAATCTCTGCTTCATATTCTAATCTTACTTTCGCAGTTCCAGCCTGTGTGATTAATGTTGTATCTATTTTTATCTCTTGGTCATCAGTTCCTATTGTAATCGGACTACCAGTTGCACCTGTTCCAATTTCACTTGCCTTTTTACCTAGCGAAAATCCATCTGGATCAAAAACTTCAATTGTGGCACTTGGCTTTGCCCCAGTTGTATCAACATTTGTTACGACAATAGAATATTCACCTAATTTTAGCTTTTCACCTTGCAGATCACTTAAACTACTTGCTATTACATCTGCGCTATTAACACCAGCTCCAGGCTGAGTAATCGCTTTAACCTCTTTAATGGTACCTCCAACTGTTACTTGGTAATCCCCGGTTACAAGTGAAGGGTCAATAACTGTTGGAACCTTTGTGATATTAGCTGGGTTATTATTAGAAAATTGAGTATCGACAGCACTTGAACCATCAAGAAGCTTTCTTGTATTAAATTCTGTTTTTGCCGCAATACTATCAATCTCAACTAATAATTGATCAATTTCTTTTTGAATTGCATCACGGTCAGTATTCGTGTTTGTTTCATTCGCTGCCTGTACGGATAGCTCACGCATACGTTGTAGCATGGAGTGGACTTCAGTCATAGCACCCTCAGCTGTTTGCATTAAAGAGATTCCGTCCATGGAGTTACGTTCCGCTTGTTTAAGTCCACGGATTTGAGAACGCATTTTTTCAGAGATGGCTAGTCCTGCTGCATCATCTGCTGCGCGATTAATACGTAGACCAGATGAAAGTTTTTCCAGGTTTTTTGAAGTTGCGGCTTGGTTTGAATAAAGGTTTCTGTATGCATTCAGAGCTTGAATATTATGATTAATTTTCATGTTATTTCTCTCCTTATTTTGAGTTCATAGAATTTAATTTTTTCTATTTATCTTCCATTAACACACTTTTTTCATAGGCCATTGCTTTATTTTTCAAGACGTTTGCGGTTTGGGCCGGCTTTTTCTTCAAAGCTTCATTCCATGCGATGGAAATTGGCTCCATTCCTTTTATTACCTCTTCAATTAGCAGTGTATCCTTTTTATAATTAGCCTCAACTACTTTATCAGCCATATAGTTATATAGGACATCCAGCTGGTCAGCAATTATTCCAGCTTCATAGTTTAAGCCAGCACCTAAGCGTTGTAAGATGTCATTGGCCTTTTGTAATTTTTTGTTCGCAATTACGTAGTCTTTATTGTTTATATCATCAATTGATTCTTCCAAATTAGTTAGGCACGCTTCATATAATAGCGCTGTGATTTCTTGAGGTGATTTTTTATATAATGCTTCTTCCGTTAAAATGCCGGTCACGTAATGTGCACCTCCGTTTTGGTTATCTGTATTATTTATCGGCTCGAAATTTGTAGAGTTTAATAGTTTTATTAATAGTTTTTTTCCATCTCTTCAATCAGCAGCAATATTTCCGCCATAACCTGATAGAGTTGTGGGGGAATATTGTCCCCCAGGTCCATGTCTAATAGGTTTTCAACTAGCTTGGAGTCTTCTTGCATATGAATATTATTTTTTTTCGCTAGTTCTATGATTTCTCTAGCAACTTGGCCTTTACCGTGAGCAACGACGACGGGGGCGTTCCCGGATTCCGCATCGTATTTAATAACTGCAGCGGAAGGACCGTTGATTTCTTTTCGCTTTTTCTGATTGTAGTATTTTGATACGATCATATTTTGAAGTCCATCCCTTTCTCGGTAAAGACTGGTCTCATTTGTGACTGGTGTTCTTGCTTGTTTGTGTCATTTTGTTGGTTTTGGGTAGCTTGGCTATTGATTGATGTCATTCTAGTAAAATTAATGCTATTTATGCTATAACCAACCTCTTGTAATTTTTCTTTTGTGATTGCCGCGATAGGCTCCATTTTTTGTTTGAAACCAGGCCTATCATTTTTAATCGTGATTGATAGATTTCGATCAGTTGATGTTAGCATAATTCCAACATCGCCCAACCTTTTTGTTTCGATTAAAAAATAGAGATTACAGTTTTCCCAATCAACCTGCTGCCCTTCTTTTTTCGAATGCACAAATACCTGAAGATTTTCTGGTTTTTCTCCTAGTAAGAGTGGTAAGGTGAAAAACATGCTTTGTAAACTGTTGCCTGAATCCGATTTACTTAGAAGCTGCTGGCCTGTAAGGTTGTTAAGGGCTTGTTCAGCTTGTTGGGCAATCCTTGTGGATGCTTCATCTCCACCAGTTTGGGCTAGTTTCATCAGGGCTGCTTTTAAGTTTTCCTGTTGTTGCTGGTTTTGCTGGTCTTGTTGACCTTGCTGGAAGGGTGATTCCCCGCCTTTTTGGAATACTAAAGATTTTGCTAGATCACTGTCATGGTTAAGTCCTAATGAACGGACTATTTCAAACATCTGGCGAGCAGACGGTTCTTGTCTCACATAGGAACGTGCCGTTTCATCAAATTGATTTAATAACTGTTGGGTAGGTGGCTTTTGTATTTTTTCAAGATTTGTAGTTTCTTTGGAAACAAAATGCATCACCTTTTGTTCTGATGGTTTGAAGTTAATTTTATCTAGTAATGTTTTTATGTCATGAACGATTTTTGCTGCTTCAGTATGGTTACCCTTTGCTAGCAACTTTTTAGCATCTGCTAGTTGGGAGCTAGCTTGCATTAATTGCTTCTCAGTTTTCATATCGGTAAAAAGCATCATATCGCTTTTTAAAATGGCATTATCTAGTTTGCTAATCGTTGTTTCAAGCATTTGCTTTGCTTGCGGATAGGCATTCTTCTTAAACGTATCTATTAAACGTTCCACAGTATCCAAATTTTTAGTAATCTCACGTTTTAACTCACGGAAATCATGGGTTGCCTGTGCGAGTTTCTGGGTTACTTTTGTTACCAAAATATTTTTCGCTTGAAGCGGCAGTGTTTGGAATTCTTCGTTTTGATCGAATTGTTTTATAAGTTCGTCTTGGATTCCTTTTTGTTGGTCCGTTGGTTGGTTTAGCTGCTTAGGCTCCGTTTTTGTAATTTCTTGTTCTATTTCATTTAATGCATTTGTGATTTGCTGTCGCGCGCCTAGTTCGCGGCCTTTTTCTAAGAGCTGAGTGGAACGCTCCATTGCCTTTTCGATTTTTTCTATTGTATTTAGATCTAAATTTGGGTTACTTAATAGTTCTTTGCGTATTTGAGCAAATGCCTGATCGAGATTTGACTCTTTTTGGATTTGTTTTAGAGCTTCATTTAACTGAGCACTTGGGCTTGGTTTTTGATTTTCAGTTGTTTGTTCTTGGTTTAGTAAGTTAGCAAGTATTTGACTCAATTTTTGATTGTTTTCCTGTTGTGCAGTTTGTTTCTGCTGACTTTGTTGTTGGTCAGTCTTGATTTTGGTCGAGTTTTCATCTGGTAAATCAGGGCTCTGGGTTTTCGTATTTTCGGCTGTTGCCGTATTTGATTGTTTTATTTGATCTACGGCTTGGTCCAAAATATTAGAAATTCTTTCACGCCCTGCTTGGTCTAACTGGCTTGCTTGATTTGTCATTTTTTCAATCATGTTAATAATTTTGGGGTCGATATCCTTATTGTTTTTTAATAGGTCACGGACAACTTCAATGGCACGCTGAAAGTTTGGTTCTTTTTGAACTGCTTCTTTGATTTGCTTTATTGTTTCGATTGTACGCTGTTCGGATTGATTTTGATTGATGTTTTGTTGCTGCTGTTGGCGCGTTTCGGTTTGCTTTAATTCACTTTCAGCCTGAGCTAATGCCCGAGATAGATGTTCACGGCCCATTATTTCCCGACCTATTTGCTGAAGTTGGTGGGCTTCGTTCACAGCTTTATCTATTTTTTTTGCGACTTCAACGTCTATCTTTGGATTGTTAACAACCTGGTCACGGACTTTTTCGATTGCACGTTGGAGATTCGGATCCCGTTGGACATCTTCTTTTGCCTGTTTTACGATCTTACTTGCCGGTTGTTCATTTGTTTTTTGCACTGTCTGTGTTGGTTGTTGTGCTTGGGCTACTTTTACATCGTTCGTACGGGCCTCATTTGTTTGAGCCTCGCCTTTCGGTCTTGCATCCGGTTGTGGTTGTTCTATTCTTGCAGATTGAGACTGTTGGCGTAACTCCATTTGTTTTAATTCATTTTCAGCTTGGGTTAATGCTTGGACTAAGCGTTCCCTGCCCATCGGTTCTCGACCGATTTGTTGTAGTTGGCGAGCTTCGTTCACGGCCTTTTCTACTTTTTGCGCTACTTCAACGTCTAGCTTTGGATTGTTAACGACCTGTTCCCGAACCTTTTCAACAATCCGTTGCAAATTAGGTTCACGCTGAACCTCGGCTTTTACTTGTTTTACTACTTCACTTGTTCGAGGTTCATGTTCACTATTGGCCACCTGTTGTGGATTTATTTTTGCAGGCTGTGATTCACCCTGTTTAACCTGCTGTTGATTTTTGTTCATAGACTCCAAAGCTTCCAAGTCCGCTTCAACTGAATTCAAAATATTTACTAATGTTTCTTTTCCAGCCGTAATACGCCCTTGTTGCTGTAATCTTCCCGCTTCTTCCACAGCCTGCTTTACTTTGGTCACAACCGCCTCCGGAATTTTTGGGTTGTCCACGATTTGTTTTTGGACTGTTTCAATCGAACGTTGCAAACTAGGCGTCTTCGATACATCTTCTTTTACCGCTTTTACAATTTCTCTAGGTGTTGCCTCACGTAAGGCAGAACCTTCTGCACCTTTATTTTGACTCACAGTTACCCGTAAATTTTCCTGTCTTTGTTGGTGACGCTTTACTAGTTGCTCCTCAGCATCTTTTAACGCTTGGACTAGGCGCTCTTTTCCAATGGACTGTAATTTTTCAGCTTCATACGCTGCCTTTTCAACCTTTTGGGCTAACTCCCGATCTACTGCTGGATTTTTGACAATTTCAGCACGTACTTTTTCTATAGCCTGTTTTAGTTCAGGAGCTTTTTCTACAAAATCACGATTTTTTTGTAAAAGGTCAACTAACTCCTTGTCCTTTGAAACGGATTGCGTACTGGTTTGTTCAGCTTTTGTTGTAGAAGCAGTAGCAGGTGCTGTAGTCCCTTCAGCCTTAACCTCTTTCGATGTAGTTTCAACTGTTTGTTTTTGCAAATTCTCTACATTCTGCTGTGTTTGACGACGCAATGCATCTTTTTGCTCGTTTTTTGCCAAATCAAACTCTGGGTCAATTTCTTTTGCTAAATCCGTTAATACCTCATTCAATGGACGACCGTGCAAAGCTTCGTGAATGGGACGTAAATGGGACTGCGTTACCTCTAGCTTTTTATTAGCCAAGGCTTTCACTGTATCTAACTTAGCCGCAGTACTGCCTTGTGCTTTTTCAAAAAAATCACGCAGTTCTTGAACGGCTTCCTTAGTAACAGGAATACCTTTATTTAATAAAACTTGGACACTTTGCTTTAGTTCAAGAGTGTCTTTTTCAGTAATGCCGACATTTTGAAGCAACTTGATATCGCTTGACATTTGAGCCTGCTGTACCTGAGTTGAACTAGTTTTTGGAACATCTGTAGAAACTGTTTTCACAGCTATAGCCTGGTCTTTTTGTCCCGTAACTTGTACTGTAACCCGATCCTCTGCCGGCATTTTACCTTCAAATATCGCTTTTACTTCTTTTCCACGAATTTGAATAACTGCTTCTGTGTCTGAAACTCGTTCTTTAATTTGTGCGTTATATAGTTCCCCTTGCTTTAGTTCAAGTGGGCGATCTGTTGGTTGTAATTGATTAGCAGAATACTGATTGTTAATCTGCATATTTCTCCACTCCCGTACAATATGCTTGTAGTCTTTATATCGGTTAAAAGTTCGGGATGTTAATGGAGGATTGTTTCCAGTTGGGGAATTGGTGTTGTTAATGTGGTTGATAGGTAGTACCTTCTGATTTTATATTAGGGGTTGGTTGTTAGTAGAGGATTGCATGTTACAGCATGTGTGGTAGCTAGCTAAGGAAATTAAGTAGATTCCTGTTATGAATTCATAGACCGAGTTCACGTTATATATCCTACAGAGTTAATTAAATCTCCATTCGGAATATCCTTCTCTGCTTTTTCAATCGCATTTTTCTCTTGAGGAATTAGTGGTGAATTATCAGCCTGAATTTCAGATTCATCCTTTTGAAGCATCATAATGAAATCAAAAACCCGCTTTAAATTTTCTTGGCTAACTTCTTCAATCATTTTATGAACCTTTTCGCGGTCGACCGCCATTGCTAATCACTCCCTATACAAAATTTAATTCGTATTATTTCATAATTAGTTCCATAGGAGGTTTTACACTAAATTAAAATTGTATTCCTTTTTTACATAAGTTTTTTACTTTGTTCTGAACAATAGAGGGATAATCTGCAGTAGGCATAGCAGGAGGACCGAAACTGGCTTTCCAACATTGCGGACAGGGAGTGCGGGGTCTGCCCTTGGCG
>NZ_AJLR01000044.1 GCF_000307855.1 Schinkia azotoformans LMG 9581 | reverse complement strand
CAAGCAGAAGACGGCATACGAGATATTCCCGTTATAGGGGTTGAAACCCTGGAACAAACAACAATTGATACTATGAATTTATTAGTAGCAAAGATAATGACCCGTTATAGGGGATTGAAACGAAGAATCCGGTGACGCCGCTAGTATCATCCCTGTGTAGCAAAGATAATGACCCGTTATAGGGGATTGAAACGCTTTATCATGTTGCCAGACGGCCCACTTGGCCATTGTAGCAAAGATAATGACCCGTTATAGGGGATTGAAACGAGGATGCGGTTTATCCTTACATTGTATACGAGTTTGTGTAGCAAAGATAATGACCCGTTATAGGGGATTGAAACAAAGAATATGACAAATCCTCGACCACCTTCACGTTTGTAGCAAAGATAATGACCCGTTATAGGGGATTGAAACCCATTAATCGGTGCACCGGTGATTGGGTCAAACTGTTGTAGCAAAGATAATGACCCGTTATAGGGGATTGAAACTTCAGAATATCAGTATGGCCCCAATCTTTTGCCGCAAGTAGCAAAGATAATGACCCGTTATAGGGGATTGAAACCCATGATAAACTGATATTTTCAATTTTAAAGTCCTAAAAATATATCCAGAATGGAAAGGATTCCTCCTACACCGTTGGTTCCTTTGATGTATTGAGGATGACTTATTAATAGGGTTTTACCCAAAGCATAAAAAACACGGATGATTTACCGTGTTTTAAAAAGTTAAATAAGTCTTATACTCTCAATAAGTATTGTTTTTTCAAAGGTTTTTCTATCAAGGAAGTTGGAGAAAAACTCCTGTTCACCTTTAAAACCAGTTTCCTTCATCATGAATAGTACTTCTTTGATCTGAAACGGGATATCTTCCTTTAGTAATTTATCTATCTCACTTTTATCCGTCTGTAATAGTTCCTTATATACTGGTAACTTTGAAAACCAATTGGAGTTAAAGCCAAATAAATAGATCGGTATGTTAGTGTTTGTGTTTTTTATAAAATTATCAGTAATTAAAAATCCATAGGGATCAAGGTCACACCAAAAATAAATTTGTTGAAGACCTAAAGGAATTAACTCTCGAATAATAGTATATTCTTCTGCAGATAAATAACCGCTGCCAAATAGAATAATCCATTCATTTTTATTTAGCACATTGCCTTTAGCCACACTAATAAATAAATCTTGGTTTTCTATAATTAATAATTTTTTTCCTTGCCATTGTGTTAATTTAATTTCGGAAACCATATCCCGAGGGAGGGCAAGGTAATTTTTAATTGCCCTAGAATTCCCGATTTCTCCATTCCATGCCCATTCAAAAATTCCAGAAATCAAAACCTCGTTTCTCGATTGAAGCAACCCAAATTTTTCAACGTCCCCAACAATTCGATCCACTTTATCCCGGTCATTCCTAGAAAATAATTTTGTATCGCCGAAAAATTCTTGAGAAAATTCCCTTAAAAATAAGTGGCGCTCTGATAGTGTTAGTTGATATAAACCATGAAGCCCTCTAACTATTTTCAAATAAGCATTTCCAGAACTCTTTGGAAAAACAAGTTTCTCACCATTTATACATTCAATTAACGCTCCACCATTATTATTATAATGCTTTTGATTTGTCTGGATTAAGTCAAACAGAATTTTTGCATTACCTAAGCCAGCAGGTGAAAGGGGAGGGAAGGGAACTTCCTCCCACTTTTGTTTCTTTACTTTATTAATTTTTAAAAAACTTTCAATTGATACCATAAAATCTTCATTAAACAATATGCAATGAAGGTTCCAATGATTGATTCTTGTTTTATCCTTTCTTTTTCGTTTAATTATAAAACCATGCATATGTAGCTTATCGATAGTTATTTCTACAAGACCAAAATTCCATTTTTTAAATAATGAATCCTTCCAAGAATTCCAGCGTTTTTTATTATTGGACTTATAGAGCTCTTTTAAAATATGATTTGCAATTTTTATTTCACTAGCGTTAAGAAAATTGATCGGATGCATTTGTAGGTCATTACCGCCGACAGTTTCAATTTCTTCGCTACGTAGATTTTTACGATAGCCACAATCTCCACAAAAACTATACCTTCTCTTTTCCCGAACTAAATATCCATCTTTCCGTTCCCATTGCCCCCACTCTTGCAGGTAGGTTATATTATGACGATGCTTTGTACTGGGTTTGTTGTTTAATGAATTCATCGTTCACTATTCCGTAGTTTATTGGAGGAGCCATTTCTTGATTCTCCCGTTTTGGTCTAAAGTTAAGTGACATATCGGCAAAAGGATATAATAGCTTCAGGTTTTCTGAATAAGGCATTGCAATTATATATTGTGCGCCGGTCTTTTTAAGGAACTGACTGACTAATTCTGTTCTTTCCTGATCTAAATGAGCAAATGGCTCATCTAAGATCATGAAATTTAACATACCATCTGCTTGAATTGCTGATAGTGTTAAAAGTAAAGAGATAATTACCTTTTGGCCGCCGCTAAATGCAGTTTTTGTTCTATAGCTAACAGGAACCTTCCCGTGGAAACCAACTTTATAGTCAATTTTCCACCTTTCATTACCTACATTAATTAACTTTAATGTAGCATTTATATTGCCTTGTGCCGCCAATTCTTCTAACGATTTTTTTACCTTTCTAAAGACTTCCTCAACCATTTCAAGATACTCCTCTTGGGCTTCATCATGTTTTTTTCTCAAGTTTTCTAGTTTTGCTTCAGTTTCCGAGATTTCATTTAGATGGTTTTGCAGCAACTTTAAGTGGATATTATATTTTTCCTCAAGTGCAACAATATTTTCTTCACCAGGCTGAATGGGTTCACCTGTGTTTCGAAGTTGCTGAATCATATTTTGCAAGCTGCTAATCAAGGTTGTATAATGTTCAACGGTTTTAATTGATTCTAAATATGAACAATCTGAAAGTTTCTTGATTTGATCTTTTGATAGTTTTGAAACTGTACTATTATATTGAGATTTTAAAGTATCAAGAGATGTCATTATATCAGATTGTTTTTGAAAAATTTCTTTTTGTTTTGATTGTAAATTAGTTAATGCATAGTTTAATTTCCCGTGTCGCCTTGAATATTTTGAAGCAAGTTGTTGAACCTTTTCTCTCTCTTTCCTTAGAGATTGGATTTGTACATTAAAATCTGTGAGTGAATTCAAAACTATTTGGAGATCTCCTGTTAAAGAAAGATGTTCATTTTCTTTGTCTGGTATCAATGCACGCATTTTTTGATCCTCGATGGCTTTGTTAACACTCTCTAGTTCAATTTGTAATTCATTTTCTTTTGCTTTCTCTGAGTCCAGTTTTTGTTGAATATTATTTAAATCTTCTTGCAGCTGTTCCAGTTGGAGGAGGTACGACTTTCTTCCACAATAAATCCCATTAGGGTGAATTGAACGGCCGCCGCGACTGATAACTTGATAAGGTGTAGGTTTGTATAGCAATGCGTTAAAGTCTTTCTGGACCCAATCCCATGCTGCTTCCATACTTTCAGCCATCATAAAATTTTTAAATCTTTCTATGTAGCCTGTGATACGCTCATCCAGGACATTAACTTTTGACAGTATTGACTCATTTTTATATGAAAGTGAAACGGGTTTGAAAGGAGAAATCCAGTAAGGATATCCAATTTCTTGCGCAATTTTCATAGTTTCAATGATCGCATGTTCATCAACAGTAATTGTAAAACGTTCCGCCCCAAGTAAAGCCTCAATAGCATGACGCCATTTATTATCGGTAATTTCAAGTTGTTCCGCGAGTAATAAATGATTTAATTGTCGTTCTTTTAACTTTTCAATCATTTTGGAAACGATACTTGGGTAATGGGCAGAGTGCGTTGTCTTAATATGATGAATTTTACCCATTATCGTATCTTCTTTATGCTGAAGGTTTTGTACAATGGTAACTTGTCTTTTATATAAATCGGTTATACCAGATAGCTCATGATTAAGTTTTTCCAAAGGGACAGGTTCAATGGGCTTATATTTGTTTATAAACCCGAGTAAATCATTTACTTCCTTTTTTAAATTTAATTTCTTTTCTGTTAGTAAAAGCGTTTGAGTATGAATATCATCAATTCTTTTATTTACTTCAGAAAGTGCATGACTATTTTTTTCGATTTCATGATTTGTTGTATTTAAGTCATTATTAGTTGTGACAATGTTTTGGTCAATTTGTAATTTCTCGTCTTTCAACGTATTTAACAATGCTTCCTGCTCGTTCATGATTTCCTTCATATCTTTAACGACTGCTAACTCTTTATTAAATTGGTTTTCCTCTAATTGCTGTTCATTTTGCTTAATTTGTTTTATACGATCAATTTTTTGTTTAACATTTTGAATGACTAGTTCTTCTTGCTGTTTTTGTCTTCCGAGTTCTTGATATTGCTTATAGAGCTCTTCAAGATTAATTTTTATATTGTTAAATTTATCAATTCGTTCTTGTTCTCCGCAAATCTGTAATAAATAATCTGCAAGTTGTTCCTCATTTAGCCCTAAAAGCTTTTCAGTGTTCCCTTGATAAAGGCTAAAGACATTTGCCAATGCTTTTGACATCCCAACTTGCTCCATATGTGATAAATAATGCCCAACTTCAAGCCACTTTATGTTGTCTTTCAAGTGAATTTCTAAATCAAAATTCCCGTCAAAAATCAGAAACTCTCTTTTTACAGGATTATCGTTTGTTAGTCGGCAAACAACAGATACACGATCATTGTATTTCCCGATTTCTTGGAAAGGCCTTTTTTGATATTCAGGATGAATGGTGTTATCGAAACGACCGATGATATAAATAAAATGGACATGATCACGCTCAAAAAAAGTTTTGAAAGTATGACCATTATCAAATTTGGTTGCACCGAACAAGACGCGAAGCATATTTAAAAAGGTCGTCTTTCCTGACCCATTTTCCCCGTTAACAACGGTGATGCCTTCATGAATTAAAATAACCTGCCGAGGAAGGTAGGAAAACCCTTCTGCTTCAACAGATAAAAGATGAAGGGGTATAAATCTACCTTTTTTAGCTAACAGACTCATAATCGGTATCCTCCTTTATTTCATTCTTCTCAGGTAAAAATAGATTCTTTGCATGCCGATGTTTTTCATCGTTTTCGTTCACTAAAAACTCAATCAACTTTGCTTTTACTTTGTCATACATAGTCGTAGAATCTAATGCGGTTGTTAAACGTGGCCCAGCTTTAAATGCGTTTTCTCCCCGGACAGTTTCAATAAAGCCTAATTGTTTAAGGGTAGTCAAAATTCTTTTTAAATTTGTTTTGCTGCTAAGTTGCTCTTTATAGTTTTCATAAAGCTGGTCTTCTGTTACGGTTAGTTCTTCTGTTAGGTTTCTTTGAAAATTCCGATCAAATTTCGGAAGTATTAATGAACACCATAAAATTGCTATCATTGCTTTGGCCGGCATGGTGAGATTCATAGACCCTAGCTCTTTTTCCAGCATATGGTTTAGGTTATAAACCTCTTTTTTTATTCTGGCGTCATAACAATTGGAAATTGGATCATCGACAAATTCATATCCAGCACAACTAAGTATTTTGGTAACCTCTGATCTCAAATGAAAATCAAATTGTAAAGACAAAAGTTCGTTTCTTGGAATTGGCCCTGTTGTTAATATCGCGCAAATTTCTTCAGTAGTATAATGGGTCAAACCTTTCATTGATCATTTCCTCCTTTGTAATAAAGCTTCTGACAATAGACGTAATATCTTATGGTCAAATTCTTTTGTGCGAACGGTTGAATGCAATTCAAAAGGTGTGAATGATTTTTCACTAAGAAAGTTGATGGATGATAAGTACATAAAGACATCAGTCTGATTGTTAAATTGAAATAAAAAGTCTTCTAGCTTAATATCTTCATTTTTGTCTAATAACAAACGAATGTGATTTAAAGTTTTTTCGATATAGCTCGGTTCAAAGTTTTTAGGGGCCTCATGCCCACCATAGACTCTTGGACTAATTTTTCTGGATGTATGCAACTTTTTTAGTCTAAGGAATTCTTCCAATGCTACTACAATTCCATCTGTATCAATCCATTTGGAATGGGACGGTGTGTAATGGGCGTTCCATAATAATAAAGATAACTGGTCAAAGGTTGTCTGATATAAGAAACGATCAACATCCTCTTTTGTAAATACACCATTGCCCATTGAAGCAACTTGTATAAGGGCTCTTTTCCTATATTCAAATAATGTAGTAATTTTCATTTCAAAATCAAAGAGGCATTGAATAGACTCTTTATCTTTCTCGGTGATTTCTAGTTTGTTCTTACGTTTGTATTGGTTTATGTCTTTAAAACGCTTGATGAAATCTCCGATGTTATCAAGGAACTTGTCCGTCTTATGAAGGGCATCTTTTATTCTGGCTTCATTTTTTGAGATAAGTGCAGTTTCAATTTCATCAATATTTCTCATTACAGCGTGAATCGACTGGTTGCGAAGGAATTCTAGAGAAATTATTCCAAGATTCATGTGTTCAGCGGCTTCCAGCATATCTTTTAAGGCAAGCTGAAATGCCATGCTGTCCAGCTCATCCCCTTCATATAAAAAAGGAAGAAAACGGGCAAATAGCATACCAGGGTTAGTGAATTCGTATGTAAGTGTTCCATCTTGTCGATCAAGCCAGCCCCCATCTATTAAACTATTGATAATAGAATCTAATTGTCTTTTGTGATATTGAGGGAACATTGCTTCAATATCAGCTTTAGAAAAATTTCCGCTGGTTAAATCGCTTGATAATTGCATAATGACATGCATCTTATGCTCGAATAATTCTCTTGAACTTGTTAAATGGCTTAATAATCGGAATAAATACGAAAAGCCACTAATGTACTCAATATTTGGAAGCTGCTCCAACCGGGTTTCCTCCAAATCTATCCCCTCCTATTATCTGTTTAGTAGAAGTATTGACAGGAATGGAGGAGGGTATACCTGAAAAATGAGGTAATTTTGGTGGTGTGATAAAAAGATTGATTAGGAGAGTTATATAAAAAAGTGGCCTCTATTTTTGAAACGTTCTTTGCTATATCCAGCAATTGTCCATATCAGCAAAGCGTCTTTTCGTTTACCGCCTTGTTTTTTTATTGTTTGGACTAAATTTTCAATTCGTATTACTTGAGTAGGGGAGGTAAAGTGTTCATTTATAAATGATTGTTGATCTGTTTCATCGGAAAGAAAATAGGGTATATTAGCTGTCTGGGCAAAAGCTATAGAAACGATTTCTCCCCAGTGACTTCCGTGTTCCCTAGTTTTCTTTGACTTTCTTAATTTTTCAATTATATCTTGGTACAAAGTCAAAAAAACGGCACCTAATTTTGCTAACTTTTCTTCATTAACTATCTCTGCACGTTTATCGTATATCAATGAATCAATCTGGTCTTTGGTATCCTTGGGCGTAAGAATTTCATTCTTATACACATATTCATGAATCAGTAAATTCCCAACATAATTTGGCAAGATGTTCTCAATAATTTTATATTTTCTTAATCTCCCTAGTTTAATTGCAAAATCAGCATCTAAGATAGCTTTTGGCCAAATGTAAGATTGTAAATTATCCATCTTCTTCCTCCAAAAGTTTATCTATTTCATCTTCACTTGGGAGTTCGTCGGGAAGTTCAATTCCAAAATCTTTTGGCTCTTTTTGAAGAAGGGAAAGAAGATTTCGAAGCCTTTTTGGTGTAATGAGCCCTTCTTGATAAAGATCAATTGCATTCTTTGTTAACCCTTCGTAATGAATAACTGGTTTGATAATTTCTCCATTTTCTAGTTGTAATTTTCTTCGAATGATTGATACATATGGTTCACTATAAAGCTGCTCCGTCATAGTTTTATTTATATAACCAATCTCATAAAGTCTTCGAACCATTGATTTATATGGAACTTCGAATGTATGGGCTAATTCTACAACATGTTCTGATTTAAGCTCGTTCTTTGTAATTTCTAAAAACATTAACTCTTGCTCTAGGACATGCTTTGGTATCAACAGCAAAGCTGCAAATAAATTAGCACGTAATTCACGAATATTATCAGTTTCATCATTTAAAGTGGTACTATTTAACATTTCAGGGTTAGTAAGAAAATCCTTATCAAACCAAATGTGGTAGAGTTCGTGGGCGGCTGCAAAGTTCTGCTTTTCTTCAGGTATTTGGCTATTAATATAAACAAATAAATACCCTTTTTTTTGACAAACAAACGCA
Source organism: Schinkia azotoformans LMG 9581 (assembly GCF_000307855.1). Classification (GTDB taxonomy): domain Bacteria; phylum Bacillota; class Bacilli; order Bacillales; family Bacillaceae_J; genus Schinkia; species Schinkia azotoformans. Next base: position 130,803 of record NZ_AJLR01000044.1, on the reverse strand, counting down.
CAGAGATTATCATCTGGGAAAGGAGATTGCAGGAGAGTGGCTTCTTTTTTAACAATATTTAATACATGTCTACCTAATATGCGAGATGTCTTGTGGAGTTCAATCAATTTACTATTTGCCTTTTCCTCTAAATCCTTCATTTCCAGATGGGGTAAATATGGAATCTTATTCATGAATGATCCTCCTGGATTCTTGAGAAAGTTCCTCTAATTCAATGATCTCATCCATAACAAAGTCAAGAAATTGCAAATGTTGCCTTATCTTTGAATTTCCGGTTCTATCCATCATAAATAGAATAGGATCTTCAATCACATTTGTTTGGGACTCATGATTGATTAATTCATCAACTGAAATATTCATTACATCAGCAATTTTCTGTATTTCTTGAATATTTGTAGCCTTTTGCCCCTTAACGATTTTACTCATTACTTGCTTAGAAACCCCAATCCGATCAGCGAATTCTTGTTGGGTTATATGATGTTTTTCAATAAAAAGAGTAATTTTCTCGCCAATAGCCTCAAAAATTGTTTTCATTGTAGATTCCTCCTTAAGGTTACTGTAATATACAAGTTAAACGAAAGTCAATGATTCATGAACAAATATTTATTATTTGTAAACAACTCGTGTATTAAACTTCGTAAAAACATTAGGTTATTATACAGGAAGTTAAGAGTGATTTAGAGTGAGTCAGAAAAAATAATGACTCTTTTTATAAAATTATTTTGTTGAATTTTTTACGCAAAATATTCAAATAATTTAAAAGGGATCATTGAAGAAATTTAGAATTCTTTATATGAATAAATATTAATTTACCGATACGGTTATCGTACCTGGTAGAAGAAAATTTCAAGTATGATATATATTGTCGAATAATGACACCCAGTTAATATTTTTTTGTAAATAACGTATTATAAAGGCTCAAAACGGAAATTACTAAATAGTGAAAGGAGGTTTGAAAATGGAGGGATTTGTAATATATGCATTGCTCATTGATTGATTGTTCAGTTTAATCACTATTGAAAAATTATTAAGAAAAACATAAAAAGGCGCTAAGACAATTATCTATCTTAGCGCTTCAGAAAAAAATGTGTAAGTAGAAAGAGATTAAAATTCTCTTTCTACCAATAATAATTGTTTCCACTTGTATTGCTATTTACTCTTATTGAGGATTGAAAAAGTTATTATTTATTTGTGAGTATTTATTTTTTCCCCGTTTAGGGGCTTTTTAGAAAGGGGAGGTGTGTGGTAATAGAAACATTATTTAAAGAACTAACAGGGTACAATCCTTATCCATTTCAATTACAAGCAAGTCAAGAGATTTTTAAAAATGAAAAGTTTGTTATAACGGCCCCGACAGGTTCCGGAAAGACATGGATGAGCGTCATTCCCTTTGTGTATGCCAAAGAAAATAATATATTATTTGCCGATCGTATGTTTTACGTATTGCCGCAACGGACTTTAGTGACAGCTGTGGCAAATACAATAAAACCTATTTTAGAAAAAAGAAATTTAAAAGTCACTGTTCAAATGGGTGGACAAAATGAAGATCCATATTTTGAAGGAGATGTTATTGTTACAACCATTGATCAAATACTAGCTGCCTATCTTGGCCTTTCCTACGGAACATCTAAAAATGCAAGTAATATAGCTCCTGGTGCTTTAATGGGATCTTACATTGTATTAGATGAGTTCCATTTGCTTGAAGCAGACAAATCGTTAGCTACCTATGTAGATATGATGAATTTTCTATCTCCTTTTGTTCGGACTTGTATGATGACTGCAACAGCTACAGAAAAATATTTGGATGCTATTTCTAGTAAAATTAAAGGCAAGTATCAAGTTGTATCAGGTCAAGACATTGTCCAATTACAAACATCTATGAATGAGGTAAGGAAAAGAGAAGTTATTTGGTGTGATATTCCGATAGATGCTGAAGTAATTTTAAAACAACATAAAGATCGAACATTAGTTGTCGTTAATACTGTTAAGAAAGTTCAGGCACTGTACAATGAGTTGACAGAAAAGATAAAAAGAAGTGGTTTTGATATTGAAGTAGTTTGTCTTCATGCTCGATTTCTCAAGGAAGATAGAGATACATTGGAGCTCAAAATAAAGGATTGTCTAAAACGCAGCTCAAAAAAAGAAATAATTGTAATCGCAAATCAAGTTGTTGAGGTTGGATTGGACATATCTGCATCAGTATTAATTTCTGACTTATGTCCTGCAAATGCATTAATTCAAAGAATCGGAAGATGTGAGAGATATGGAGAATTTATCGGCAAAGTATTTGTATATGCAATAAACAATCATTTGCCATATGATGAGGATTTGGTAAATCGAACCGGGGATTATTTGAAAGAACAAACTCCATTATTTATGACAGCGATTGAGGAATTAGAAATGGTGGAAACTGTTCATGCAAATCGTGAGGAAAAGTTATTAAACAGCTTATCATTTAGTAAAGTTCGAGAATTGGTGGAAAAGACGCAAAGTGAAGGCAATCGTTCATCTATTAAAAATCTAATTAGAGATATAGATAATATCCAAGTTCTTATCCATCCTAAGCCTTGGGAGCTTGACTTATATAAAAAACCAGAGTACTTTTCAATTCCATATAGTACTTTGCTAAATTATTTAAGAAATATTGAACAGCCAAGCAAGTATGTCTTTTATCCTGAGTTTCCAAACGATTATCAAAGCAAATACTCTAAAGAAGTCCATTGGAACTTAGTAGAAGATATAAAAAATATTTATAATTATTTATTTGTTGCGTTATCCCCTAAGATAGCCAGTTATAGTAAGGAAATTGGATTTTCTTTAGATAAAGGAGAATTTATTTCAAAGGAAACTTTATCTGAAATTGAAAAAAGGCAAAGATTTTCATATAAAAAAGAAACATATGTGGAACATGCTTTGGATGTCCGGAAAAAAATACGCAGTTCTGATGATAAATATAATGTTGTAACTAGTCAATTTGCTCAAATATTGAATTGTAATTCAAATTTTGTAGGTGAACTTGCAGAATTAGTTGGCGCTTTGCATGATGCTGGAAAACTAATTGAAAAGAATGTCCTAGTTTCCCAAAAATGGCAGAAGAAAATTATTGGTGATGAAACGAAAGAGTATTTAGCACATACAGATTTTGACCCATCAAATCCATATCATTTACAAAAAGAAAAAGAGAAAGAATTTAAACGAGCCCATCATGCTGCTGAAGGAGCATGTGCAGTTCTACCAATTTTAGAATTGCAAACAAAAAACTTACAGCTAGAAAAAGAAATAGCCGGACAAATAATTCTATCAATGTATTCAACCATAAAAAGGCACCATGGCGCTTATACTAAAAAAATGGAAGAGTATTGTTTGATAGAAGATGCTTCTAAAGTAATTAGAAAAAGTTTACAAGGACTTTTCGAAAATGAAACTCCTTTAAATAGGGAGGTAGGGCCGTCGAAAGCAATGCTATATGAAAAATTTGTTTTAAATGCTGCAGAAAAACAGAAGTTAGGCTGGCTATTGTATTGGTTCTTTAGTAGAAGACTTAGACTAGCAGATCAATTATCTCAACAAGAAAAACTTTAGGAGGTGATTTAATGGGTGGAATGACATTTTATATTCAAAAAAAATTCGGAAGTTATGGGGATGCGCTGGCGGCCGTTGGACTAGCGCGGCTCTTATCCATACTCTTTCATAGACATGATATTCAAATTGAAGAGCAGCCTGGTTACTTTAGGTGCTTGCTTCCCGAGGAAATTGACTACGAACAAATGGACATTGAGGAACTAAAGCGAAATCCTGTTTTTCGGTATGTCCAATTTACAGAGAATGAAGAAGGAGCACCCGTTCAAGCTTTTAAATATTATAGAGACCAAGAATTATATAAAGCTGAAAGGGGAAGAAAAAAATCTAACGTTAACTTAAGTGACAATGCGGAGGAAGCCCCTCTGCCACCAGATCCAATTTATTTATTAATGCAAAGTTTGCGAGTTTTGCAGGCACTTGGCACCAGTAATAAATTATACAAGGATATTCAAGCAGCCCCAATTAAGGATTTAAAACAAACAATTATTGGAAGACTTAACATTTATTCATCCCTTGAACAAGAAGCAATTGATAAAGAAGCGTTTAAACCATCTGTTTCAGCAGTACAAGCATATAATCCGATTATTGGAAAAGGTGTTAACAAAGCAAAAGCACAATCAATTTCTGTCGGTTCGATTCCTGCAAAATTTGTTGATTGGTTTGAGGAATGGCTCCGATTTATTGGCTCAAATTTAGTATTGAATGCTTATCCGATATGGGATGATTTGAAATTTTTAACTTTAGTCCCTAATAATGTAACAGTTGCAGGTTTATTAATCCTGCATGATTCTTTCTTAAAGCAAAGAGATTATACATCTTGTAAAAATGATATATTTGTCATTTTTAATACGGTTAAGTTTTTGGTTGAAAATTCCGAAAGATTCATTAATGCAACAACTGAAGATGATTTTTTATTATCGATTATGGATATTACGCCTAAAACGATCATTTCAGGCTTATCAGGTGCTTATTTTAAAAGTTTAGGATCGGGTAGGGTATTAATCAATAATTCATTTATTAGTTTCCCAGATTGGTTCCCAATTAACAATGAGAAAGACGCCGATCTTTGGATAAATGTAATCCAAGATCATAAAAATGTTTTAGGAAAACTAGATGAAACTAAAAGTGAAGAGATGCAATTGTTGAATACTTACAGAGACTTTTTATCAACTTCAGATTGGAAAAAATACTTCGAGTACACGTCCTCCTATGCAGGACTTTATTTAAACCAGAAAGAACGAAAAAAATATTTTGCCCAACATAATTTTGAAATTTTTAAAGGAGTGTGCCAGAGAGTGGGTCAAATATATAAGGAAATCATAAGCAATAAAGGCTTTCAAGAAATTGCAAAGGCTATGCGTGAAGCGACTGTAAATGAACAATATAGAAAAACGCAGGGAAAACAACAGTTTGAAATTCAATATGGATTATTTCAGGAAATAAAACGAAAGGCAAAATTTGAAGATCAAGTTATCAGTGTGATTAATGATTTTATTTCTGAATATAATCGTGAAACAGCTCGAAAAATGGAACAAAAAGGAGAAAACTACAAAGGAAGATTGTTAGTTTCATTAGATGCATTTAATGACTTTATTAGCTTATTTGATCAATTTCCAAAAAAGCATGAAACAATAGCACTTATGCTAGTTGCCGCTGCATCCTGTTATGATGGAAAACCTAAAAAAGTTGAAGGAGGAACTGGGGAATGATAAATAATTTGACAATTTCAGGTTTATTAACTCTTGATATGCATGCTTTAAACAATGAGGGCGGTGAAGGAAACCAATTACAAACCAGAATGGTCCATATTATAGATGGGGAGGGTGAACTTCAAGTAGTGAATGCAATCAGTGGAGATATGCTAAAGCATATTCAAGCGGAACATTTAGCAAATGTTTCAATCGATAAAAGTTTAGCATTATGTGATGGCTGTAAGAAGCTTGATGCCAATAGGATTAATAGAGATGATGCCTTTTTTGATAACCTAGATGGAGAAAAACATAGCGCTAAAATTATTGATCAGTTATTGCCATATTGTACAGTAGATGATCTTGAAGGAATTATGATTACCAGAGATAATAGGTCCGTGTCAAGAAAATCCGTTGTAGAGTTTGGGTGGTTAGTGGGCTTGCCGAATTCTACGCGGACGGAATCGTATTTTCATGTTAAATTTGATAATAATCGTGCGGCGGGGTCAGGTGATCAAACAGGAGCAAATTTAGGGCAAAATATTTTTTATCGACCAGCAAGTTCAGGGAAATATGCTGTTGTTGTAAACTTGGAATTAAGCAGGATTGGTTTTAATGATATTACAAGGGAATATGTGTTGACTGATGAAGAGAGAGTAAACAGGGCAAAAGCTCTACTTGAAAGTATATTGTTTACCTTCATTAAGCCATTGGGTGCGCACCGAAATACGCAAAATCCACATATTTTAGGTTTTGAGGGAGTTCTAAGTTTTTCCAATTCAACTGTACCCGCACCATCGATTAGTGCCTTAAATAGTAATTATCGCGAAGAGGTTGAAGGAATTGTTGGACAGTTAAATCGTATTTATGAAGGTAAGCTTGAGGCTAAGAAATTTGATAGCCAGGTTGAATTTACTCAATTTATGACAGACCTTATTCAAGAATTGGATTAGAAGGTGATGGTATGAAATGGCTAATAGCCGAATACACTTTTACAACTCCATTCTCCTTGAAAAGTTCATTAGCAACTAGTTCAGGCGGAAAAACAAATTTATTGCCGACAATGTTTGCTTTTAAAATGGCTTTAATTAATGCCTCCTATAATATTGGTTTGGATGGAGAAGCTGAATTTAAGTGGATTAAAGAATTGGATATTCGTTTTAAGCCGCCTAAAAAAGCAACTGTTCAAAATTCATTTGTAAAAATTCTTAAAGAATCAAGGAAAGAAGTATTGGCGGAAGACCCTAGTCAAGTTTTTACATCATCAGTTGCATTAAGAGAATATATATTATTCAGTGGCTCACTATATGTGGCAATACACATTGAGAAGTTGGCAAATGCTAATGTTCAAAAATTGAAACAACTACTCATACATATTAATCAACTAGGCAAACGGGGTTGTTTTGTTCAATTTTTGGATATAACAGAAGCAATGTCATTAGATCAAACTTTTACTTTTCTGCTCGAGGATAAAAAAATAAGTATGCCGAAATCTTTAATAATTCAGTACTTAGACGATATGGGTGAAAAGGCTAAATTTGAATCTATTAATAATTATGGTTCAAAATCAGCCTCGATTGGGAAAGATAGGATATTTAAGCAAGTAGGGGTGCCATATAAATTAACAAAGTCTAGTAGAGGCTTTTCTCATTATGAGAGAATCGATTAGGGGTATATTGATTAATGAAAAGTAATCAAGAAATCATTCATTATCTATCAAAAATAAAGTTAGCCAAATTCACGGCCATTTATGAGGCAGGCCCAGATGGATTAGAACTACCACCATACAAAGGAGCAACTTTCCGGGGAAGCTTTGGACATGTCTTCCGGGAAGTTGCCTGCACGTGTCCGCATAGAGAAAATGGTTTTGCTTCGAAGCATCTAGAACAATGTGCTTATGGGTATATTTTTGAAACAGCCACAATAGATGGTGCGGAAGTTTTAGTTAATAATGAAAGTATTCCAAGACCGTTCCTTTTGGAACCTCCAAATGATATGAGAACATATTATGCACCCGGTGAGCGTTTTACTTTAGGGTTTACTCTGTTTGGCAAAGGGATTGAATATTTACCTTATTTTATATATGTGCTTGATGCCATGGGGTTGCAAGGATTTGGAAAGGGGAGGAAACATGCAAAATTAAGACAGATTTTTACCGTCGATCAGCATGGAGATTGGATTAAATCTATTTATCAAGCTGATGACCGATTACTTAGAAATGATTTTTCCCCTCTAACTGGTGAAGATATTTTTAATTCCAAAGCTGATTCAACGGCTCAAACATGCCATATTCATTTTATTTCACCAGTACGTCTAAAATATGCAGGGGAATTTGTATCTACGCCTGAATTTCATATGCTCCTACGGTCCGCCTGCCGTCGGATTACAGCATTATTGTATTTTCATCAGGATGAACCAAAACTTGATTTTGATTTCAATGGACTTTTTCAACAAGCCGAGCAAGAAGTTACTTGTTTAAATGCAAATGTAGAATGGACAAGCTGGGAAAGGTATTCTAATCGTCAAAAGCAGAGATTGAAAATGGGTGGAATTGTGGGTAACGCAATATACAAAGGAGATTTTCAGCCGTATTTACCTTGGCTGAAACTAGCTGAATGGTGCAATATAGGGAAAAATCCAGTATTCGGTTTAGGAAGTGTAAAAGTAATTATTAAATGAAACCTTATTTAGGTACCGTCAGCAAACCTATATGATTTTTGATGGTACTTTTTATTATAATTGGAATGATTATTTTTTGTGGTCATTATATCGTTATTTTATGTTTTCGAAGGAGAGGGGGCATTTATTGCAGAAAAAGCATATTCGTATTAAAATTAGAATTGATATATTGTAAGAATTTTGAAAGCCTTGATACATAAGCTTTTGACCGTCATGAAAAAATACGGTATCAAAGCAGAACCTCGATTATAGAGGATTGCAACTAACCAACGAATAGGGGATTGGTTAGCGTCAGGAGGTGTATCAAAGCAGAACCTCGATTATAGAGGATTGCAACAAACCTAAACTTCCACATATTGATGTTGATTGGAAGTGTATCAAAGCAGAACCTCGATTATAGAGGATTGCAACCCGTAATTACGGAAAATGGTTCACAAAGATTTGTCAAGTATCAAAGCAGAACCTCGATTATAGAGGATTGCAACGATGATCCAGGCATTCTTTCCGCAATCATCTCTCCGTATCAAAGCAGAACCTCGATTATAGAGGATTGCAACACGTGAATCCGTTAGAAATCCTCCAATTAAATTAGACCGTATCAAAGCAGAACCTCGATTATAGAGGATTGCAACTCGATAAAGAAAGTAACGATATGCTCTTATTTTGTGAAGTATCAAAGCAGAACCTCGATTATAGAGGATTGCAACACTAATACAATCCGAATACCCATACAGAATTACTTCCGTATCAAAGCAGAACCTCGATTATAGAGGATTGCAACTTAGACAAAGACAATCTATAATTATCGTAAGGAGGAGTATCAAAGCAGAACCTCGATTATAGAGGATTGCAACGCGATAAACACATGTTCATTAGTCCCTATGTGAATTTTGTATCAAAGCAGAACCTCGATTATAGAGGATTGCAACGAACCTTGGAATGAACCTTTAAAGAAACCTGCAGAGGAGTATCAAAGCAGAACCTCGATTATAGAGGATTGCAACCTTCACGCATAGCATTTGCATCATTATCCTTTTGTCGTATCAAAGCAGAACCTCGATTATAGAGGATTGCAACAATGCTGCAGTAGTAAGAGTTCTTACCGGTTCTGCGTATCAAAGCAGAACCTCGATTATAGAGGATTGCAACAAACCGGAAGAACCTAAACCAGAAATACCACCTGTTGAGTATCAAAGCAGAACCTCGATTATAGAGGATTGCAACTGGTTATGTACCACTTAATGATGACAGCCTTTCCTAAGTATCAAAGCAGAACCTCGATTATAGAGGATTGCAACTCGTATCAAAGATGCTAGGGCATGGTAGTGACCAATCGTATCAAAGCAGAACCTCGATTATAGAGGATTGCAACGCTGTTGAAGATAATCATTCAATTTAATCATCTTGCGTATCAAAGCAGAACCTCGATTATAGAGGATTGCAACTTAATAAAAATAGACCTGATCGGCTCAGGTCTGGTAGTATCAAAGCAGAACCTCGATTATAGAGGATTGCAACAAACAAAGCAGCGTTTAAATTCATCCAGTACTATTTTGTATCAAAGCAGAACCTCGATTATAGAGGATTGCAACCTCGCATATAATATAGATAAAGCTGCACCAACAGTCAGTATCAAAGCAGAACCTCGATTATAGAGGATTGCAACATCTGAATTGAATGTCTTAAAAAATAAAAAGGAAGTGGGTATCAAAGCAGAACCTCGATTATAGAGGATTGCAACTTAATATCCGTTCCGCGTGGACGAATATCGGAGATGTGTATCAAAGCAGAACCTCGATTATAGAGGATTGCAACGGAGGACCAGCAATTACACCAAACAATTTAAACTTTGTATCAAAGCAGAACCTCGATTATAGAGGATTGCAACGTAGCAAGAACCGGCTGGTATGAGTATTTAGGGGAGGAGTATTAAAGCGGAGTCTCGATTATAAAGGATTGCAACCGATCTTTAATCAATCTAGAACATCCTTTCTGAGAACGAGTATTAAAGCAGAACCTCAAATATAGAGGATTGAAAAAGCCAAATTAAAATAGGAAATTAAAAAATTTTCAAAAAGCCTCAAAAAAGGCTTATTTTTTTTGCCATTTTTGGAGATAACTAGAATAAAAGCTATAAAGGGGGAAGAGAAATGTTAAAAGAATTAATTATTGATGATTATGGAATGAATCTCCATAAGGTAAGTGAACGATTAGTTTTAAAAAAACAAGGGAAAGTGGTGGAGGAACATGCCATTAAGGAATTGCAGGATTTAATAATTAGCAACAAATGTGGCATGATTTCAATTAGCCTTATACAAGAATTGATTGAAAACGGGACGCAGGTCCATTTTGTTGATTTTAAAGAAGAGCCATTTAGTACACTTTATACACCTGCACACCACGGGTCCGTTAAAGCCCGGAGAGAGCAATTGCGTGGCTACCATGATGAGCGGGGGATTGAGCTTTCTAAAGAAATATTAACGGCTAAAGTTCAAAATCAGATTAATACGATCAAATATTTTTTAAAAAGTAGAAAAGAGCTTCCAATCGCTGATGATCTAAGAAGTCAAACGGAATATATGAAAATGTATATTCAAAGAATAAAAGAAGTGGAAGGGGTATCAATCGAAAATGTTAGAAGCCAAATCATTTCTTCTGAAGCACATGCAGCGAAGCATTATTGGAAGGCAGTAAAAATAATCTTGGCTGAAAAAGGAATAGAATTTCCTGGAAGGGCTTGGCATTTACAAGATCCGGTAAACATGATGTTGAACTATGGATATGCTATTTTACGATCGCGGGTAACATCCGCCATTATTCGTGCGGGACTTGAGACATACGCAGGTTTTTTCCATGTGGATCGATCAGGGCGTATTTCATTTGTATTAGATGTAATGGAGATCTTTCGACCATCTATTGTTGATCGTCCGATAATTTCCCTGATTACAAGGGGACATAAACCAGGAACAGAGGAGAAGGAAGATGGTTCCACTTTTCTTGATAATAAAACACTAAAATTACTTAGAGAGTATATTAATGACCGTCTTGAATCTAAAGAAGAATTTAAGGGCAATGACTATCATCTTCGTACTATCATTCAATTACAGGCGAGATCAATTGCTACCTTCTTTAGGGAAGGAAAAAAGTTCAAAGGATACATTTCGAGGTGGTAAATTATGAAAATTCTTTTAATCTATGATATTACCGAGGACAAACTTCGGACAAAAACCGCAAATATGTGCAAGGATTATGGCCTTTTTCGTGTACAGTATAGTGCGTTTTTTGGAGAAATTAGCAGGAATCTGCATGGAGAATTAACACGACGTATAAAACATTTGTTGAGAGAAAGTGAGAGGAGTAGTGTCATCATTTTTCCTTTAAGCCAAGATAGCCTTGAAAATGTTGTTAAAATTGATTTTAACTATTCTGATGAAGCAATCTAAGAAAGGTGAGAAATATGTCAATCAATATTACGGATATTAAACAGTTCATCTATTGTCCAAGGGTGGTTTATTATAATTATGTTGAGCCAGTACCTCGAAAAGTTACTTTTAAAATGGAGTATGCTAGAAGCCAGCATTATGAATTAAATCAGAAAGAAAAAAGAAGAACGCTGAAGAGGTATGACCTATTAGAGGGGAAAAGATATTACGGGCCGTCAGTTTCCTCGCAGTCTCTTAATTTAGTTGGAAAAATTGATATCCTTATAGATACAGAAAATAAAACTGGTCAACGGTATTTCCCAATTGAGTGTAAAGATACTGACGGAAAAATTTATAGTAATATTCTATATCAGCTGGCCGCTTATGCATTATGTATTGAAGAAATGACGAATACACCGGTTAAAAAAGGATACATTTATATCATCCCTAAACAAAAAGCATATCCAATAGTGATTACCGATGAGCAAAAAATGTATGTTCGCAAAGTTACTTCAATGATAAAGAAAATTATTAATGAGGAGTATTTTCCAGAACCACGCTCTAAAAAGAGATGTTGGGATTGTGAATTCCAAAGATATTGTAACGATTGCGATTTGCCAAATTTAGCTCAAATAAAAGAGCAGGATAGGTTACTTATAAATAAACTTTTTAATAAAAGTTGAAATAAATACTGACCTGGGAACAGTTCATCCAATCTGATTCCTGGGTCTTTTTTTGTAATTCCTTGATCATTAACTAAATAAAATTGAACCGAACACTCCCAATATTAGTCCTTACACTAAATTCATGGTAAATTATCAGAGTAACATATTTTTAAAGAATGATAGTAAAAAGTATAGGGAAGGAAGCGCTTTTGCATTGGAATTACTTCTAATAGTTTTACCTGCATTTCTAATCTTTGGGACCGGCTTTATTGGGCAAAAGGTCCTTAATTTGAATATTAAAACGATATCAACAATGTCTCTTTATTTAATGTCACCATTTTTAACTTTTTCTACTTTTTATAAGAATCGATTAAATATCGAGTATTTTTATATGTTTCTTTTTACAATTCTACTTGTGATTTTGTTGATTGTTGTAACTTTTCTCGTTGGAAAAATCATTAAAGCAGATAAAACCGATTTGTCAGTCATGTTGTTGGGGAGTATTTTTCCAAATAGCGGGAATTATGGGGCACCGGTTGCATTGTTCGCTTTTGGGGCATTGGCTTTTGATTATGCGGTTATCATTATGGTTTTCCACTCCTTTATCATAAATTCAATTGGGATTTTCATTGCGGCCTTTGGAAGTGAAAAATCGACTACGGTGAAGGAAGCACTTCAGAGAGTTGTCAGGATGCCTGTTCTTTATGGGGCCTGTTTAGGGATGTTAATGCAGGTCTTACATATAAAATTGCCGTCAACGATTATTGATGGTGTTAGTTTAGTAGGGTCAGCCTCTATTCCAACTGTGATGTTACTTCTTGGTATGCAATTAGCGGAAATTAAACCACAAGTATTTGCAATGAGATATGTTAGTACAGTCACACTAATTCGTATGATTATTTCGCCTTTACTTGCTGCTGTGTTAGTTTCATTCATGCCTGTAAACGAAACTATTAAATATGTATATATTTTATTAGCCGCAATGCCGGTAGCGGCCAATACGACAATGTTGGCCATTCAATTTGATGTAAAGCCGAATTTAGTTTCTTTTAATACTCTGGTAACAACGCTTATTAGTTTGCTTACAATTCCGTTCGCAATCTATTGTTTGAATAATTTTGCAAGTTTTTAGGGGGATGGGCCAGAGAACCCGACCCCTTGGTCCATTGGAGGCTCTTTTTTTATTTTTGACTAAACAAAAAAGCCGTATTATAGTGGATTAGGACAAATTTGATTTAGCATCATAGAACAAGGAGAATATTAAATGAGCAGTAATTCTGAAACAAATAAAAAATTGGTTGTTACTTCTTTGTTAATTGCTACGTTTTTAACAGCAATTGAAGGAACAATTGTAAGTACCGCCATGCCTAAAATTGTCGAAGATCTAGGTGGAAGTCATTTATATACGTGGGTCATTTCAATCTACTTATTGGCAACAGTAATAAGTACACCTATTTTCGGCAAATTAGCCGATTTATATGGGCGGAAAAAGATGTTTACCATTGGTGTCATCATTTTTTTAATTGGTTCCATGCTTTCGGGCTTTTCGCAAACGATGCATCAATTAGTCGTTTTTCGTTTAATTCAAGGCATTGGTGCAGGAGCATTAACGACGATCCCGTTCACAATTATTGGCGATGTTTTTTCGTTTGAGCTGCGTGCGAAAATACAAGGATTGATCAGTAGCGTCTGGGGGATTTCTGGAATCATTGGACCGCTTGCTGGTGGTTTCATTGTTGACCAAATCACTTGGCATTGGATTTTCTTTTTGAATCTTCCGTTCGGAATCCTTTCATTTATTCTTTTATCAGTTTCTTTGCACGAACAAGTGGAGAAGAAAAAACAAATTATTGATTATGCAGGTATTTTTACTTTTACCGTAAGTATGTCAAGCTTTTTGTATGCTTTAACTTTATTGAAACAAGAAAAACATATAACAACTGGTATTTTCGCCTTATTTATAATTGCTTTGGTTAGTGTTTGTCTATTTCTTTATATTGAAGCAAAAGGAAAAGAACCAATGCTGCCGCTTTCTTTATTTAAGATTCACTCTATTACGGTGGCCAATGTAGTTGGATTTTTGTTAGGTTTTATTCTGGTGGCCGTCACATTTTATATCCCGTTATGGGTGCAGGGAGTTACCAATTTAAATGCAACTCTATCAGGCATAACGCTTATGCCAATGTCAATAACATGGCCAATCGGAGCCTTTTTAACAGGTAAATGGCTTGGTAAAATGTCGATTGGACGTCTAGCTGTTATTGGCATTGCAATTAATGCAGCTGGCTGTTTTGGGTTAGTTTTCTTTCATGCAAATACAACTTTGCCATTCATGATGGTTGTTACAGCGATTCTTGGCTTTGGCTTTGGATTGGCATTGACAGTATTTACGGTTATCGTCCAATCTGCGGTTGATTGGAATTTGCGGGGTGCAGCTATTGGATCCAATAATCTTATGAGAAACTTGGGACAAGCAATTGGAATTGCCGTTTCCGGCTTGTGGTTAAGTGATGAATTAAAGGGATATGAATTGGAGTCAAGTTTGCACACGGTGTTTATTTTATTATTTATTTTGGCGTTGGTGGCCATTGCTATTGGTGGTGTGCTAATGGGGAAAAGAGAGAAAGAACTATCCTCAGAATAATTAATAAGGAGCATGGGCTAAACCTATGCTCCTTAAATGTTATTTAGCCTGCGCTTGTCTAACCAAAAACAATCCAAGTCCAACTAAAATAATAAAGATTCCAATCCCTTGTTGCAGTGAAACAATTTCTCCCAGTATGAAATAAGCAAGAATGCAAGTTCCAATTGTTTCACCAAGAATGCTCATCGAAATAACAGAACTGCTGATCCATTTTAACAACCAATTAAAAATGGTTTGGCCCAAAATAGTAGCAACAAATGCAAGTCCAAAAAATGCCCACCATGTATTGGTAGAATAATTAAAGAATGATTGTTGCTGTGTAAGTGCATAAATAGTAAGGAATACGGCACTGCTTCCATAGCCAATCACGGAATAAGGAACAAGGGATAAATCTTTACGAACAGATTGTCCGATTAAAAAATACCCGGAAATTACCCCGGCAGCAATAAACGCTAATATATCACCGAATAGGGCTTGACCACTTATTTGAAAATCACCCCACCCGATTATGAAGCTTCCGAAA
Source organism: Schinkia azotoformans LMG 9581 (assembly GCF_000307855.1). Lineage (GTDB taxonomy): Bacteria > Bacillota > Bacilli > Bacillales > Bacillaceae_J > Schinkia > Schinkia azotoformans. The sequence goes on along the minus strand of NZ_AJLR01000044.1, from coordinate 115,600 downwards.
ATGGCTACTAAACATCCGAACAATGCAATCTTGGAATAACGCTCCTTATATAAAAAATATCCCCCAACGATGGTGAACAAAGGCTGTAAAGTAACAATAACCGTCGAGCTCGCCACAGACGTATAGCGTAATGATTCAAACCATAGTACATAATGAATGGATAAAAATAAACCAGACAAGATGCCTAATCTCCATTGTCTTTTGGACAAGCCCAACAGCTCTTGGCGAAGCTCTCTTTTGACTAGCAAAAAGGGCATAAGAATCGTAGTTGCAAAAAATAAACGATAAAAGGCGATAATGGCCGATGGCGCATCAGCAAGCTTAACGAAGATGGCTGAAGTTGATAGAGCAAAGACTCCAAAAAATAATGCTATGTAAGAGAAAATAGATCCTTTCATATATGTACACTCCATAAGAAAAACCCATTTACAATGCAGATATTTGTAAGTGGGTTTTTTATCATTTTATAAACATAAAAACGGTTTACGCAGTCTTTTTATTAACAAGTCCTTTTCCTTCTTTACGATTCTTTGCGTATTCAGCAGTTGCTGTAAACAGTACGTCAGAAGAGGAATTAAGTGCAGTCTCACATGAGTCTTGTAAGACACCGATGATGAAACCAACACCAACAACTTGCATTGCGATATCATTTGGAATTCCAAATAAACTACATGCTAACGGAATTAATAACAATGAACCTCCGGCAACACCTGAAGCACCTGCAGCTGAGATTGCTGATAAAACGGACAGGATTACCGCAGTAGCAAAATCAACTTGAATGCCTAGAGTATGAACGGCTGCAAGTGTTAGGACAGAAATCGTAACAGCTGCCCCAGCCATATTGATAGTAGCTCCCAATGGGATGGAAACTGAATACGTATCTTTATCTAATTTAAGTTTTTCACATAAACTCATATTCACTGGAATGTTTGCAGCTGAACTACGTGTGAAGAATGCCGTAATTCCACTTTCCCTTAAACATTGTAAAACAAGTGGAAATGGATTTTTACGAGTATTCATGTATACAATAATTGGATTCACTACTAGAGCTACAAAAAACATGCATCCGAGTAATACTAAAAGTAATTTTCCGTAATCAAGTAAAGCAGAAAGTCCGCTTGTAACAATAGCATCGAAGACAAGCCCCATGATTCCAAGTGGTGCCAAACTTATAACCCATTTAACTAATTGGGAGATGGCATCAGAAAAATTAGATAGCATGTCCTTTGTCGAATCAGAAGCATGCTTTAAAGCAATACCTAAAACAATAGCCCAAGTTAAAATGCCGATATAGTTAGCATTCAATAAAGCATTTACTGGATTGTCAACTATATTAAATAGCAATGATTTAAGTACCTCTACAATACCGCTAGGAGGGGTTACACCTTCTGCACCGGTAGTAAGAGTTAAACTAACAGGAAAAAGAAAGCTTGCAATAACTCCTGTAACCCCAGCAAGGAATGTCCCAATTGCATAAAGGCCAAGAATTGATTTCATATTTGTTTGCTGACCACTTTTATGTTTGGAAATGGCTGACATAACTAGGAATAAAACTAGTATTGGTGCCACTGCCTTTAATGCACCTACAAATAAGGAACCAAAAATTGTGATCCATTTTACTGCATCTGGAATCGTAATAGCTAGGATAATACCAATAATAATACCAATAAGAATTCGTTTTACTAGGCTGATTTGGTCCCACTTGCGAATTAAATCCTTCATTGACTTCCCTCCAAAAATAATTATTAGAAAATACAGGCATTTCACCGTGTGAAGACAAATGTTCACAAGAAATTTACACTTATTTTAACATGAATATTAGAAATTGTGAAACAAATTATTATATTGAAATATTTGTAAGTGCTATATTGATATATATAAAATCAAAATATAATTTCTTTGTTAAGTTACTTAAAAAGTCCAGATTATATACAGGTTATTGCTGTTATTTGTCGAAATAGTGTATGGGAGGGAGCATAGAATATGGTTAAGGTTAAAGCTGTAAAAATCGATGGTGAAGATATTCATATATTTAATAGCGCTATTTATATTCTGGAGTCTAGTTCAGGCTACACCTTAGACTTGGATATTATTGTTAGTGAAGTTGTCGTTAAAAAATATCGAAATGAAGAAAACTTAATTGTTGAAATAGAATTACAGGATGGCAGAATGATAACGTCTTATATGAACCTAAAAAGTCTGTCAGGTGGACTACCACAGCTAAATCTTTTCTGTGAGATAAGTGATGTCAGTGAATACATTGATTTTCAAATAGTAAATGAGAATGATTTATCATTTCCAAATATAGAGGAGGGAATAACATTAGAAGAAATAAGGAAATATGAAATGCCAAATGAAAAGGTTACTTTAAAATTAACTTTACCTATAGATCAAGTTGAATGGCTGAAAAAGCAGAAAAGTAAGGATGTAGCCGAAGTAATAAAAGAAGCTATTTACGATTATTGGGAAAAAAATAATAAAAATTAATAATTGGAAAATATTACTGATCGTGATATATTGTTATTGAACAGCGGTTAATAAAATCTTGATGAGGGATAAAAATGTCACCAAGAAAAGCAGTTGAACAAGAACTTACACGTGAAATCATAATGGATACAGCACGAGAATTGTTCATGAAAAATGGCTATGAACATGTGTCAATGAGGCAAATTTCAAAGGCCTTAGGCTATAGTCATGGGGCAATTTATTATCACTTTAAGAATAAAGCAGGCTTATTTTATGAGCTCGTGAAGGCAGATTTTTTCTTACTTGATCAGACGCTTGAAGACATTATGAATAAGCCATTAGATCCGGAAAGTAAGCTCAAGGAGGTTTTCTTAGGATTTATCGAATTTGGTCTGACACATCAAAGTCATTATGAAATTATGTTTCTTATAAAAGACGAAGAAGTGAGAAGTTGTCAGCAAGAGGAGCCAATTCTAAGTTATGAGAAATTTGCCAAAGCCGTATTCTCTTTATGCGGAAACCAAGTCACTTTAACTGAGATTTGGTCTATGTTTCTGTCCTTACACGGGTTTGTTTCCCATTATTGCAGAAGCGGGCAAACATACGAGGATGTACGCTCATTAGCCGAAACACATGTAAATTTTATTTTAAGAGCCATGTTAAGGAAATAATTTTTTTTGAATTTTATTGACCAATGGTTAATTAATAGGAGGAAATTATATGAAAAAGGTATTAGTACTGGGAGCATCAGGCGGTATGGGATATTCAATTGTAAAGGAATTGGCGCAAAGAGGGATTAATGTAGCTGCTTTTGCCCGTGGAAAGGAAAAACTTCAAAAGCTTTTTCAGGATAATGCGAGGGTCACGATCAATTCCGGTGATGTTTTCGATTTGGAGAGTTTGAAGGAGGCTTCAGCCGGAGTAGATACGATTTTTCAAGCGATGAGTATACCGTATTCTGAGTGGGAGCAAGATTTGCACATTGTTATGAAAAATATCTTGGAAACAGCAAAACACGCGAATGCAAAGCTTGTTTTGGTAGATAACATCTATGCTTATGGAAAGAACCCGGGCCACTTAGTTACGGAGGATACTCCGAAAAAGCCTCATACGAAAAAAGGAAACATTCGCTTGCAGCTTGAGACAATGGTAAAACAATCGAATCTGCCTTTCTTAATTGCTCATTTTCCTGATTTTTATGGCCCGAATGCCACCAATACAATACTAAATTACACTTTGGAAGGCGTAATAAAAAACAAAAAAACATTATTTGTGGGGGATAAGAAAATTTCAAGGGAGTACATTTTTACTCCGGATGGAGCAAAAGCTTTAGTAGAGCTGGCATTCCTTGATTCAGCTTACGGGCAGAATTGGAATATACCAGGCAGTGGGGTCATTACTGGTGACGAAATCGTAGATATCTTGTGTGAACATACTGGCTATAGCAAAAAGGTAGGCACGGTATCAAAGGGGATGGTAAAGTTTCTAGGTTTATTTGATAAAAACATGAGAGAAGTTGTGGAAATGTTCTATTTGACGGAAGATCCGGTAGTTTTAGATGGTGGGAAGCTAGAGCGGGCGATTAAAAGTATTCCTAAAACACCTTATCAAGATGGAGTAAAACAAACGATAGATTATATGCTTCGTAGTTTAACCTAATATGAAAATTTTATATAACTTGTCATCACCTGTCTTTTTGCAAATGCATAGAATGTAAAAAGGTGGTGATGATATATGGAATTTACTGCTGTGAGCATGTCTAATTATATGATGATGGCTGTATTTGGACTAATGATTATTGGTTTTCTCTTAGGATTTTTTAAATCTTTTTGGACGGGAACATTCAGTCCATCGATTGTTCTAAATTATTTAAAAGATATCGTATACTACGTTCTTCCATTAAATGTTCTTTGGTCAATGATGTCGATCGATCCTACAGGCTGGATCCTTTTAATTTTCTACTTTATAGGCGGTCTTGCTGTAATGATTAAGTATGCGATGGATATTAAAGGAAAAATATAAATAAATTCTTAAAAATTAAAGCCTTCCTTGCGAAGGTTTTTTTTGTAGTTTAATTTCAATATTTTAGGGTAAAAGCATAATTAGAGATATATTATGAATACTAATTTTGTGTGAAATAAGAATAAAAGGAAGTTTAATGACTATGAGCCATGAAAAAATTGAAGCTGGTTGGAATTTTGATAATAGTTATACGCGATTACCGAAGATGTTTTATAGCAGTCAAAGCCCTGATCCTGTTACCGCACCGGAGCTGGTCCTATTCAATTCATCGTTGGCAGCTTCACTTGGGTTGAACGAAGCGGAATTAAATAATAATGATGGAGCTGCTGTGTTTGCCGGAAATAAAATCCCTGAGGGTGCTTCGCCACTCGCTCAAGCGTATGCCGGGCATCAATTCGGTCATTTTACGATGCTAGGGGATGGCCGTGCTGTTTTGCTAGGTGAGCATTTAAGTCCCGAAGGTGAACGGTTTGATATTCAGCTTAAAGGCTCAGGTAGAACTCCTTATTCAAGAGGTGGCGATGGTCGGGCTGTACTAGGACCAATGCTTCGTGAATATATCATCAGTGAGGCGATGTATGCACTTGGAATACCGACTACTCGCAGTTTAGCAGTAGTGAAAACGGGTGAGTTAGTATTCCGGGAAACAGCTCTTCCTGGTGCCATTGTCACTCGTGTGGCGTCTAGTCATATTCGGGTAGGTACTTTTGAATTTGCAGCCAATTTCGGAACTGATGGGGATGTTAGAGCATTGGCGGATTATACATTGCAGAGACATTTTGGCGGTGCGACAGACTTTGAAAATGCTACTGAAACTGACTTGCGTAAGGGAATTGCTGCGGGCCGTTATCTTTTTCTGCTACAAGAGGTTATAAAACGGCAGGCAGAGCTGATTGCAAAATGGCAGTTAGTTGGCTTTATTCATGGAGTAATGAATACTGACAATATGGCTATAAGTGGTGAAACAATCGATTATGGCCCTTGTGCATTCATGGATACGTATGACCCTGCAACAGTTTTCAGTTCCATTGATAGGCAAGGACGTTATGCTTATGGAAATCAGCCGCCGATCGGGGCCTGGAACCTTGCCAGATTCGCCGAAACCCTGTTGCCATTATTGCATGAAGATGAGGAGCAGGCTGTTCAATTGGCCCAGGATGCAATATCAGAATTTCCAAAGCTGTTTCATAAGTATTGGTTATCCGGTATGAGAGCAAAGCTCGGCCTGTATAATGAAGAAGAACAGGATGAATCTCTAATTGAAGATTTACTTAGCTTGATGAAAAAGAATCGTGCGGACTTTACGAATACATTCCGTGCATTGACCTTAAATCGAATTGAAGATACGGGCCTCACTGAGGTTATTGGGTTTGAAAAGTGGTATGCGGAATGGGAGACAAGACGCAGCAGACAGTCACAATCAAGATTGGATTCGCAAAAGTTAATGCAACATAGCAATCCTGCTGTAATTCCACGTAATCATAGGGTTGAAGAGGCACTGGAAGCAGCGGTAAACGACGGTGACTACACTGTGATGCACCGACTTCTTGAAGTTCTATCTGATCCATATGCCTATTCGCCCGATCAGGACGAGTATTGTGAACTGCCAGTACCAACAACGGTACCATATCGAACTTTTTGTGGTACTTGATTAGTGTGGGTTGGGAGTGAGTGGGGCTTTGATTCCCGTTTACTGCTTATGGTACTTAGTTCGGGAATCAAAGAGAGTCAATAATCCGAAGAACCCGACCCTGTGTCCCACCAACCCGACTCTACTCCCAACCCTATTTAAAACCGAAATTGACTAGCAAGCTCAACTGGATTTGCACAAGTCATCGCCTCAGACATGATACAGACACCACTTGCTCCAGTTTTAGCAACCTCAGTAACATTATTCTTAGTGATGCCGCCAATCGAAAATACCGGAATCGCAACGGATCCGCATACTTCCTTTAGAAACTGGAGCCCTCTTGGAGGCACTCCTTTTTTACAATCAGTTGCAAAGATATGACCGGCAACTAGGTAGGTGGCACCTAATCTTTCAGCTTCTTTTGCCTCTTCGATTGAATGAACAGAGGCACCAACCCGAGAGAACACCACTAATTCATTTTGAAAACTTCTTAGGTTTTCCATGGAGAAATGGATATTCGGTATTTTTAGTTTTAAAGCAGCTTTTATATTCTGATTAATAATGAGTGGGACCCCATTTTTCTTACAGATTTTATTAACTACAAAAGCCAACGCTTCATATTCGATTTGAGTTAAGTCTTTTTCCCTTAGCATGATTCCATGTGGCTTGCCTTTAGCTATTTGAGCAATTCGAGTTAATAAATCATCCTTACAAAGCTTTCGATTTGTTACACAAATGAGCATGTTGGCTCTCCTTAAATCAAAATGCGCCTTGGCGTATTTGCGCCCAGATTTTTTCGAGCTTGCTCGAAAAACTACCTTTGAAAATCTGAGGCATCCGCCGGAGGCTTTAACTTTATTCAGTAGGAGCTTGAAACCTCTACTGAATTACATACTGGTTTGTGTTCATCCCGCCACTCATGGAAGTGAAGGACTTCTGCTGAATAAAGTTATACCCTAATATAATCCGTATAAACAGGCTGCAGCCCTTTATTAACAATCATTTCATGAACTTCCGTTACTGAACGTTCATCGGAAATTTCAAACTGTTCGTCACCTTTTTGTTCTTCATCGTGGCCACCAACACCAACACTTACACCGGCTGACATTTTTGTAGCAACCAAGCCGATTACATTGTCCCGAAAACCTGCACGTTCTCGAGTGGAAATCGTAATTCCGGCGTAAGGCATTAACAAACGATAAGCAAGCATGACCTGCAGTAACTGTTTTTCATGAACATCTTTAGAATTATTGTCCGCATTGTTTTTAAAAGGTCGTAAACGTGGGACAGAAAACCCTATCTCAGCATGCGGATATTTTTGCTGGATCAATGCTGCATGGAATCCAGCTGCAAAAGCATCCTTACGGAAATCATCGAGTCCAAGCAAAGCACCAAATGAAACGCCACGCATACCTCCTAATAATGCACGTTCTTGGGCATGAAAACGGTAAGGGAAAATTCGTTTTGACCCCCATAAATGGACCGCAGCATATTTATCCGGGTTGTACGTTTCTTGGTAAACTGAAACAAAGTCAGCACCACAGTTGCGCAGATAGGTATATTCTTCTACATTTAATGGATAAATTTCAATACCCACAGTTTTAAAATATTTTGTTGCTAATTGAATTGTTTCACCGATATACTCAACATCGGATTTATAACGAGATTCACCTGTTAACAAAAGAATTTCTTCAAGACCGGTCGCCGCAATCGCTTTTAGTTCACTTTCCGCGTCTTCCTTTGACAATGTAGCACGTTGAATTTTGTTCGTTGCTTTAAATCCACAATAAACACATTCATTTTCGCAATAATTCGCAATATATAAAGGTGTAAATAAGGAAATAGAATTTCCAAAGTGCTTTCTCGTTTCAAGCTTAGCCTTTCTTGCTATATCCTCCAAATAAGATAAGGCAACAGGAGAAAGAAGCGCTCCAAAATCATCAATGGAAAGATGGTCTTTATGTAGAGCAATTTCTACATCTCTACTAGAATATTGGCTATAATCATATTTTTCAACAGCCGATAACACCTTTTCCATCAAATCTGATTCTATGACATCCATACCATCAAGATACTTCATATGATCTATTCTGTTGAGCACCATATTAATCCTCCAAAAATCCAGTCAAAGGACTTGATGCCTCTGCCTGAAAGTCTAATACACGTCCTAAGCCTGCAAGATAAGCGGATCGTCCTGCTTCAATTGCAAGTTTGAAAGCCTTCGCCATTAAAGCTACATCACCGGCAGTGGCAACAGCTGTGTTGCACATGATTGCGTCAACGCCCATTTCCATGGCCTCACAAGCTTGTGATGGACGGCCAATACCGGCATCGACAATGATAGGGACGTTAATTTCATCAACTAAAATTTGAATAAAATTCTTGGTGGAAAGCCCCTTATTACTTCCGATTGGAGACCCAAGCGGCATGACAGCGGCTGCGCCGGCATCCACCAATGATCTTGCTACATACAAATCCGGATACATATAGGGCATTACAATAAATCCTTCTTTGGCAAGGATTTCGGTCGCTTTAATAGTTTCATAGTTATCAGGCAGTAAATACTTTGAATCATGGATAACCTCTAATTTAATAAAATCACCGCAGCCAAGCTCCCTTGCTAGACATGCGATACGAACGGCTTCTTCCGCATTTCTGGCACCAGAAGTGTTTGGAAGTAATGTAATATTTTCAGGGATATAATGAACAATATTTTCTTCTCCACCTGTATTAGCACGTCTTAGCGCAAGCGTTACTATTTCAGCCTCACCATATTCAATAACAGCCTTCATGAGGTCTAAAGAAAATTTTCCTGATCCTAAAATAAATCTTGATTGAAATTCATGTCCACCAATTACTAACTTATCAGTCATATTATTAAAATCCTCCTAAAATTCATTTGTTCTCATGCTGAGCCGGAGTTCCCGACCCTGTGTCCCACACCACCCCCGTGGCTCAACCCCCACCAACGAAGGTGACGACTTCTAGCGTATCTTCATTCGTAAGCAAAACTTCTTGATAGGTATCTTTGGGTACAATTTCTCCATTGCGTTCAACAACAATAATCCCTAAATTGAAGTTTTGCAGCATTAAAAAATCGTACAATGTCTGCTGTTTTTCTAATTCAATAAATGAGCCATTTACTTTCACTTCTTCCACCCTTTCTAAAAATCTGCATAAAAAAAGCACAAAATGGCCCTTACACCCTTTCGGTGGTGTACCCCATTTTGTGCTTCGTTTTTTTTTTTTTTTATAATTTAAAATATACAAAACATTCATAAGGAAGTCAAGAGAATGATATTTTATCAATAGCTTGCATTATTCAATTCCAAAGCTTTAGTTTGAGTATATGGAAAAAATTCTGTATCTGCATTTTGGATATGACCAATAATAAGATCGTTCACAATAAATGAAAATAATTCGGATAGTTTAAGATCGCCTGCCTGATAAGATTTTTTAAATTGAAATACTTTATCAAGTAATGTTTTATGAATTTCGGCATGTTTTTCATAATCAGGGTAGCCTGTTTCTACCAATATTTGTTCTTCATCATGAAAATGCTTAATTATACGGTCTAAAACTTTATCGACCGCTGGCATGATTTTACCTTTTTCTGACTCTGCAAGGAACAGATATAAAAGACTATTAGCACTTTCGACAAGCTCCCGATGTTGCTCATCAATCATATGGTTACCGCTTTCCCATTCCGCTTTCCACTTAATATTAACGGGTGCGTTGAGTAAGCGGTCTTGGTCTTCCGAACGATATACTCGGTTTCTTCCGCCCTCTTTAGCTCGATACATCGCTTTGTCTGAACGTTTGTACCAGCTATAATAGGATTCCAATTCCATTCTTTCCGCAACACCGAAACTAGCGGTTAAATGCCCAATAATCGGGTATTTATATTTTTCCAAGGTTTGACGAATCGTTTCCGCCACTGCAAGTGCTCGTTGAATGGAGCTTCCAGGCATGATAATAACAAATTCCTCTCCACCAAGCCTAACGAGGAAATCCGGGTCGCAAATTAAGCTATTTGCAAGATTGGCCGTTTCTTTTAGCACCTCATCCCCAACTGGATGCCCCCAAATGTCATTAACGCGCTTAAAATGATCCAAATCGAAAATAATCATCGAAAGAGGTTGATGATCCCGGTCCGCACGGGACATTTCTTTTTCAATCCACTGATCTAAAAAATGGCGATTATAAAGTCCGGTTAATTCATCTTTAATAGCAAGATCGTTTAGCATTTTATTTTTTTGCTCTAATTTTTTCGTAAGTTCTAATAGACTTCTATTATTCCTAAAGAGCTCCATTTCCAATTTTTGAGTTTCCTTGTTAAGTGCATATTCTGTCGTTACATCATGATAAATACACCCAATTATTTCGCGACATAATGGAAAAACAAGGACACGGATCCATTTTTGAATCGATTCACGATGTATATCGAATTGAGTAGATGTATAATTCACAACAGCATTTTGTAAGAGTTCTTTCCATTGCTCTTCGCCTTCCCAGCCTTCAGGGAAAACTTGATAGAATGTCTTATTAATAAGATCAGTTCCTTGAATTTTTAATAAATCTTCAAAAGCCTCATTTAATAATAAATATTCATAGTCATAAGGTATACCTTCATTATCAAATATAGCTCTATGACATGAATAGGCAATAGGAGATTTTTTAAAGAACTCTTGAAAACAGCGTTCCTTCATAAATTTTCCCTCATTCCATTCTTTTCCTTACCATTTAATTATAATAGATATTTTGTTTGCAAACCGCGAGTTTTGTAGCAACTTTTAGAAAAATACTGGAAAAATAATTTGAAATTTCGTTATACTAAATTCTATGGGGAAACGGACAACAAGGGGGACAACCGGCGTGAAGGGGCAGGTAAAATTAATTGCAGCAATGTTGATTTTCGGTAGTTTGGGTATTTTTGTGAAAAATATAAATCTATCATCGAGTGAAATTGCGCTTTTTAGGGGTGCGATAGGGAGTATATTTTTAATTTGTGCTAGTTTTTTGGTAAAACAAAAGCTTTCTTTTAAAGCAATTAAAAGGAATGGTATTCTTTTAATTTTATCTGGAGCAGCGATTGGCTTTAATTGGATTTTTTTGTTTGAGGCCTATCGTTTTACCACGATATCAAATGCAACGATCAGCTATTATTTTGCACCTGTATTTGTTATGGCGCTTGCACCCATGATTTTAAAAGAAAAACTGACAGCGAGTAAGGTAAGCAGCATTATTGGGGCGATGATCGGCTTATTTTTAGTCGTTAATAATGGGACTGGCAGTGCAAGCGGTTCCTATAATCATACAGTTGGAATATTATATGGACTTTCGGCGGCTGCTTTATATGCGAGCGTTATTTTAATGAATAAATTTATTAAAAAATTATCGGGCTTTGAGACGACGTTAATTCAATTAATGCTGGCATCACTCGTGCTGGTACCTTATGTGTATTGGCAAGAGGGCATCACTTATGTAACAGAGCTTGGCCTTCAGTCTATTGTTTTCATTTTGATTCTTGGAATTGTCCATACAGGCTTCGCTTATTATTTGTATTTTGGTTCCATTAAAGAACTTAAAGGGCATACGATTGCCATTTTAAGTTATATTGATCCGATTTCTGCTGTGATCTTTGCTGCGATATTTTTCAGCGAAAGTATGAGTTTGTTGCAAATAATCGGTGGTGTGCTTGTTTTAGGTTCGACCTTTATTGGCGGAATGGGAACGTCAAAAAAACGTAAAAGAGTAAGAGGAGACGAAAAACAGTCTAAGCAGCGGGGCGAATGAAAAGCCCCGTTAAGCATAAAATATTCCCAACTAACTATGTTGGAGATGTGAATGATGGCATTAACTCAAAAATATATTGACCTCTGTGGTGTTAAAATTTATTGTGAATATTCCTTCGTTGAGAATCGGCCTCCACTTCTCCTCATCCATGGAGTTGCCGCCACTATGTATACATTCAATTCCTTAATTCCACTATTAAAAGACCATTTCTCAATCATTGCTATAGATCTGCCTGGGTTTGGACGGAGTGAAAAATCGTCATTATTCATATATTCATTTCAAAACTATGCCAAAGTAGTCGCAGCTTGTATCGATTATTTTAAATTAGAAAATGTAAATATCATAGGACACTCAATGGGTGGACAAATTGCTTTATATGCGACGAAAATGGTTCCGGAAAGAATTAACAAACTGGTGTTAGTATCAAGCTCCGGTTATTTAAAAAGGGCAAACAAAGCAATCATTTTTTGCACGTATCTTCCTTTTTTCGGGCATTATGTAAAACACCAAGTACATAAACAAGAGGTAAAAGACGTTTTGAAAAATGTCTTTTATGATCCTTCGCTTATTACCGAAAATCACATTAGAGAATTTGGCAAGCCATTGGAGGAAAAGGGTTTTTACACTTCATTAATGAGGTTATTACGATATCGTGAAGGGGATTTAAACAGTAAGGACCTGAAAACAATCGAAAATCCGACATTATTACTTTGGGGGAAAGAGGATCGGGTTGTGTCCTACCGTATTGGTCAAAGATTGGCAGATGATCTTCCGAATGCGAAGCTGATCACATACGAAAAAGCAGGTCATTTGCTAACTGAAGAACGTCCCGAAGAGGTTTTTAAAGAAATAGTAACCTTTATTTTATAGAAAATTCTGAAAATGTTAAAAACATAATAATTCTGCTAAAATGAGAAAAGTGTATTTATCCTTATAAAAAACTTAGAAGGGTGAACAAGCCTTGAAAACATTCAAAAAAGTATATGTGGAAATTACGAGCGTATGTAATTTAGCTTGTAGTTTTTGCCCACCTACGGAACGGCTTGCAAATTTTATCAAATTAGATAAATTTAATAATATATTAGACCAGATTAAACCGCATACATCTTATATTTACCTTCATGTAAAAGGGGAGCCTCTCCTTCATCCAAGGATTGACGAATTGCTGGAGGCTGCTTATACCAAGGGATTTAAGGTGAATATTACGACGAATGGAACTTTAATTGCTAAAAATAGGGAAAAACTATTAGGGAAGCCGGCATTGCGCCAGATGAATTTCTCCCTCCACAGTTTTGATGGAAATGAAGGGGCTTTGAACCGGGAACAATACTTGTCTCAGATTCTTTCTTTTACTCGTGAAGCAGCTGAGAGTGGTGTTCTAATTTCATTTCGTTTATGGAACCTGCAACGGGAAAATGCAACAAGTGCGGAAAAGAGAAGGAATCGTGAGACCCTCGAAATGATCGAAAAAGAATTTAATCTTGATTTTAAAATTGAAGAAAAAGTTATGCCTGGCAGCGGAGTCAAAATTGCTGATCGAATCTATCTCAACCAGGATTATGAATTTGAATGGCCGAGTTTACAGGTCCCGGAAGATGATGGAAAAGGATTCTGCCATGCTCTAAGAACCCAAGCGGCTATACTTGTTGATGGAACTGTTGTCCCTTGTTGTCTTGACGGTGAAGGCGTAATTAAATTAGGTAATATTAATCAAACACCTTTCTCCGATATTGTCGAAGGTGAGCGAGCTAATAATCTATACGATGGCTTTTCAAGAAGAGAAGCTGTGGAAGAAATGTGCAGGAAATGTGGTTACAGAAAGCGGTTTGGGGTATAAAGGGAGAGTGGAATTTATGATAGAAAAAAAAATAACGGTTGAAGACATAGTTCGAAGGTTTTCACTTACAGTGTTAGCTGGTGAAGAACATTTACAGAATACAATAACACAACAGCGAGTACATCGGCCTGGTTTGGAATTTGTTGGACACTTTGACTTTTTTCCAAAAGAAAGAGTTCAAATTTTAGGAAAAAAAGAAATAAACTATTTGCATAAGCTAAGTAAAGAGGAACGTATTATCCGAATTGGGAATATTGTTAGCTATCATCCGCCTTGTTTTATTGTGCCTTCTGGTGAAGAGGGACTTACGTATTTAAAACATCATTGTATTAAAGCGGGAATTCCCTTATTAATTACAAAAAAACGTGAAGTAACCTCGGAATTCATTTTGAAGATAGATGCATATTTGGTAAAGGCATTGGCACCCGAAATGACTGTGCATGGAGTATGTATGAATGTGTTTGGAATTGGGATTCTACTTCGAGGCAACTCAGGGGTTGGAAAAAGTGAGACAGCACACACATTAATCGGCAGGGGACACCGACTTGTGGCTGACGATGTTGTTGTTTTAAAAAAGCTTAGTTCACAAACAATTCTCGGTACTCATGATGAGAAGACGAAAGAATTCTTGGCCCTTCGTAGTTTAGGATTATTAAATGTAGTTCGTATGTACGGACGAACAGCTTTTCAAGATGAAACAAGAATTGCACTTGATATTAATCTGACAAAATGGCAGAAAGACGATCTGAATAATGATTTGGAACAGGAGCCCGAATATGTAGACTACATGGGTGTTAAAATTCCTTCATTAGAAATTCAGCTACAACCCGGTCGCGATGTGGCAGGATTAATTGAGGCCGCCGCAAATAATTGGTATTTAAGGCAGCAGGGCTATAGTGCTGCAGAGGAATTTCTAAGTCGGCTTGAGCCAGAATTTGGCCGAATCGAGAAAAGATAAAAAGGAAAGGGCAAAAGTTGTCACTTAAGCCCTTTCCTTTTTATTAATTATAATTATCCATACAATTTTCACAAAAAGTTAATGAAATGGATATATTTTTGCAATTTGACTTTGATTAGTTATGATAGCTTATTTTATATGAGAAAAATTTTTTCGAATAGATTAACGGAAATATCTAGCTAATCAGAGGAGCAATTTATTATGGAACAAGGACTTTTTCAAAACCAGAGGTTACAACTTGTTATTACAAACAAGATGGAACAACAGCTTTCACTATTGCATATGCCCATGGTTGAGTTGGAGAGGTTTTTAATGGACCAGGCTCTGGAAAACCCATTAATAGATATGGAGTCTTTTGACAACAACCATCTTATTTTAAAAAAACATCAAAATGATAAAAATAGTGAAAAAGATTGGTTAAATAATATTGAGCAACCGAGAAATTTATATGATTTTTTATTGGAACAACTAAGTTTTTTAACACTTAAACCTAAAGAACAAGAAATAATGGAATACTTAATTTTTCTAGTCGATGAAAATGGATATTTTCAAGGAGATTTACAGGATGTTAGCAAGCACTTTGCAGTACCTGTTGATTTGGTAGAACAAGCCCTTTATCGCTTACAAACTTTTGAGCCAATTGGTGTAGGTGCCCGTACATTACAGGAATGTATTTTGCTTCAAATAAGAGATGTTAGCAATCATAATGAACTGGCTGAATTAGTAGTTGCTCATTATTTCGAATTATTAGTTGAAAGAAAGTGGAGAGAAATTAGTAATAAAATGGGGGTGGATATTACAGAAATTCAAAACGTATTTGATTTATTAAAAAATCTAAATCCTAGGCCAGCCAGTTCTTATCAAAATGATTATCCTCAACTCATAAAACCAGAATTAATCATAAGCGAAGATAGGCAAGGATTTATTGTTAAGATAAATAACGCTCTCTATCCAAAGTTGTCATGCGACTCCTACTATAATGAACGAATGGATCAACTCTCAAAGTATGACCAGTCAAATTATTTAACTGAGAAGTATGAGCACTTAAATTGGCTGAAGAAATCAATTGAAAAACGGAAGACAACTTTAGTACGTGTAATGCAAGCAATTATAGATAAACAAAATGACTTTTTTCAAAAAGGTACTTCCTATTTAAAACCATTAACCATTAAAGAAATTGCGGAATTGGTTGAACTACATGAATCAACTGTAAGTCGAGCTGTTAACGGTAAATATGTGCAGACACCACATGGTCTTTTCGAATTAAAATACTTTTTTACATCAAGTATAAGTACAAATGGAAATGACGAAATATCCTCGGAGATTGTTAAGGATTTGATAGTTGAAATAGTTAAAAATGAAAATAAGAGCAAGCCATTATCAGATCAAAAAATTTTAGATATATTATCTGCCAATGAAGGACTTACTCTTACTCGTAGAACGGTAACTAAATATCGTGAACAACTAGGCGTTCCTTCATCATCTAAACGTAAGCGATATTGACTTTAAACATGTGAAAAAACTCACAATGTTAAGCAGGTAGCTATGCTTAGCAGTGAACTAATACATTATTTGTTTCTTAAGAATATTAGACGGAGGCAAGGGAAACATCCTTTGCTTCCTTTTTTTGTTATTAAAACGGCTTTGTTCACAAAACCTTCACCTATATTTAAAAGTCTAAAACTCCTATAAACTTATTTTCTACTTCAATTTGGAAAGAAAGTTCTACTTTTTGTTAAAAATTTTTTACATATTATCTAACCCATACAATACCAACAGACTTGTACGTCAAAAAAATTTAACATGTAAAAATATTTTTCGAAAAGGTACAACATAGATTTTTGTTTGTGTCATCTTTTGTGAAATAAATCACAAAGTATGTTTAGTTTCAGGTGAAAAATTTTATTTTTATTAAGAGACTGACGAAAAAGTTGGAACAGTTATTGCTTATATAATTTAGTGAAAGAAAAACCATGGTTTCACTTAATTAAAGATTTCATTTTTTATATGGGAGGTGAGAGGGCAGTCAATATTATGCTCAACCGATTGAGTAATTAGAATTTATTCACGAGCCAGGAATAGATAAAAGGATAATGAGGAGGAAATCAAATGAAAAAGAAAATGAAGATTGATCATATTATCTTCTGGCCACCATTACTATTTATTTCCATTATTTGTGGATTAATCATTAAAAATCCGGACAAAGCAAATGAAATATCAAATGCTGCCTTGGCTTGGACAACAGACAAACTCGGTTGGTCATTTGAATGGTACGTAATTATTCTTTTCCTTATTGCTATGTACTTTATCTTTGGTAAGTACAAGGATAAAAGATTTGGAGATGGCGAACCGGAATTTAAGACTAGTACATGGTTAGGAATGATCTTCACTTCAACTTCAAGCGCGGCCCTTTTATATTGGGCAACAATTGAATGGTATTATTACATGCAAGCTCCTCCTTTTGGCGCAGAACCATTTTCTACTGAAGCTGCACAATGGGCTTCTGCATATGGTATGTACCATTGGGGACTAATTCCATCTGCTATGTATGTGGTAATCGGAACAGCAATTGGTTATAACTTCTTTGTTAAGAAAAGGAATGTTGTGAAGCCGAGTAGTGTGTGCGGCTTATTAGGAAAACAAAAGGATGGATTTACAGGGAAAGTAATTGACATCCTTTACATTATCGGAATGGTTGCCGGAGTAGGTACATCATTAGGTTTAGGTACACCGCTTGTTGCAGAACTAATTTCTAAGATATTTGGAATTCCACATACGCTGTCAATGGATGGATGGATTCTAATCGCTTGGATCGCTTTATTTACAACTAGCATTTATTTTGGATTACAGAAAGGGATTAAAATCCTTAGCGATATAAGAGTGTATTTAGCTTTTGGTGTTATTATTTTTGTCGCAGTGTTTGGTCCAACATCATTTATTTTAAATGGTTTTACAGATGCGCTTGGAACAATGCTGCAAAATATTACTAGAATGACATTCTATACAGACCCATATGGTAAGTCTGGTTTCCCACAAGGATGGACGATTTTCTATTGGGCTTGGTTCTTAAACTGCGTTGTTACTTATTCTATTTATCTAGTAAAAATTTCAAAAGGGAGAACGGTTCGCGAATTCTCATTAGGAGTATTAGGCGCAATTGTTCTAGGAGAAATGGTTTTCTTCGGTGTGTTTACAAACTATGGAATGTTCGCCCATTACGAAGGACTAGTAGATATCGGCACGATAATGGAAACAGCTGGTCCGGCTGCCGCTATTGTCGGAATATATAACACGTTGCCATTAGCAAAAATTGTACTCCCAGTATTTCTTGTTTACGCTTTTATTTCTACAGCGACATTCATTAATGGTGTTGCCTATACATTGGCGATGGTAACGACTAAAGAAATCACAGAGGATGATGAACCATCAAGAGTAAATCGGATCGCATGGTCATTACTACTGGGTGTACTTGCGATTTCACTGCTGATGCTAGGGGGACTTAAACCTTTGCAAACAGCCTCGGTTTTAGGCGGCTTGCCAATGATGATTGTTTGTATCATTATCCCGCTTTCATTCTTTAAAGAGGTTCAAAAAACGGGTTGGAAAAACAGTAAAAAAACTAAAAATGATGATGAAAAGAGAGCTGGATAATCAGTAGATACATTACCTAAATTCTATAAATATAATGGAGGGGTTTCATAATGGATTTTAGACTTACAGATGAACAGGAATTAATCGTTGCAGGGATTCGTGAATTAATGGGAAGAGAGAACTGGGAAAGTTACTTTCTTGAGTGTGACGAAAAAAGTGAGTATCCAGAAAGATGGGTTAAGGAGCTTGCTGATTTAGGAATTGATAGTCTTTTATTACCGGAGGAACATGGTGGTTTTGATGCAGGTCTTGTAACATTAACAGCTGTTTGGGAAGAACTAGGCAGATTAGGTGGACCAACATACGTTTTATATCAGCTTCCTGGCTTTAATACGGTTCTTCGGGAAGGAACTGAAGAGCAAATTGAAAAAATCATGGCCCTGCGCGGCACAGGAAAACAAATGTGGAATTCAGCGATTACTGAGCCAGGAGCAGGTTCAGATGTTGGTAGCCTGCAGACAACGTACACTCGCAAAAATGGAAAAGTCTATTTAAACGGCCAAAAAATCTACATTACAAGTGGTGCAGGTGCTCCTTATTTAGTAGTAATGGCGAGAGATTCTGACAATTACTCTACTTTTTCGGAATGGTTTGTTGATATGACAAAACCAGGCATTAAAATTGAGAAACTTCCAAAATTAGGGTTGCGCATGGATAGTTGCTGTTCAATCTATTTCGATAACGTTGAATTAGAAGAAAAAGATATGTTTGGAAAAGAAGGAAACGGCTTTAACCGTGTGAAGGAAGAGTTCGACTTTGAACGTTTCCTAGTTGGCTGTACGAATTATGCTACTGCACTATGCGCACTAGAGGATGCAGCTAAATATGCCAACCAAAGAAAGCAATTTGGTGAGGCAATTGGGCGATTCCAATTAATTCAAGAGAAGTTTTGCCGTATGGCGATCAAAGTTAAGAATATGCGCAACATGTTATATGAAACTGCTTGGAAGATTGATAATGGTTTAGCAGATTCCGGAGATGCTGCGATGTGTAAATATTACTGTGCAAATGCTGCTTTTGAAGTGGTAGATGACGCTATGCAGGTTTTAGGCGGAGTAGGTATCGCTGGTGAACACCGTATTACCAGATTCTGGCGTGACCTTCGTGTCGATAGAGTTTCTGGTGGATCAGACGAAATGCAAATTCTTACTGCCGGCAGAGCAGTACTAAAAAAATATCGCTAATCACATATAGTAAGAAACTTATAGGTTAATAGATATTGGACCTGGTGAAAGGAGTAATGTTGATGTCAACCGCAACAAGCAAGCCGGCATTTGGAAACTTACATGGTTTAAAAGTGGTTTATTCCGCAGTAGAAATAGCAGGACCTGAGGCTGCACAATTAATGGCAGAATGGGGGGCAGATGTTACTTGGATTGAAAATACATTTAATGGCGATTCAATGAGAGACACAACCTATGTGAAAGAACTCGAACGCCGCAATCAGCGGAGCTTATCGTTGGATATCTTCTCGGAAGAAGGAAGAGAAGTATTTCTAAAACTAATTGAAACAGCAGATATATTTATTGAATCAAGCAAGGGACCAGCGTTTGCAAGGCGTGGCATTACAGATGAATTGCTATGGGAACATAATAACTCCTTAGTCATTGTGCATGTTTCCGGCTATGGTCAGTATGGCGACATGGAAAGAGTAAACAGGGCGGCTTATGACCAAACAGCTCAAGCGTTTAGCGGCTATCTAAGTCAAAACGGATCTCCAGAGCAGCCGATGATTGCTTCACCTTATACTGGTGATTATTTTACCTCACAAATGGTCGTGGGTTCGGCACTTGCAGCCCTTTACAAAGCACAGAAAACCGGAGTTGGCGAGAGCATTGATATTGCCATGTATGAAGTGATGCTTCGCATGGGTGCTTATTACATGATGGATTACCTTAATGCAGGAATTCTCTATCCACGTGCAGGTGCCAAACACCAAAACTTATGTGGAATCGGAGTGTACAAGTGTAAAGATGGTTTCTTAAGCTTATGCCTATATGGTGCAAAGCAGAATAAGGCGATCCTTGAAAGAATTGGACTTGGTTATTTATGGGGAACGGATGAATACCCGGAAGGTACAACAGCACTTTGGTTGGATGGTCCTAAGGCGGAGCTTATCGAACAAAAAATAGAAGAATACTTGTTAAGTATGCCGGTTGACGAGGTAGAAAAGGATTTCTCAGATTGTAAGATTGCAGCAAATAAAATGATGACGTTTGAAGAGTTGCCAAATCATCCGCATTTTATCGCTCGTGAAGCATTCGTGGAATGGGAAACAATTGACGGCAAAAAATGCAAAGGTCCTAATATATTCCCTAAGTTCAAAAATAATCCGGGGCAAATTTGGCGGGGTATGCCAACCCTTGGAATGGATACAGAAAGTATCTTAACTGAAATAGGTTATTCATGTGAAAAGATTCACGAACTAGCTGAAAAGGGCATTATTAAAAAATCCTAATACCCAAATTGATGGATGGGAGGAGCATATCCTCTCGTCCAGTGAAAAATGATCTATATTAAATCAAACAAAATTATTAAGAAGGTGTTAATAGATGAGAGTAATTGCATGTTGTAAAGCGGTACCTGAGGAACAAGATATTGTGATTTCGAAAGATAGACAAGTTTCCTTTGAAAAAGCGGAATGGAAGTTTGGATCCTATGATCTCAACGGCGTTGAAGCAGGAAAACAAATTGTTGAGGCTGCAGGAGGTCAATTATCTGGTTTGTGTGCTGGAGGAAAAATCCTTGAAAATGCAAAACTGAAAAAAGATATTCTATCTAGAGGTTTGGATGACTTATATATTGTGACCGATGAAGCATTGGTACAAGCTGATACCTATCAATCTGCAAAAATATTAGAAACAGCTATTAAAAAAATGGGTGACTTTGATCTTGTCTTATGCGGTGCAGGATCCTCTGACTTTTATGCACAGCAAGTCGGTAATCAATTAGGTGAATTGCTAGGTGTTCCGGTAGTTAATGCCGTGAATAAGATTACACCTGATGGGGATAAAGTCATTGTAGAACGTGCGCTAGAAAATGAGATTCAAGTTCTAGAGATAACATTACCTGCGGTATTATCTGTTACATCTGAAATTAATGTCCCCCGTATTGCGGGAATGAAAGACATTATTGCAGCAAATAAGAAACCTGTAACGACATACACATTAGCTGATATTGAGGCAACAGATTATCAACCTTCAAGTATAGTAGTTAGTACACTCGCACCTGAACAGGTGGAGCGCCGTTTAAATATATTTGAAGGCGAATCAGAAGATGTTGTCGATGCATTTGTAAAATTAATTAGTGCTGAATTGAAGTAATTTGATAAAAAGAGGTGGAGATATCATGGCAGTAAAAAAAGTATGGATAATAACTGACGATCAAAATACTATTGGGGAATTATGCGGTGGCGGACGTAAGCTTGGTGAGCATGTAACGGCTGTTTTATTTGGGGGCCAAGCCCAAGCAGAAGAAGCAAGCTTTCTAGGAGCGGACCAAGTCTATTTATTTGAACAAAATGGGAATGCCATAATGGAAGCAAATTCACAACCTATAGCGGAATTGCTTCGTGAAGAAAAGCCCAACCTTGTGATGGTTTATTCCTCTACAAGAGGAAAGCTCCTTGCTGGAAAAATTGCTTCACAACTAGGTACTAGCACTCTATCAAATATTTCTGAGTTTGCCGCAGAAGATGGCAGCATCGTTGTCAAACATCTGGTTTACGGTGGAGCAGCAATTAGAACGGAAAAAGCATTATCTGAAACAGTGATCGTAACAACAGGAACAGGTGTATTTGAAGCAATACCAAAAGACGAATCAAGGCAAGTGAATGTGATTAAGCTTGAGGCTAAAGCTGAGCAGTCTGGAATTCGTGTTCTTGAAACTCGTCCAAAACAAGGAGAAGTCGTTAATTTAAGTGCTGCAAAACGAGTTGTTGGTGTCGGAAGAGGGTTTGCATCTAAAGATGACATAAAAATGGCGGAGGAACTTGCTTCTTTAGTAGGGGCTGAAATGGCATGTAGCCGTCCAATTGCGGAAGGCGAGAAGTGGATGAGCAAGGAGCGCTATATCGGTGTATCAGGTGTAGTACTTAAGCCAGATATCTATCTTTCTATCGGTATATCAGGTCAAATTCAGCACATGGTTGGGGTTAATCAGGCAAAAACATTAGTGGCTATTAATAAGGATAAAAATGCGCCAGTTTTCAAACAGGTTGATATTGGTCTTGTTGCTGATATTTATAAAGTACTACCACAGATTATTGAAAAACTTAAAGCCTAGTGAGTTTTCTAGGCTTTACCAAAATTTTCATAGAGAGGTGAGAAGCGTTGAGCGAGAACGGATTTGACGCCATTATTGTTGGGGGAGGTCTTGCTGGTTCAACTGCAGCTTATGTTTTGGCGCAGGAGGGCCTTGAGGTTTTACTCATTGAAAGAGGGAATTACGGTGGTTCCAAAAATATGACTGGTGGGCGTCTCTACGCTCACAGTTTAGAAAAAATAATTCCTAGCTTTGCCGAAGAAGCACCAGTAGAGAGAAGGGTTGTAAAAGAACGTATTTGCATGATGACGGAACAAGATGCAGTAACAATGGATTATCATTCCCCGCGCCTTGCTAAAAATGGGAGTGATTCCTATGTCGTGATGCGTGGTGAGTTTGACCGCTGGCTTTTTGAAAAGGCGGAAGAAGCAGGTGCCGTTACTGCTGCTGGAATAAGGGTAGACGAATTAATTATAGAAAATAATCGTGTCACTGGTGTAATTTGCGGTGGGGAGGAAATGAAAGCTGATGTTGTGATTTTAGCAGACGGTGTCAACTCCCTTCTAGCGGAAAAAGCTGGACTGAGAGAAAGAGTCAAGCCATCCCAGGTGGCTGTTGGCGTCAAGGAAGTCTATGGTCTGCCAAAAGAGGTGATTGAAGACCGCTTTGGATTAACTGGCAATGAAGGTGCAGCCTGTTTGTTTGCCGGTTCCCCAAGCAACGGACTTGTCGGTGGGGGCTTCCTGTACACGAATAAGGAAAGTATCTCCATTGGTTTAGTTTTAGGTCTTGAGCATATCGGCGAAAGTGACAAAACAATAGACGAAATGCTAACTGCATTTACGAGTCATCCTGAAGTTGCCCCTTTAATTAAGGATGGCAAGCTTCTTGAAAGAAGCGGTCACGTCGTTCCTGAAGCAGGATTATCTATGGTATCAACATTATATGGTGATGGCTTCCTCATTTGCGGTGATGCTGCGGGATTTTGTTTGAATATCGGCTATATGGTTAGAGGAATGGATTTAGCGATAACATCCGGAGAACTGGCAGCCAAGGCGGTTCTTGAAGCGAAGAAAAGGGGCAACTTTAGTGCATCGACTCTCAAAAGCTACAAAACAATGCTTGATCAAAGCTTTATTATGAATGACCTAGATGTATATAAAAACTTCCCAGGATTTATGGAAAATCCACGCATTTTCAATCAATATCCAGCTATGTTAGCAGATATTATGGCAGATATGTTTGTAATAGACGGAAAGCCTGCTGTTCCATTACGCAAAAAAGCGATGAAGCACTTAAAAGCCGTTGGTCTTATGAATCTAGCGAAAGATGGTCTTAAGGGGGTTAAATCCGTATGAGTGTATCTATTGAAGAAAAATTAGGTGTGAATAAGTATTTTGTTGATGAGGGAAATGCTCATATTGAGATTGACCCTAATTACCCAGATATGAAGGAGAAAATGAAGCTCGTCAATGCCTGTCCAGGTGGGCTGTACAAGCTCAATGAAAATGGCAGCCTGTCTTTTGATTACGCGGGCTGTCTCGAATGCGGTACATGCAGGATTCTGTGCTTAGGTACAATTATCAAGAAATGGGAGTTTCCTGAGGGAACAATGGGAGTAGAATTTCGCCACGGATAATTTACAACAAGGAACGATGCTTAGCAAATCTAACAGGTGTAAGATCTGAGTTATGTTAAGAGGTGGAAGAAATGGCAGATATAGTGGGGAACAAGACTATACGAGATATCTGGGATGAGATGGTCTGGATTAACGGTGAAAAAACGGTCTTGATCTTTCATGGCTGCGATGATAAGATACAGGAATTTTCTTATCAACATTTTAACGAAGAGATCAATAAGACGGCCAATCTTTTCCTTGATTTAGGAATCCAAAAAGGGGATAAGGTTGCAATTCAGCTTTATAATTGCCCGGAGTTTTTAATGTCTTGGTTTGGACTCGCAAAAATTGGAGCTATCATGGTTCCTTTAAATACACAATTAACCCAAGAGGAATGTGAATATATCATTAAAAAATGTGGAGGTGTTGTTGCTGCCGTTATTGAAGAAGAGTTTTTGCCTTATTATCATACCAATGGACAAATTCCCGATAATGGCATCAAACATTTACTACTTGCCCGAAGTAAAGACCATACTCCCGGTACGATCAACTTTTGGGAAAATAAAGAAGCACAACCCGTTAAATTAAAGGAAAACAGACCGTTAACGAGTGATGATGTTGCGGAAATCTTGTTTACATCAGGTACTACCTCCATGCCAAAGGGGGTTGTTATCACACATGCCAATATGATTTTTGCAGGTATTTTCACTGCTTGGCAGCTTTCATTAAGGAACGATGATCGGTTTTTAACGATCATGCCAGCATTTCATGTTGATTTTCAACTCAACACGATGATGCCGATCTTAATTGCCGGTGGAACATTAATTTCAGTTGCTAAATATAGTGCAAGAAGGTTTTGGAAGCAGATCTTTAGTTATCAAGCAACGATAACCGAATGTATACCGATGATGATTCGAACAATGATGATGCAGCCACAACAGAAGTGGGAAAAAAACCATTGTCTTCGCGAAGTGTTTTTTTACCTTGCGCTTACAGAAAAGGAAAAGAATGAGTTTGAAGAGCGCTTTAATGTGAGACTTTTCAATTCTTACGGCTTAAGCGAATCTCTCGTAGGTGTAATCGGTGACTCTCCATGTGGGGAAAGACATTGGCCTTCAATAGGAAAGCCAGGATTAACGTATGAAGCGAAAATTATTGATGAGGAAGGCAATGAACTCCCTCCAAATACAATCGGAGAAATCTATATAAAAGGTGTACCCGGCAGAACACTCATGAAGGAATATCATAATGATCCGGAAGCAACAAGAAAGACATTAAGTCCTGATGGCTGGATGCATACAGGTGATAAGGGCTATGTAGATGAATCAGGCTGGTTTTACTTTGTTGACCGAAAAGTAAATATGATTAAACGATCTGGTGAAAATATCTCCACTACGGAAATTGAAAATGTTCTTATGACTCACCCGAAAATTGAAGAAGCTGCTGTAATCGGTGTACCTGATCCTATTCGTGATCAGGCGGTTAAAGCCTTTATTATTGTAAAAGATGGTGAAGTGCTCAATCAAGAAGAAATTTTAGAATATTGTAAGGGTCATATGGCAAAATTTAAAGTGCCTTCTTTTATAGAAATAAGGAAGTCCTTACCAAGAACCTGTACTTATAAAGTGCAAAAAAAATTACTTAAATAATCGAGAGGATGAGTAAAGTGGCTATTAAGATGGAAATGGTTGGACAAACATTTGGACCTTTTGAAAGAGAGTACAATTTCAGAGATTTAATTTTGTTTGCGCTAGGCTGCGGTGCTGGCATTGATGGAAAAACAGACTTGCAATATGTTTACGAAAAGGATTTAAAAATCCTTCCTATGTTTGCAGCAATGCCAATAGTAGATAGTGAAGTTACGAAAACAATTGATTATGGCTATAATTATGCAGGCTCTCTTCATTGGGGCTTTGATTTGCAATTTCACAAGCCGCTGACCAAATTATCGGGGAAATTAAGCACGTATGTACTACTAAAAGGGTTATATGATCGCGGCCCGGACAGAGGCTTATTAGCACAGCATATAGGAGAAACTTTTGATGAAACAGGTGAGAAGATCTTCACTAACGAAAGCTGGGATTGTTTAATTTATGATGGCGGATTCGGAGGTCCAAAACCACCAAAGGATATCGTTGAAATTCCAGATAGAGAACCTGATTTTGAAGTTGAGGAACGAATTCCTGAGAATCAAGCACTCATTTACAGATTGTCAGGAGATTATCATCCTCAGCATATCGATTGGGAATATGCCAAAGCAAATGGTCAAATGAAGCCCATTCTTCATGCTGTGAGTTTTGCAGGTGTGGCTTGTCGTCATTTTATTAATACATTTATTCCTGGGGAACCTGAAAGATTAACACGCTTTAAAACTCGTATTACTGCTTCTCTTCTTCCTGGTGCAACAATTAAGACGCAAATGTGGAAAATGGCGGACAATAAAATTCATTTCAGAGTAATTGATGCTTATACACAAGCTAAGCCATATTTGAACTTTGGCATTATTGAATGGAAATAATAACGTTAGCGGAATTTTGTAAGCAATGAAAATGTAAACGGGCTGCTGTGGTAGAAAGCAAAACAGGTTGATAGTGGTTAGGAAAAGGGAGATAAAAACTATGAAGACGAAAAAAACACTTGATGATTTTGAGTTAACGCCTTTTCTCAAGAAAATGATCCTTTTTGCTAGTGGCGGACCATTCTTGGACGGCTATGTTCTCGTTATTATAGGAGTCGCCCTTGCCCAACTGGGTCCAGAACTGCATTTAGATGCACATTGGAATGCATTAGTTGGTGCAGCGGCATTGGCGGGGATTTTTATCGGTACAGCCGTATTCGGTTATTTAACAGATATAGTTGGACGCCAAAAAATGTTTACCATCGATATCATTGCCATTGCGCTCATTTCTGTTGCAACCATGTTTGTAACCACTCCTTTGCAGCTCGTTATAATGAGGTTTTTAATCGGAATAGTGATTGGGGCAGATTATCCGATTGCCACTTCACTAGTAGCAGAATTTACGCCAAGGAAATACAGAGCTATTTCAATTGGCTTTATCGCGGCGGTTTGGTACATCGGTGCTACCGCTGCTGATGTTGTTGGTTATTATCTCATTGACGTTGAAGACGGTTGGCGCTTTATGCTTGGAAGTGCTTTTATTCCATGTGTGATCTTACTGATTGGTCGATGGGGCACGCCAGAGTCACCACGATGGCTGCTGAGCAAAGGGCGCACTGATGAGGCTAGGGCAATCGTTCATAGGTTATTTGGCGATGATATCGAATTGGAAAAAGAAGAAGTAAAAAAGACTCGCTATAGCAAGATTTTTGAAAAAGGCTATTTTAAGAGAATGTTGTTTGTTGGAACAATATGGGCTTGTCAGGTTGTTCCGATGTTTGGTTTATATACGTTTGGCCCGCAGATTATGAGTGCATTTGGATTCGGTGTTGGAAAACAGGTGATTTTAGGAGATATTGTGATCAGTATGTTTTTCTTAATCGGTTGCATACCTGCTATGTTCTGGCTGAATTCAATTGGACGCCGCCCCTTGCTTATTGGGAGCTTCGCCATCATGAGTATGGCATTAGCTGTTTTAGGGATCTTTCCCAATGCTAATATAGTGGTTGTCGTAGCTGCCTTTGCTATATACGCATTCTTTTCCGGCGGTCCTGGTATTCTGCAATGGCTTTATCCAAATGAACTTTTTCCAACAGAGATTAGGGCTTCGGCGGTAGGTGCTGCAATGGCTTTTAGTCGGATAGGAACAGTCTTATCCACTTATACATTACCTATTTTCATGGCTTCTCATGGCATTGGACCAACAATGATGATTGGGGTCGCTATTTCCGTGCTTGGATTGATTGTTTCAATAGCGATGGCTCCTGAGACAAAAGGATTAACGTTAGCACAATCAAGTTCTGTAGATTTTAAATATAAAAAGAATAAGCTTGCTTAAACCATTGTTAATTCAACACAAATGAAATAAAAGCCGGTAATGGGATCTTCTCTCCTAGCTACCGGCTTCTCTGATACCAAAAAACTATGCAATATCTATGAGAGGTCCATTTTATGAAACAACTTCGAGGAATGAGTCTAATTATTGCTGCCGCAACTCTTTTTGGATTTATGCCAATATGGACCAAACAGGCCTATGCAACCGGCCTCTCTATTTCGGAGATTAGCTTTCTTCGTTTTGGTTTAGCTGCGGTTATGATACGAATAGCTATGCACTATCGCAGGATTGATTCGCGTGTAAGGAAACAACAGATAAGACCATTGTTTTTATCGATTTTCATTGGTTATATCGCCACCAATCTTACTCTATCATTATCTTATAAATATATAAGCTCCGGCATTGCTACCTCGCTACATTACTTGTTTCCAGTAATTATTATGCTGTTAGCTTATTTTATTTATCATGAAAAATTAAACTGTTATAAATGGATGGCCCTAGTAATATCTTTGACAGGCATCTATCTAGTAGCTAGTCCAGGGGGAAGTAATTTTTCTCTACGCGGCGTTACCCTTGCGATTAGTTCAGCTGTATTTTTTGTCATTTATGTTTTGTTAATTAACCATCATCAGCTAAAAAAGATGGACAGTCTAGTGTTAGCATTTTATTCGTGCCTAATTTCATCGCTCGTATTTCTGATATTCATTTTAATGAGAGGGAATTGGTCAATGATGCTACCGATTACATTAAAAGGCTTTTTTTATGTAACTTTGTTAAGCTTTTTTTGTTCTTCTATGGCAATGATTTTCTTTATAAAAGGTGTACAAAGTATTGGATCAATCAATGCTTCTATACTTAGTACATTTGAACCGGTGGTTAGTCTGGTGGCGGGTATTTTCATTTTAGATGAACCACTAAGTTGGCAAACATCGATGGGGTGTATAATGATTATTTCTGCTGTTATTCTGATTGGATATTCAAATCTAGCTAAAGATTACGTCACCCGTGAAAAAGCGAATAAGTAATTTAAAATAAAAAAATCGTACCAGCATGTTTTTTGCTAATACGATTGGGGAGTTATTCAATATGAATCTCATGCTGTACATCAATATCTAAACGCTTTAATTTATAATGCAAGCATTGTCTTGATAGATTAAACTCCTTAGCAGTTTGGTTGATATTGCCGTTATTTCTTTTCAATGCTTCTGTCAAAATATCCTTTTCAACCTGTTGCATCATTTGTTTATAATCATTAAATTTCGAGACATTGATCGGTGGTATATTTTTCTTGAGTGTCTTGTCCTGAAGGAAAGGAGGTAAATGCCGAGCCTGCAAGGAAGTATCGTTAGGATCAATAATGTTCATTGCATGTTCAATACAATGGCTTAATTCACGAACGTTTCCTGACCAGTTATAACTTTCCATCATTTGAACTACTTCATCAGAAATCTTGTCAATTTTTCTACCTAAGATTTTGTTATACTTTTTAATATAACACCAAGATAAAGTGGTAATATCCTCTTTTCTGTCCCGTAAAGGCGGAATATCTAAAGTGACCACAGCAAGCCTATAATAAAAATCACTTCTTAGTTTTTCAGTTTCAATGGCTTCGATTGGATCTATATTCATAGCACTAATAATTCGGGGGTTTACAGGTATTTCTTTGTTGCCACCAACCCTGCGAATTCGATTTGTTTCCAGCGCTCTCAATAATTTAGCCTGAAGAACGATACTCATTGAATTAAGCTCATCAAGAAAGAGTGTGCCATTTTTTGCTTCTTCAAACAGTCCAGCTTTATCCATGGCACCTGTAAATGCACCTTTCGTTGTTCCAAATAAGATGCTCTCTAATAAAGTATCGGGTATGGCGGAGCAGTTTACTGCGATAAAAGGTTCAGCAGCTCTTGAACTGAAGTTATGGATACTTTGGGCAAAGAGTTCCTTTCCTGTTCCTGTTTCTCCTAATATCATAATTCTTGATTCTGAACTAGCCATTTTTTTTGCATTATTAATAACTCTTTGCAATCTTTCGCCGGATCCGATAATGTCGTCAAAACAAAACTGGGTTCCGTTATTGTTCGTTTTCTGCATTTGGTGATACAGGGCTTTTTGGAGTTGTGATAATTTATCTGTAAGCTCTTTTATTTTGCTTGTATCCCGGCTAATTGCAACAGAACCAATTACCTCTTGTTCAGAAAAAACTGGGTATATATCCATTATGAGCTCAACAATTTTACCATTTGCTGCAGAGTACCTTAATAGCGTATTCTTCATGATCCGTCTTTCATGAATTGCTATCATATGCACACTATTTTGTTCTCCTAAATTGTATACATCCAATACATTTCTTCCTAAAATATCACTGGTTTTATAGCCGTCAAATTTTTCAAATTCTTTTGATATGAACACAATTTTACCTGTTGCATCGACTATTGAAAAATAACAATCACTCAAACAATCTAAAGAATTAATAACCAATTCGAATTCAGCACAAATATCTTTGCAACTTTTTTTAGGTTTATTTAACTCCACTAGAGGTTTGGTGATTACATCTTTGGCCATTTCTATATCTCCTTCAAGACATTTTATTATTTTTAAAAATTACTTAGACTCTAGCAATTTTAAATCTCTTTAATTTTAGCAACATAATAATTTTACTACCCATTTTACTTTGTAAATCCTGAAATTCTAACTTATTTGTGAAATTTGGTAGGACACTTAATATACGACGCAATCAATTGCAGCACCTCCAGTGTCCAATTTGTTCACTACATAGGTGAAATAAACTTTGGATTTGAAGAATGATCGTATCATAGCATTCATAAAAAATTTAAGACAAACTCTTTCTGTGTAACCTAAATGTGGTACGATAAATTAATAAAAAACTTTATGAAAATAATGTAAACGGAGGCTTACGAATGTACAGTTTTAAGAATGATTACAGTGAAGGTACGCATCCAAGAATTTTACAAGCATTAGTGGAAACAAATCTTGAACAGTTAGAGGGTTATGGATTGGATCGATATTCCCTTGAGGCAGCAGAGCTGATTAAGAAAAAAATCGAACGGAGTGACGTAGATATCCATCTGTTGACAGGGGGAACGCAAACGAATCTTACTGCTTTATCAGCATTTCTAAGACCACATGAGGCTGCCATAGCAGCTAGTGTAGGACATATCAATACACATGAAACAGGCGCGATTGAGGCTACGGGTCACAAAATAGTAACGGTCGATGTAGCGGATGGAAAATTGAATCCTTCTCATTTGCGGGATGTACTTGATGCTCATACAGATGAGCATATGGTGAAGCCGAAGCTTGTTTACATATCCAATTCTACTGAAATAGGTACGATTTATAAAAAGAACGAACTTGAGCAATTAAGAGCCTTTTGTGATGAGAACAACCTTCTTTTGTTTATGGATGGTGCGAGACTGGGGTCCGCTCTTTGCTCCAAAGAAAATGATGTACAAATAAGCGACCTCCCTTGGCTAGTTGATGCATTTTATATTGGTGGAACAAAGAATGGTGCACTTCTTGGTGAGGCTTTAGTTATTTGCCATGATTCACTAAAAGATGATTTTCGTTTTTATATGAAGCAAAGAGGAGCGATCCTAGCGAAAGGCCGACTAGTAGGAATCCAATTTCTGGAGCTATTCAGGGACGATTTGTTCTTTGAACTAGCCTCCCATGCAAATAAGATGGCAGACAAACTTAAAGAGGAACTTGCCGGAGCCCATATTAGCTTTTTAACGGATTCACCATCCAATCAAATTTTTCCGATTTTGCCTAATGCGGTGATTAGTGAGCTTCAAAATAAATATGATTTTCATATTTGGGAAAAGGTTGACGCAGAAAACTCTGCGATCCGTTTAGTAACATCATGGGCAACGAAGGAAGAAGCAGTAGCTGCTTTTATTGAGGATATTAAATGAGACGGAGTTCCCGACCCTGTGTCCCGCCCCCGACCACATGTCCCGCTTTTCCGAAAAATTATGAAATAAGGTGTAGCAATTGTTTTATTTCTGTTATATAATTAAAATCAATAAAACAAATTGTTATATAACAACAAAATTTCAAATAAAACTTTAAAAATTTTGTGAAAAGGGGAAATCGGAAATGAATAAAATTGATGCGATCGCTCGGAGAATCTTTGGTTGGAAATTAAATAGATGGGATAGATGGTATGATCATGAAAGCCGCACTTTCATCCATGATTCAGAATTCCAGCCTGAAAAAAATCTTGATCATGCAATGTTGATCGTAGACAAACTACAAAAGTTCGGATTTACTTACAAAACAAACGGAACATCTGAGGTAAGCTTTAATGATGCAACTGGTACGGGAGAAACGCTTGCACAAGCAATTACTAATGCGGCATACTCGATCATTGAAAAAAACTCATCTGCAGACAGTAGCAGAATGTGGAGTACTTTGTGTTAATAAATAAGAAAAGGGGCATCCAATAAGTCGAGGACGATTATTGGAGCCCCTTTTTTGTTTTCATATGCAACCTTGAACACAAAAATAAAGGACTTGCATATGATAGTAAAAAGGAGTTTTTTAAATGAGTGTTCTTTCATTTTTGCTCACAGCCATTATTGTTTTAATAATAGCTGCTGTGGCCGAAAAATTATCCCCTTTTAGTATGCCGGGAAGTTGGGCAGGGCTAATAATAGCGGGCTTTATTGGTGAATGGATAGGCACGGTGATTTTCGGACCATGGGGCCCAACGGTTTTTGGGATTTCGTTGATTCCGGTGCTTGTTGGATCATTTATTGTAATATTTATCGTTGGACTCATTGCTGACCTTTTTAAGTGAAATGTATATAATATTAATTATTAAGAGAAAAGGGAAGACGTTGACAGGAGATATCAATGGCTATTACAAACAATTTTTTTAGCAACAATCAACATCAAGCCAATGGATTATATGTATTGGTTGCGGCTTTACTGACGACGTTTGCCGGTGAATTTAGATTCGTCCCTTATGAAGGGGACGCTTTTCGTTTTGGGTTGGGAAGTATCACCTTTTTCCTTCTCATACTAGTTAGGCCCCCTGTAGTTTCACTAATCCGTATTGGTGTGGTAACAGGGATCACAGTCGTATGTTTTCGGATGATTGAGGATTTTATCCTTTATGAAGTTTTGTTTTCAAAAAGCTTTTTAAAGCATGTTGCGGCCTTTTTATACTATTTTATCTATGCCCTCGGTTTGCATATAATTAAAATCGAAAAGTATAAAACATTTCCTTTGATATTAGGTGCATGGGCGTCAGTATTTGAGGTTATTGCAAACGGGTCTGAACATTTCGTAAGGCATTTATTATTGGATCAACCGGGTATAGGGTTAAAGGATTTTGCACTATTAGGTGGCGTTGCAATAATGAGGAGCTACTT
Source organism: Schinkia azotoformans LMG 9581 (assembly GCF_000307855.1). Lineage (GTDB taxonomy): Bacteria > Bacillota > Bacilli > Bacillales > Bacillaceae_J > Schinkia > Schinkia azotoformans. Next base: position 82,007 of record NZ_AJLR01000044.1, on the reverse strand, counting down.
TGTAGTAGGATTATATGGGTCCATCACCGTTTCCGAACAGAAAAAAAGAGTAGAGGAGCTGTTAAAGGTCGGCTCAGAATTATATGGTGAAACCTTATACTTAAAAAAATCAATGAACCATATTGAAAAAATAACAGCTGAGAGTCATGATCTTTATCGTAAGCTAAAGCAAGAAAATTTTAATCAATTAAGTGCACAAGCATTACATATCGCACAAGAAATTCATGAGGTAAAAAAAGATTCCCAGCGAATATTAGCTGGACTTACAAAAATAGGAGAACAGAAAATGGATAATACTGTCTCACTATCTGATGTCATGGATCTTGTTATAAGTGCCAATGAAAAATATAGTGAGCTTTTACAAAAGAAAATAATTTTAATAGGAAATATCTCAATTGATTATCAAACCGTTCAACTAATTCCCCTGCTTGCTTTATTAAATAATATTACGGCCAATGCTGTTGAAGCAATTGAGGAAATAGGCGAAATAAATATAAATATATTTGAGGAGCAGGAAAATACGTTTTTTGTTATTGTAGATTCTGGACCTGGTATTCCAAAAGCAGATCTCCCGATTATTTTTGAACCAGGCTATACAACAAAATTCAATGATCATGGTGTTGCTGCCACAGGAATTGGACTTTCCCATGTACAAGAGATTGTTCATACTCTTCAAGGTCAAGTTGAAGTAGATACTTCAGAAAATGGAACTATTTTTAAAATTAAAATCCCAACAATTATTTTGCGAAAGTGAGTGTTTAAAACTGCGGTATTTCATTGTAGATGATGATAGAGCTAGTAGAATGATGTTGAAGAATATTATTACAGAAGGGGATCTTGGGGTTGTAATTGGAGAGGCTGAAAGTGGGTCGAAAGGTCTTAAATCCATTATTACGATGCATCCCGACGTAGTTTTGATTGACTTTCTAATGCCGGAGTTAGACGGAATTGAAACAATTGAATACCTGAAAAAAGAAGGATTTAAAGGACTATTTATTATGATCTCCCAGGTTGTCAATAAAGACATGGTGGCAGAAGCATATGAAAAAGGGGTCGAGTTTTTTATAAATAAACCGATTAATCGTGTAGAGGTCCAAAGTATATTAAAAAGAACGGCTGAGCAGTATAAACTTAAAGATTCCCTTCAAGCGATCCAAGAATCCCTCACAAAAATTGGGCTTGGCACAATTAAAAGAAAGGTTACAGTAAAGGAAACGGTTTTATCCATTTTAAATGATATGGGAGTTATTGGTGAAGCCGGCAGTGATGATATTGTTGCCATTATTGAATTTTTGATGAACCAAACTGATAAAACTGCCCAATTACCACCATTGAAGGATTTATATGAAGCAATTGCGATGAAAGGTGAATCTGCTAATGTGGACATAGCTAAAGAAAGTAAAGCAATTGAACAGCGCATACGGAGAACAATTCAAGCCGCGATCAATAATTTAGCTTCATTAGGAGCTATTGATTATACTAATCCTGAGTTTGAATATTATGCACCCCGTTATTTTGATTTTCAAGAAGTAAGAAACCATATGATCATGATTGAGGAAGGCAGGAATGATCAGGCGAAATACAAAATTAATATTCGTAAATTTCTTCAGGTATTATATGTGGAAACTATGAAAAAATTCAGTCATAGTTAAAAATTAAAAAGGAAATTTTTTTAATTCATTATGTCGGATTAAGTCGGATTTAATAGGTTACCCTTAAACTGAGTATGTAAGCGAACTCATTTATGTAGTAAGCGTTTTCTATACGAAAAAAGGGGTGACTATTAATGAAGAAAAAATTTAAATTTCCTCTTGCTTATCAAATTTTGGTAGGTTTAATTCTAGGTATTGTCGTAGGTGCAATCTTTTATGGAAACCCAGCGATTGATACTTACTTAAAGCCACTAGGAACTATCTTCCTTAATATGATTAAAATGATCGTAGTTCCAATTATCGTTTCTACACTAGTTATTGGGGTAGCAGGAACTGGCGACCTTAAACAGTTGGGTAAACTTGGTGGTAAAACACTAATTTACTTTGAAATTGTTACAACAATTGCAATTCTAGTTGGGTTATTGTCTGCGAATATTTTCCAACCTGGTGCAGGCATCGATATGTCTGAACTTACAAAAACAGATATAGGTAGCTATGTTGAAACAACTGAACAAGTTTCAGGTCAAGGTCATGGTATATTAGACATTGTAGTAGGCATAGTTCCAACAAACGTTATATCAGCAATGGCAAATGGCAATATGCTAGCTATTATCTTTTTCTCAGTAGTATTCGGATTAGGGGTAGCAGCAATTGGTGAAAAAGGAAAACCAGTGCTTGCATTCTTCGAGGGTGTAGCAGATGCCATGTTCTGGGTAACAAACTTTGTTATGAAGTTTGCTCCATTTGGTGTATTCGGTTTAATCGGTGTTACAGTTTCTAAATTTGGTTTAGCATCTTTAGTTCCACTTGGAAAATTGATGATCCTTGTTTATGTAACAATGGCATTCTTTATTTTAGTGGTGCTAGGCGGTATAGCTAAAATAGTTGGTATTAATATATTCCATGTTTTCACAGTGTTAAAAGAAGAGCTAATTTTGGCATATTCCACATCAAGTTCTGAAACAGTGTTACCAAAAATAATAGAAAAAATGGAAAAGTTCGGTTGTCCAAAAGATATTGTTTCTTTTGTTGTCCCAACTGGATATTCCTTTAACCTTGATGGTTCAACATTATATCAAGCGCTTGCCGCTATTTTTATCGCGCAAATGTACGGTATCAATCTTAGCATTAGTGAACAAATTACATTAATATTAGTATTAATGGTTACATCTAAAGGTATTGCAGGTGTACCGGGCGTATCATTCGTAGTACTTTTAGCAACTCTAGGAACAGTAGGAATTCCATTAGAAGGACTTGCTTTTATTGCTGGGGTTGACAGACTTCTTGATATGGCACGTACAGTTGTAAACGTTTGTGGTAACTCTCTTGCTGCAATCGTTATGTCAAAATGGGAAGGTCGTTTCGACAATACGAAGAAAGAACAATACTATGCTTCCATTAAAAATGCAGCTTAATAATTAAGATAAAACTGGCACTAAAATTGGGTGCCGGTTTTATTTTTGGGAAAAACAGCTAAATGATTGAAAGTTGACAATTTTGAAAGAATAATATATAAATATAGTATAAAACAATTAAATAATGACCTCACTTTTCAAACAGTGGGGTAGAGGTGCGATATTTAACAGTCTATAGAGGAGCCCGAGGAGCCATGAAACTACAGAGAAGGAAATGTCGCCGAAACTTGTAATGAACCTCATTTATTACTTGTTGGGTCTGCAGTTAATATCTGCAGGACTGTCTCAATAAACGTCCCGGTTTATTGAGGTGTGCTATCTCATTGGGAAACAGAGAGGAATTTGGGTAATCTGCTTACTACGACCTGAGTTTATCTCAGGTCTTTATTATTTTTATGCTTTAAAGTTTCCAATTAGTAGTAATAATTTAGTATACTTAAAAAGGGTAAATACAAGTATTTTACAGGAGGGGAAAAGTATGAGAAAAAGTTTATCATTATTATTTGCCATTTCACTTTCAGTAATGCTTCTTTTGGCTGGCTGTGGGACAGGTAATAAAGCAGCTGAGAATGAAAATACGGGAGCTCCAGATTCAGCAGCTACAAATGGCGGGACTTTTAAAGTAGGACTTGAAGCAGGGTATGCGCCGTTTAACTGGACTCAAATGGATAATTCTAATGGTGCTGTTCCGATAGATGGTGCTGCAGAGTTTGCAGGCGGGTATGATGTGGAAATTGCAAAGAAACTAGCTGAAGGTTTAGGGAAAAAATTAGTGATTGTTAAAACTGAATGGGATGGACTTGTGCCTGCTTTAACATCAGGAAAAATCGATGCCATTATTGCGGGTATGTCACCAACAGCCAAACGTAAAGAGACAATCGACTTCTCAGATAACTACTATAAATCAGATTTAGTAATGGTCGTTAAAAAAGGTGGGAAGTATGAAAGCGCTACTTCAATCCAGGACTTTAATGGTGCTAAAGTAACAGCACAATTAAATACATTCCACTATTCAGTTATTGATCAAATTGACGGTGTTAAAAAACAGCCTGCAATGGATAATTTCCCGGCGATGAGGGTTGCTCTTGAATCAGGAATTATCGATGGTTACGTTTCAGAACGTCCGGAGGCTGTTAGTGCTTCATCTGCCAACGAAAAATTTGCCTTCGTAGAATTTACAGAAGGATTTGATACATCAGATGATGACACAGCAATCGCAGTAGGTTTAGCAAAAGGCAGTGAATTAACTCCAAAAATTAATGAAATCTTAGCAGGTATCTCAGAAGAAGAACGTACTAGTATTATGGATGCTGCTATTAAAAATCAACCTGCAGCACAGTAAGGAAAAGGAAAGAGGTTGTCTCAAAATTGTCCAGCTACAACTAGTGGTGCTGGGTGATCTGTACAATTGTACGGGGTGCTTGAGACAGCCTTTTGTTTTGACTAAAATAGGAGGGGAAATATGACCTTTGAATGGGTAATAAAAATAATAACAGAAAACTGGCCCATGTTTATTCGCGGGGCTGGAATAACGCTATACATTTCGATTATTGGTACAATTGTAGGCTCTATCATAGGTTTATTAGTAGGTGTGATCCGGACAATCCCAAATCCGGACCGTGGTTCTAAGAAAATATTATTAAAAATTATTAATGCCATTCTTTCTATTTATATCGAATTTTTCAGAGGAACACCAATGATCGTACAAGCAATGGTTATATACTACGGTTCAGCTTTGGCTTTAGGAGTAGATATGGACCGGGTAGCCGCTGCTATTTTCATCGTATCTATCAACACGGGTGCCTATATGTCTGAAATCGTCCGCGGTGGTATTGTATCAATTGATAAAGGTCAATTTGAGGCTGCTCAAGCGATTGGTATGAACCATATACAAACCATGTTACATGTTGTTTTACCACAGGTTATTCGCAACATCCTACCGGCAACAGGTAATGAGTTTGTTATCAACATTAAAGATACTTCAGTATTGAACGTTATTTCAGTATCAGAATTATTCTTCGCAACAAAATCGATTGCGGGAAACAACTTCCGCTATTTTGAGTCATTCTTTGTGGCGTGTATTCTATACTTTATCATGACATTTACAGTTACTAGAATTCTCCGGTTTATTGAAAGAAAGCTGGAGGGTCCGGATAGCTACATGATGGTGCCAGGTAATCAAATGCAGGTTGAAACCGCAGAAGATGCCATTCGCCGAACAGATAAATATGACGGTAATAAATAAGCTGGCAAAGGAGGAGAAAAGATGGAAAAGATCATTGATATTCAACATTTAAGCAAATCCTTTGGAGCCCATGAAGTTTTAAAAGACATCGATTTTTCAGTTAATAAAGGTGAAGTAGTATGTATTATCGGTTCCTCAGGTTCAGGTAAATCAACGTTACTTCGTTGTGTTAATCTATTAGAAAAGCCGAGCGGCGGCCAAATCATTTATCGTGGTGAAAATATTTTGGATGACAAGCACGATATCCCTACTTACCGTCAAAAGCTGGGTATGGTATTCCAACAATTTAATTTATTTAATAACCACAACGTTTTAAGTAATTGTGTTGTTGGACAAGTCAAGGTGTTGGGTCGTTCAAAGGAAGAAGCAGAAAAAATCGCAATGAAGTATTTAAAAGTTGTTGGTATGGATAAATACGTTAATGCCAAACCTAAGCAATTATCAGGTGGACAAAAACAACGTGTAGCCATTGCCAGAGCCCTTTCGATGGAGCCAGACGTGATTCTTTTTGACGAACCAACGTCTGCTTTGGATCCCGAAATGGTTGGTGAGGTTCTGAAAATTATGAAGGAGCTTGCAGAATTAGGGCTTACAATGTTAATTGTGACCCATGAAATGGAGTTTGCACGAGAAGTATCTGACCGTGTTGTCTTTATGGACAAAGGAGTTATTGCCGAAGAAGGACATCCAGAACAAATTTTTAACAATCCAAAACATGAGCGGACAAAGGAATTCTTAAAACGTACGTTAAAATAATGATTAAAAGCCGAGGAACTTATTCCTCGGCTTTTGTGTCTTCGGTATTACAGCTTTGCACCAGTATCGACTGCACTCCGTCTTTTTCTGGTTGCAATTTTATCAAGATAATAAGTGATAATAATAAATACCGACATTATGCTAAAATACGTGCCAATAACACCAAGTGGATTTACGCTCTCAAAATGACGATTCCCTCTTTTGAAGCCACGCTCACCATCTTGAGCTAGATGCCTATCGAATTGGTGATCAGCCCATTTTTGATCTCCCTCTGAATTGTTGAATCTTTCAAAATGTTCTTCTCCTTCAAAATGTGAAGAAGATGAATCAAATATTCCTGGAACCCCTTGTAAATGCATGATGAAATTAGATGAGAATATTTGATATCCACCAAACACTAGTAATGCGACAGTTGCGAATTTAACTAATAAACTAAATAAGGGTATGGGAGCTTTTATTGAAAAGATTTTTTTTAAAACATTCATAATCCAATTCCAATGCAAGCCAACGTGCACTGCCACTAAAATAAGCACTAAAAATGAAATGGTGATATGAGACATTTCAAACCATCGGTCATTTCCGATATCAATGTTTGGAAAAACAACTTTTGATACTAAAATACCACTGATAATGATAAAGGCCATTGAAATTAGCAGAAGTACATTTAAAAAGCAGCCTAATTTTGTTTTAAAAGGTAAATTTCGATCAAACAATTTCATTGTCACTTTTTTCACCCATGTCCAATTGAGTAATACATGAGTGAAGAAGGTCGCGGCAATTGCAATACCAGCAATTTCGTGAAATGCTAATCCTCCTAATACTCTTTTGTTAAAAAATAAGACGAAAATAACAGCCATAATTATATCTAAACCAAACTTAACGTAATTGCTCTTTTTCATTTTCAGGACCCTTTCTTATAACTATTTAAGCAGTGAAATTGCCATCATAACTTAACATAACCGCAGATGAAACACCTTCAATATTAGAAATATTATTTATAAAGTTCATTTCTTCATCTTTAATTCGAACTTCATAGGTTACTTCGTAATTATTGCCTGGAAAAACAGATTTAGATTTAATACAATGTTTCTTTGAATTTTCAGCAATAATATGACTCAGCGATTTTTCGATAGCAGCGTCAGTATATTTAATCACTAACAAATAAGGATTTCGAATAGAAATGTGATTAATAAAAACAAGTAGGACTATGCCGATTAAAATGGACCCGATAATGACAAGTGGAATAAAGCCTGCACCACATAAAATGCCGGAAACAATCGCCCAGAAAATATAAACGATATCCATAGGATCTTTAATAGGCGTCCTAAAACGAACAATGGATAGAGCTCCTACCATTCCAAGGGATAACAGAATATTAGAGGAGATTCCCATAATAATTAGAGCGGTAGCCATAGACATCACAATTAACGAAATATTAAAAGTGTGAGAGTAAATGACACCTGAGAAGGTTTTCTTATAGACAAAATAAATGAATAATCCAATTAAAAAGGCTGTTAATAACCCGATAAGTGAATCGATTATTGAAAAACCGCTTGTTTTCTCTAAAAAACTAGATTTGAATATATCAGTAAAATTAAGTTGTTCCATTCTTTATTCCTCCTTGGTAGTTACCCATACATTCTGCTAATTTGATATTTTGAATAGGCTCCTTTTTGGCGGTCACCAACCTGAAGCAATTGTTTAATCACAGTTGGTAAATACTCATCATACTTCACTTCCAGTACCACTATATTCGGATTTGTTTCAATCATCGGAATCGTAGGGTTTAATACGTCATTATTGCGGATGCTTGTTTTAATCGAACTATCAAAAGTAATACGGACATTTCCGTATTTGTAAATAAAAACTTCTCTTTCATAATCAACAACGGTTATTGGTTTTAGTTGAAATAAGCTCATTTGAACATATAAGTCCCTCATAAGAGATCTCGAATCATTTTCCATCCATGCGATGTTATCAACACGGATTTGTTCATACTCTTCCGCTGTTATTCGGCATTTTTGCTTGAATGTTAGATTATTCCTTTTACTTTTTTTCTCTAAGTTTAATAAGCCAGTGTTATAGTCATAAAGCCTTACGCGAAATTTATCGCGATCAAAATACCCTTCTTTTTTCTGAGTTAAAACTTTATTATCAAAATTATCAAAGTAAACGCTACGAATCAGATACTTTCCATCGTGATCGGCATGGGGATCGATTTCCATCACATGTTTCAATTTACTGCTAAGCAGATAACAATCCATCTGAGTAATCTCATGTTTTAATTCATGTCGACCTTGGACACCATTTAAACTCATAGTTTTCATGCTGATAAGCCTCCTTTTTAACAGGTTGATCAACTCCTTGATTCACATTATTAGGGGCAAACCTTAAACAAACCTTAAAAGGACTTGGAAAAGCGGAAGCGCCTTGCTCATCGCCGTACAAACTGGAGGCGCTGGAGCTAGACAATGATGCACAATATTAAAAGAGGCCGCAGCATTGCGACCCCTACTTTGGGAATTTTACTATAAAGGTTGTTCCTTTTTGTTGATTTTTCAAAACTGAAATTGTTCCATGGTGTTTTTCAACAATCCATTGAGCAATGGATAATCCTAAACCAACACCACCAGTTTCTCTCGAGCGGGCTTTATCTTCTCGATAGAAGCGCTCAAAAATATTTTGGAGATTTTCTTCTTTTATGCCAATACCAGTATCAGTTACTTCAACAACAATCTGTTGATCTTCTATATAGGTTTTAACACCGATGCTATCATGTTCATTTGTGTATTTTAAGGCATTATCTAGCAAAATAACTAATAGCTGATGCAAGCGTTCTTTGTCTGCCTTTATGTTTATTTTACTGTTTAAACTTAACCAAAAATGTTTATCCTGTGACTCTGCGATTTCTATATAGGGCTCACTAACCTTTTGAACAAAATCATCAAATTGAAAGGACTCGAGAACTAACTGTGTTTCCGCTGAATCAGCCCTCGCTAACGTTAATAAATTTGAGGTGAGCTTAGATAAGCGTCTAGTTTCTGATAAGCTAAGTGCAATGCTTTCAAACTTATCGGCAATTTTTTCCTGCGGTGTCCTTAAGAGCAGCTCCAATTTATTTTGGATAACAGTTAATGGCGTTCGCAATTCGTGTGATGCATTTTCAACAAATTCAGCCTGTTTATTCCATGCAGCGATAATTGGTTGCATCATTTTTTTCGATAAGATGTAGCTGGCAGAAATGGAAAGGATAATAAAAATTAGCGAACAAATCATAATGAGTTTCCCAAAATTATGAATGATGGTTTGTTCAGCATCCGTGTTCATTAATAATTGTGTATAGGCAATATCATCATTATCATTACTATCTTCAAAGAGAAGATAACGAAAATGGTATTGCTCATTAATGGTGATATTTGTGATTGTATCCAAAACTTTTTCATCAAGTTTGAAATCTAGTAAATAATTTTCGTATAGCAATGTTCCAATTTCGCCTTGATTCACGATTTCTCCATCTTTATTCCAATGTAATACAATTATCCGAGGATTAGGTCTTTGTTTTTCTTTAGGAGCACCGTTTCGTTCAAATTCTTTATTGGGGGGATGGGGTTTTGTCTCCCAAAATAGATTTTCGGCAAGCATCTTATTTTTAAAGCCGATCAGTTCTTCGTCAGTTTTTGAAAATAATGTATTTTGTACTTGGCTAAAAATAATAATGCCGAAAATAGAAAAAATAATGGTAAAAGCAACTAGGTTTAAAACCATAAATTTTAGTTGTTGTTTTCTAAAAATCCTCCGTCTAGACATTTTCATCACCGTTTTCTGAAAGCATATAACCTAAGCCCCGAAAGGTTTTGATATATTGATCATAGCTCCAGCTTTTTAAATTTTTGCGCAAATTACTCGCGTATACCTCTACGACAGTTGTGGACGTATCTGATTCAAATCCCCAGATTCTATCAAATATTTGTTCTTTTGTAAGAATGGTATTTTTATTGTTAATAAGGTATTCTAGCAGGTCAAATTGCTTACCATTCAATTTTATAAGGTCTTCTCGAATGTGCACCGTTTTACTTTTAAGGTTCATTTTTAATTCTTTGAAGGTAAGGACGTTTTCTTTAAACTCTCCTCCAGCCCTTCTAACGATGGCCTCCAAGCGGAGTAGCAGCTCTTCGCGGTGAAACGGTTTTACTAAATAATCATCAGCACCAACCTTAAAGCCTTTTATTTTATCATCAATCCCACCTTTAGCTGTAAGCATTATGACCGGTGTCGAAATATTTTTGTTCCTTAAGTTTTGTAATACATCGTAGCCATTCATACTAGGCAGCATTATATCCAAGATAATTACGTCAAAAATATTTTGCTCGGCTAAAAACAACCCTTCCTCCCCGTCAAAAGCTTGTTCCGTTTCAAACAATTCTTGTGTGATTTCCTTTATTGTTTCAGAGATGAATTTGTCATCTTCGATAATTAATAGCTTCATCACAAGCTCCCCTTCTAAGTTTCCAAGTATCCATCATTCGATATGTTCGATTATAGGACGATTTGTCGTAATTGCAACTTATTTTCTATTTTAAGGTTTTGTTAAGGTTGATAATTTAATGTAAAACAAGCAAGCAGTGGAACAAGTACATAACCCAAATTATAAGTAAAAGGTGGATAAAACAATGAGGTTTACCATTAGAAAAAAATTAATGTTCAGTTATTTATTATTAATTTTTCTATTTGTTGCAAGTAATTTTATCGTAAATTCTAATTTGATAGCGGTTACGAATGACTCAAATCAAGAAATCATTGAATCTGTTCGGAGTTCTATTGATGATTTTACATATATTACGATTATTTTAGGCCTAACAATAGCCCTTGTAACCTCACATCTCATTAAGAAATCAATTAATGAATTTTCCATTGCCATTCATGCGATGGCAGAAGGGGATTTTACAGGTGATGATATCAAAATCAAGCAAAAGGACGAGTTTGGTGAACTTACTGAATCAGTAAACTATATGAAGAAAAACCTGAAGAATTTGATTTCCCAGGTAAATGAGACGGCTGAACAGGTTTCAACCATGTCAATTCAACTCTATGAAGGTGCAGAACAAACCAGTGTGGCCACGAAGGACATCGTTACCTCTATCCAAACTGTAACAGTAAATACGGAGGATCAATCAAGAAGGCTACAGGAATTAGTTTCACAATTTAAAGTTTAATTCACTAAGAAAAGGAGTTCAGTAAGATGACTAAGAAAACAAAATATTTTAAAGCTGCAGCAATTTTAGTGAGTACGTCACTCTTGTTTGCTTGCAGTAACAATTTAGATTCAGAGGCAGTTGAAGGTGCTCAAACTGAAAATGGGAGTTCTAGTGTTAGCGTTGTAAACGTTAGTGCTTTAATTAGTGAAAAGGTAAAGTATGATAAAGGCGACTTTTACAATGATTGGGAAAACGAAAATCCCATTCTAGTTAAATTGAATGGGACTGATGTTAGTTACGATTCAGCAACACCTGTGATTTATGATAATAATAGACTTACAATAAAAACAGGCGGCACTTATGTGATAAGCGGTGAATTGCTGGATGGGCAAATTGTGATTGATGCCGAAGATAAAAGTCCAGTTCGGCTCGTATTAAATGGGGCAAAGATTAACTGTAGCAATAGTTCAGCCATTTATGTAGCCAAGGCTGAAAAAACAGTGATCTCTTTACCGGAAGGCACAGAAAATTATCTTTCGGATGGACAACAATATGTTTTCGATGACTCATCAGAGGCTGAGCCTAATGCAGCACTGTTTAGTAAGGATGATCTTACTATTAATGGTACAGGAAAGTTAATTGTCCAAGGAAACTATAATAATGGAATTGCCAGCAAGGATGATTTGAAAATTACAGGCGGTGACCTTCACATAAAAGCTGTCGATGATGGGTTAATGGGCCGTGATTTACTTGCCGTCAAAGAAGGGAATATAGTGATTGAAGCAGGTGGCGATGGAATAAAGTCCACGAATGATAAAGATGCTTCTAAAGGAATAGTTGCGCTTGAAGGAGGTACATTTGACATAGCATCAGGTAATGATGGCATACAGGCGGAAACATCATTATGGATTGCGGATGGTTCTTACAAAATTAAGAGCGGCGGTGGAAGCCCAGAAGTGATAAATAATTCTGAAGAAAAAGCGAGGGGGCCATGGGGCGGCAGTGCTGTGCCTGTTAGCACGGAGGATACTGATTCAGAAAGTGCAAAAGGTTTAAAAGCAGGTACGGCAATTGCTGTAGGGGGTGGGTCCTTTACCATAGATTCTCTAGATGATGGTGTGCATAGTAATGATAGCATTGAGATAGGAAATGGTGACTTTATGATAGCAACCGGTGATGATGGTATTCATGCGGATTCATCGATTGTAACAACTGGTGGAAAAATAACAATTACAAAAAGCTATGAAGGGATAGAAAGCCAGCTCATCACGGTTAATGATGGTGAAATTCATGTAACAGCCAGTGATGATGGAATTAACATTGGCGGTGGTAATGATGGTTCAGGATTTGATGTGCCTCCACAGATTGAAGGGACAAGAGGGCCTGTTGGTGAAGCGAACAACGAGAATGCATCAAAAGCTAGCTCGAATAATGAAACAAAAACTGCTTCAGAGGAAAACAAGCTTACAATCAACGGTGGATATATCACAGTTAACGCAAATGGTGATGGACTTGATTCAAATGGATCAATAGCTATGACAGGTGGAACAGTTATTGTAAACGGACCGACATCTAATGGAAACGGACCTCTTGATTATGACAACAGTTTTGATATGAGTGGTGGATTTTTGATTGCAGTTGGAAGCTCAGGGATGGCTCAAGCAGTTTCCGAGGAGTCATCACAATACTCTTTATTAATGACCTATCCTGAAACACAGAAAGCAGGGGCGCTTGTTCATTTGGAGGACAGTAAAGGGGAGTCAATCGTAACGTTCGCACCTGAAAAAGACTATCAATCTGTTTTTATTAGTTCACCCAAACTAGAAAAAGGCTCTTCCTACACGCTATTCACCGGTGGGGCTTCAACTGGAAAAGATATTAATGGACTGTATAGCGATGGTGATTATCAAGGTGGAACAAAGGTTGTAGACTTTACCATTTCAGACTCTGTCACTTGGCTAAATGAAACAGGGATAACAACTGCCAGCAGTCATGGGCCTGGAGGATTCAATCCAGGTGGAGGTCAAAATCGACCAGGCGGATCAGGAGACAACCCGGGTGATATATTTAAGGATTTGGATGAAGCAACGATGGAAAAAGTAAGATCAATTATGGATCAAGAAAGAGCTGGTAGCATTACAAGAGAGGAAGCACAAGCTCAATTAACAGAACTAGGTGTGGAGTCCCCTAAAAGAGGGCCTAGACAATAAAAAACGATTAAGGGGAAGGTGCTTTTGCGTTATTGTTTAACCAAAAGCACCTTCCCCTTGCTTTAAGGATATTATTCTATAAAATTTACTGACATATTCGTGTTTCCAATCTTTTTCGAACATCTGAAACAACGGATTGCCAATACCTAGGCTCAGTTGTTACTGTTTTTTTGAATGATGCAAACATCGCTTTTTGTTTATCAGGAAAATCCGGAGCATCCTGTGGTGGCAATTCAGTTCTTTTTTCAGATACAAATTGTTGGACCTCCGGTGACCTTGGACCCCAAACAGCTTGTTCTTCACCCTTTTCATCAATAAAAATAAAGATTGGAATAGAGCGGGATGTCCCATTTGTTAAATATTGATCCATTAGCTCCAAATTTTCATCTCGAATAAGAAATCTCGTCTCGATTGAGGCAACTTCAGCCAGCCTTTGCAAAACAGGTACACAAAGTGCTGCATCTCCACACCAATCGGCAGTTAGAGTAATGATTCTAAGGTTCTTATTTTTTAACTCCGAAAAATACTGAACATCTTCGTGGTTTAGTTCTAATTCTTTATATACTCCCTCTAACTCAGGCCGATTTACTTGCATGTAATTCACGTATTCTGTAAAAGTCATTCCTTTTGAAAACCAATTGTTTAATGACATAAAAGACCCAATCCTCCTCGGAATTCCGGTTTTTCCCATCTTACCATATTATTATTAATTCCTAAATTTTTGTGCTCAAGGGAACACTTTTTGAAAATTTAGTGAAAGTGAAAAATTACCACCTTTATTTTACTAAAACTATATTGTGAAAATTCGATTAATTTAATATAATTTCACTAATACCTTCTTCTTTTTTATCTATGGGTTAGTTTCCAAATTGCACATTGTACGTAATGGTAGTCGTTATCGTTGAATATGTAGACACAAAACTTTAGAGACAAAACTGTATAAGTTAAGCAAGCCAGTATCGAATACTCCCGACGGAAGTTTTCAGAGGAGGAATGTAGGTTGGGTGTTTGTAAAGAATGTTCTTTAGAGATTAATGGTAACAGCAAGCAAGGAAGTAAGTTAACAAAATACCATAGATGAAAATTGGAGGAGAGAAGATGACAAAAAAGAAATTAAATAAGCGAGTTATTAAAATGATTAAGTCACATATGAAAGAGCAAGAACAAAAACAAGTAAATTGGCAAAAATCCGTATTACGTGAGGAAAACATAAGTTTCAAATAATTGTATTTGGAAAGCCCTTTCAAGGCAGATGAGTACAAGTTGATAAAGAAGAAGGTTGGACAGTTCACTCATTCTGGAGTGAACTGTTTATTTTTTTATTTATATAAAAAAGGTTGACGGTGGAAATAAATTACTCTATAATCCAAATTATCATAATTTTAAAAAATAAATAAATTTACTTATCAAGAGTGACGGAGGGAACAGGCCCGAAGAAGTCCGGCAACCACAAGCGATGCTTGTAAGGTGCTAAATCCTGCAGACAAAATTGTCTGAAAGATAAGGTTGAATGAGGCTACAAAACCCTTCTTCCTTATCGGATGAAGGTTTTTTTGATTTTGATTCAAATGAACAATTGAATAAAAGTAAATCTCTTATCAAGAGTGACGGAGGGAACAGGCCCGAAGAAGTTCGGCAACCACAAGCAATGCTTGTAAGGTGCTAAATCCTGCAGACAAGATCATGTCTGGAAGATAAGAGGAGGTGGCTCCTCTTCTTATGGAGAGGGGTTTTTCATTTTACAGAAAACCCCTCCCTTAGGCGTATAAATCTAAGTTTATACATCGAAATAGGAGGTAATAAAATGGCGAAAAAACATAATTGAAATAAAAATCTAACGACATAATCTTGCATCTAAAATATGACAAATGAAAAGAGGAAGAGAAAATGAAAAAACTAATTGGAATTATATTAAGCACATTATTATTGATTGGAGTTGTTGGTTGCTCAAGCAGTTCAAGTTCGTCAAATAATACCGGTGCTGAAGGTGAGAATAGTGGGGGAGAAGCCAAAAAGCCGAAAAAGATTGTTCTCGATTATGCTTACTATTCACCAACAAGCTTAGTACTTAAAGAATTCGGTTGGGTTGAAGAAGCATTCGCCCAAGATGATATAAAAATAGAGTTCGTATTAAGTCAAGGAAGTAATAAAGCACTGGAGTTTTTAAACAGTGGCAGCGCGGATTTTGGTTCGACAGCGGGTGCGGCAGCCTTAATGGCAAAAGCGAAAGGGGCTCCAATTGAATCCGTCTATATTTATTCAAAGCCTGAATGGACAGCATTAGTTACAGGTAAAGATTCAGCAATAAAATCTGTTGAAGAATTAAAAGGTAAAAAAGTAGCGGCAACAGTTGGTACAGATCCTTATATTTTCTTACTTCGTGCATTAGATGAGGTTGGGCTAACAGCAAAAGATATTGAAATCGTGGCTTTACAGCATAGTGACGGTGCTTCAGCGTTAGCAACGAATCAAGTGGATGCATGGGCAGGACTTGACCCACATATGGCAAGAGTTGAGGTTGAAACAAAGGCAAATCTGTTTTACCGAAATGTAGATTTCAATACGTACGGAGTTCTAAATGTTCGCAGCGAATTTGCAAAAGAATATCCAGAACAAGTGAAAAAGGTTATCGAAGTTTATGAGAAAGCAAGAAAATGGGCAATTGAAAATCCAGATGAATTAGCTGAAATCCTTGTAAAACATGCCCAAATTTCACCAGAGGTAGCGAAGAAGCAATTAGAGCGTAATGATTTCTCTGAACCAGTACCAGGAGAGAAGCAAATTGAAGCATTAAATGCTGCCGGAATAGTATTGCAAAAGGGAGACATTATCGATAAGAACACAGATGTATCAACGCTTGTTAATGAATTAATTAATCCTGAATTTGCGAAAGAGGTTATTAAGTAAAGGGTCCGACACCCACAAGAAAGGGGAATTCAATAAGATGGAAAGAAATAGTGCTTCAGTTGTTGGGAATATTGGAATAGGGAAGAAAACGAAAAAGTCCGTCCAACGATCAGGTAAACTGCAGCCCCTTATTTGGGGAAGTATCCTGCCGGTAATATTAATCATAGCTTGGGAGTTTTTAAGTAAGATCGGTGTTTTTCCAAAGCATTTATTACCTGCTCCGACGATTATTATTAGTAAGATTATTGAAATGGGACAGGATGGAACGCTTTGGGGCCATCTAGGTATAACGCTATACCGTATTTTCTTCGGATTTGTACTTGGCGTAGGGTTTGCAGTTGTCCTAGGAGCTATTGTTGGCTATTTGAAAAAAGCAGAGCTTTTACTTGATCCTATATTCCAGGCATTTCGTTCTATTCCATCGTTAGCATGGGTTCCTCTATTTATTTTATGGATGGGGATCGGGGAGCCATCTAAAATTGCGTTAATTGCAGTTGGGGTATTTTTCCCGGTTTATTTAAATATTGTTTCCGGGATTCAAGGTGTTGACCGCAAAATAATTGAGGTAGGGCGTATCTATAATTTTACAACCTATCAATTGATAAAAAGAATCATTTTACCTGCATCATTGCCATCATTCTTAGTTGGTATCCGCAGTGGTTTAGGATTAGGCTGGATGTTTGTCGTTGCCGCAGAATTAATGGGTGCAAGTAAAGGCATTGGATATTTATTAGTTTATGGACAAAATACGTATTCACCAGAGTTAATCATCGCTAGTATCGTCCTATTTGCAATAATGGGAAAACTAACAGATTCCCTTCTAAAAGGGCTCGAGGGAAAAGCACTGCACTGGCAAGACTCTTTTGTGAAGAATTGAGGGTGGAAAAATTATGTTAGCAATTGAGAATGTAACAAGAACGTTTGAAAATGGAGCAGGTTTTAAAAATATCGATTTGACAGTAAATGAAGGCGAGATTATTGGAATCCTTGGAACAAGCGGTTGTGGGAAAAGCACTTTGCTAAGGGTTTTGTCTGGTTTGGACCAAGGCTATAAAGGAACGATCAAAATTAATGATGAGGTTATCACTTCAGTTCACAAAAAAATTGGAATGGTGTTTCAGGAAGCAAGGCTAATGCCTTGGTTAACTGTTATTGAAAATGTTGGTTTTGGATTAAAAGTAAAGGATCAATCAGAACGGAAGAAAAAAGCGCAACAATTAATTCAATCCGTTGGGTTAACAGGTTTTGAAAATCAGTATCCAAAGGATCTATCAGGTGGTATGGCACAAAGGGTGGCAATTGCGAGGGCGCTTGTATCAGCTCCGGAAATATTGCTTTTAGATGAGCCCTTCAGTGCATTAGATGCTTTTACGAAAATGAAGCTGCAAGATTTATTGCTTTCAATTTGGAATGAATATAAATCTACATTTGTGTTAGTAACACATGATATTGATGAGGCATTATATCTTTGTGATCGGATTTTAATATTAAGAGGGCAGCCTGGCATTGTGTATGAAGAATTGAAAATTGAGGCGCCAAGACCAAGAGCCCGTGGAGATTTATTGCTTGCACAGCTAAAAGACAAAGTTTTAAGTCACTTGGACTTATCAAAACAAGAGTAAGGGGATTATAAAATTGATTACATCTTTAGTAAAATATCTAAATCCTGCCCGGGGAGACTATAATCTTTCTAATTATCAAAAGGTTCGTGAAGAGTTTTCTTGGGAGGAAGTGAAAAAGAATTTCTCCTGGTACAAAACGAACAAAGTCAATATGGCTTACGAGTGTATTGACCGTCATGTGGCGGATGGGTTCGGTGAAAAAATAGCCATTCATTATGTTAACGGGGAAGAAGAAATTAAATATACATTTAAAGAGGTTAAAGAGAAAACAGATCACCTGGCAACGGTTTTAAAGAAGCATGGGATTCACAAAGGTGATATTGTCTTCGTTTTTTTACCTAAACATCCTGATTGTTTAATAGCTACTTTGGCAGTGATTAAACTAGGTGCAATCGTAGGGCCACTATTTGAAGCTTTTATGGAGGAAGCAATCAAAGATAGAATTTCAGATTGTGAGGGAAGGTATCTCATTACCAACTTGGAATTAGGGATTCGTGTTCCAAGGGATGAACTGCCAACTTTAAAAAAGATTTTTTACACAGAAGATGTGGATCAATGCTTGAATGGAGAAATTTCATTAGTGGGGGAGTTAAGGAACACTGAAATAGATAACAACGTTTTGGAATGGGTCGATTTTGAACATGGTTTAAACATCCATTATACAAGTGGCTCAACAGGAAAACCGAAGGGGATCATCCATGCGCACCGGGCAATGATTCATCAATATTTAACCGGGAAATGGGTGCTCGATTTAAAAGAGGATGATGTGTATTGGTGCACGGCCCATCCAGGTTGGGTAACCGGAACTGTATACGGGATTTTTTCCCCATGGTTAAATAGAGCGACGATTGTCATTAATGGAGGACGCTTTGATGCGCATTCTTGGTATAAAGCGATTGAGCGAACTAAGACAACAGTTTGGTACAGTGCTCCAACAGCCTTTAGAATGTTAATGGCTGAGGGAAATGATCTTGTGTGTGAGTATGATCTTTCTTCATTGCGACATTTGCTGAGTGTTGGTGAGCCTTTGAATCCTGAAGTGATTTATTGGGGTCAGGAGGTATTAGGGAGAAGAATTCATGATACATGGTGGATGACTGAAACCGGTGCCCAGTTAATTGTGAATTTACCATCTGAAGTGATCAAGCCTGGTTCAATGGGGAGGGCTTTTCCTGGAATTGAAATTGCCGTGTTAGATGATGACGGCGAGCGCCTCCAGCCTGGTGAAGTTGGTCATTTGGCAGTAAAAGCGCCATGGCCAGGAATCATGAAGGAAGTATGGAGAAATAAAGAGAAATATGATTCCTATTTTAAATTTGATGGCTGGTATATATCCGGAGATTTAGCAACGATTGATGAAGATGGCTACATCTTTTTCCAAGGCCGCAGTGACGACATGATCAACTCATCAGGCGAAAGAATTGGCCCATTTGAAGTCGAAAGTAAATTGATCGAACATCCAGCTGTTGCTGAAGCGGGTGTCATTGGTAAGCCAGACCCACTTCGTGGTGAGATTGTAAAAGCATTTATTGTGCTGAGAAAAGGGTATGAAGCTAGCGCACATTTAATAGAAGAAATCCGTCTTTTTGTAAGACAAAAGCTTGCCGCCCATTCAGCTCCCCGCGAAATTGAAGTCTTAGATGAATTACCAAAAACAAAAATAAGCGGGAAAATCTTAAGAAGAGAGCTTAAACGATTAGAGCTGCAAAGATTAGGGGAATAAAATAGGAAGCAGGGGGTTCTCCTGCTTCCCGGGACAGAGGGACGGGTTCTCTGGTCCTTTTGTATATTTATTAGCTTAATATTTTATAAAGCTCATTAAGCTTCCTAATTTCATAGGTTGGCTTAATGGTTGTTTTATTCGGATTCTTTTCCGGGTTAAACCAACAGGAGTCGAGTCCCGCAAGTTCGGCTCCTTTTATATCAGAACCTAATGAATCACCAATAACTAAGCTTTGTTTTTCGGTGAATTTAGGAATCCGTGAAAAAACATAATCAAAGAATTCTTTCCTTGGCTTTTGATAACCGATATCATCCGAAACAAAAACATTCTTAAATAGAGGATGTAGCCCCGAAGCACGTAAACGTTTATCCTGAGTTTCGGACACTCCATTTGTGATAATATACAGATCAAATTCCTTCTCCAAGTCTTTAATCAATTCAAAGGCTCCATTAATTAGTTGGTACCCTTCTCTTAAGTAACTTCGAAATCTCTTTTCTAACAATATTCCATCGACTTCTTGACCGTATTCCCTAAAAAACTTCGAAAAGCGGGAATTCAGTAATTCATCCCGGCTGATCTCACCAGCCTCATAAGACCACCAAAGTCCTTTGTTGAATTTTTTGTAATGGGATTCTATTTCTGGCGTTAAGGTTAATTTCTGCTCCTTAAATAATTGACGCAATGCCGCACTTTCCGCAGCACCAAAGTCTAAGAGTGTATCATCAACATCGAATAATAGGGTTTTGTACCTTTTCAATATGCTCACCTCTGGATGGTTTCCTTTATGTTTTTACCTATTGTACTATCATTTGAAAAGAAATGGCTATATTATGACTTATTTTGATTTACAATGGATTAAACCTCAGAAGTTTCATACAATGAGGGGGGAGATCTTCAACAAGTATTAATTGTTGCCCTAAAATCTTGGAGGAAAATTATATCAATGCAACTTATAATTACGTTTTTAATTCTGGGGATTACGATCGCCCTTTTCATGAGCAATCGAATTCGTGCTGATTTTGTTAGTTTGTTAGCTTTGTTAGCTCTTGTTTTGACAGGAATATTGGAACCAGCAGAGGCTTTGGCTGGATTTTCAAACTCAGTTGTTATCATGATTGCCGGTTTATTTGTTGTAGGAGCAGGTATTCTTCGTACAGGCCTTGCACAAAAGGCTGGTAATCTGCTTTTAGATTGGTCCGGTAACAGCGAGAAAAAATTATTTGTTTTACTATTATTAATAGTGATTTTTGTTGGGTCATTTATGAGTAATACCGGAACAGTTGCGATTATGCTGCCGGTTGTGATCAGCATTGCGATAAGTATTAAAAAAGATGTTTCAAAGTTTTTAATCCCACTTTCTTATGCAGCAAGCTTATCAGGGTTAATGACATTAATTGCTTCTCCACCCAATTTGATTATCAGTCAAACACTAGCGGAGCATGGCTTTGAACGTTTGAAATTTTTTGATATAACCCCAATTGGGATTATTGCAGCGACAACAGGGATTATTTATCTTTTTTTAGTAAGAAATATATTGCTACCGAATGGGCAAAACAAAAAGCAAACAGAAAACAATCAATTGTCCCCTAAGGATCTTATTCAAAACTATCATTTAGAAGGAATTTTACATCGAGTTCAAATTACGGAAGTATCTCCGATGGTAGATAAATTGTTGTCAGATTTAAAGATCCCGGCACAATATCAGCTATGTATTTTGAAAATTGATCGAAAAGCCGGAGAGGGCAGAAGTCTTTTGCCAATTACATATCAAGAGATGGCTGGACCTGCAAGTGTGATCCATCCTAAGGATATTCTTTATATTCAAGGCTCCCGTGTGCAGGTTGAAAAATTGGTGAATGATTATCAACTTGTATTAGAAACAGAAGAGCTGGAAAGTAATCATCTCGTCTCTAGTCAACTTGGAGTTGCAGAGGTCCTATTAACCCCTTATTCAAAATTAATTAACAAAACAATTCGTGAAATTGATTTTAGGGAAAAATATAATTTAAATATTATTGGGATTAACCGCAAAGGTACATATATCTTAAAAGAGATGTCAAATGTCCATCTTCGTTTTGGTGATGCCCTTTTGGTGCAAGGATCGTGGGACGAAATTGACTTACTTTCTAAAGAAACAAAAGATGTCGTAGTTGTTGGTCAGCCGAAAGTGCATGCAAGTATGGCTTCCGCTAGTGGAAAAGCACCAATAGCCGGAATTATTCTGCTTTTCATGGTCGTTTTAATGATTTTGGAAGTATTTCCACCAGTTATTTCAGTGTTAATCGGAGCGGTGTCAATGATTATCACTGGATGTTTGCGGAATATGGATGACGCCTATAGTCAATTGAACTGGGAAAGTATTATCCTGATCGCTTGCATGCTTCCTTTAGCTACAGCCTTGGAAAAAACAGGCGGAATGGTGTATCTGTCCGAAGGGATTATTCGTTTGCTCGGTGATTATGGACCGACCGGCGTATTGATAGGTATTTATTTAGTCACCATGGTGTTTGGGCAATTTATTAGTAATACGGCAACAGCTGTTTTGTTTGCTCCAATTGCGATGAATGCCGCACTTGGTATCGGCGTTAGCCCGTATCCGTTTTTGATTGCAGTTGCGGTTGCAGCCAGTATGGCCTTCGCTACACCAGTTGCATCACCGACGAATGCGTTGGTCATGACGGCAGGTGGCTACAAGTTCAGCGACTTTGTGAAAATCGGTATTCCAATGCAAATTGTCATGTTTATCGTGATGATGCTGGCAATTCCAATGATTTTTTCATTTTAAATAGAGGCTGACCTTAGGTCAGCCTCTTCCACTATGATTTTGAGCCAAAGAACCCGACCCTGTGTCCCGTTTTTGCTTTCTTCGATTATGTTGTAGTAAGACCCGTTTAAGTATGGGTGGTACGGCGAAATAAATAAAAAACAATCTGAACAATTGATAGCCGGTTACCATAGATAGGTCTGCGTTCACCTCATGAGCAATGATGGCCATTTGTTCCATTCCACCAGGGGCTAGACTTAAGAAGGCTGTCGCGAGTGAAAATTGGTAGAAGTGCATAAATATAAAGCTAAGGGCAAAAGAAGCGCCAACCATTACCACCCCGTTTAGAAGGGCTAATGGAATGGTTTTTGCTTTGTTTTGCAATTTTTCTGGTTTCAATAATAATCCAATATACCCGCCAATCATTAACTGGGAAAGATCTAATAATGAAGAAGGGGCTGCTGGCCCTCCAAAGCCCAAAACATTTAGGATTGCCGTGCCCAGAATAGGACCTACTAGATAGGCAGTTGGTAACTTAAGCTTTTTACCCATTTTGGCAAAAATGAAAGATAGGAACAAAAAGAAAACGAGTAATGTTACTGGGAATTCCTTAAGTGTCACTTCATTTAGAAGTGTTCCAGATGTTACTGGAATTTCTCCCATAGGAAATAAAGGGGAGAAAATAAGTAATGGAACAAAAATAACTATCATGAGCATTCTTGTAACCTGAAAGAAGGTGACT
This sequence comes from Schinkia azotoformans LMG 9581, assembly GCF_000307855.1. GTDB lineage: Bacteria > Bacillota > Bacilli > Bacillales > Bacillaceae_J > Schinkia > Schinkia azotoformans. The sequence continues at coordinate 58,776 of NZ_AJLR01000044.1, read as the reverse complement.
GTCGTTATATCAATCCCTTTAACCTCTTCCGCAAAAATAATCATTTGGGTAAGTCCACCAGGAATACTCCCGGTTAAAACGGTGGGGTAGTCCACCCCTGAAAGTCTAGAAACCAAGTAAGCACCAATGGCTGCGATGATGGTGATTGTCAAGGTTATTAGAAGCATGGAAGGAATTTTGACAATCATTTGTAGGAGAGAGCTTTGGGTAAAGGATAAACCAATTGAATAACCAACTATGATTAATCCAGTATCTCTAACCCATCTTGGCCAAGTTAAAAATTGAACTGACCGGAAGCGAGATGTAATTAAAATAGCCGTCATCGAACCCAATAACCAAGGTATGGGCAATCCAAATAGGGTAAAGATGAACCCACCGATGCTTGCGATTACAAGTGTACCTAAGAATTGTATTGTTTTATGATTCGTCCGTAAACGCAATGTTGCCATTATAAAACCTTCTTTGTTGTAAGATACTTATATTATAAAATTATAATACAAGTAAGTGAATTGAACTACGAATAGGATTTCCCAATTCAATAGAAAATGGGCCGGAGAACCCGACCCTGTTGTCCCAAAACCCCGACCTCTGTGTCCCGCTTATGAAGCCTTCGCCTCTAAATTCTCAACAACCTGAGGTTTTGCCCCAAATTTGTCTAATACTAACCCCGTAACAGTACCAACAAGAGCGGGAACAACCCATTCCATTCCGACAGAGGAAAGAGGAAGCATTTCTTTCATCGTTTGCAATGGTCCAAGATCAAGGCCGAATGCATTTAATCCTCCCATTACAGCAACAATTCCTGTAAATAACATCGCGCTGCCATAAACTTTTCTTTGGCTTCTATAGTAGCGGCTGAAGAAGGTTAATGTGATCAATACAATAGTCAACGGATAAGCCGTTACTAAGAATGGAACCGAAACTTTCAAGATTTGATTTAAGCCTAAATTTGATAATGTAAAACCAACCAATGTAACAACCAAAATAACTGTTTTATAATTGGCTTTCGGAATTAATTCTGAAAAATAATGGCCACATGCAGTAGTTAATCCAACAACTGTAGTAAAACAAGCAAGTGTAAAAATTAAGCCAAGTAACATCGTACCGTTTTGACCTAATAACAAAGTTGCAGCAGTAGAAAGAATTTCCGTCCCATTTTCAAATGTTCCTGTTCCAGCCATTCTTGCACCAATTACACCAAGACAAACATAGATCATTGATAGTAAGATTCCTGCAATTAAACTTGCTTTTAAAGTATAGTTTCTTAATTGTTTACTGTCTTTTACACCGCGTTTTTTGATTGCCGAAAGAATTACAATCCCAAAAGCTAGAGCAGCAAGGGCGTCCATCGTGTTATATCCTTCAAGAAATCCTGTGAAAAAGGCACCTGATGTATATTGCTCTGTTGGGTGTTGAAATGGCGAATCAAGCTTAACAAAGCCGACTACACATAATACAACCATTGCAAGAAGTAGAGTCGGGGTAATAAAACGACCCATATACTTTTCCATTTTAGTAGGATTTAAACTAACCATATAGACAAGTGCGAAAAATAATACAGAAAACAATAATAAAACTAATGTCTTATTCATTGATCCACCCATATAAGGGGCAAAACCCATTTCAAAAGCCACATTTGCATTTCTGGGGATTGCTAAGAAAGGTCCGATACATAAATAAACAGCAACTGTAAATACCGTACTAAAAACAGGATGTACCCGATTTCCTATTGTTTGTACACCGCCCTTTACTAATGAAATAGCTAAAAGAACGATGAAAGGAAGACCGACTCCTGTTACGATAAAACCTGCCATTGCCAACCAGTAGTTCACTCCCGAACTTGCACCAAGCACTGGTGGAAAAATTAGATTTCCAGCTCCAAAGAACATTGAAAATAGCATAAATCCGATAAATAAAGTATCCAGTTTTTTCATCATCAATCTCTCCTTTTGTTATTTTTAAAAAACAAAAAGACCCGTCCCAAAAATAGGGACGAGTCTATAGCTCGCGTTACCACCCTTATTCCGTATATATAAATATACGACACTCAGTCAACGTACCATCATACGTGTTCCATCGTAACGGCGGACAACCCGTCAAAGCTTACTGTTTTCAGCTTTGCATCTCAGAGATGATTTTCGGATAAAGCCTGAACGTCGATTTTCACCAAGCATCGACTCTCTGGGGAACGGGGATTTTATCTTACTCTTCTCGTCATTGATTTTCTTGTTTGATAGTATATTAGCAAAACTTTAAATTATTAGTCAATAGTTTTATTTAAATTTTTTCATTGGGACAGAGGGTCGGGAACTATGGCACGAATTGTAGATGAATGTCAAAATAATAAACCAAAGTGGTGTTAATAATAATGGAATTCGTGTATCCTTTGCAAAGAGCATAACTACTAAAATAAATGCAAATAAAGCTAAAACAACATAATTAATAAACGGTGTTAATGGAGCTTTAAAGGTTGATTTCGCTCTTAAATCTGGACGACTCTTCGTATAGCGTATATGTGAAATTAGAATAATGCTCCAAACCCAAATGAAACAGATGGCGCTGATCGTTGTAACGATCGTAAAAGCTTGCTCCGGTACAACCTTGCTCAATAGGGCACCGACGGAAAGAACAATCGCTGACGTAACTAAGGCATTGCTTGGAACATGATTCTTATTCAAAATCGTAAATTTGTGATGTGCCAATTTATTGGAACTCAAATTATATAAAATTCTGCTCGTTGAAAATAAACCACTATTGCACGCAGATGCAGCAGATGTCAACACGACAAAATTGATAATACCTGCAGCAACCGGGATACCAATCAATGAAAATACTTCTACGAAAGGGCTGCTTGATGCACTCAACTTATCCCAAGGATTAATACAGAGAATAACAAAAAGTGCTCCAACATAGAAAAGTAGAATCCGAACAGGGATTTTATTAATTGCGGATGGTATACTTTTTTGCGGATTAGCTGTTTCTGCAGCTGAAACGCCTACCAACTCCACGCCGACAAAAGCAAAGACTACCATTTGTAATGAAAATAAGAAACCCGTTACTCCGTGTGGGAACATCCCCCCGTGGCTCCAAAGATTTGTGACCGAAACAGTTCCAGTATTCGTTTGAAATCCTATAACTAATAGGACAATTCCAACAATAATCAAAGCAATGATGGTGATTACTTTAATGATCGCAAACCAAAACTCTAATTCTCCGAACAGCTTAACGGTTAATAAATTGAAACCTAATAAAATAACAAGACAGATAAGAGCAGGTACCCATTGTGGGATGTCAAACCAGTATTGCGTATAGACACCGACTGCAATAATATCCGCCATTGCGGTCATAATCCAGCAAAACCAGTAGGTCCAACCAGTTACAAAGCCCGCCCAAGGACTGATATAGTCGGTAGCAAAGTCAGTGAAAGACTTATAACCGGAATTAGATAAAAGCAACTCTCCCAGAGCCCTCATAACAAAAAACAATGCAATACCGACAAGTAAATAGGTGAAAATAATCGATGGACCAGCCAGTTGGATTGACTTTCCTGATCCTAAAAATAAACCTGTACCGATCGTGCCCCCAATTGCAATAAGCTGGACATGACGGTTTTTTAAATCACGTTTTAATTCCTTTGTAGCCAATTTTTACGCCCCCTGTAGATACTATTTTGATATTATTCACAAGGACATTAGGCAACAAAAAATGAGATTGGATACTTCCAATCTCATAGAATAGCAGAATAACAATTTTATTGTCGTTACTCTTCTGTTCTTTTGCCTGAGATTGTGAATCCTTCGGCGCTGTACTAGGTACAGTCTCTCCAGAAGCCGCTCCAACTATAGTGTTATCCATAGCTTTCATCGCAAACTAGTATTTAGTTTATATTGATATATTATATTTTAAAAATATAACAGAAATTTTAGCACTTATAGCTTATTTCGTCAATGCACGAATAAATAGATGTATCTTTTTGCCTTGAGTAAATTTTTTTGGTTTGAATTAGGTGCCTTTTCAATAATACTGTAAAACTAAGAGAAACATAGAATTATTTTATTGACATATATAAATTATTGATATTTCTTTTATTGATTAAAATATATTATTCTTATTTCAAGAGAATTATTGAAAGGAGCCCTTATATATATGGAAACAGAAGTTTTAGTAGTCGGTGGCGGAAACGCCGCTATGGCAGCTGCCCTGTCAGCCCGTGATCGCGGTGCAAAAGTGCTAGTGATTGAACGTGCTCCTCACTTTTACCGTGGAGGAAATAGCAGACTTACTCGCGACTATAGATGTATGCACTTGGAGGAAAGCGAGTATATGCAGGGCCAATATACGGAAGAGGAATTTATGGACGATTTAAAACGTGTGGCCGGAGGAGAAATAAATGAAAGTCTTGCTAGATTAATAGTAAGAAAATCGGCAGAGCTTCCTGATTGGTTAGAGAGTCAGGGTATTCGTTGGCAGCCAACACTTTCCGGAACACTTCATTTAGGTAGAACGAATATATTTCAGCTTGGCGGTGGGAAAGCCGTAATGAATTCTTATTATCAGACAGCCAAGAAAAAAGGTGTAGAAGTATTGTACGATGCCAAGCTTGAAGATGTGGTTATAGAAAATAATGAGTTCAAGGCTGCGAAGGTACTTATAGATAATAAAGTAGTGATAATCAAAGCAAAGGCGATTATTTTTGCGTGTGGTGGTTTTGAAGCAAATATTGAATGGCATAAGCGCTATTGGGGTGAAGCTGCTGATAATTTCATTATCCGTGGAACCCCATATAATACTGGTAATGTCCTTGAAATGCTATTAAATAAAGGGGCTGCCCAAGTGGGTGAAAAGGACGCATTCCACGCAGTAGCTGTTGATGGTAGAGCGCCTAAGTTTGATGGTGGTATCGTAACACGTCTTGATAGTGTACCGTTTGGAATTGTGGTTAACAAGAATGGTCAAAGATTCTATGATGAAGGGGAAGACTTCTGGCCAAAACGTTATGCAATTTGGGGTGGATTAATAGCTAGACAACCTGATCAAGTGGCCTACTCAATTATTGATAGCGAAGCCCGAATGAGATTCTTGCCTTCCGTTTGGAAACCTGTTGAAGCACCAACAATTAAGGAATTAGCTGGGAAGCTAGGCCTTAATCCGGAGGCTGTGGAGAAAACGGTGAAAGATTTTAATAACGCATGTCGTCCTGGAAACTTTAATCCTGCAGAATTAGACGATTGCAAAACAGAAGGTCTAACACCACAAAAGAGTCACTGGGCATTAAAAATTGAAAAGGGTCCGTTTTATGCTTATCCACTTAAAACGGGAATTACCTTCACATATCTTGCAGTGAAAGTGACCGAGGAAGCAAGAATGGTCATGGATGATGGAAGTGTTACTAAAAATATGTTTGCTTGCGGAGAAATTGCCGCCGGAAACGTACTGAGACGAGGCTATTTAGCCGGATTTGGACTTACAATGGGAGCTAGTATGGGAAGAATAGCAGGGGAGGTAGCAGCGAATGCAATCTAACGATTCTAAAGATTTAGATTTAGTGGAAGATGGAAAACGCCAAATGGAATTATGTAACGCTTGCCGCTATTGCGAAGGCTATTGTGCTGTATGGCAGGCTATCGAATGGCGTAGGGACTTCAGCGATACCGATATGACTTATCTGGCAAATTTATGTCATGATTGTCGGGATTGTTACTATGCATGTCCATTCACAACTCCTCACGAGTTTGGTATAAATCCGCCACAATTATTTGCAGGTTTACGTGAGGAAACTTATCGAAAATATGCTTGGCCTGGTAAATGGGCAAAGGCATTAGGGGATAGTGTTGCAGGATTTTGGGCAACTTTTGTTTTCGCAATAATATTTGTAATAGGTTTTGTTTTTGCGAATAGTGGATTTGATGGATTATTCCGCCCGCAAACTGGTGATGGTGCATTTTATGTATTTTTCCCAGAAAATTTAATGATTGGTGTATTTGTTGCATTAGGATTATGGATGGTTGCAGGATGGGGTATTGGAGCTAACAGATTTTGGAGTGATATACGATCTACCAAATCTGAAAAAGACAGAGTATTATTCAAGGATATTAAGAAGGCTACATTATATGCAGCAAGTCTCAAGTACTTAGATGGTGAGGGCGCGGGTTGTACTTATCCATCAGAAGAGCCGGCTAAGGCTCGCAGAACGTTCCATCATCTTGTAGGCTATGGATTCCTACTTGATTTAGCATCTACAACGCTAGCATCCTTTTATGCACACTTTTTACACATTCCAGCACCATATCCTTTATTACACCCTGTTGTAATATTAGGATCAGTTGGAGGAATTATGCTTATCATCGGTCTTTGTGGACTTCTTTATCTTAAATCAAAAAGTGATAAAGAAGTTAATGATGAAAAGGCTGTTAAGACAGGATCTGCTTTTACATGGGCATTGTTGCTTGTTGCGGTAACAGGAATGGTGCTATTAGCATTCCGTGAAACAGGTGCAATGACAATGTTATTAGCTATCCATTTAGGTAGTGTCGCTGCATTATTCTTCACAGCACCATATTCTAAATTCTCTCATTTTGTATATCGCTATTTATCCCTTGTTAATTTTGCACAAGAGGAACGTGTAGCGCATGAGGCAGAAGTAGCTCAAAAAGCGAAACCTGCTAAAAAACCTGTTGCTATCGCTGGGGGAATTGCAAGCAAGAATTAATAAATTAAGTGTTCCCAATCCTTTCCCCAAAGGATTTATTATAATAGAGTTTTTAGAAAAGAAGGAATCGTCATGATTCCTTCTTTTCTGCTTAATTCAATCGCAATAATCGCTTAAAAAGTCAATAAAAGCTTTAACATATGCTAATTGCAAGGTGTTTTCTCGATAGATAATCCAGGTTTTTCTTAACAGTGGTTTACCATCACTGGTTATTATAGGAGCCATATAAAGGGGTTCTTCCTCCTTCACACAAATACTTGGAAGAATTGCATATCCGAGACCGTTCAAAACCATTTGTTTACAGGTATCTATCCTATCCACCTCCATTGAAATTCTTGGTGGAACTTTATACTTTTCTTGCCACCAATTGTCAATAAGGCTTTTCAAAGACGGGTCTGTTTGATAATTGATTCTTGAAAGTGTAGGTAATTCGTCAAAGTCAATAGGATTTATCGATGCAATACAAATTTTTTCCTCGCGAAATAAAACCTTGTTTCCTTGCCAGTTATAATCACCACGAACAATTCCAAGATGCACTTCTTCTTTATGGAGCATTTGATTTATTTCAGAACTCCACCCGGTTTTTAAATTAATATCAACATTAGGGTATCGATAGAGAAAATTTTTCATAATGAAGGGCAATTCATAACGAGCGAACATCCCGGAAACACCAAGTCTTAATGTCCCTTTAATTGTATCTTCTAAATTTAGGATATACTCCTTTGCTTTCTGTAGTTGCATAAGCATTTCTTTTGAGTATTGAACAAGATACTCACCCTGAACTGTAAATTCTACGCCTTTTTGACCCCGAGAAATGATCGTAGCGTCAAATTCCTTTTCGAGTTGTTGAATCCTATATGTGAGGGATGGTTGAGAAGTGTACAGTCGTTGGGCTGCTTTTGTTATATTTCGTTCTTCATATAATGTCTGCAAAATATTCCAATCTTTTTCATCCAAAGCTTTTTCCTCCTTTCCAAAAAGTAAAGAATTATTTTATTAATTTAAAATGTAAAACAATATATGATATTTTTCAATAAAAATTTTTTATCGAATTATATAAAACAATGATATTTTATTTATTTATGAAATTTTAATAGGATAAAAGGAAGGTCATAATAAATAATCTTAGGAGGGAAAATATGTCTGAAAATTATTTATATGAAACAGATGTGATTGTTATCGGTGCCGGTAATGCAGGCATGTGTGCAGCATTGTCTGCAAAAGAAAATGGTGCGGATGTAATTGTATTAGAAAAAGCACCTAAAAAGGAACGAGGAGGAAACAGTGCATTTTCTGCTGGTACTATGCGCTTTGCTTATAACGGAATAGAGGATTTATTAAATGCAGTTCCAAATCTTACTAAAGAAGAGATGGCGAACTCAGACTTTGGAACCTATACGACAGAGCAATTCCTAGATGATATTACTAGGGTTACACAATCTCGCACAGAAATGAGTTTAGCTAACATACTAGTCCGTGAAAGCTTAAATGCAATGGTGTGGCTGCGTTCAAAAAAAATTAGATTTGTCCCGATTTATGGTCGACAGGCTTTTAAGGTAAATGGGAAATTTACGTTCTGGGGTGGATTAGCAATTGAGGTTGTTGGAGGAGGTCCTAAGTTAATAGAAACTCTTCATAAAACTGCTGAAGAAGAAGGGGTAAAAATTTTATACGATGCTGAAGCGACCTCAATATTACATAACGATGACACTATATGCGGAGTAGAACTAAAAATAAAGGGCAAGACAGTGAGGATAAAAAGTAAGGCAGTTGTCTTGGCTTCAGGTGGGTTTCAAGCAAATACCGAAATGAGAACACGTTACTTAGGTGCAGGCTGGGAGTTAGCAAAAGTTCGTGGAACCCGTTATAACACAGGTGAGGGAATCCAGATGGCCTTAGCAGTTGGAGCAAGATCCTACGGCCATTGGTCCGGATGTCATGCAGTTAGTTGGGATTATAGTGCGCCAGAGTTTGGTGACTTGGCAATAGGTGATGGTTTTCAAAAGCACAGTTATCCGTTTGGAATTATGGTTAATGCAACAGGGCAAAGATTTGTTGATGAGGGGGAAGATTTTCGAAACTACACTTATGCAAAGTATGGAAGGGTAATTTTGGAACAACCAGGACAATTTGCGTGGCAAATATTCGATCAAAAAGTTGTCCACTTATTAAGGGATGAATACCGGATTAAGCATGTGACTAAAGTTAAGGCTAAAACAATTGAAAAGCTAGCACAGAAATTAGACGGTGTTGATTCTGCAGAATTTTTGGAATATATAAAAAGATACAATGAGGCAGTTCGATTAGAGGTTCCATTCAACCCGAATATAAAGGACGGACGAGGAACAGTAGGGCTTGAGGTTCCTAAAACTAACTGGGCAAATACAATTGATGAAGGACCATTTGAAGCTTATAAGGTTACTAGTGGAATTACCTTTACGTACGGTGGGGTAAGAATTAACGAGAAAAGTGAAGTAATAAATACTTTTGAAAAACCAATTTCAGGATTATTTGCTGCGGGAGAACTTGTGGGTGGTCTTTTTTACTTTAATTATCCAGGTGGTTCTGGGCTAACAGCTGGCTCTGTCTTTGGTAGGATCGCAGGGGAAAATGCTGCGAAATTTGCAATTGCAAGAATGGAAGAAGTTACGGTTTAAACAAATTTAATAGTTTGTTTTTACTATAGCGAATGATGTTATATTAAGAAAATTTTTTATTTACTTATATATTTTTAAACTTTATCATATTAGATATATATTTTGTTTAAATATCTACCTTTACCATACTAATATAGCTAGCGAAAATATTTTTTAACTATTATAACTATACAGAAAAATTGAATCATTAAAAATTTTTATGGTAACAGATAAACAACTAGTATTTTTGTTATGGTACAAGCGGTGATAAAATCAGTTTTGTAGTAAGTTAATTTAAAAGATTTGCAATTTTAAGTAAAGGGGAGAAAAAAGTTGAGAGGAATTGAAAGGGGTTTCACCAAGAATAAAAAACTAATGAATATAGCGAAAATGTCGCTACTTTCATTAGCACTGCTATTTCCGTTAGCTGGTTGCGGAGGTAATGAAGCAAGTTCTACAGAAGCTGCTAAAGGAGATTCGGATGCAGGTTATCAAAAACTATCAATTAAATTGTCACACGTTGCATCAGATAATACTCCTAAGGGATTAGCGGCTCTTAAATTCAAAGAATTAGTTGAATCAGAAAGTGGCGGTAATATCGAAGTTAAGGTTTATCCTTCCGGTCAGTTATACGGTGACAATGATGAGATTGAAGCAGTTCAAGCGAATAACGTTCAGATCATCATACCTTCAGCTGCTAAGTTAAGTGGTTTCGAGGAAACATTTGAGATTTTTGACCTACCATTTATGTTCAAAAACGAAGAACACCTTCGTGCCTTTGAAGATGGTGAAGGTGGACAAGAGCTATTAGCTACACTAGACGAGTATGGTATGAAAGGTCTTTCATTCTGGCCTAATGGTTTCAAACATATTACAAATAATAAAGTAGCTGTTGATGATCCAAGCGATGTTAAAGGATTAAAAGTCCGTACACATGGTGGACAAATCATCAATGAAGTGTATGAGACAATGGGAGCTTCTTCAACAAAGATTGCATTCAATGAAACATATCAAGCGCTTCAATTAGGAACAATTGATGGTCAAGAAAATAGCATTGTTAATATTGAAACTCAAAAATATGGTGAAGTCCAAAACCATTTGACACTTACAAGTCATGCTAGATCTGAATACGCTGTTGTTACAAATAAACAATGGTGGGATGGACTTGAGCCAAAAACACAAGAGTTATTAACAAAGGCAATGAAAGAGGCTACTAATGAAGGTAGAAATCAAGTAGAAAAGCTTGAAACTGAAGCAATTGAAAAAATTAAAAGTGAAGGCAAAATGGCAATAGTTGAATTAACAGATGAACAAAAAGAAGCATTTAAACAAGCTATTCAACCTGTTTTTGATAAGTGGGCACAAAAAATGAACCAAGATATTATTAACAAAGCTATTGAAGCTGGAAATTAAGAAAGAGAGTTTACCTCTCTTTTTTAATAAATTAAAAGGTTTTCTGGAAGGTGGTTAGGGTATGAATGCTATAAAAAAAGTCTATTCATTTTTAGAGGATTTCTCCTCCGGGATTTTCTTTATTACTGGTCTTTTGTTAATGTTTTATGAAGTACTAATGCGCTACGTCTTTAATTCTCCAACGACGTGGATAAACGAGACTGCTAGTATAATAGTAGTCTGGGGAATTCTGTTAGGTTTATCTATCGGACTTCGTGATAATCATCATATTAGTGTTGATATTTTTTATGCAATACTCCCAAAAAAAATGCAAAAGTTCGTTGATATTTTCGCTAATCTTGTCGGAATTAGCTTCTGTATATTCTTTATCTATAATGGAATTGTTTTAGTCAATCATACTTTTGCAAGTGGCCAAGTGACAATGGATACGAGGATGCCATTTTGGATTTATTATCTAGTTATTCCTATCTCAGGACTAACATTTTTGATTCGTTTTATTGAAAGGATAGTAAATATAATTAAAAATAATGACGGGGGGCAACTAGATGGCAACCATTCTGCTTTTTAGTTCATTTGCAATTTTACTACTTCTCAGAGTCCCGATAGCTGTTTCATTAATAGCTGCAACAACATTTGTGTTTTGGATGGATGGAAGTTTTAGTATGTGGACAATTCCACAAAAAATCTTTACAAGTATGAACTCTGTTACATTAATGGCGATCCCGGGCTTCGTCCTAGCTGGAACAATTATTGCCAAAGGTGGGATTGCTAAATATTTAATTGAATGTTTAAGATCTTGGATTGGCCACGTATCTGGTGGTTTATCTGTAGTAACGATTGTGGCTTGTATGTTCTTCGCTGCGATTAGTGGTTCAAGCCCTGCGACAGCAGCTGCGATTGGATCTATTATGATTCCAGCTATGGTAAATGCAGGATATAGCAAGAGATATGCAATGGGGTTGGTTGCGTCAGCAGGTACACTGGGTATCCTAATTCCCCCTAGCATCCCTTTAATCGTATACGGAGTTGTAACAGAACAATCCATTGGAGCGTTATTCATGGCTGGTGTAATTCCAGGAATTGGATTAACAATATGTCTTATTATCTACGCAATAATCTACGCTCGTATTAAAGGCTATGGGAAATTAGAAAAAGCGAGCTGGTCCGAAAGAATTTCAAGCTCGAAGAAAGCTATATGGGGTGCATTTTTACCTGTATTAATATTAGGATGTATATACTCCGGTGCAACAACACCGACTGAAGCATCGATCGTATCTTCTGTATATGCCGTCATTATTTCATTATTTGTATATAAAGAAAGATCACTTCAAAAATGGAAAGAAATCCTTAATGAGAGTATTGGCATCACAGCAATGATAATGCTAATTATCGCAGGAGCAATGACGTTCTCATTGTTCATGACACAAGAACAAATTCCTCAAGCACTTGCTGCTAAAATGATGGCTATGGAATCACTTGATGTCGTTCTATTCTTTGTACTAACAGCAATTTTATTCTTTATTTTGGGTATGTTCTTAGAATCATCGTCTATTATGCTTATAACCTTGCCATTGTTGTTACCAATCATGATAACATTGGGCATCAACCCAATTCATTTTGCGATTGTCATGATTATAAATATGGAGATTGCACAAATTACTCCTCCGGTTGGTTTGAATTTATTCGTAATTGGCGGTATTGCTAAATCTAAATTAGATGAGGTATTTAAGGGAGCCTTTCCATTTATTATAGTTATGATCATCTATATGATCATAGTTATGGCATTTCCGGAACTCTCTCTTTGGTTACCAAACAGGTCAGTATAATTTAGCGTGATTGAGCAATAAGAAAGTGGAAAAACATCCACTTTCTTATTTTATTCTAAAAACTGAGGGGGATTACTTATGGCAAACTATAAAATTGGGGTTCTGAATGGTGATGGAATAGGACAGGAAATTACAAAGGCGACTGTCGAAGTAGTAAAGGCAGCAACAAAACTGGTAGGTTCTACACAATTTGAATTTATACAATTACCTATGGGATGGGAAGCAATTGAAAAATATGGTGAACCAATGCCGCAAATTGTTAAAGATACATTAGCGGAGACGCATGGATGGATCTTGGGTCCACACGATTCTTCATCATATCCAAAAGAACACAAGTTAAAACGTAATCCGAGTGGAGAACTACGACATTATTTTGATTTGTATGCGAATGTTCGTCCAGCAAAAACAATCACAGGGATAAATGGGGTTGTCAAGGAAGCGGACTTGGTTATTTTCCGCGAGAATACAGAAGGTTACTACCCAGATAGAAATATGTTCGTAGGTGAAGGAGAATGGAAGATAACGCCTGATGTTGTTATTTCAGCGGGTGTATTTACTAGAAAGGCTATTGAAAGAATAGCACATTCTGCTTTTCAAATGGCAGAAAAAAGGCGGAAAAAGGTAACGATTGTTCATAAAGCGAATGTCATCAAATTAGGCTCAGGTCTATTCTTAGATGTTTGTCGTGAGGTGGCTCAGAATTATCCAGATGTCAAAATAGATGATTACCATATAGATGCGATGACTGCTCATTTAGTGCGGCGGGCAAAGGATTTTGATGTAATTGTAACAGAGAATATGTTTGGGGATATTTTATCTGACTTAGCCGGAGAACTAGTTGGTAGTTTAGGGCTTGCGCCATCAATCAATAATAATGAAAATATGGCAATGGCTCAAGCAGCACACGGCTCGGCACCGGATATTGCAGGGAAAAATATCGCAAATCCAATGGGAATCATGTTATCAACGGTTATGTTATTAGATTGGTTAAGTAGTAGACATGAAGAACCGCGGCTTTCTGAAATTTCGCACATGGTTGAGAGTGGAATATTGAATGTTATTAATGATGGAATCAAAACAAAGGATTTGGGTGGTTCCGCGTCTACTACGGAGTTTACTGAGGCTATAATTGAGAGAATTCAACTCAAAGATAGGTTTGAAAGATAGTTTTGAAAAGCTAAAGGTGATTAGACATAGTTTTTAAGGTTGTTTTAATTATTACTGCTTTCTCTAATTAGTTGAGGGGATGAATATGATCTTACGAATTGTACTGATTATGATATTTGGATATATGACGATTATTAACCTTACAAGACCAGTAGTCACATTATTTGCAACAGAATTGGGTGCTTCTGTTTTTGAAATCGGCATCTTAACAGCCGCTTTTGCCTTTTTTCCACTCATCTTTGCGATTCATGTTGGGAAAATTGCTGATAAAATTGGAGATCGGCTGCCGGTTTTATTAGGATTTATTGGTTTAACAATCTCGATGGCTATTCCTTATTTTTTTCATACGATGTGGGCTTTATATTTAAGTCAAATTATTGTTGGAATAGCCAATATATTTTTAGTAGTATCCTTGCAAAATGTTCTAGGGAATGCATCAACTCTCGAAAATCGTGATAGTTATTTCAGTTGGTTCGGAATGGCGACAGCTTTAGGCGTACTAGTAGGACCTATTATTGGAGGTTATATTTCAGAGCATTTTTCATATGCCGATGCTTTTCTAGTTTCGGTATTTATTAGTATTTTTACGATGTTATTTTCTTTTAAAATACCAGTTATTATAAAAGAAAATAACACTGTAAAAGCTGGACTCTTGTCCTCCATTGGCCTCTTAAAAATGCCTTTATTACGAAGTGCATTATTTTCAAGTGCTTTAGTCCTATACTCAAGAGATATTTTTGTAGCATATTTTCCTTTATATGCAAAACAATACGATATTTCAGACTCTACAATTGGATGGATCATAGCTGTACAAGGGTTAGCCATGTTATTTATTCGATTTGCCCTGCCCAAAATTACATCCTTATTAGGAAGAGATAAAGTATTAAGCATTTCGATTATCGTTGCTGGAATCGCCTTTTCTCTAATGCCCTTTACAGGCAATATACTATTGTTAGGCTTTTACAGCTGTTTGATGGGCTTTGGTTTAGGCTGCGGTCAGCCTCTGTCGATGTCGACCACCTACAGCGTATCACCGAAATCTAGAACCGGTGAAGTACTTGGCCTAAGGGTTTCTACAAACCGTCTTTCTCAACTGATAGCTCCTCTCTTTTTTGGTCTCATCGGTACTTGGATGGGGGTAATATCTGTATTTTTAATTAGTGGAATATTTTTATTCGGTGGAACATATTTTCTTGGATTAAAAGATTTTAGTGAAGAACAATAATAAAAATTGACCAGGGGTCTCATTGGGGGCTCCCTGGTCAATTTTCCATTACTATGCCGAAATTTGGGTATGTGAATTCTTCTTTAAATCCCAGTAATTTAAAAGCTTAAAAACAGGAGGTAGAGTTACACATACAGCGATTATCCGCAGTACTTGCACGGCCACGACAAATGTAGGATCCCCTTTCAGGACAACGGCTGTAGTGGTCATTTCAGCGACACCACCAGGCGCAAATGCTAAGGCTGAAGTGATAAATGTTATCCCGGTTATAGTTGATACAATATATGCACAGACAAGTATAGAGAAAATGAGAATAATTGTGCACAAGGAAGATATAATTAAAGTTTTCTTTATCCCAATAAACATACTTTTAATGAAACGAGAACCTATACTTGCACCGATGAAAATTTGAGAAAAAATAATCAATTCATGAGGCCACCATGCCAAAAGATCGTGACCAAAAAATAGTGGGCTAAATGATTTGAAGATAGCTACACTTACCATACTCCCAATCAACCATGGAGCTAGGAATTTCAAATATTTTCCTAAAAAATACCCAACAACTGCTACAAGTACTAATATTATTGTCATTAATATTTGATTAGGCTCAAAACTGATAGTTTCACTAGAAATGATATTGCTAAATTCTGTGTTTACCTGATTGCTAAACCAAGATGATAGAAGAACAGGTATCGTAAGAATAACTAAAAATACACGGACTGTCTGAATGATACTAACAACCCCAGTGTTGGCACCTACCTCATCCGCAATGCCAGGCATCGTAGACATTCCTCCAGGTGCAGTAGCGAAAAAGCTAGTTAGCATATTCAAATTACTATATTTCCATAAAATAAACCCTGCAAGCAAGGAGAAAGAAATAGACAGGAGAAGCATGATAGAAATAGCCAGCCAATTATCTCTAAAAGTAAATAATACAGTGGTATTCATTTTCTGTCCTAGTTCAATTCCTAAGATACATTGCCCTATATATAGCCAATATTTAGGGATGCCTGCCTTATTATTGGGTATGCTCAAAAACTTCGGTCGTGTAAAAGAAAGAACAGTCGCCATAATTAATGTACCAATCATCCAACCGATTGAGAGGCCGGTGAGGGATAGAAGGAACCCACCGGCCCCGCTTAAGACTACAAATAAAAATATTCGTAAAAAACCTTTGCTGCCTTTCACTTACTTTACCTTCTTTCAAAACAATAGTTTAAGAAACCATTATTTTTTCTGATATAAAAAAATGATAATACACATATTGTATTATTTAGTCTATATTTTAAATATGGTATTAATTTTTTAACAAACACCATGTATGCTAAATTCCGATTCCAACGTAAAAAGGAGAATGAGGATGAGTCAATACAATAGAGAAGAGATACAGATATATTCTGTAGATTCCAATGATAAAAGTACTGAAAATTTAGCTTTAATAATGAAAGAGCTTATTCGCTCTTCTGGTTATAAAATAGAAGATATTATCATTCTCTGCATCGGCTCTGACCGGTCTGTCGGGGACTCGCTTGGTCCTCTAGTTGGAACTATGCTTAAAGAACATAAAGTACCATATCAAGTATATGGTACTTTAGAAACCCCTGTTCATGCTTTTAATTTGAAAGATACGTTAAAGGACATAAAAAAACAATTTAAGAAAACTCTTATTTTTAGTATAGATGCATGTTTAGGTGAACAAAACCAAGTAGGCCATGTTTTATTTAAGGAAGGACCACTTGTTCCAGGTAAAGCTCTAAAAAAAGTTTTGCCAGAAGTAGGGGATTATCATTTTTCAGGAGTAGTAAACTATATAGATCCATTACCAACTATGCAATTTCTAAATGACACCCGTCTATATACAGTTATGAATCTGGCCAAGAAAATTGTAACCATAATTGTTCAATCAGCAAATGAATAGATTGGATGAGGCTGACCCTTTAAGAGTCAGCCTCATTGCCGATATATGGAAACCTGTAATTATTTGACTAATTTATTTATTAAATAGCCCCTGTTAAGAAAGCAACTATAATAATGGCTAACGAGCATAGTATAGCCCATTTAAATGCATATCTCTGCATTGTTCCGAAATCTGTTTTTAACATACCAACAAGTAAAAATGTGGATGCTACAAGTGGACTTAAAAAATGAACCGGTTGTCCTAAAACAGAAGCTCTTGCAACTTCTAATGGATCAACACCATAAGCAGCTCCTGCTTCAGCCAAAATCGGCAAAACTCCAAAGTAATAGGCATCATTGGATAGAACAAAAGTTAGTGGCATACTCGTTAAAGCAACAACGGTAGGGAAGAATCCACCTAAGGACTCTGGAATGATAGATACCATGGAATTGGCGATAGCATCAACCATCTTTGTACCGGAAAAAATTCCTGCAAAAATACCAGCAGCAAATACTAATATAACAACAGTAATAGCGTTACCTGCATGTGCAGCAATGCGTTCGCTTTGCTTCTGTATATTTGGGTAGTTAATCATGGCAGCGATTACAAACCCAATTAAAAATATTATTGCAGCAGGTAATATTCCTGCGATTAAAATATACATAACGGCGACTGTTAAAAGAAGATTAATCCAAATTAATTTAGGACGTTTAATATCATCCGTAACAGTTGCAACAGCTGTTACGGCTGCTTCCGCAAAAGCAAAAGAATTCTTCTTAGCAGCAACATCTAAATCAATAACCCCAAGTCTTGCACGTTCCTTTTTCCCGATTAAAAAAGCAATGAATAGAATAGAAGCCATACCCGCAAGCATTGTAGGTAGAATTGGAACGAAGAATTCATTTGCGTCCAAGCCTAAAGATACGATTGCTCTTGTTGCCGGTCCGCCCCAAGGAGTCATCCCACTCATGATACTGACAGATAGTAAAGAGATTGTAGCAAGTCCAAGTGGATTCATACCAATCCGTATAAAAAGCGGTAACATAGCGGAAATCGTGATCATATGAGTTGTTGTACCATCGCCGTCTAACGCAACAGTCATTGCAATAATGGCCGTTCCTATTGCGATTTTGACAGGATCCCCTTTAACGATAGTTAATATTTTTTTAATAAGTGGATCAAATAGACCCGCATCAATCATAATACCGAAAAATAGAATAGCAAATAATAGTAGAGCAGCTGATGATGCAACAGTTTTGATCCCATCGGCCATCATATCCCCAAGTTCTGCAATACCGAAACCTCCGAATAATGCAAAGATAATCGGAACGATTACAAGCGCCGCAACTGGTGATAAGCGCCTAGACATAATTAAGTAGGTAAATACAATTACCATTGAAGATCCTAGAAAAGTAAGCATAATGAAAAAATCCCCTCCTGTATCGAAATCGCTTACAAATAAGGAATAAAAAATAAAATAAGAAACCTACGATTTCTTGCATTATTTCTTAACTTCCTGTTTGCTATTTTTAGAATATTATAAACCTACTGATAAGTGAAATAGATATTTTTTTAAGTTTTTTTAAAAAAAATTTTATAATCCCTTTATTCTACATCACCATTAAGATTGGTATGGTTGTTTAAAAAATTAACGAAAGTCTTTACAGAAGAGAGATTTAAAGAATCCTGGTTATACATTAACCATGTATTTCTTAATACCGGTTCCCCGTTTTTATAAGATAATCCATAAGTATACAAGTTATCAGAAGGCTGCATGCATATTTCAGGTAAGATGGAAACACCAAGATCATTTTTTACCATTTCCTTGCAAGTCTCTTGTCGGTCTGTTTCCATGGTAATTAAAGGGGGTTCTGGAAAACGGTCCTGCCACCATCCGTTTATTAAACCTTTTAGTGAACTGTCTGTCTTATAATTGATAAATGGAAGGTTGGGTAAATTACTTATCTGGACCTCTTTTTTTGAAATTAAACAGAGTCTTTCCTTGTGGAGAAGCGTTTTTATTCCATACCATTCATAATTTCCCCGTAATATTCCTAAATGAACTGTCCCACTATCAAGTAGCTGCATAATTTCCGTACTCCAACCTGTATTGACATTAAATTGTACATGGGGATATTTTGTTGAAAACTTCTTTAATATTTTGGGAAGCTTATATTGTGCGAAGTTACTAGATACACCTAGACGTAACGTTCCCCGCACTTCCTTTTGCATATTTAACATATAATCCTTCGTTTTTTGAAGCTTTTGAATCATTTCTTCAGCATAGTTTGCTAAATGTATACCTTCAGAGGTAAACTCTATGCCTCCTTTTATTTTATAAAAAATACTTGTTCCAAACTCTTTTTCTAGGTTTTTTAGTCGATAGGTTAAGGCCGGCTGTGAAATAAATAAACGCTCTGCTGCCCGGCTGATATTTTTTTCTTCATACAATACGCTAATTGCTGTCCAGTCTTTTTCATCCATATTTGCAGTTCTCCTTTTATTAGGTTATAAGTATTTTTTTAGATTTTAGTTAAAAAATATGTATTTCACTTATGATTGGAGCTATCATACTATATTTTTAAAGGAACTACTAGTGAGAAATTCCGAGCAAAGGTGGTTAGCGATATGAAAGTACCAGTAGTAATTATGCGTGGGGGAACAAGTAAAGGGGTTTTTATAAATTTTGAACATATGCCTGCAAACCGATTTCATTGGGAAGACTTCTTACTTGATATCATGGGCAGTCCGGACCGTAGACAAATCGATGGTCTTGGGGGGGCTAATTCCTTAACGAGTAAGGCAGCCATTATTAAGAAGTCAGATTCACCTGAATATGACGTCGAGTACACTTTTGCCCAAGTAAGTATTGATAATCAAATGGTAGATTTTAAGGGAAACTGCGGTAATATATCATCTGCAGTGGGCCCATATGCAATCGAACAAGGACTTGTAGCTGCTAAGGAACCAATTACAATCGTAAGGATTTTTAATACAAATACACAAAAGTTAATTACAGCGGAAGTTGAAGTTGAAAATGGACAAGTGAAGACAGAAGGAAGTTGTTCTATTCCTGGAGTTCCTGGGACAGGGGCACCTATTTATCTATCTTTTAATCGGGCTGAAGGTGCTGTAACAGGTAAACTATTACCAACTGGAAATCCAATTGATATGATCAAAACAAAGGATCGTCTGATTCCTGTTTCCGTTATTGATGCGGCTAATCCTTTAGTTTTTGTAAGAGCTCAGGACGTTGGCTTAATTGGAAATGAGTCACCTTCTGACTATACTGAAGAAAAACTTAATGAGTTAGAGGCGATCCGTTCGATTGCGGCTGAAATGTGCGGATTTGCTGATCGGAAATCTGCAACACTGAAATCCCCGGCTGTACCGAAAATGACGATAATTGCACCTCCAATGGATTATATTGATATTACTGGAACAAAAAGAAATGCTTCAGAAATGGATTTAATGATTAGGATGATGTCAATGCAAAAGCCACATCAAGCTTTGGCAATCACAGGTGCAATTTGTACATCGACAGGGGCTTTTTTGAACGATAGCATTCTTTCAGATATGATAAATATTAAGCATGATGTTTTGCGATTAGCACACCCAGGTGGAATTATGGAAACAAAGGTAGAATTTCTTGGAGGTCATATAAGTGCTATTAAAGTTGTACGAACCGCAAGAACGATCATGGAAGGCTATGTTTATACGAAAAAGAGTCATAAGTTCTCTTATCAATTAGCTTAACAGTGTAATAAACAGCTACTAGAAAATGGACTACTCGCTCAGAGTGGTCCTTTTTTTAATCATTGAAATTTTCATACAACAGTATCTATAGTATAATTTAACTACTTCCGATTTAAGGATGGGTAAAATGAAAACGCTAAAAAACATAAAACTTCAATATCGAATTACAATTTTTACACTTACCCTAATTCTTTTTATAATTATTTTAACAAGCTTGTTATTCTATAAAATATTTTCTGAATCATTTGAACAGGAGCTTGGAGAAGATGCATTGCATGTAGCTACTACAGTTGCGTCAATGCCGGAAATTCGTAATGCCTTTGAAACAGATGAACCATGGAAAATCATTCAACCTGTGGTTGAAAAAATACGTATAGAGACAGACGCTGAATATATTGTCGTTGGTAATAATGAAGGGATCCGTTATTCACATCCAATTCCTGAAAGAATCGGAAAAAGGATGGTGGGAGGGGATAATGATAAAGCGTTAATTTATGGGGAGTCATACATATCGAAAGCAAAGGGATCCTTAGGATGGGCAATTCGTGGCAAGGCACCCATTAAAGACGATAATAATAACATTATTGGAATTGTTTCAGTTGGGTTTATGATGAACGATATCAAAAATGATGTTAAAGGTTATGTACCTTTTATTATTCTTATAGCTTTAGCTGGCTTGATCATAGGTACGGTAGGTTCAATCTATATTGCTAACAGAATTAAGAAAGGTATGTTTGGGCTGGAACCAGAGGAAATTTCAGCTCTGTATACTGTTCGTAATGCGGTCATTCAGTCTGTTCGTGAAGGAATTATTGTGGTTAATAAAGAAGGAATAATCGTAATAGTCAATCGTGTGGCTTATGATATTCTTTCACTTGAAAAGGGAAAAGTTGTCGGAAAACCCGTGTGGGAGGTTATTCCAACTACGGCGATGCTGGAAATCTTAAGTACTGGAGAAGAAAAACTCGATAAACAAGTGGAGTTTAATGGGAAAAAATTAATTGTCAATCAATTGCCTGTCAAGGTGAAAGAGGACGTAATTGGTATTGTTTCAAGCTTCCGATTAAAGTCGGAGATGGACCAATTAACAGAAGAATTATCACAGGTCAAAAGGTATACGGAAGCCCTTCGAGCGCAAACCCATGAGTTCAATAATCTTTTATATACAATATCAGGTCTATTACAGCTGGAAGCTTATGATGAAGCAATGGAACTGATTCATAAAGAAACAACTGTTCAACAAGGCATTGCCAAATTCATTATGGAAAAATTGAATGATCCTTGGTTAGGTGGAATTTTAGTAGGTTTTTATAATCGTGCCCGCGAATTAAAAGTTGATTTTATTTTGGACCAGGAAAGTAGTATAGAGCAAATGCCAAGCCATATAGACCAAAGCGATTTAGTTTCCATTCTCGGTAATTTAATAACCAATGCTTTTGAGGCAGTTGCAAAAAACGGTCCAACAAATAAAAAAGTAAGGCTTTTTATTACCGATATTGGTGATGATTTGTTGATTGAGGTGGAAGACTCGGGTCCTGGAATTGAAGATTATATGATATCCAGTATTTTTAAAAGAGGCTTTTCAACGAAGGAAGGCGGCAACCGTGGATACGGTCTGGCGAGGGTAAAAGAATTGGTTGAAGACTTAAATGGAACGTTGGCTATCGAAAGAGGGGACTGGGAGGGTGCTCTATTCATTATAGCAATACCGAAGGAAAGGTTGGAGTAAAATGTCCGATTTAATTGAAGTGTTAATTGTCGAGGACGACCCACGAATTGCAGAAATTCATCGTCGTTTTACGGAAAAAATAGAGGGGTTTAAAGTGATTGCAACAGCAACAACAGGGGAACAGGCAAAAGAGTGGTTAGAGGTTGTGCAGCCACATTTAGTCTTGCTTGACGTTTATTTGCCTGACATGAAAGGCGTTGAATTGATTAAGTTTATTCGCCAAAATTTTCAAGAAATTGATGTCATTATGATTACCGCTGCATCTGAAGTTGACATTGTCAGCCATGCTCTACGTGGTGGTGCTTTTGATTATATTATTAAACCTTTAACCTTTGATCGTTTTAAAGAAAGCCTTGAAAACTACCAACATAAGATAGCAAAATTAAAAGGAAATCAAGAGCTGACACCTGAACAAATTGAGAGTTTATGGAATACAAGGACCAAAGCCGGGACGAGTGAAGCAAATGATTCTCCAAAGGGAATTGACCCTTTAACATTAGAAAAAATTCTAAGATGTATTGAATCGATTGGTAAAGAAGGAATCACGGCAGAAGCCTTAAGTGCGGAGTCTGGTGTAAGTCGTTCAACGGCACGACGCTACCTAGAATATTTAATATCTAAGAAAAGTGTTTATGCGGAGCTTATTTACGGAAATGTTGGCCGTCCTGAGCGGAGGTATTTCCGTGTTCATTCGTGATTTTTATGAACAAAATGAAGTTTAAGTGGTTTATATAACTTATGACCTAATACTTCTAATATAGATAATGTTCTGATAATTTTAAGACAGCGCTTACAACGCTGTCTTTTTTCGATAAAAAAATACAAAGGGGGATTTAAAAATGAAGCTTAAAAAATTTTCTGCAGTATTTCTTTCAGGTATGTTGGCACTAAGCCTAGCCGCTTGTGGGGGCGGGGGAGAGAAAGCAAGTACAGACACTAAATCCGAAGGGGCTCCTGCAGCATCCGCTTATCCGGAAAAACCAATTACAATTGTTGCGCCATCTGGTGCAGGTGGAGGCTGGGATTTAACTGCACGTGCAGTTGCTAAAGTTCTTGCTGAAACAAAATTAGTAGATAAAACGATGACAGTCGAGAATAAACCCGGTGGTGGCGGCGCTGTTTATATGGCAGAGTACGCAACACAGGAAAAGGCTAATCCGTACAAGTTAATGGTAAGTTCACCACCAATCCTAATTAACAATGATAAGAAAGAAGGAAATAGTCCATATGGATATAGGGATACAACTCCTTTAGCACAATTAACTCGGGATTATGGTGCGATTGTTGTAAAAGCAGATTCTCCATATCAAGATTTAAAATCTGCTCTTGATGCAATTAAGGCGGATCCAACAAAAGTAACTGTTGCTGGAGGTTCAGCCCCTGGTTCAATGGACCACCTAGTGGCAGTTTTACCAGCATTTAAATATGGAATTGATCCAAAAGCAGTGAAGTATGTTTCCTATGATGGCGGTGGTGAAGCCATTGCTGCATTACTTGGCGGAAATGCCGACCTTATTGGAACAGATGCATCATCAATTACAGAGTATTTAAAGGCTGGTAAAGTTCGTGTCCTTGCCGTTAGTTCTACTGAGCGTTTAGGTGGAGATTTAGCTGATATTCCAACGTTTAAAGAAGAAGGAGTTGATGCTGAATTTACAATCTGGCGTGGAATTTTTGGACCGAAAGAAATGAAAGAAGAAGAATTGAAATTCTGGGATGAAAAATTAAAAGCTTTATCTGAAAATGAATTATGGTTAAAAGAGCTAGAAGCTAATGGTTGGGCAAGCGAGTATAAAAACTCAGCAGACTTCACGAAATTCTTAGAAGAACAAGATCAAGACATTATTGAATTATTGACAGCACTTGGAATGCAAAAATAATACGCCAAGGCGAATTTGATTAAACCAGGGGAAGAGATTGTCCTCTTCTCCTAATCTTTACTTTAAAGTAAAGCCTCCGGCGGATGCCTCAGATTTTTAGAGGTAGTTTTTCGAGCAAGCTCGAAAAAATCTGGGCGCAAATACGCCAAGGCGCATTTGATTAGGTGGTGAGTATGAAGATGAGTAAGACATTTGATCGTTACTCCAGTATTATCTTCTTAGTATTAGGAATTGGAATTATAGTTGAAAGCACTAAGATTTCTACGTCTTCTTATGGAAGTAATGTAGGGCCGGATGTTTTTCCGAAAGTTTTAGGAGCATTATTAATTATATTAAGCTGTCGGCTTTTCTATGAAACTTTTAAATATGTAAATAAGGGAAAAAATAAAGAGTCTCTTGATTATAAAAGATTTCTTGTTATTTTAGTTTCTGCGATTCTCTACGCTTTATTACTTGAAACATTAGGGTACGTCATTACGACCTTCCTATTCCTAACAATTAGTTTCCAAGTGATGCAGAAGGGTGGATGGTTGAAAACACTATTAATTTCAGGTGCATTCTCTTATGGTATTTACTTCCTCTTTGTAGAGGTTTTAGAAGGTACATTACCGGGGTTTCCAACATGGTTCAGCTAGGGGGTGAAAATAATGGAAACATTGCAATTTCTAGGTGATGGTTTTGCCCTTGCTATGCAGTGGCATAATCTGGTATTTGCATTTTTTGGAGTATTAATTGGAACAGCAGTAGGTGTACTACCGGGAATTGGTCCGATGAGTGGGGTTGCTTTATTGATACCGGTAACAGCCACTATAACATCGGGACTTGACCCGGAATCAGCTGCGACAAGTTCTATTATTTTATTAGCTGGTGTATATTATGGTGCGATGTATGGGGGTTCAACTACTTCCATTCTATTAAACACGCCAGGTGAGTCTTCGTCTGTTGTAACGACATTGGACGGCTACCAAATGGCGAAAAATGGCCGGGCTGGTGCGGCATTGGCCATTGCGGCGATTGGCTCTTTCGTTGCTGGGATTGTTGCATTAGTGGGACTTGTTATTTTAGCCGAGCCGTTGTCAAATGTCGCTTTATCCTTCGGTCCTGCTGAGTACTTTTCACTAATGATTCTCGGTCTTTGTGCCGTTAGTGGACTTGCAGGAAAATCAATGACAAAAGCACTTATTATGACAGTTGTGGGCTTATTGCTTGCAACAATCGGTATGGATAATGTCTCAGGGGTAGCCCGTTTTACGTATAATATTCCGGTATTATATTCAGGATTAGAATTTTTAACAGTAGCGGTAGGTTTATTTGCTTTAGGAGAAGTATTTAAAACGATTCTCCACAAGGAAGATGATGATGGAGAAATTGCAAAGGTCGGACGTGTTTTTCCTACGAAAAAAGATCTTAAGGATAGCACAGCTCCGATTCTGCGTGGATCTTTACTAGGATTTTTTATCGGCGTTCTTCCCGGGGCTGGTGCAACATTAGCTTCTTTCTTCTCTTACATTACTGAGAAAAAGGTGAGCAAAAATCGTGAGAATTTCGGAAAAGGTGCGATTGAAGGGGTAGCTGCTCCTGAATCAGCTAATAATGCGGCATCGGGTGGAGCGATGATTCCATTACTAACATTAGGAATCCCCGGCTCAGGTACAACAGCAATCTTAATGGGCGCCTTGATTATGTATAATATTCAACCAGGTCCATTACTATTTACAGATCATCCAAATGTTGCTTGGGGATTAATTGCCAGTATGTTTATCGGTAACTTGATGTTACTTGCATTAAATATGCCACTTGTAAAAGTATTTGCAAAAATTATTGAAACTCCTAAGAAATACTTACTACCGTTTATAATTGCAATTTCCATTTTTGGGGTATATGCAGTCCAATTTACTACATTTGACCTTTTGCTTCTTCTTGGCTGTGGTGTTGCTGGATATTATTTGACTAAGAATGACTTCCCGGTTGCACCGCTTGTATTAGGACTAGTATTAGGTCCAATGATTGAAAACAATATGCGTCGAGCATTGACGATTTCAAACGGTGATTTCATGATCTTTTTACAAAAACCATTATCTTTAAGCTTCCTAATTATAGCAGTATTGTGGATGGTAATTCCAATGATTTTAAAAATGAGAGGAAAAAGTGTCATTATAAATGAAGAAGGTTGATCCTAAGGAAGAGGAGATGAGAGAAATCATCTACTCTTTTTCTATGCCTTGTTTTTGCTGATAAAATAGATTACCTTTATTCAATAGAAGAACACTGACGAATAGGGGTCTATAAATAATGGCGATAAATAAAAGCTTTAAGGACTATCAAATAAGTGAAGAGATTGTAAGAGCACTTGAAAGCTTGAACTATAAAAACCCGACTGAAGTTCAGGCTGAAGTAATACCGATTGCATTAGAAAAAAAAGACCTGATAGTAAAATCACAAACGGGTAGTGGTAAAACGGCCTCTTTTGGTATACCCCTTTGTGAGATGGTAGCGTGGGAGGAAAACAAGCCTCAAGCACTAATTCTTACACCAACCCGCGAACTGGCTGCTCAAGTGAAAGAGGATCTAACGAATATTGGTAGGTTTAAACGGATCAAAGCTGTTGCTGTATATGGAAAGCAGTCGTTTGCAAAACAGAAAGTAGAACTAAAGCAAAAAGCACATGTAGTAGTTGGTACTCCTGGGCGGGTGCTAGATCATCTTGAAAAAGGTACACTTGTGGTGGGACAGCTGAAATTTCTAATTATTGATGAGGCAGATGAAATGCTAAACATGGGGTTCATTGATCAAGTTGAAGCGATTATTAAGAAACTGCCAACAGAGCGGATGACTTGTGTTTTTTCAGCTACCTTACCTGATGATATCGAAAATCTCTGCCATAAATATATGAAAAATCCAATCAAGATAAATATCCAGGATAAAGGGGTTACTACAGATAAAATTGATCATTCACTTTTAATAGTGGAGCGGGAAGAAAAACTACCCCTTCTTAAAGAAGTAATTACAGTTGAAAACCCAGACAGCTGTATTATTTTTTGCGGAACTCAAGAGGAAGTAAATAAGGTTCATAAGCAACTAAATCGATTTAAATTCCCATGTGAAAAATTACATGGAGGTCTGAACCAAGAAGAGCGGTTTGCAGTTATGAATGATTTTAAAAGAGGGAAATTCCGGTATTTAATCGCTACAGATGTGGCAGCTAGAGGAATTGATATTGAGAATATTACTCTAATAATTAATTATAACATGCCACGTGAAAAAGAAACCTATGTACACCGCACTGGGCGAACAGGGCGGGCAGGCAAGGTGGGAAAAGCGATAACATTTATAGATCCACTTGAAGAAAAGTACTTAACTGAAATTGAAAAATATTTAGGTTTTGAATTACATAGAAAAGATCCGCCTTCAAAGGAAGAAGTTAAGCTAAAAACGGCAGCGTTTAAAGCGAAGATTAACGAAAAACCTACGCTAAAAGAAGATAAAAGTGCAAAATTAAACAAAAACATCATGCGGTTATATTTTAATGGTGGCAAGAAAAAGAAGCTTCGGGCTGTAGATTTTGTAGGCACTATTGCAAAGATTGAAGGTATTAGTGTGGATGATATTGGAATTATTACGATCCACGAAAACGAAACCTTTGTTGAAATATTAAATGGCAAGGGACCACTCGTTTTACAAACAATGAGGACAACCACGATAAAAGGAAAGCTATTAAAAGTTCATATAGCCAAATAAGCGGGACATTAATTTGCCCCGCATTATTATGAACGGTAGATGGTAGTTCTATTTCTTCCATTATGCTTAGATTGATAAAGGGCTGTATCAGCTCTTTTTATGACCCTTTCAGGTAGCTGGTCTTTCTTATAGTATGAAGATATTCCCAAAGAGATATTGATAGCTTTTCCGATAGGGCTCGGCGTTTCCGCTATTTTAATCCGCAATCGTTCTGCTAGAGCAAAGGCTTCTTCCTCATTTTTTTCTTTAATGATGATTGCGAACTCTTCACCACCATAGCGATAACACAAATCTTCTCCCCGAATTATGTCAAGCATGATCGAAGCAAGAAATCTTAACACATCATCTCCAACTAAATGACCATGTTCATCATTAACTTCTTTAAAATGGTCGATATCAGCCATAATTAATGAAAATGGGATTTGTTGATCTATTAGTTTTTGGATATCTTGATCAAAAGCCCTTCGATTGGCTAATCCAGTTAGACCATCTTGATGGGCTTGATTCGTTAATACTTGAAAATGCTCTTGAATATGCTTTAACAACTGACGAACTTCATATATATATGCTCTCATTTCAATCAGACGAATGGATTTAGTGTCTTTATTAGGAAGAATGGCTTCTTCTGAAAATCTTGCTAACTTATTAATTGGACTAGTAATGTGACTTGAAATAATCCATCCAAGTACTAAAACGACTAATAAAAGCGGAAGTGATTGAATAATAGTTTTTTTTGTTAAGATGCGAAGCGATTCTTCGATAACAGAAGTGGGCGTTTGTGCAATGATTCCCCAACCAGTGTTTTCTACAAAGGCATAACCAGAAAAATATTCAGTGCCCCTGTTGTTAATAATTTGAGCAGAACCACTTTTCCCCTTCATGATATTTTGGACAAGAGGATGATCAGCAATGGATTTATTGATTTGGCCAGGATCAGGATGATAAATAATAGTCCCTGAACGATCAACAACAAAAACAGAGGACTTGTCCAAAAACTCATGATGATTTAGTAGTCTTTTAAGAGAATTATTACTTTCGAGATAGATTGTGCCGTCTACAACACCTTTATAAATTCCTTCGTCACTAAAAATCGGATAGGATATTAGCACCATTAAGTTCCCGGTTTGTGCCAAATAAGGATTTGAAATAAACGGTTTTTTCTCTTGTAAAGCCTGCTCCATAAGTGTAGATTTAATTTTCGTTCCAGGCTGTACTCCGCCCTTATTGTTTGGAACCGCCTGAGGGCTCATTAATTGAACAATACCGTTTGCATCTGTGATAAATAGTGAATTATAATAACCACTATTGCCGGTCCTCCAATTATCTAAATCAGTTTGATTGAATTCTTGCTGACCAATAATTTTAGCTAATGTACCAAGATTATGCTGAATATCATCAAGTAAAACATTTGTATTTATGGAAACCTTCTGTGCGTAACGATAGTTATTTTCTAAATGATTTGCTGTTAAAGTATTTTTCAAGTCTTGATTTGATAAATACCAGTTTATGAGGGTAGTGCTAAAGACAGTAAAAACCACTAATAGACTTATCGCAAAGTTCAATTTTATCCCTTTTTTTAGTATAGCCATAATGATTTCCCCTTTTGCGATAAAAGTGAAGATCTTCATTCTAGTATAATTTTACCATATCAGTAAAATAATAATAGTTCTTTTGGCATATGTTCACTAAATAGCCATGGGGCGAGACCTTGTGGCTCACCCTAAATGATTTTGACCTCGACCCATTTGCGTACACTGTTTATAAACCACAGCTTGGTACATTTCTTTAAATCAGATAATGTCAATGACTTTTCTTGAATTTCTCCTTTATCGATTAATGATTCCCGAAAAGTGCCAGCTAATAGGCCGCTAGTAATCGGTGGTGTCCATAGTTGGCCATCCATTTCCAGAACAACATTGCCGTTCGTAAATTCCGTTAATTCCCCGGATTCATTCCACAAAAGGACATCGAAGACATCTGGGAATTTCTTTTGGAATTGAGTATATACATCTCTGTTCGTTGTTTTATGATACGAGAATGGATTATCTATTGTTATAGGTTTGTCAGCTAGCTTTACCTTCAATGGTTCTTCCGGTTGGATGATGGGGCTAGCTTCAATTGTCATCTTTCCACTTTTCGGTAAGAGGAAACGAACCTTCAACCTTCCTATATTATTTTCCTTTGCAAAGGCTTGCAGTACTTTTTGAATAACCTCTTTATTAAAGGGAAATCCACCAAAGTATTGAGCCGAATTTTGTAAACGATTGAGATGTTTCTCTAATAAGAAATACTCTCCGTCTATTAATAATAAACTTTCAAGTAGTTGAAACTCTGGGCGCTCCACCTCAAGGAAGCTAGCTTTCTCAAGTATTTCATTATACTCTCCCTCCACAGTTGAATCCCATGTTACACCACCGCCAACCCCGTAGATTGCCTCACCAGACCCTTGTTCAATTACAACCGTCCTTATCGGTACATTAAAGATTGCTTCTTTATGCGGTGTTATAAAGCCGATAGCTCCACAATATACTTCGCGTGGAGTTGATTCTAAGTCCTTAATAATCTCCATTGTCCTGATTTTCGGTGCGCCAGTGATGGATCCGCATGGAAAGAGTGCTTTAAAAATATCGACGAGAGTAGTGTTTTCAGATACCTTTGCCGTGATTGTTGATGTCATTTGATGAACGGTTGGGTATCGTTCAATTTCGAAAAGCTTTGGAACATGAACAGATCCAGATTCAGCAATCATTCCTAGGTCATTGCGAAGTAAATCGACAATCATGACATTCTCAGCACGGTTTTTTTCTGAATGATAGAGCCACTTGGCTATTGCTTCATCTTCTGTTATAGAATTCCCGCGTTTAGCCGTCCCCTTCATTGGACGTGTAATTATCCGATCTTCTTTTAAGTGGAAAAAAAGTTCAGGTGAAGCAGAAATTATACTATGTTCTCCTGTATTGATATAAGCGCAATAATTTGAAGATTGGGCCTTTTTTAATTTTTCAAAAAGGGCGATATCGTCTCCTTGAAATTGGGAGGTAAGCCGAATCGTATAGTTGACTTGATACGTATCTCCGCTTGCAATAAATTGCTTGATAGCTGAAATTGCAGTCTGGTAATCATCCATACTAATGGAAGGCTGCCATTGCGTGTGATTGTATGAGCCTGAACTGCTTAACGAAGAATGCTGGGGCTCAGAAAATAAGCCAAACCATAAAAGCGGCATAGAATGTCCTTCACTTACATTTAAAGCTTTATCAAAGGCTGGCGCACTTTCGTAGGATAGAAATCCTGCAGCATAGAATCCTTTGTTAACCGCATCCTGTACTAGTTGCAGGCTCGTTAACACTTCATCCATTGTATGGGCAACAATGATCTTTTGTGGATTGCAAAACGTAAGTGGTTGTATTTCACCGGAAGAATCAACATATTCAAAGGATAAAAGGGGTCCCAGTTTTGCTTTATTTTCTATTTGCATGTAGTTAGTTCCTTTTCATTAAATTTTCATTAAAGTTTTGTTTCTAATAATAACACATTTGAATCTGGGACAGAGAACCCGATCCTCTGTCCCAGGGGCAGACCCTATGGCTCAAAGTAAATGACATGTTGTCATTTATTTGTTGACTTGTGACATAGTGTCATTTAAAATTAAGTATAAAGGGCATGACAAAGTGTCATAATAATGAATAGAATAAAGAATTCAAGGTTTCGACATCGTTAGGACACATTTGTATATTACTATTAATGGAAAGGGTAAATAGTTCCGAATGAACAGGAGGTATTATTTTGCCCAAAATTACTTTTTTTAATTTGGCAAAGGATAAGAGACAATTATTGATTGAAGCACTTGAACAAGAGTTTTCCAGAGTTCCATTATATAATGCCTCAATTTCTAATATTGTTAAAGCGGCGAACATACCGAGAGGGAGCTTTTATCAATATTTTGAAGACAAAGAGGATGCGTACTTCTTTCTATTAAAAGAACAAATACTTAAAAATAAAGAGAATTTCATTTTGTCCTTGCAAAAGTGTGATGGTGACTTATTTGATACGATGACTGAATTGTACGGATTAACGGTAAGAGAACTATCAAAAGGTGAAAATATTAATTTTTTAAAAAATGTCTTTTTGAATATGACGCATGAAATTGAAAATAAATTTAATGAAATTTTTCATGCAGACGGTGATATCGAACATTTTAAAAAAATAAGCTTGCTTATTAAAAGAGATGATTTAAATGTTGCCAATGATCAAGAATTACTTCATCTAATGAAAATAGTCATAACGATTACACTACGCAATCTAATTGAAAAATTTGCACAAAATTTATCTGAAAAAGAAGCTATGAATAATTACTTAATTGAAATTGAATTATTGAAAAAGGGTTTAAAGAAAATCTAAGGCAGAAGGGATGTTGGTTGATGACTGTAACAATTTATGGATCCCCGTGTGAGTCGTTTCGAAAGGCGAAAGAATGGTTTGAAAAACATAGTATTCCCTATGTTGAAAGGAATATTTTTAAGAATCCATTAACAGTCCATGAACTTCAAGAGGTACTGTCATTAACATCAGAAGGAACAGATGAAATTATCGCAACTAGATCAAAAATCTATAAAGATCTTGATTTAGATTTTGAGGATCTTTCTCTAATGGAATTACTAAATTTAGTTGAAAGTCATCCTGGCTTATTACGAAATCCAATCATCATTGATAATAAAAAAATGGTAATTGGCTATAACGAGGATGATATACGGAAATTTCTTCCTAGAAAAGTTCGTAAACGCCAATGGCTTCAATTATATACGCAGCAATTATCGATGGTGGATGGTTAACAATGGTTGATCGTCCGCTTTTTTTTGTCTAGCTCCAGCACCCAGCGACTAGTAAACTTCGCCCACCTCCCTACGATAAGTCAACATCGATTCGCTAATGGCTCATCGTGTTTCCTTTACCTCAGTCGATGTGCTCCAGTTTATACGTCGCTGAACTAGCTTTAAGCTTTTCTATTTTGTCACGCAATGTCCATAATATGATACAGGAATATGAGTTTTCAAGATGAATTTATAATATAAATAGATATGATTTATAGCTGAAATCTCCATTTTATCGATAGGGGGGAAAACTAATGAGTTATCATTTGGAACCTCATCTTCTTGGTGAAATCTGCACTTTAAAGCATAAACATGAATTATGGATTGGTCAAATTGTGCTAATTAAGGATGAACTATTTGAGCTTCAATTATTGGAGGAAAAGGTAAAGTCCGTTCCCCTCGGAAAGCAGCCGTTATGGATTACAATTGAAACCATTGACCATGAGATTCATTTGTTGGATGTAGAAATAGTATCGGATAGTCTACGAGACAATGATCGAATTTTACTGTTGAAGGCGGTTTCTGATCTTAAGTTTCAGAGTAAGCGGCAAGATACTCGATTACCGATTGCAGATGAAATTGAAATGTTTTACCGCGAATTTCCACCAAGATACTACAAATGGGAGAAAGGCAGCTTTTTAAATATTAGTTTAGGAGGAGCACAGTTTACCGGAAGTAAGTATATCTCACAAGGAAATTTAATCGAAATAAAATTAGGCCCCCCTTTCTTTGGCGATGACGATGATGAAGTTGTGATTAGCCGTAATGTTCATGCTACTAGTGAAAATGGCGATTACATTTTTTCAGTTCAATTCTTAAATTTAATTGAATCGCATCAAACACAATTGAAGAAATACATTGAAAATATATATTCAGGATTGAAAACTCCCACTTTCTGATTCTAGGAAGTGGAATTTTTTGTATTTTGTACTGATAAGTATGTATTTTTATTGAAATCAGTATAAGAAAAAACATCGAAATTTGCATTAGTGGGCAAATTTCGTGTTTTTCTAAACAAATATCGATATTAAATATGATAGAATTTGGAAAAGACGGTAAAGCGAGGGGTTAAATATGAACATACAAGAATATGAAAATGTTTTATCGATTCACCGGGTACCTGCATCAAAACTTTGTTCTGAGTTTGAATCAGAAAATTTTTCATTTGAGACAACAGATGATCTTGAGAAATTGCCAAATGAAATGATAGGGCAAAAACGTGCTGAGAAGGCAATGAATTTTGGACTAGCCGTTGAACAATCAGGATATAACTTGTTCGTAGTTGGCCCTGCAGGTACTGGCAGGATGACGTACGCCTTAGATAGTGTTTCAAAGGTCGCAGAGCTGCGAGCAGTACCAACTGATTGGTGTTATGTCTATAACTTTGAAAATCCGGATATGCCGCTTGTGATCCCTTTTCCAGCTGGCATGGGGCAGAAATTTCAACGGGAAATGGAAGTATTATTAATTGATATTGAACGACTTATCCGCTCGTCTTTTACTAGTGAAGTATTTGAAAAAGAGAAACGGAGAATACTAGATGAATTTCGGGATGAAATAGAAGATCTTTGGGAACAGACTGATGCCTATGCCCTGGAAAATCAAATTAAAATAGAACGGACTCCAACAGGAATTGAAACCATCCCACTATTTTTTGGCCGTCCAATGGAAATAAAGGAGTTTGAACAACTAGCCGATACGAACAAAAAGATGATTAAGGACAGAGAAAATCTAGTTGAGAATAAAATTGATGAAACCATCTACCAAATTCTAAAAATAGAGGACCAACTAAAGAAAAAGGTAAATCAATTTATGATGGAAACAGCTGCTAATTCCATTCAGGAGCTTTTTCAACCACTTAGAGAAACCTATAAGGAGAGCAAAAAAGTGCTTGAATACCTTGAAGCCTATTTCCACGATGTAGTCACTCATTTTTCATTTTTCATCGAGGATAAGCCGCAAGATGAGCAGCAAAATATTATGAATGCTTTGATGGGTTCCAAGGAACAATACCTCCGTCGCTACACGGTCAATTTATTTGTTAGCCAAAGAAATTTGAACGGGGCACCAATCATTTATGAAACAAATCCAACCTACCATAACTTATTTGGAAAAGTAGAATACCATGGTTCATTGGGAAGCTGGGATACAGATTTCACTTTAGTGAAGCCGGGGGCACTGCATCTTGCTAATGGTGGTTACTTAATCCTGCAAGCAACAGAACTTCTGCAGCATCCAAATGCTTGGATTCGACTGAAGCGAGCCCTGCAAACGGGCAGTATTCAGATTGAAAATTTAAATGAGGACAATGTAGTGATTCCTACAAGCGGAATTAAACCGGAGCCGATTCCATTGAATCTAAAGGTTATTATTATTGGCTCCTATTATCTTTATGACTTTCTGGCAGAATTCGATGAAGACTTTCATAAGCTTTTCAAAGTAAAAGTGGAATTTGTTACGCTAATGGACAAGGATCAAGAAAACAGCTGGAAAATGGCACGATTCGTGAAAAACTTCGTGGACCAAGAAGGGCTGCTCCCATTCCACCGCCGGGCGATTGCAAAGGTAATCGATTACAGCTCCCGATTAGTGGATGAACAATCGAAGCTATCAACGAATTTTCATGAAATCACAAAGGTTTTAGTGGAGTCTAGCTATTGGGCGAAATTAGACAATGAATCTGTTGTTGATGGCCTGCATGTTGAAAAAGCATTATCTGAGAAGGCGCTTCGCTCTAATCATGTAACAGAACAGTATCGAGAAATGATCAATAACGGCACGATCATGGTTGAAACAGACGGTTCACGAGTCGGACAAATTAATGGTCTAGCTGTTCTAGGTACAAGGGATTCAGTATTTGGAATTCCAACGAAAATTACAGCTCAAACCTACGTTGGCAAAAGCGGGATTATGAATATTGAAAGAGAAGCTGCCCTAAGTGGTCAAATTCATAATAAAGGTATGATGATTTTAACAGGTTTCCTTTCCGGAGAATTCGCAAAAAATCGTCCAATTCCATTATCAGCAAGCATTACCTTCGAACAAACGTATTCAACAATTGATGGTGACAGTGCCTCCAGTACGGAATTATATGTTTTACTCTCATCTCTTGCTGAGGTGCCCATTTACCAAGGTATAGCGGTAACGGGATCAGTAAACCAATGGGGAGAAATCCAATCCATTGGCGGCGTAAACGAAAAAATTGAAGGCTTTTACCATATTTGTAAAGAGCGAGGCCTAACCGGTAAACAAGGCGTGATCATTCCAAAACAAAATATTCAAAATTTAATGCTTGAAGATGATGTTGTGGAAGCAGTCAACAAGGACCAATTTCATATTTGGGCAATCAGCCATATTGCTGAAGGCATTGAAATATTAACAGGCGTCAGTGCAGGAAATGTACGGAACGAAAAAGGAAAATATCCTTCCAATACAATTTTTGCAAAAGTTGAGGAACGTTTTAACAAAATGTATGAGTCAACGAAAAAAACAAAAAATGAATGAACCAGAGGGTCGGGAACTGTGGCTACTCTGAGTGAAGATATTTAAAAAGGCGGTTCACATTGACCGCCTTTTGTTTTTATCTATTTATTTACACGAATATAAAAATATAAATCCGGTCCTTGTTTTTCCGGTTCTTTCATCAATTCGTAGCCGTGCTTAACTACTTCCTCAGGCACGCTGATGAAAGATTGCGGACAATCGGCGATTACTTGTAATGTTTCGCCAGTTTTCATTGTTTGTAACGCATCCAGCGTATACATGACTGGATACGGTCAAGGTTCACCACGGATATCTAAGATAAAGTCTATTGCTTCTTCGTTCATGTTTTTTCACCCTCAATATCATTATTGTTTAACAGCAGGTTTTACAATATAGGTATCTTTTTCTGGGACTGTCAAACCTTTTCCATAACGATAATGCTTTTCCCACCAATTGGACAAGAAGAACCATGCAGCAAGCATAGCCATTGTGCCAAACAGTGCCTGATAAGGTCCCCATGCCTCGATTAAGTTCAATTTAGGCCATCCTTCTGTTAAAACGCTGTAAAAACCAAGATGATCCCAAGCATATGCGAGTATTGTTGCTCCTGTAATATTTCCTAAACCGACAACCCAAAAGAGAACTTGCCCTTCCATTGCACGGTACATCCATCCTGTTTCACAACCACCAGCAAGAACGATACCAAGTCCAAATAAAAGACCACCAATAAAAGTACTTGGTGCAGCTGGTTTAATAACAGCTTCCATTCCAGATTGAAGGAAGATAAATGTAAGAATTACACTTATGCCTACCCCTACAGCCAATGCTTTGGTCATAGTGGCACGTCCACTGACCCATAAATCACGAAATGCAGATGTAAAACAAATTTGTCCTCTTTCTATTAGAATACCAAATCCAGCTCCAAATAAGGCTGCAGCTGCTAATAACGCTTTACCATTTGCAACATATGAAACTAGTATAATAGCAAAAATGAAGGCAATGCCAATTCCAAGATAAACTTGAATATTACTATTTTTGGCTTGTTTTGGTACGGCATTACTTAAAGTAGGTTTCTTTCTTTGAAGATTTGGCTTTCCGCGCCACCATGTTGTATTAATAACTTTTACTCCTAAGTATGTTCCAATCCCAGTTGTCACCATGAAAATCCATGAGTGGAAAGAAAACTGTGGGATTCCTGTGAAAAATGCCGCTAAATTACAGCCTAAAGCTAAACGTGCACCAAATCCGGCAATAAGTCCACCGATGAAAGCTTGAACTAAACGTCGTTTTTGTTGTGGAACACGAATTTTAAAATTTTTACCTAGCAAAACGGTAATTAAGGCACCCACAAACATTCCAATGATAATCCAACCATCGGTGCGGGTAAAGGTTGTTCCATTCATGGTGACGAGATTAAAATATGCCCAATCAGAAATATCGACACCGAAAAATTGAAGTAGATGGCCTCCAAATCGGGTAAACTCCCCTGTGACCGCCCAAACAGTTCCGGTCAAGGCAAAATAAAAAGCACTAAGTACTCCGGCTAATCCAACTGCAACATATGGATTCCAGTAATTCACAAAGACTTTTGTATAAAATGATTTAAACACTTAATTATCACTCCTTGCGCTATTCCTAAGTCCTAATCTAATTATATGATTATTAACATACCTTATAATTATAATTAATAATTTTAATTTGTCGAATTAAAGAATTTTCCATGCTCCCTCTTTTTGGCTTGTATCCTTATGGTGTATTATTATCTTAAGATAAAAAATGGGGGAAGTGGCAATCTTGGGAAGATTGTTATCAAATTATAAGTTAACGATTTTATTATTGGCTGCGATCGTGATAGGTGGCGCTGCCGGAATTATTTTTGGTCCGAAGGCGACAGTTGTCAAACCGTTTGGGGATTTATTTTTAAATTTGATGTTTATGATTATTGTGCCTTTAGTCTTTTTCAGTATTTCTTCGGCTATCGCCCATATGGGCGGCATGAAAAGGCTAGGAAAAATTATGGGAAGTATCGTGATTGTCTTTCTCATAACGGCTCTCATTTCAGCAGTTTTGGGATTTATCGGGATATCTATTTTTGACCCTTTAAAAAATGCCGATGTTGAGTCGATTAAGAGTTTAATGGCGGACACTGGAGGAGACGAAGGGGCTGAAGAATTAACCTTACTTGGTCAGCTTGTAAAAACATTC
Organism: Schinkia azotoformans LMG 9581; assembly: GCF_000307855.1. Classification (GTDB taxonomy): domain Bacteria; phylum Bacillota; class Bacilli; order Bacillales; family Bacillaceae_J; genus Schinkia; species Schinkia azotoformans. Next base: position 20,241 of record NZ_AJLR01000044.1, on the reverse strand, counting down.
TCCGTTTCCGATTTTAATTTATTGTTTTCAAAAAGTAATATGCTGCAGTTAATTGTGTTTTCGATTTTATTCGGTTTAGCTACAGCGCTTGTTGGCGAAAAAGGGAAGCCATTCGCTACTGTGTTATCTGCTGGTTCAGCTATCATGATGAAATTTGTAAAGATCATTATGTACTATGCTCCTATTGGACTTGGATGTTATTTTGCAACGATTATCGGTGAGCTTGGGCCACAAATTTTGGAAGGATATGCTCGTGTTTTCGCATTATATCTTGTTATTACTCTTGTCTATTATTTTGGTTTCTTTACACTTTATGCTTTTATTGCTGGAGGAAGAGAGGGTGTAAAAGTATTTTGGCAAAATGCAATTACCCCTTCCGTAACAGCAATCGCAACATGCTCAAGTGCAGCGTGTATTCCTATTAATCTTGATGCAGTGAAAAAAATGCGCGTACCGAATGATATAGCTGAAACAATTATTCCGCTTGGTGCAAATACACATAAGGATGGCTCTGTTTTCGGTGGAGTTTTTAAAATAGTTTTCTTGTTTAGTTTGTTCGGAAAAGATATGACAAGTATGTCGAGTATTCTAGCGATTTTAGCAGTTTCGTTCTTGGTTGGGGCTGTGATGGGGGCAATTCCTAGCGGCGGGATGATTGGTGAAATGCTGATTCTAAGCGTTTTTGGATTTCCTCCTGAAGTACTGCCAATTATTGCTGTAATCAGTACGATTATTGATGCACCAGCAACCTTGTTGAATTCTACTGGAAACACGGTTTGCGCGATGATGGTCAGTAGATTGGTGGAAGGAAAGAATTGGTTAAGACATGCTTTTACCAATTAAAAATTTTAATCAAGGAATCTGGAGGCTCTGCCTCTAGATTTTTTTTGTACTATAAGTATAAGGTTTTATAGATTAAAGTATAAGAAAATAGGGCCTTTAGGTACATCGTAATTTGCCATTATGGGCAAATTACGTGTTTTTCTTAGAGTATAATTAAGAAATATTATGAAACAGGAGTAGAGGTAAATTGGAAGATAGAGAGAACAGTAATTATAGATGGGTTGTTTTTTTAGCGGTATTATTCACATACTTTTTGATTGTTAGTCAAAGAACGGCGCCGGGATTAATCACGGATCAGTTAATGATAGATTTTCGAATTTCCGCTTCCGTTATCGGTTTACTGACAAGTATTCAATTTTTAGCTTATACGGGGCTGCAAATACCGATTGGGATTTTATCAGACCGTTTCGGTCCTAATTATTTTCTGATTGTAGGAACGCTTCTTAATGGAATCGGAACGATTGTCTATAGTATAGCTCCCAATGAATATGTCCTTATTTTTGCAAAATTATTGGTGGGCATTGGTGACTCTACGATATGGGTGAATTTGGTGGCGATCTTAAGCCAATGGTTTAAGCCTAAAGAATTTATTAAATTAATAGGGTTCGCTGGAATGAGCGGCAGTCTGGGATTTTTATTGGCAACCGTACCATTTTCAAAATGGATTGCTTTGACAGGATGGAGACCACCGTTTTTAACTGTAGGAATCATTTTATGTATTTGTGGACTCCTATTATATTTAATTCTTATAAAAAAATCAGAGCAAATTGGAAAAGATAATCCCGTCGTTTTTCCTAAAGCAGTTAAGCAAAATCGTGAAAAAACTTCGAGCCTTTTATTACGGGTTTGTAAAAACAGGCAGGCTTGGGCCGTGTTTCTATGTCACTTTGGATTAGTGGGAACGTATGTTGGATTTATTGGCTCGTGGGCAGTTCCTTACGGTATGGATGTCTATGGGTTAACGCGTTCTGGAGCGAGTCAGCTTGTCATGCTTGGTGTTTTTGGTGCCATAATCGGTGCACCATTAACAACTTGGGTTTCTGGGCGTCTTAATTCTATCAAACAACCATTTGTATTTATCTATTCGATTGTTTTGGTTGTTTGGCTAGCTTTAGTAGTATTAAATGGAAAGCCGTCTTTTTCTCTATTAATTATTCTTTTCTTTATATTGGGCTTCGGTAATGGTGCAAGTGCATTAACATTTGCAATCGTCCGCGAATCCTTTCCTGTAAACGAAGTTGGCGTAATATCAGGTTTTGCCAATACTGGGGGATTCCTAAGTGCCGTTTTACTTCCAAGCCTTTTCGGAAGGGTATTAGATCATTTTAGTATAACTGCAAGTAATGTTGGCTATCATTACGGATTTATAATTCCGGTAGCTTTTACGTTGTTGGGGTTAATTGGTAGTCTCCTAATAAGTAAAGAAGAAGAGAAAACAAGTAGTTACCCATCATCAAATCGTGCTGAGATATAATTTGGTGCAGGATAACTGCGTGTTATCTACCATCAAATGGCTCCCGAGCTCCGTTTGGTGAGGATAAAATCAAGTTATCTATCATCAAACGTCTCCCGAGCTCCGTTTGGTGAGGATAAAATCAAGTTATCTATCATCAAACGTCTCCCGAGCCCTATTTGGTGAGGATAAAATCAAGTTATCTATCATCAAACGTCTCCTAAGCTCTGTTTGGTGAGGATAAAATCGAGTTATCCATCATCAAAACTAGCCAATTCCCGACTCGGTTATAGAAACCGTAACCGGACTTATCATCAACAACAATCCCACCTCATTTGTCTATGGTCACCTTTTTGAATATCTGGCAAAAAGAAACGTTCAACAAATTACAAGTGCAAAAGTAGTTGAAATTAAAGAAGATAAAGTAATCCTTGAAGATCGTGAAATTCCAGTCAATCATGTCATTATTGCGGCTGGATACACACCAAACAATCATTTTATTGATGAATTAAAAGCAAAATACAATAATGTACAAACAATCGGAGATGTAAATCAACCGAGACGTATTATTGACGCCACCGCTGAAGGATTTTTAGTTGGGGCAACAATATAAAAAGCAAGGGAAGAGAAATAATGCCGGAGACGACTAAATCATAATGATTTTAGTCGTCTTTGTTGATTGCTGTAACTATTTTTCCTTATCTTCCAAACTACATTTCCTACAGCGATCATCCAAAGTGCGGCAAGCACAATGTAGGTGTAAAGGCTCCCTAAATAGGATACGTCTAATGCTGCTAATAATGTCCTAATATTAGTAATAATAATAATTCCGCCCACGAGAGTGCCTAATAGATTAGTCGGAATAATCTTTACTAACCAAGCAGCAATTGGGGCTGCAATAATCCCGCCGATAATTAAGGCAATAACCCATTGAATATTGATCTGTGACCATCCTAAAGTTATTAAAAATCCTAATGTGGAGGATACAGCAATGGCAAATTCGCTTGTATCAACGGAACCGATTACTTTTCTTGGTTCCATCCTGTTACTCGTTAATAACACCGGGGTAGCAATTGGCCCCCATCCACCTCCACCGGTTGCATCAAAAAAGCCCGCTATAAACCCTAAGGGTAAAAAATGTTTTTTGGGCATCGTTTTCTTTGATAGCTGCTGTGCGGGATTAAATTTAAAGAGGAACCGGTATATTACAAAAACGCCTAACAGTAGTAAAAAGAAGGATACATATGGTTTAATGACATCCCCGGGTATACTGCCCAAGAAACAGGCGCCTAGAAAAGCCCCGATGGAACCAGGTATTATTAATTTATAGACAACCTGTTTATCGACATTTCCAAAGCGGATATGGGAGACACCAGATGCAGCAGTTGTTACTACCTCTGCCATATGAACGGATGCCGAAACAACCGCTGGTGCAATTCCAAACATAAGCAGTAACGATGAGGATGTTACCCCATAGGCCATTCCTAAAGAACCATCAACTAATTGTGCTACTAAACCAATTAATGCGAGTAAAACTAACCTTCTCAAAATTTATCTCTCCTTTTTTTTACATAACCGAATAGACTAGAAATAAGATGGGGTAAAAACTCCTTAATTGTTGATTAAACTAATCAAGTTTCTAAATCTACAGTATGATGAATCCTATGGGTGGGTTCTTTAATTAACAAAAAAGGGCTACTATCACAAGGCCAACTAAGGGAGAGTGTGACATGAAAATTTCAAGTCGGGGAGAATATGCTTTGCGTGCTTTAATATATTTGGGCACAAAACATAATGAGGTTATTACAATCGAGGAAATTTCTGATAAAACACTAGTACCAGTCAATTATTTAGAACAAATTCTTTTACAATTAAAACGAAATGGATACGTACAAAGCAGAAGAGGTGTGAATGGAGGTTATAAATTAAGCAGAAGTCCTGATGAAATAAACATTGGAGAGGTTATTCGGAATTTAGAGGGCCCACTTGCTCCGATGGGGTGTGTAAGTGTTACTTCATATGAAAGTTGTCCGATTGAGGCGGGTTGTTTATTAAAACCTCTATGGGCCCTTGTAAGAGATACAGTTGCCAATTTATTAGATCATACTACTTTAAATGATTTGCTAAAGGGCGATCTATAGAAAAAAATCCATTCTCACAGAAGCAAGAATGGATTGCATTTAGATGATTAACGAATTTCTAAGACTTTGTAGATATCGAAATCGCATCACGAAAAAGTATACAAGCTGAGCAACTAGAAAGCTACCAAGTACAACCGCCATCTCCCCAGCAATTGATAATGTGTAAAGACTTTGCAATGCCATAAAGGCAAAAGAACTATGGACAATTGCTACAATAACCGGGATAAAAAACAGTAAGGCTAATTGGCGGGTAATGATTATATTCAATTCTTGGTCGGTTAAGCCCACTTTCTTAATCGTTAAATAATGGCGCAGATCATACTCTAAATCAGCATAAAGTCTAAAGTATAAGAAGCTTCCTGCCGCAATAAAGAAGACGGCGCCAATTAAGAAGGCAACAAATAGCATCATTTTATACATGTTTATTTGAATTTCGTAAATCGTTCCGCTGACAGTCATGGCAAAAGGGTTTTCTTTTGAAAGAAAGGCTCTTCCGTTTTCCGTAAGATTTGCTCCTATTCCCGCAGTGGCTTTAAGATCATTGGTATAAAAGCCGGTGAGTAAACCGGTCTTAACAGCCGAAAGCTTTTCAAATAACTCATCACTTACAATAAGTCCATCGTCCTGAATGATTGTAAATGGAGTGGTCACATGTTTTGAAAGATTCGTTGTTTGAAGCTGAAATTGGTTTTGCTTTAATGTATAAGTCGATGATTTAAAGCGTTCAAGTGTTGCTTGCCGCATAGCCAAAGCCTCCTCGGCAGCAGGTGGTTTTTCAGAATATCCGCCGTAGCCCGCCGCTTCCGAAATCTTTTTATAGCTAGAAAAAGAAAGAACAGCCAGCTGCTTCGAAGGATAAGCATTTGTTGTGGATGCAAACTCGATAAATTTTACCGGTACTTGATTGGTTGTGAACTCAATATTTTTATTAGTCAACTCATCTTCAATCTGCTGTAAATGTTGCTTGTGAACCGGTTGATCATCCATTGCCAGATATGTGACAGCAGCCGGATATTCACTTGCAATTTGCTTGTTCATCACATTCATAGATGCTAGAGCACCAACTGCACAAAAGGCAACGGTGGAAACAATAGTGACCATGAAAAACATTCGGGCATTATCCTTTAAGCGGTACGCTAGACTGGAGATTGTAAGTAAGTTTGTTTTTTTCCAAAACACCATCCGGTTTTTTTGTAGCATTTTTGTAATGAATACGGACAGTTGTGTGTAAAAGAAATACGTACCAATAACCGTCATCGTGATAACAGGCAACATGAGAAAGAATAAGGTCTGCAATGTGGCTGTTGCCGCTAAAATATAGCTGATTGTAAGTAAGAATGCTGAAAGAATCGATAGGAAAGTGGATACTTTCGGTTCTTTTTTTGGCCTTTCATTCGCTTGGAATAGATCAATTAACTTATTTGTTTTTACAAGGAATGTAGTGACAAATGAAATAGTTAAGAATAAAATTACAAATGCACAGATCGTAAGAAGTAGTGCTTTACCTGATAAATAAAAAGGTAAAGGTGGTATTCCGATCATCCTTGCCCCTATCATTAAAAATAGTTTGCCAGTCAACATGCCTGCGCCAATGCCGGCAACAATGGCCCCGATCCCAATTAACATATTTTCCAAAAAGACCATGGCATTTAATTGGCTTTTTGTCATCCCGTGTATCATCAGAATTCCAAATTCCCGTTTTCGTGATTTTAAAAAAGTGCTGACAGAATATAGAACAAACAAGAAAGAAAATACATACATAATGACTTCTGCTATTATCATTAACTGTATGGCAAGTGCCTGTGTAACCCCCTCTTTAATATCAGGGTGGAAAATAAAAAGGGCATAAACAAAGAAAATCAAGACAGAAAAGGCACTGCTAAAGAAATAGGCAGCATAAGTTCTTTTATTACGGCTGACATTTCTAAAGACGAACTGTGGAAAGGTCAAGACTATCCCCTCCTAATAGAGCCAGCATATCAATAATCTTTTGGAAAAATGCTTGGCGGTTATCGCCTCGGTAAATCTCGTTATAAAGCTGACCGTCTTTTATAAAAATGACACGGTGACAATAGCTGGCAGCAACAGCATCATGGGTTACCATTAAAACAGTTGCCCCATCCTCTCTATTAATAGAAGAGAGGGTTTCCATTACATCTTTGGATGCTTTTGAATCCAAGTTCCCTGTAGGTTCATCCGCCAAAATAAGCGAAGGATGATGAATAATCGCCCGTGCAATGGCCGTGCGCTGCATTTGCCCGCCGGAAATTTCATATGTCCGCTTTTTTAATATTTGCTCAATCCCCAGCTTTTTGGCTATGGTTTGTAATCTTTGTTCCATCTCACTAATCCTCTCCCCATCCAGTGTTAGTGGAAGGATAATATTTTCCTCAATCGTTAAAGTTTCTAACAGATTAAAGTTTTGAAAAACAAAACCAAGTTCATGTCGTCTAAACAAGGCGGTTTCTTTTCGATTTAAAAGATGAGGGTTTTTTCCGTTAATTACAATCTCTCCTGCAGTTGGTTGATCGATTGTTGCAATAAGATTCAGTAAGGTCGTTTTTCCACTACCCGAAGGCCCCATAATGCCAACAAATTCACCCTTTTCAATTGAAAAATTGATATTATTTAAAGCTTTATGGGCAACCTTGCCTTCATAAATTTTTTCGATATGCTTTACAGCTAAAATTGACAAACTCATCACTCCTAAAACCGTTTCTATCTTCATTTTATCCAGTGCAAGGAGGAACAACTATTTCTTAAACTTACAGTTAGCTTACAACTTTGTAAGAATTAAAATTTAGTTTTACAGTGGTCCCTTCATTAGGAGCCGATTCAATGTCGATATTAATTCCGAGTTTGTCGCATATTTGCTTAGTTAAATAAAGTCCCATACCCGTTGACTCTTGAAAATTCCGCCCATTCTCACCAGTAAAATAGGGGGCAAAGATTCGAGGCAAATCGCTTTTGGGAATCCCTACACCCTCATCTCGTATTTCTAAAATGACTTGGTTATTTTGTTTGTAGCCACGAAAATGAATTTTTTGATTCTCATGGATTGTATATTTAATAGCATTCGTAATAATTTGTGTTAAAACAAAAGAAAGCCATTTTTCATCGGAAGCAACCGTAATTTTTTCATCAAAATGGATGGACGGGAAGACGCGTTTGCGAATAAACAGACGTTTTTGATCGGAGGTGACAGAACGAACAATGGCCTCGAGATCAAGCGATTCCACATAAAAGTCGTGTTCAAAGGAATCCAAACGAGCAGTATACAATGCCATTTCCAATCCCTTCTTCAATTTGTCCAGTTCATCCCCAATTATCGTAAAGCGGGAATCATCTTCGTCTTGGATCAGCAGATGGATGACGGAAAGAGGTGTCTTCATTTGGTGGACCCACTGATTGATAAATTGGATATGGCCTTCTAACTTATATTTATAACGATGAATATCAGTTTTATAAAATCGAAATTGACTTGTCAGAAGTTGGTGCAAGCTTTTAGACAGCGGTGTTTTTTCCACCTTTTCAGGAAATTCATCCAATGATGCTAATGGTGTTTCAAGTCGTTTGTAAAAAAAACGATGTGTACGATAACGGATAAAAAGATAGAAAACGAGTAAAATGATGCTCAATAGGGCAGCATATAAGCTTATTTTTAAATTTTCGTAGCCATCTAGCCAGTAAACCCCTGTTATAATTCCGATTTGCATGAAATATACAAAAATAAATGGAAGTAGGTCACGAATAAAAAGCTTCATCTATTCTTCCTCCCAGTTTGGAAGCAGCCGATAGCCTTGGCCTCGAATGGTTTGAATGGCATCGTGAATACCTAATGACGTCAATTTCTTCCGAACACGTGTAATATAAACATTTAAAGTGTTGTCATCCACGAACACTTGATCATCCCAAATTTTTTCTAAAAGACGGTCCCGGCTCACAAGTCGTTCAGTTTTTTTCATTAATTCATCTAAAATTTTCGCTTCCGTATGGCTGAGCTCAATTTCATTCTCTTGTAGTGAAAGCTTCATTTTCTCCACATCAAGCTTCAATCCATTAACAGTCGTTGTTCTTTCATTATTGGATATCGCATAAGAACCGTAGGCCCTTCTTAGCTGGCTATTAATTTTTGCAATGACAATCTCATATTCGAATGGTTTTGTTATATAATCATCCGCTCCGTTTTCCAGAGCCATGACTTGGTCCATCTTACTATCCCGGGCAGAGATGAATAGAATCGGACATGTCGAGATCGTCCGAATTTGGCGGCACCAATAAAAGCCATCAAAATTAGGGAGATTGACGTCTAATAACACAAGATGGGGTTGATATTGTTCAAATTGTGCTCTTACTGTTTCAAAATCATCTACTGATTTTGTTTCAAACCCGAATTTAGTTAAATTATTATCCAATAAGCGTACAAGCTGTTTGTCATCTTCAACAATGAATATTTTAAACATGTGCATTCTCCTCATAGTTCCTTCTTTAAAAGTTTACCAAAAAAAGCTGGACAAAAATCATCCAGCTACTTAGAAATCTTTTGTTTTTATTTTTGGACGTGATACATAACGCTCGATTTTTTCATAGAGTTCAAGAGCATGATTGATAAACGTTAACTTCGGTAAAGTGAAGTAGACAACGATCGTAGAGAATATGCTAATCACTGCCCCAACGATAACGTCAGCCGGATAATGAACGCCGACCCAAATTCGAGAAATACCAACTATAATAGCAAGAAGCAACCATAGAAGTCCACTTCCTTTTTTGAATAGCCAAAATGTCATACAAAATGAAAAGAACAAAATCGTATGATCACTAGGAAATGAATTATCTACTGCCTTTTCTATTAATTGATTCACATTTGGCAGCTCGGAAAAGGGTTGATAGTTTGAATGAATTTTTCCAGCTATCTTTCCAATCATTTCAGAAACGATAAAAGTTGAACCGGCACATATGACCATTATTCTACTATGTTCGTTACGTCTAAACCAAAAATAGATAACAGACAATGCAAGGAAATAAACCATGTATTCGGCAATAAACACGAAAGACGAGTTAAAATGTGGATACTGTTTCCCTAAGTCATTGATTAATCTAAATAGATAAATATTTGCTTCTGAAAGAGCCATTTAGTTGTGCCTCCCCATTTCAATATATGATTCATTTTATTTTGGTTGAAACAAAATAAACATCGCTTTCCCTTACATAAACTTACAATTTTGTAAGGTTGTAAGATTCATGGTAATGATATTGTTTTATACGATATTATAGTGTTATAATGTGGTAGTGTATTAAAGCGAAATAATAAAAAAATAAACATAAAAAGGTGGTTTACTGAATATGAAGCGTTTTGCGTCTATTATTCTAGTAATGGCAGCAGTATTTTTAATTGTTACAGGTTGCTCCTCTAATACAGGTTCAACTACCGAAGAGAAAGAGGGAACTCCTGAACAAGAAACAAAACCGTTGGTGATCGGTATTGATGATAAATTTGCACCAATGGGATTCCGTGACGAGAAAAATGAAATTGTTGGTTTTGATATTGATCTTGCAAAAGCAGCAGCGGAAAAAATGGGACTAGAACCAAAATTCCAACCAATTGATTGGAAAACAAAAGAATCTGAGCTTGCCAGTGGACGTATCGACTTAATTTGGAACGGATACACTATTACTGATGAGCGTAAAGAGAAAGTTCTTTTCACAAAGCCATATTTAGCAAATGCACAGGTTGTTGTTACATTGGCTGATTCAGATATTGCAACATTAAATGACCTAGAAGGTAAAGTAGTTGGACTTCAATCACTTTCATCTGCATCTGATGCTTTAAGTGCGAATCCGATTGCGGAGAAAATTAAGACAGTAACAGAGTTTGCTGATAATGTGCTAGCATTGAATGACTTAAGAAGTGGACGTCTGGATGCAGTAGTTATTGATGAAGTTGTAATTGATTATTACATGGCTGAACAAGAGGGTACATTTAAAGTACTTGATGAAACGCTAGAACCTGAAGAGTATGGAATCGGTGTGAAAAAAGGGAATGAAGAGCTTTTAGAGAAACTTCAAAAAGCACTTGATGAAATGAATGAAGATGGTACAGCAGCAGAAATCTCAACTAAGTGGTTTGGAGAAGATAAAGTTCTTAAGTAATTTTGAATAAAAGCTAAAAAGGGCAGTCTACCTGAGACCGCCCCTTTTTTTGGAGGAATCCTTTCATGTCTTTAGATTATTTAATTACAATACTAAAGCCAATGCTCGAAGGGGCACAAATGACAGTCCTGTTGTTTTTTATTGCTATTGTTACTTCAATCCCGCTTGGGTTTGCTTTAACATTAGCTGTAAAAAGTAGATTCAAGCTTGTTTCATGGTTGGCTCATGCCTACATTTATGTTATGCGCGGAACACCGCTATTGCTTCAACTTTTGCTAATTTGCTTCGGACTGCCAATGCTGCCTGTCGTAGGTGAATATTTAGTATTAGACCGGTTCGTGGCTGCATGTCTAGGCTTTATCCTGAACTATGCCGCTTATTTTGCCGAGATCTTTCGCGGAGGACTCCTTGCTATTGATAAAGGACAATACGAGGCGGCTCAAGTTCTAGGATTGAATAAATGGCAGACAACTACGCGGATTATTTTACCGCAAATGTTCCGAATTGCTCTTCCGGCTGTAGCAAATGAATCCGTGACACTTGTTAAGGATACAGCACTTTTATACGCAGTTGCGGTACCGGAGTTATTGCACTTTGCCCAGACTGCCGTTAACCGGGACTTTACAATCGTTCCATTCTTCGTTGCTGGTATCATTTATTTAATTATGACACTACTATTAACATTGTTCTTTAAACGACTTGAACAAAGGTTTAAGTTTGAATAGGGAGGGGTGATGATATGGCAATCATTGAAGTATCCAACCTCAAAAAGTCGTATGGCACTTTAGAAGTACTAAAACAAATTACATTTGATGTAAATAAAAACGATGTTGTGGCCGTGATCGGACCTTCAGGTTCAGGTAAAAGTACAATGCTCCGCAGTCTTGTTCATCTTGAGGAAATAAATGGTGGCAGTATTTGTGTCGATGGGGACTATTTAGTAAAAGACGGTCAATATTCAAGCCCCCAAGAATTAAAAAGAATTTCAGCCAAAATGGGGATGGTCTTCCAGCATTTTAATCTATTCCCACATTTGACTGTGAAAGAAAACTTGGAAATGGCGCCACGTTTGTTAAAAAAAGAGTCGATTCAAGACATTCAAAAGAGAAGTGTGGAACTTTTAGAGAAAATAGGTCTTACAAATTGGGCTCAGTCCTATCCGGCGAGACTTTCCGGCGGCCAAAAACAAAGGGTGGCGATCGCCAGGGCGCTGATGATGAATCCTGATATTCTGTTATTTGACGAGCCAACCTCTGCTTTAGACCCAGAATTAACAGGCGAGGTTCTTCAAGTAATGAAGGATCTGGCAAAAGAGCATATGACCATGATCGTTGTAACGCATGAAATGGGATTTGCAAAAGAGGTAGCAAATCGCGTTGTTTTCATGGATAATGGCGAAATCGTTGAATCTGCCCATCCAACAGAACTATTTGAAAATCCTAAACATGAAAGAACGAAAGCGTTTTTGAATCGCAGTTTGAAATAAATATTAACATCAAACTCCTTATTGTTTTATTAAGGAGTTTTTGTGTTGAATTTTATATATTTAGTTTTCAATATCATTTAATATGTAGTTATAGCATGTAAAATATATAAAAATTAATACTTTTACCTATATGTGGGGTGAAGATTCTTGTGCTAAATAGGATTCATGAATTAGATGGTTTTGACCAATTAACAGGTCTGTTAAATAGAGAAAGATTTGAAAGTTACTTAAGAAAAGAATTATTCAGTACTAATGAAAATTTAACAATCATGTTTGTTGACTTAAAACGTGTAAAATTTATTAATGATGCCTATGGTTTTACTGTTGGTGATGTAGTTATAAAAAAAGCGGCAGAGCGATTAGTATACTGTGTTGGGGATGAAGGGATTGTTGCAAGACTGCATGGCGATAATTTCGGAATCCTTTTATTTAAAGAAAAAAATATTGAACAAATCGAATTAATCGCAAATAGGTTAGTTTTTAACTTTAGAGACCCAATTGAGGTATACGATGATTTACACTTACATGTGTCAATCAGTATCGGGATTAATCGCTGTGCAGCATCAGACAACCATGATGTTGAAACGATATTAAAAAATGCACATTTAGCCTTAAGCTTTGCCAAGGATAATCTCAGTAATGAGTTTTGTTATTATAATTCTTTTCTAGATAAAATTGCCAAAAAAGCAATAAGACTTGAGCTAGATATACAGAGGGCGATTGAAAATAATGAACTGCTTTTAACCTATCAGCCTAAAGTAAATTTGCAAAATAATAAACTCGCCGGAATTGAAGGATTGATAAGATGGAATCACCCATCTTATGGAATCGTATCACCAGGAGAATTTATTCCGATCGCTGAGAATACAAAGGAAATTATTCCAATTGGCAAGTGGGTTATTAATGAAGGGTTTAGACAAGCTAAAGAATGGAATAAACAAGGGGTTCATTTTAAAAAATTGGCATTAAATGTTTCCCCTCTGCAATTTTACACTTCCAATTTTGTCGATTTTATTAAAGAAATGCTTGATCTATACCAATTAGATCCGGAATTAATTGAGTTAGAAATTACTGAAAGCGTTATGAATAATATAGGCAGAGCCCTTGATATGATTAGCCAGTTGAAAGCGATTGGCATTACAGTAGCATTAGATGATTTCGGTACAGGTTTTTCATCATTAAATGTTTTAAATCAATTGCCTTTTGATTGTTTAAAAATTGATAAATCATTTGTCAAACAAGTTCTTACTGATAGAAAAACTGGGATTCTAACAAAGATGATTGTTCAAATGGGAAAAGAATTGGATATGGAGTTAGTTGCAGAAGGAATTGAAAGTAAGGACCAATTGACTTTTATGAAACAATGCAATTGTAATATTGGGCAAGGCTATTACTTTAGTAAGCCATTATCAGTGAAAAATATGGAGGCATATTTACGACTCCAGTGCTGAAAAAAGGCTGGAGTTTTACTTATTTAAACCAGCCCTTTTCCTTTGATTGCTTAATTGCTTCTATTCGATTTTTTACTTCAAGTTTATCAAGAATCGTTGAGATATAATTGCGAACGGTTCCTGCTTTTATGCTTAATTCATCGGCAATTTCCTTTGTGTTTTTTCCGTCAGCAACGAGGCCAAGGACTTCGATTTCCCGATCAGTCAGCGGGTTTCCTTCGCCATAAGCAACTTCGATTAACTCAGGTGCGTAAATCCGTTTACCTGCGACAACGCTGCGGATTGAGTTGGCTAATTCCTCGCTTGGGCTGTCCTTCAATAAATAACCATTTACACCTGCTTTTAAAGCTCGCTGAAAATAACCTGTTCGGGCAAAGGTAGTTAAGATAATAATTTTACAATCGGAGCCCTTAAGCTCTTCAGCTGCATCCAGTCCTGTTCTACCGGGCATTTCAATATCCATAATACAAACATCTGGCTGGAATTTACGAACAAGTGCTATTGCCTCGTCGCCATTTGAAGCTTTTCCGACGACCTTCATATCGTCTTCAAGTTCGAGTAAAGATCCGAAAGCTCCAAGTAATAGCTGCTGATCCTCTGCAATAACAATATTTATCATCTTCACCCCTCCTAATCGACCTGTTTTACATCATTAGGGACACGAATAATTAAAGTTGTCCCTTTGTTTTTTAAAATTTCTAGACTTCCGTTCACAAATTCCAGACGTTCCTTCATTCCGGCTAACCCGGACCCTTTCACTTCTGATTCGCAAGGTTCTTTAAAAGTGCCATTATCCTTTACCGTCATGATGATTTCCTTCCATGTTTGTTCAATCGAAATGGAGCATATCGTGGCACCGCTATGTTTAACAATATTCGTTACCGCCTCTTTTAAACACATACCTAAAATATTTTCGGTCAATAAATTTACATTGGTCAGCTTAAAATGGTTGACACCTTCAAAGTCAATTTTAGCAGCATTTAAAATTTGTGTAACTAATACAATCTCATCTTTTAAACTAACGACTCTCATTGAGGAAACTAATTTACGAACTTCATTTAATGCTGTCCGTGCAGTTTGTTGGACATCCTTTAGCTCTTTTCGAGCCTGCTCGGGATTTTTATTGACTAATTTTCGTGCAAGGTCACTTTTAAGGCCAATTAATGATAGCTTTTGTCCAAGTGTATCATGGAGGTCTCGGGCGATTCTTTGACGTTCCTCTATTTTACTTAGTTCCGCTAATCTTTTATTAGCATCCTGGAGCTTCTCTTCCAGCTGACCTCTCTGATTTTTATTGTGAATATTAAAGGGCAGAAGAATGACACTGATCCACACAATAATGACAAACGGCAGCTGCTTTAGAAAAAGACTGCCATGCTGTGTAATACTAAAATAAATCGAAACGGTAGTGCTTAATAGATGAACGATGTAGAGAATAAGGAATGTTGATTGTTTTTTTATATTTCCGATAAAATGTACCAAAAAAAAGGCGAAATATATATAGCTAAAGAAGCTAGTTGTGACCCCTGAAATCCCAATTAAAATAATAGTCCATATGTAGACGAGCCATCCTTTAGAATAAAAGGCAACTTGATAGATGGCAAAAAACAAGACCGTAAGTAATATACCAACAACTATTTCAGTAGTAGAATCTAATTGAAAAATATAATAAAACGGTAAGACATATAGAATTGTCCATATGTAAGGTGACATACCATGATTTTTGTGAAAGGTAATATACCTTTTGAACATAAAATAAACCTCTTGTCCTAAACTTATTTGATATTAGTATAATCCTATCATAAAAATCCTCAACTACTTACAAATATCTTTATGATAAGAAGTAGGAGAGGACATTTTTAACGAAACTATTTAGATTGAACGGAAATCTGATTTATTTTTGTTTTAGGCAAAGTCCTAAGATGTTTAAAAGAGACGAATCTTTTTTCTTGCTCATCCCAAAGGTGAAATTTTAAACAGCTAAGACTTGTTGATAATGTAATCGTTGGGACGTTTTGCAAAGCTTCAGTATTATTATGGGCCTCTTCAAGATGATAATTTGGAACCTTTGGGCTTAAATGATGAACATGATGAAAGCCGATGTTCCCTGTAATCCATTGTAAGACCTTAGGGAGTTTGTAAAAAGAACTGCCTTCTACTGCGGCTTTTACATAATCCCAATGCTCATCCGGCTCAAAGTAGGAATCCTCATAAGTATGCTGGACATAAAAAAGCCAAATTCCAGCTACCCCTGAGATAAAAAAGATAGGGCCCTGTACTAAGAGGAAGCTTTGCCATCCAATCGTAAGGCAAAATACTGTTACAATTGCTGCAATCGCAATATTTGTAATGTAAGTGTTCAGACGTTCCTTTGCTCTTGCATTTCGATGGTTAAAACGATTTTTTAGTAAAAAAACATAGATTGGGCCAAGAATTAGCATAATAAATGGATTTCGATAAAGGCGATAAGAGATTTTAGTCCATGTAGATGACTTTAAATATTCATCGACCGTAAGAACTGAAATATCACCCACACCGCGTTTATCTAGATTACCACTCGAAGCATGGTGAACAGAATGATCATGCTGCCATTTTCGATACGGGAATATTGTAATAATTCCCGTAATAGTCCCAAGAATATCATTGGCTTTTCGACTTTTGAAAAAAGAATAGTGACAACAGTCATGAAATATTATAAAAATTCTTGTTAATAGACCTGCACCAATAATCGCAAGTGCTAGAGTAAGGAAATAGGAAATGGATAAGCTTTTGTAAGCCAAAAACCACACTAGGAAAAACGGTAAAACTGTGTTTAATATTTGAAAAATACTCTTTTTCATTTCTGATTTCTCATAAGGAACCATTTGTTTTCTTAGCATCATTTGATTTTGTTTTGCCATTATTTTATTCCCTTTCCATATTTTTTGATTTAGTAATTATAATAATAAGGTCTTAAAAGGAGTTTGTGCAGACATACCTGTCATGTGGCAGATATGACAAATGTCATATTGCATGAAACTATTAATTGGGGGACAAATTAAAATTGTTATCATACGGAATTTGGATAAAGCGGAAGAAAGGAATTTAAAATGAAAAATACAGCCTGATTAAAGTAAGGATGCTTTCCAAAATACTTTAATCAGGCGTTTTTCATAGTTCATCTGCAATCCCGAGCAGAATAATTCCAAGCATCACAACGACAATAACTGCATAGTGCTTGTTGCTAAGCTTTTCCTTAAGAATCATTCGTGACAATATCACAGAAAAAATGCTATAAGAGGCAATAAGTGGCGCTGCAATAATAGCGTTTTTTGCCATTGCAAAAACATAGAAAAACTGCCCGGTTGTTTCTAAAATGGCCGCTAGCCCCTTATCACGTTCTTTAAAAATATGAAACTGCACCTTTTTAAATCCTTTTAAAAATATAAATGTAAAGACAGCACAAATGAAAAAGGTAAATTCGTAGGCAAGAAGAGCCGCCTCCTCACTTATCAGCTTCATTTCATCAAGATAAATTCCGTCGGCAAACGTTCCTAAACCATCTATAACACAATAGATAATTGGGAAGGTAATGGCCAAAAAGCCGATTTGATATTTTTTATCAATTTGAACGGCACTTAATTTGAGCGCCTCACCCTCTGCTTTCTTTTCTAAAAAGGCGAGACCAACGACGCCAAACGTTATGATTACAATTCCTGCAATATCAAAGAACCCGAGGTCCTGTGGAAAAAAGATAAATAATAAAATGGCAGTAACGGCTCCAGAAGAGTTTTGTACAGGAGATGCAATGGAAAGCTCAATATATCTTAAACCAATGTAACCGATGGTCATCGATAAAATATAAAGTCCGGAAACAGGCAAGTATCTTACCATGTCCATTGGATCGAATGTGAGGTCTTTAATAAGCATGTACCCAGTACCATGTACCCCCATCACTAAACCAACAATAGCTACGATTTTAAGATGACTGTATTTATCATGGCTATCGGATCCTTTTTTATAAAATAGGTCAGCACCGCCCCATGCTAATGCTGTTAAAAGTGCAAAAACAAACCACATAAATTGATCTCCTTGTGATGTATTTTCTGTTTTTTGAAAACAAAAATGGTGTGATATAAATCACACCTAATTATAAATGGAAAAATTGATTATTTCTATAACATGGTTAATATTCACTTTCAATTTTTGTAATCCTATCATAAAGCTCTTTATTTACAGGCGTGGGAATATCGTATTTCCTACCCAACTCCAAAACTGTTCCCGCAAATAAATCAACTTCACTGAAACGTCTAGCTTCAACATCCTGCGCCATTGATGGTTTTCCTTCAGGGCTTAATTTACTTAATACATCTAGCCAATATGTAATGTCATCTTCCGTTAAGGTGATCCCTTCTTTTTCAGAGAGCATAGCAACTTCTCTCATAGCTGCGATCATCATATCTCTTGCAGGGCCGTCCTTTTGAATTTCACCATAATTGCTCTCATAAACGGCAACTGTTTGATTGACCCCGACATTCAGCATGAATTTCCCCCACAATTTCTCCTTCATATCAGTCAGAACCTCATGGGCGAATTCCGTTTTTTCAAAAAACGCCTTAACTGCTTTTACTTTTTCAGAAATAATTCCCGGTTCCCGGTCACCAAAAACAAGCATTCCCATATTTGCATACGTAAGCTTGTTCCCTACCTTAACTGCATCCATGCCTTGGGCGACACAATATAACACTTTGTCCGTTCCATAAGCATCGCCGATTACTCCTTCACTGGAAATCCCATTAAGTGCAGAAATGATGATAGTATTTTCCCCAACATGATTTTTCACAGCCTTAATGGCATCTTGTAGTCCATTAAACTTAACTGTAAAAATAAGCAAATCGGCTGGCTCGCAAGCCTCTTCTGGGGAAATATAGTTGAAATCACAGCGTTCATCATTGCAATACACACCATCGGTTTGGTATTTTTGGATTCGGTTTTTATCAGCGATAATTCTTAAATCTTTTTTTGGCATTCTTTTCGATAAATGATGTCCAAATAAAATTCCCAATGCACCTAAACCAATAATTGAAACTTTCTTGATTTCCATGGCAACTTCAAACCCTTTCTTTGTAATGTTGTTATGAAAATC
Source organism: Schinkia azotoformans LMG 9581 (assembly GCF_000307855.1). Taxonomy (GTDB): domain Bacteria; phylum Bacillota; class Bacilli; order Bacillales; family Bacillaceae_J; genus Schinkia; species Schinkia azotoformans. The sequence goes on along the minus strand of NZ_AJLR01000044.1, from coordinate 1,592 downwards.
TTATCATGAAATTATCAATCATATAAAATAAGTTGATTATATACATCGAAAGAAGGTGTCAATACATGGAAAATTAAAATGTTTTTGAAATAAGTCAACTTGCTATCCATATTAGAATGATAAAATTTAAAAAGTAAACACTAAAAGTAGTTATTTTTCGAAGTTGTCATTATACAATTTTACGTAAATCTGATAAAGTATTATTGATTACATTATACATTACCTGGAGGTAGATTATTTGGGCACCGAAATATTGGTACTCATTGTACTGATTCTTTTGAATGCATTTTTTGCAGCGTCAGAAATGGCACTGGTTTCCTTGAACGATAATAAAATAAAGTTGATGGCAGACAGTGGACATAAAAAGGCGAAAATGGTACAAACACTTTTAAATGAGCCAAGCCGTTTTTTAGCAACGATACAGATTGGTATTACACTTGCTGGATTTTTAGCGAGTGCTTTTGCAGCCGGTAGCTTTGCAGGAAGGCTTGCGGAATTTCTATATAATTTAGGGTTGCCGCTCTCGCAATCAACACTTGCGACGCTTTCTACAATCATTATTACATTAATCCTATCTTATTTTACATTAGTGCTAGGTGAACTTGTTCCAAAAAGGCTCGCATTACAAAAGGCTGAGCAAATCTCGTTTTTTGCCGTATCACCATTAACAGTGTTATCAAAAATTACATCACCTTTTGTAAAGTTCTTAACCTTGTCTACAAACTTAATGGTAAGAATGCTTGGGTTCGACCCAAATGCAGATGAGGAAGATGTAACGGAAGAAGAAATTAGAATGATGGTCGATGTTGGACAAGAAAAAGGAACCATTCTAGAAACAGAAAAACAAATGATCAATAATATCTTTGAGTTCGATAATAAAACGGTCTCGGATATTATGACTCATAGAACGAATATCGTTTCGATTCCTGTTGAAACGACTTTAAAAGAGGCACTACATGTTGCCAATGTGGAAAAATATACGAGACTTCCTGTATATGATGAAAAAATAGATAATATCGTCGGTATTTTACATGTTAAAGACCTGTTTCAATTTATTGAAAGCGGAGACAGGGAGAGTTTCAATTTACGTGAACTGGTTCGAGAGCCGTATTATGTGTTGGAATCAATCAAAATTGACCAACTATTTAGAGACATGCAGAAGAATAATGTCCATATGGCGATCGTAATTGATGAATATGGTGGAACGGATGGAATCATCACAATTGAGGATTTAATTGAGGAAATCGTCGGAAATATTTTCGATGAATATGATGAACCTGAGATGGACGTAGTAGAGATTGAAGAAATTGATGAATATCATTACATTATGGCAGGTACGACAAATCTTTATGAAGTTGAGGACATTCTGAATATTGATCTTCCGATACAGGATTATGATACATTAAGTGGATTTATGATTGGACAACTAGGCTATATCCCTGGCGTTGAGGAACGTCCTGCTATCGAATACAAAGACATTATTTTTGCAGTAGAGGAAATGAATGACCGAAGAATTGTCAAAGTAAAGGTAAGTATTAAGGAAAATGTTCCGGAAGAAGCATAGAAAAGCGGAAGCGCCTTGCTCATCGCCG
>NZ_AJLR01000043.1 GCF_000307855.1 Schinkia azotoformans LMG 9581 | reverse complement strand
GCACGCTTGACATTTTGTTTAGTTTTCAAAGATCATTTCGTTCGTCGTGTTTCAGCGACAAGATTTATCTTAACATCTTTATTCGCAGAAGTCAATAACTTTTTTATTTACTTACTTCGACATTATTTTTAATGGCGACTCTCATAATATATCATTATGATTATTAGTTGTCAACATTATTTATCACATATTTTTTTACGTTTTTCGTGACAACGAAATTAAATATATCAGGTTCAAAAACAAAGATCAAGGCCTTTTTGAAAAAAATTAAGTAAAAAGACATCCACAGTTAATTTAAGCACTTGGCTATAACTAGGATGTCCCTATATTTCAAAATTAATTAATTCTTTTTAAATTAATCTCTGTGACGCATTAATGGGAATAATAATACATCTCTAATTGATGGTGAATTTGTTAACAACATTACTAGACGGTCAATCCCAATCCCTAATCCACCTGTAGGAGGCATTCCATACTCCATAGCCTCAATATAATCCTCGTCCATCATATGAGCTTCATCGTTACCTTCTGCTCTTTCTTTTAACTGCGCTTCAAACCGTTCTTTTTGATCAATCGGATCATTTAACTCTGTAAATGCATTGGCATGCTCACGAGCCACAATAAACAACTCAAAACGATCTGTAAAGCGTTTATCTTCATCGTTTTTCTTCGCTAATGGCGAAATTTCAACTGGATGCCCATAAATAAATGTCGGTTGAATTAATTTTTCTTCCACTCTTTGTTCAAAGAACTCATTGACGATATGACCAAATGTCATATTGTCTTTTATCTCAATATTATGCTCTTTCGCTAAGACACGAGCCTCTTCATCACTCATTTTCTTCCAGAAGTCAACGCCTACATACTCTTTAATTGCATCAACGATATGAAGACGAGTCCATTTAGGCTCTAAATTAATTTCATTATCGCCATATTGAACAGTAGTAGAGCCAAGAACTTCTTTTGCAATATGAGCGATCATATTCTCTGTAAGGTCCATAATATCATTAAAATCTGCATATGCCTCATAGAGTTCAATCATAGTGAACTCTGGATTATGGCGTGTTGAAATCCCTTCATTACGGAATACACGGCCGATCTCATATACTTTTTCCAGTCCACCTACAATCAACCGCTTTAAATGCAATTCAATTGCAATACGCATATACAGCTCCATATCAAGTGCATTGTGATGCGTAATAAACGGTCTTGCAGCAGCTCCACCTGCGATGGAATGCATCATTGGTGTTTCAACCTCAAGATAGCCTCTATCATCTAAGTAGCGGCGCATAGATTGCAATATTTTACTTCTAGTAATAAAGGTTCCTCTGCTTTCCATGCTTGTAATTAGATCAAGGTAACGTTGACGATAACGTTGTTCGATATCTTTTAAACCATGGAATTTATCAGGTAATGGTCGTAGAGCCTTTGAAAGAAACGTAAATTCTTTTACTTTAATAGATAACTCCCCAACCTTTGTTTTGAATACTTCACCACTTACACCTACGATATCTCCAAGGTCGGCTTTATCAAAAGTTTCATACTGTTCCTCACCAACAGCATCTTGACGAACATAGATTTGAACTTGTCCATTTAAATCCTGAATATGCGCAAAGCCTGCTTTTCCCTTGCCGCGCTTTGTCATAATACGACCAGCAACAGAGACAACGATAGATTTTTCTTCTAGTTCTTCTTTTGAAAATTGATCATATTGTTCTTTTAGACTCTTAGTCGTATCGCTTCTTTCAAATCTTTTTCCGAACGGATCAATTCCTTTATCCCTAAATTGGGCTAACTTTTCACGTCTCACCAACAGCTGGTCATTTAATTCTTCCTGACTCATTTCATCATCTCCAAATCATTAATATAAGAAATATATGTAAAAAAACTGCCAGTGGATACTGGCAGCATCAGTAATCAAATGCGCCTTGGCGTATTTGCGCCCAGACTTTTTCGAGCTCGCTCGAAAAACTACCTTTGAAAATCGCAAGGCTCGCCGGAGGCTTTAACTTTATAACAAAGTTAAAGTTTATCCAACTCGAATACCTTCATCATCTCTTTGTTCCAGGAATGAGACATATTCTTGCAATAAAGATTCTAATTCTGCTCTTTTATTACATTCGTTTATAGCAGTGCGGACCTTTGCGTTGCCACGAAGTCCTTTTAAATACCAAGCAGCATGCTTACGCATTTCCATAATCCCCACTTTTTCACCTTTAAGCTTAATCAAGCGGTCAGCATGGAGCATACAAACCTTCACTTTCTCCTCAGGAGTCGGCGGTGCCATTAACTCCCCTGTTTCTAAATAATGAACTGTCCGATAGATCATCCAAGGGTCTCCAAGTGCTGCACGTCCGATCATGACTCCGTCACATCCGGTTGTGTCCAGCATTCTCTTAGCATCCTCAGGGGATTTAACATCACCATTCCCGATAACCGGTATATTTACGACTGACTTTACGTCTTTTATAATATCCCAGTTCGCAGTACCTTCGTACATTTGCACACGAGTACGACCATGTAGTGACACCGCTTGCCCACCGGCACGTTCAACAGCTTGAGCATTCTCTATTGCATATATATGGTTATCATCCCAGCCCATTCGCATTTTGACAGTAACTGGTTTATCTACCGCATCAACTACAGCTGCCACCATTTCATATATTTTTTCCGGATCTAAGAGCCATTTCGCTCCTGCATCACTTTTAATTATCTTAGGCACGGGACAACCCATATTAATATCAATAATATCTGCTGTTGTATTTTTCTCAACAAATTTGGCCGCTTCTACAAGAGTTTCTTTTTCACCGCCAAAGATTTGCAGACTCAAAGGCTTCTCGCCTTCATCTATAAAAAGCATGTCCATCGTTTTTTCATTTTTAAATAGGATTGCTTTATCACTTACCATTTCTGCACAAACTAATCCTGCCCCAAATTCCTTTACAATTAAACGAAACGCTGCATTACATACTCCTGCCATTGGTGCTAAAACAACTTGATTTTTTAGTTCAATATCGCCTATTTTAAACATTACCTTCACCTCTTTACAATCGGAGTACTTTTTCTCGCTCAATATATAATGATACACCTTTATCTTCTGTCAGACTATCAGCATTTATTTTAAATTGATTAAAAATATCATTATTGATCTCCAACAATGGAACAATCACAAAAGCTCTTTCAAACATTCTTGGATGTGGAACCTTTAAATGCTCCGACTCTATATTTTCGTCATTAAAGAGTAAAATGTCAAGATCTATTGTCCGCGGTCCCCAATGAATCTCTCTTTTTCTGCCAAGATCCTTTTCAAGCTTTTGTGTAAATTCCAATAATTCATGTGCTGTTAACGAGGTTCTAAGCTTTATAACCATGTTAAGGAACTTCGGTTGTTCTGTATAGCCAACTGGTTCTGTTTCAAAAATAGACGAATGGTCCATTAAGGAAATATGAGGACAATCATCCAATAATTTAATTGCAGTTAGTAAGAAATTTTCGCGGTCTCCTTGATTAGTGCCAAGTGCAAGATAAACAATATTATTCATTTTCTTCCCCTTCGAATTTCGACAGCAACTGACCTGTAATGTCCTTTAATAGGCGGGTCCGGTTTAATCAGTTTTACAGTACAATACTCTATCTTTGAAAAAGCGGCAAGTAAACTAGCAGCTAACAGTTCCGCCACCTTTTCAATCAGTTGGTAGGGCCTTCCTTCCAGTATTTCCTTTGTCATTTCATAAACTTCAGCATAGTTTACAGTTTCATTTAAGTCATCAGTTTGGCCAGCCTTCGCTAAGTCCAACTCCAATTCAAGGTCAACAATAAATCGCTGTCCTAGCCTAGTTTCTTCTGGTAAAACACCGTGATATCCGTAAAACTCCATTTTATTTAAATAGATTTTATCCATTTGACACCACCCAAGCAGCCGGTTTACCTAGCATTGCATCCATCATCCTTGCCATTCTTGTCATTTCTTTAACATCATGGACTCTTACCATGTGGCAACCTCTTTCAATACCAAGACAGACGCTTGCCCCTGTCCCCTCAACACGCTCGTCTACGGGTAGGTCTAGGGCTGTACCAATAAATCTCTTTCTTGATGTAGCAAGCAGAATAGGGTAACCGATATCTACAATCCTATCTAAATTACGCATGACCTCTAAATTATGCTCATAGTTTTTAGCAAAGCCAATGCCCGGATCGAGGATAATCTTTTCATCTGGAACTCCTGCATCTTTTACAATTGCAATACTTTCCCGTAAATCGGAAATCATATCCTCCATTAAGTTCTGGTAATCCATATTATCCCGGTTATGCATCAGGATGATTGGGACTTGATAACGGGCGGCAACCTCAGCCATTTTCGGATCGGCTTTCGCACCCCAAATATCATTAATAATATCCGCACCGGCTTCCAAGGCAAGTCTTGCAACTTCGGATTTATACGTATCAATCGAAAGCGGTATATCAAATCTCTTTTTTAGCTCTTTAATAATAGGCACAACCCGGCTTATTTCTTCCTCATCACTTATTCTTTCGTGGCCGGGTCTTGTCGATTCACCGCCGATATCTATAATATCAACCCCTTCACTAACCATCCTCTCAGCCTGCATGATCGCAGCCTCTTCGTTATTATAACGGCCTCCATCTGAAAAGGAATCAGGAGTGACATTTAAAATACCCATAATCCATGTTTTTTTATTCATATCAAGCCGTACATCACCACATGTTATGTATAATGGCTTATTTTTCATTGTATCCAAACCTTTCATTTTACAATACTCTTATCAAATACGCCTTGGTGTATTTGCGCCCAGATTTTTTCGAGCTTGCTCGAAAAACTACCTCTGAAAATCTGAGGCATCCGCCGGAGGCTTAACTTTATTCAGAATGGGTTTGTACCCTCACTGAATTTAAAACTAGGATTGCATTTATTCAACTGCTTTGGGAGTATAAAGATTCTCTGAATAAAGTTCAGAAACAGTGAAAGACCATTTGCATAAGCATCTGGTCTCATTTCACACTTTATTATTATAACCTAAATCAAATGCGCCTTGGCGTATTTGTGCCCAGCGGATATTTTCGAGCTTGCTCGAAAAACTACCTTTGGAAATCGCAAGGCTCGCCGGAGGCTTTAACCTTATTCTTCAGAATAAAGTTAACTGGTTTTAAGCTTTGGGCTGCATATTCTTGCCATAGGCTTCAATAAAATTCCGAAGCATATCTTTACCATGGGATGTGATAATCGATTCAGGATGGAATTGTACTCCTTCAATCGGCAGTTCTTTATGGCGGATTGCCATAATTTCATCATCCTTCGTCCACGCTGAAATTTCAAAACAAGCTGGCAACGTTTCTTTTTTCACAATTAATGAATGGTATCTGGTAGCAGAAAAGGGCTGTTCCAATCCCGCGAATACAGTTTTTCCATCATGATAAATATCCGATGTTTTACCATGCATTAAGTTTCGCGCACGGATTACGTCCCCACCAAACGCTTGGGCAATGGACTGATGACCAAGACAAACGCCAAAGATCGGGATCTTTCCAGCAAATGTTCGGATTGCATCTAGACTTATTCCCGCATCGTCCGGTGTACACGGTCCAGGTGAAATCATCAAAAAGTCCGGATTCATTTCCCCAATTTCTTTAATGCTGATTTCATCATTCCGCTTCACAACAAGATCCTGACCCATTTCCCCTAAATACTGAACTAAATTAAACGTAAAGGAATCATAATTATCAATCATTAAAATCACTCTGCTCACCTCGGGCTCATCTTTTCTAATCTCAACTATTTTATAGTATAATAAATTTTTCCATAAAAAAACAGTCCTAATTCTGAAAAGGACTGTTTTCTCTTTTCTACTGATTAAAGTTATTAGCCTTCAAACTGATATAAAGCAGTACTTAAATAACGCTCTCCATTGTCAGGCAAGATTGCTAATACTTTCTTTCCTTTTCCAAGTTCTTTAGCAATCTTTAAAGCAGCTGCAATCGCAGCCCCTGAAGAAATTCCGCATAGAACTCCTTCTTCACGACCGGCACGGCGAGCGTGTTCAAAAGCCTCTTCGTTATCTATTTTGATAATCTCATCATAAACCTTTGTATTTAATACTTCAGGAACGAAACCTGCGCCAATTCCTTGGATTTTATGAGGACCTGGTTTACCTCCAGATAATACAGGTGAATCAGTTGGCTCTACCGCATAGATTTTAATCTCAGGGAATCTTTCTTTCAATACTTCTCCAGCACCTGTAATTGTACCACCAGTACCAATACCGGATACAAAAGCATCAAGTTGATCCATTTGTTCTACGATTTCTTTACCTGTTGTTTCACGGTGAACTTGTGGATTTGCCGGATTTTCAAACTGCTGCGGCACGAAATATCCGTTTTCTTTTGCTAGCTCATTGGCTTTGGCAATTGCACCCTTCATACCTTCTGCACCAGGAGTTAAGACAAGCTCAGCACCATATGCACGTAATAGATTGCGTCTTTCAAGGCTCATTGTATCAGGCATAACAAGTACAGCTTTTAAACCTTTTGCTGCCGCTACCATTGCAAGACCAATGCCAGTGTTGCCACTAGTTGGCTCAATAATAGTATCGCCTTCTTTTAAATCCCCTTTTTCAAGCGCTGCTTCAATCATCGCTAATGCAATACGATCTTTCACACTGCTTCCTGGATTAAAATACTCTAATTTTACATATACATCTGCAGCATTTTCATCAGTTAATCGGTTTAATTTAACAATCGGTGTATAGCCAATTAGTTCTACAATAGAATTTGCAACGCGCATTTTCTCCCACTCCAATTCCGAGTAAATTTATTGGTGTTTAAGATTTATATTAAAACCGTATCAATTTTTCTGATAATTGTCAATTAGTTTTAATCAGCAGTTTTCGCCATAATTCATCATTTTAGGCACCCTAATCTTGTTTTGTTTTATTATAAAGATCTTCTAATTCTTGTTTTGTAAAATGATACTGTTCATTACAAAAATGACAATGTGCATCGGCCTTGCCGTCCTCTTCAATCATCGCTTTAATTTCATCCGGTCCCAAACTTACAATTGCATTGGCCAATCTTTCTTTTGAACAGCTGCATGTAAATGAAACCGGCATCTTGTCCAGAATTTTAATATCTCCAAGCAGTCTTTCTAGAATTTCTTCTGGTGTTAAACCCTCTTGGATTAACTTTGAAATTGGAGGAATCGAATTAATTTGTTTTTCAATTTTTTCAATTGTCTCATCCGTCGTTCCCGGCATTAATTGAATAATAAATCCCCCTGAAGCTAAAATGGAATGATCGGGATTTACTAATACACCGACGCCCACAGCTGAGGGAACCTGTTCTGATGCTACAAAATAATATGTAAAATCTTCACCTAATTCTCCGGAAACAAGCGGTACTTGACCCGTAAAATGCTCTCTCATGCCTAAATCTTTAACAACGGACAAAAAGCCGTTATTGCCAACAGCTCTGGAGACATCAAGTTTCCCCTTATCATTTAATTCAAAATCAACATGGGGGTTTGTAACATAACCACGGACCTCACCATGGGCATTGGCATCAACAAGAATGGCCCCGATAGGACCGCCGCCTTCAATTTTTACAGTAATTTTATCGTCGCCTTTTAGCATCGCTCCCATCATGGTTGATGCAGTTATTGCCCTTCCTAGTGCAGCAGAAGCAGTAGCCCAAGTGTCGTGGCGCCTTTGCCCCTCCGAAACCGTTTCTGTAGTTCGAATACCATAGGCTCGGACTTGGCCATCATAGGCTAAAGCTTTTATTAAATAATCAGACATCCAGTTTACTCCTTTCAGTTGCTTGGTTTCGTGCAAAAATCATTTGCAAGCCTTTTAAAGTTAAGAATGGATCAACAACATCGATTGCATCAGATTCTTTAGCAATTAGTGAAGCCAACCCGCCCGTTGCAATTACTTTCGGTTCTACAGTTGCCTCCTCCTTCATCCTTCTTACGATACCCTCAACCTGGCCGACATAACCAAATAAAATACCAGCCTGCATCGCATGTACTGTGTTTTTACCAACGATCCCATTTGGTCTAGCAATTTCTATTCGTGGCAACTTAGCCGCCTTTGTATATAATGCCTCTGTGGAAATATTTATTCCTGGGGCAATCGCGCCTCCCATATACTGCTTGTCCTCATCAATGTAACAATATGTAGTAGCCGTTCCAAAATCAACGATAATAAGCGGTGCACCATATTCGTGAATTCCTGCCACTGCATTGACAATGCGGTCTGCCCCCACTTCTTTCGGGTTATCATATTTAATATTTAACCCTGTTTTAATTCCAGGCCCGACGATCATCGGGGTAATGTTAAAGTACTTTTCACACATTCTTTCAAGCGAAAACATAATAGGCGGTACAACCGAAGATATAATAATTCCGCTTACGTCGGATGAACGGATCCCGACGTGTGTAAATAGCTCTTTAATGATCATCCCGTATTCATCTTCCGTTTTATTTCTGCTCGTTTCGATTCGCCATTGATACTTTAACTCTTCTCTATCAAATACGCCTAATACTGTATTAGTATTGCCTACATCAATAACAAAGATCATTGTTATCACCCTATTATAAGATTTTTAGCGAAAATAGGATGCCATAAAGGCATCCTATTTTTTATGAATAAAGTTTACTCTTTTGTTTCTTTATTAGTATCATCATTTTTCGTATTGATGTTAACGATGACATCTTCCTTCGTTGTTGTTGACTCTACTTTAGTCGTTGCAGCTGGCTTTTTAGGTTCATTAGCATCAACCGAGCGATCAGGCAATGTTCCATGATCAAATAAATGCCTAATTTGCTCAGCATCAAGCGTTTCAACTTCAAGTAGTGTTTTCGCAATTAAATGATGCTGTTCGGAATACTCTGTTAAGATCCTCTTCGCTTTATCGTAGCATTCTAAGATAATGCGTTGAATTTCCATATCAATTTCATGAGCAATCGCATCACTATAGTTCTGCTCATTGTTAATATCACGGCCTAGGAATACTTGACCACCAGATGCATGGCCAAATTGCATTGGGCCTAACTTATCACTCATACCATATTCAGTAACCATCTTACGAGCAATATTTGTCGCGCGTTGGAAGTCATTATGAGCACCTGTACTTACTTCTCCAAGTACAAGTTCCTCAGCTACACGTCCGCCTAGTAAGCCGGTAATTTTATCATATAACTCCGGCTTTGTCATAAAGTAACGATCTTCCTTTGGTAGCATAACTGCATATCCACCCGCTTGGCCACGAGGAACAATCGTTACCTTGTGAACCATATCGGCCTCATCTAATACAACGCCAATGATTGTATGTCCCGCTTCATGATAGGCAACAATTCTTCTTTCTTTTTCAGATACCACCCGGCTTCTTTTAGCAGGGCCGGCAATAACTCGGTCGATTGCCTCATCAATATCATCAGCTGTGATTACCTTTTGATCTGCTCTTGCAGCAACAAGTGCAGCTTCATTTAATAGATTTTCAAGATCAGCACCTGAGAATCCAGGTGTGCGCAATGCAATCGTCTTAAGATCAACATTATCAGCAAGTGGTTTATTTTTTGCATGTACTCCTAATACTGCTTCACGGCCTTTTACATCCGGACGGTCAACTGTAATTTGACGGTCAAAACGGCCTGGGCGCAAGAGTGCAGGGTCTAAAATATCAGGGCGGTTTGTTGCAGCAATGATGATAATTCCTTCATTGGCACCAAACCCATCCATCTCAACAAGCAATTGGTTTAACGTCTGCTCACGCTCGTCGTGACCACCGCCAAGACCGGCGCCACGCTGACGACCAACAGCATCAATTTCATCTATGAAGATAATACATGGTGCATTCTTTTTTGCATTTTCAAACAAATCACGAACCCTCGATGCACCAACACCGACGAACATTTCTACAAAGTCCGAACCACTAATTGAGAAAAACGGAACGCCCGCTTCTCCTGCTACAGCCCGAGCCAATAATGTTTTACCTGTACCTGGAGGCCCTACAAGCAGTACCCCTTTAGGAATTCGTGCCCCTAATGCTGCAAACTTGCGTGGGTCCTTAAGAAATTCAACAACTTCAACAAGTTCTTGTTTCTCTTCATCTGCACCGGCAACATCTTTAAAGCGTACCTTTTTCTTTTCTTCACTATAAAGCTTTGCCTTACTCTTACCGAAATTCATAACACGGCTGCCGCCGCCTTGAGCTTGGTTTAATAAGAAGAAGAACAAAATAAAAATAATGATGAAAGGAATAATCGAAGTAAAAAATGTTACCCAGCCGCTTGTTTCTTTGGCTGGTAAATTTTCAACCTTTGCGCCACTTTTCCTTAGCATTTCAGTGAAGTCTGAAGCAGTCTCTGTTTGAAGGACATATGTAACGAAAAACTGACCTTCAGGGTATGTTTTTAGCTGACCACGAACTTCGTAAACCAGCCTCTCTGGCTGAATTGTCGCTGACTTTATATCACCTTTTTCTAGGTGAGTCATGAATTGGTCATATGTTAGTGATTGCTGTTGCTGTCCTGTGCCATTAAAGAAGCTTACTACTCCAATGACAACTAAGAATATTAATAAATAAAAAATTGTATTACGGAAGATCCGATTCATTACTTACCTCCTCCTGCGAAGCAAAGAAACTATAGTAAATGGTACCATATTAGTTAAAAAAAACACAACAAATTACACTTCTAAAAAGGATATTTTTTCTATATTTTCTAATTTTGATATACTTCAGGTTTTAAAACCCCAATATATGGGAGATTCCGGTACCTTTCAGCAAAGTCAAGCCCATATCCTACAACAAAGGCATCAGGAACATCGAAGCCAACCAAATCAGCATAAAGATCCACTTTTCTTCCAGTTGGTTTATCTAAGAGTGTTACAATCTTAATTGATTTAGCTTTTCGATAGCGAAGAAGATCGACGAGATAATTTAGCGTAAGACCACTGTCGATAATATCTTCTACAATGATAATATCCCTACCCTCAACAGAGGTATTTAAGTCTTTAATAATTTTAACTTCCCCGGATGACACGGTGGAGCTTCCGTAGCTTGAAACATCCATAAAGTCCATTTCCAGATGGATGTCCATATTTTTCACAATATCACTCATGAAAAGCATCGCGCCTTTCAATACACCAATGACTAATGGGAATCGGTCTTGGTATTCCTCTGAAAGAATCGCTCCAAGTTCTTTTACCCTTTTTTGAATTTCCTCTTCCGCAATTAAAACCTCTTTAATATCGTGCTTCATTCCTAGTTCCTCCTAGAGCTCTTTGTTGTATGATATATATTGTAATAGTAAATAAAGATGACTATTGCTTTCTTCATTTTTATGTCCTTCTAGGGAATATGCCGATTTTTTTAGGCATGGCAGCCAGAGAATATGCCCATTAGCATCTTCAACGATGGGCCAAGCATCCCTTTCATCTCTTGGCACCTTCTTATCGATAAAAATATCTTTAATTTTTTTCGTTCCTTTCATACCTTTTACGGTCATTCGGTCGCCCGTTTTTCGCCTTCGAATATGTATCGGTAATGCAATCTCTTCAGCATAACATATAAAAAAATCAATTCCGTCTATTTTTTCCGGAATACTATCAATCCATTCAGCCTTAATTGAAAAACTACTTGCTACATTAACTTCCCCAGGCACAGCTAAAGTATAGGGGTTAAAGACACGCTCCTTCTTCTCTGCTTTTGGCTCAATAGCTAAAATGCATTGATTATAGGACTTCGTAACAATCAAGCCTTTTGGAAAATGTAAAATACCTGAAGGATGTTCATGGTCGAGCAAAGATAAAAGTTGATTAATATGTATTGTAGCTATATTGGAAGGAATTACTTTATAAAGATATTTTAATATTAGATGAATACCCCTTCTTTGTAAAGAAATAGGTATTCTTTTAAACTCATTAATCGCAAAAACAATTCTTGTGTCCGTCTTCGCTATTAAAACCCTTTGTAATTCCTTTTCTGCATAATCTTCTAATAACTTTTGGTCATCCGAGAGCAACTCACTTAACGTTTGAAACCGTTCTGAAACGTTTGGATTTTCTTTTTTTAAAAAAGGAAGAATATGATGCCTAAATCGGTTTCTTTGATAGTCATCTTTGTTGTTGCTTGGATCAACTCGAAATGATAAATTGCATTCCTCTATGTACTCTTCAATTTCAACCTTGGTCAAACATAAAAACGGTCGAATGAGCGTTGCATTATTATAGGGCCGCTTTACGGGTATCCCCGCTAATGATTGTCCATAGCTGCCCCTAACCATTCTCATCAGCATCGTTTCCACCTGGTCATCCGCGTGATGAGCCAAGGCAAGGTAATCTCCATTATATTTCTCTAAAACTCTATCATAAAACTCATAGCGGCAAATCCTTGCTGCAACTTGGGAGCTTACATGATGTTTTTCAATAAAACCTGGTACATCGACTGAAATCCCTTCAAATTGGATTGAATGATTTTCACAAAAGTTCTTAACAAATAGTAAATCCTCATAGGACTCCTTCCCTCTAAACATATGGTCTACATGGGCGGCCACTAATGTTAACTCCCATTTGTCTTTAATCGTCCACAAATAATGAAGCAGAGCAATAGAATCCGAGCCTCCTGAAACACCTACGACAACAACAGCATTCTCGTCAAGTAAATTGTGCCTTTCGATAAATTGCTCTACTCTGTCATGCTTCATTCCAATCTTCCTTTATAATAGTAGTATTGATTTCCATTTGTATATTGTAGCAAAAAAATCACATCATATGTCCTGCAATATAAAGAAAGTAAGCAATTAATAAAAAAACAGCAATGAGAAATGTTTCAAATACCCCTCTAAATCTATTTCTCCTGTCAGCCTTTCTTTTCATCTGTCTTGCATTTTTTAATGTTTTCGTGGTCGGTATTGATTTTGAATTTGTTTTTGTCGTGGACTGATTCACCGGTTTACTTTGTTTAATCTGAGAGCTAATTGTTTCTATCAATTCCTGTCTCATTTCCTGTGCAGAAGGATAACGTCCTTGAATCGCTTTTATTATGACCCTTTCATATTTCCTTAATGTAGGAGCTGTTTGAACGGCTTTAACTAATTCCTGAAAGTGATTTCCAAGCTCCCCTTTTTTTGAAAAGCGATGAGGAAAAGCACTATTAATCATGATCATCGCTACTGCGAATAAATCATAAGATGGTTCTGCTTTTCTTGAGCCCATACCCCAATATCCACGATCGAAAAACTCAGTAAACTCTTTGATGGAACGCCCTTTCATTGTTGTCCCGCCAACATCCAGCCATCTAACTCGTGAAGGTGGCCCTACTACTAATAAATTATCCGGTTTTAAATCACCAAACACCCACCCCTCCTCATGAAGCCGGTCTAAATCGGAAAGAAGCTGAAGCACGAGGACACTAAGCCATTCATCCCCATTCTTATTTATAAAAGATAAAAAATCATCCCCTTTTAAATATTCCATTACATAGAAATGAAGAGCTTTTCCTTGCCCGGGAAATACCCAATCATCGACATCAAGCAAAGAAGGCCCAAGGCAACCTTGGACCTTAGAAAAATGTCGTAATACATTTACCTCTGAAGTAATCGCCATACTATCATCACTTATTTTTAATGCTACTAATCCTTCCTTCCCCTCCGCTAAATATACAGTCCCTGTTGCCCCGTACCCGAGGGTTTTATGTACTGTATAAGCATGATGGTGCCATTTTCCCTTAATAACCGTTCCTCGTGCTACATTATAATCCGGCTTCTTCGATATATTCATCATCACGGGAAATCCAGCTCCTTAAATTTCGTGGCTTCTTCCTAGAGAAGTGTTGGATCGCCTCACGAATCGCAGGTCCTGTAGGTGTGATGCCACCAGATGTTAATTTCGGGAATACACTTGAAATGGAATCTAGTTTAGGCGTCCAATCTAGTATTTTATCAACCTCATCCCGTCTACCTGGGAATCCAAAAATTGAAAAACGATTTTGACCAATCCTTGAGTTTAGACTGATAGATAAATCAAACAACGCCTCCTTAACCGTAGGTATTTTATCCTTCATACTTCCACTAATATCTACTAATATTAATACCTCTAAATCAACGGTTTCCCCAAGCTCATCAACTACTTCCATCACCTCGCCGCGTTTTTCAGGTGGTAGGTCTTCGATCGTGCTTCTGCTTCCGAGTATTTGTTTTAATTCTGAATTGACAACACCTTGAAGAGTTTGCGTCATCGCTTTTCTTGTCACCATCTGAACCGTTTGTGACAGCTGCTTGGCATAAACAATTTGGCTAATACCGTTGCCACTCATGGCAATTTCCTCTATTTCCTGTTTTCCTTGATCACCAACGGAATCATTCAGCATCACGCCAATCACATTTACAGTAATTCCTTGTTCCTTTGCCAGTGCCGCCATTGCGACTGGATCTTCCCCGGAATTTGAACATCCATCCGTAATCAGTAATATTTGTTTTAGCGTTCCTTTTTTCATTCGTATCTCCTCCAACAATCAATGGTCTATTACCATCATTAACGAATAAAAAAGGAATTATACTACAAATCCATGGCATCTACCGGAGGCTATAACTTTATTCAGCCCTGAATAAGGTTATAGCGCCTTTTTACTTGGATA
This sequence comes from Schinkia azotoformans LMG 9581, assembly GCF_000307855.1. GTDB lineage: Bacteria > Bacillota > Bacilli > Bacillales > Bacillaceae_J > Schinkia > Schinkia azotoformans. The sequence continues at coordinate 7,253 of NZ_AJLR01000043.1, read as the reverse complement.
CACCGGAATGGAGGCCCACTTTGGAATATTGTGTTGAATTTTTGCAACAATAACCGTCATATCATCTTGAATTTGCCCGCTCGTTCTAATAACTTCTTCTAGTAAAATATCTGCAATCTCCTGCGGATCCCCTGTTGAAATTTCCTTTAATTTTCTCTTCATCCATACATCATAGTTTTCTACATGGGACGGCCCTTCAAATACACCGTCACTCATCATAACGAGGATATCACCAGATTTAAGCTGATCACTTACAACATCTACCTCAAAATCTTGGATGATGCCCATCGGTAAATTGCTTGCTTCAATTTTTTTAATACTTTCACCTCGTTTTATAAAGCTTGGTGATGAACCAATTTTGAGAAACTTAACGTTGGCATCCTGAAGGTCGATCATCGCTAAATCTAATGTTGAAAAGATCTCATCGGTTGTTCTTAATGATAACACTGAATTAACAGATTTAATGGCAACTTTCTCTTCAATCCCGGATTGAAGAATTTTTTGCAATAATACTAATGTTTCATTGCTTTCTAAAAACGCTCTTTCACCATTTCCCATTCCATCGCTGATAGCGATTGCATATTTCCCGGCACCTAACTCAATCGTCGAATAGCAGTCTCCTGAAACGAATGCACCGCCTTTGGCGGCGTGCGCTACTCCTGTGTCTACTACAAAAGCTTTAGCTGAACCTAATGCAACTTGGCAATATCCATGTGGAAATGGAGCACAATCCTCTTTTTTAACAACAATTGTTTCACCTACTATATCCGAAAGCATCGGCGCGATGACCTTTTCTGCCTCCCCAGTGCCATTACAATACGGAATGCTTAATTCAATATCAACATTCCCCGATTTTAAGCTGTAAATATCAATTTGACCTAATTCAATTCCCATCCCAGCCAACGCCTCAATAATTTGGTCTTCCTGATGCTGATGATTTTCCCGCTCACGCTGTATTTCTTTTGCGAAATTATCCATCACTTGGGAAACCCCTAACAACTGATCGGCCACTAAACGTCTGCTTTCCTGTACCTGCTTTTTTAATCTTTGATTTGCATGGTAAAAAGAAAGCTCTTGTTTGATCTCCTCATACACCCTTGCCCCTTTGACACAATGGTTGTCCCACTCACGCTGTAGCGTTCTATTAGGAGGGCCAGAAGAATTTGTTTCACATTCACGCATAATTTCCAACATGTAGTCATAGGTTGTATTAAAGTTGTCCTCCCAGCATTTTGTTTTTCGAAAACAGGTTTGGCACGTTTTTTCTGTTACATTACTTAAGAAATAGTCGATCTCACGACTGTCATCTTCATCCTTATTAGTGAGCCCTTGATAGTTAAAACTATTAGAAAGCGCATGAAATAATGTCGAGAATTGTTCAACCCGCTTGGCCGTAACATCTCTTACTTTGCGCATATATTGCTGTTGTTCCTGCGCATGCTCCTCCGTACCAGGAATGAACGTAGCAATTTTTGAAATAGCTGCCTTAGGTGTCAATAGGAAGATCAGGATGGCGATGCAAGACTCTAATATTGTCGGTAGGAGATCCGTTGTGCCTTCTCCATATAAACCGATTAATAATGTACCAATTAAAAGACCAATCCCAACACCGAACTTTTTCCCGTCTTTTAATAGGCCACCTAATAGACCGGAAAACGCAAGCAAACTCATCTGATACAAGCTGGCTACATTTGCTAGGCTTAGTATTAACCCTGTAACAACGCCAACGGTGGATCCGATTGCAGCTCCGCCGATGAAGGCGAATAACATCACTAAATACCTGGATAATACATGCTCGACAGAAACATCATAAACGGACCAGCCAATCGTTCCAGTTAACACCGAGGCTAATAAAATGATTAAACAAATAATCTCTTCATTCTTTAATACTTGTTTTCTGCGGCGTATGCTTAACAAAGGCACGCTTTGTATAAAAATTAACGTTAAAATATAACCTAGGCCTGCCTCTATTATACTCATCATGATGTCATAGTAGACAAGTTCATGATTAAATACATACGTTAAAGAAAGCCTTGTTGCTAAAGATGCAATTAATACATTTAAAGGCAAAACCTTAACTCGGTCAAAGCTTATCCTTGAAAAAATCAGATAAAAGATGAAAAATGCTCCGATTGATGCAAATGTAAATCCTGCACTGGGAATCGACGTTGTTAAAGCTCCTAAAACTACGGCAATCGCAGCTTGTCCAGTCTTTTCTTTACGCATTAAAAATACGGCTGCAAAAAAAGGCAAGGCAAATGGTGCAATCTTTGCAAGAATCAAAGCCCGTCCAAGTAAAAAACCGACAAGTACCAACAGCAAACCCTTTTTAATAAAAAGATGATCTAGCTTAGCTCCTAAGCGTTCTAACCATCCCTCCATAATCCCTTGAGTTTGCGCCTGAAAAATCATCTCCCTCTCTACTTTTTGCATACAACACACTCCCCTGACTAGAAATAGTTGTCTCCTATTTAACCACAAGGTTTCCTATTTTTTTGTCAAATCATCAGGGCTAACTATAAAAAGTGTTCGACGTTATTTTATCTTGGTTTGTCAAAAAACATTGTTTTTCACTATAAAAACTTATGAAAAAAGATCACTCCGTAAAATGAAGTGATCTTTTTGTCATTATTACACCCAGCCTCTAAAATGAGATGCTTCCGCCATGCGTCTAATTCCTACCATGTAGGCGGCAAGACGCATGTTAACCTTACGTTGTTCCGCTGCGTCGTACACATTATTAAATGCTCGAACAAGGTTCTTACGCAGCTTATCATTTACTTCTTCTTCAGACCAATAATAGCCTTGGTTATTTTGTACCCATTCAAAGTAAGAAACTGTTACTCCACCTGCACTTGCTAACACGTCAGGTACAAGAAGAATGCCGCGCTCCGTTAAAATTTTGGTTGCCTCTAGTGTTGTTGGGCCATTTGCCGCTTCAACAATAATCGCTGCTTTAATATTATGGGCATTACCAGCCGTAATCTGGTTAGAAATGGCGGCCGGTACTAAAATATCACATTCTAACTCGAGAAGCTCCTGGTTCGTAATCGTGTTCTTGAATAAGTTCGTAACCATGCCAAAGCTGTCTCTTCGATCCAAAAGATAATCAATGTCAAGGCCATTAGGGTCATAAAGTGCACCGCCAGCATCGGAAATACCAACTACTTTAGCTCCCATGTCATGCATGAACTTAGCCAAGAAACTTCCGGCATTCCCGAAGCCTTGAACAACTACACGAGCCTCTTCAATGGTAATACCTCGCTTTTTCGCAGCTTCCTCAATACAGATTACGACACCTTGTGCTGTAGCCTTGTCTCTTCCTGCCGAGCCTCCAAGTACGAGCGGTTTACCGGTAATAAATCCTGGCGAATCATGTTCACGAATCCGGCTATATTCATCCATCATCCATGCCATAATTTGGGCGTTCGTATATACGTCTGGTGCTGGAATATCTTTTGTTGGACCGACAATTTGGCTGATCGCACGGACATAGCCGCGGCTTAAGCGCTCTATCTCACCCATTGACATGGAGCGTGGATCACAAATAATACCACCTTTACCACCACCATATGGAAGGTCAACAATGCCACATTTCAAGCTCATCCACATTGATAATGACTTTACTTCATTTTCATCGACTTCAGGATGGAATCTTACTCCACCTTTTGTTGGACCAACGGCATCATTATGTTGGGCACGATAACCAGTGAAAATCTTAGTTGAGCCGTTATCCATTTTTACCGGAATTCTTACAGTTAACATCTTTAATGGTTCTTTTAAAAGCTCATACATTTCCTTAGAATATCCCAATTTGTCTAACGCTTCTTTAAAAGTGATTTGTGTTGATGTCAATAAATCTAATGACTCTTCAACAATCGGAGTTGCCCTTTTTTGATCAACAGTTGTACCCATAATAGCACCTCTTATCCTAAAACTTTCTTAATACGTTCAATTGCCCAGTCAAGCTCTTCTTTATTAATAACAAGTGGTGGGGCAAAGCGGATTACCGTTTCATGTGTTTCCTTACATAATAAGCCTTCTGCTTTTAATGTTTCACAATATTTACGGGCTGGTTCTGTTAATTCAACACCGATAAACAACCCCCGGCCACGGACTTCTTTAATTTTTGGATTTTGAATTTCTTTTAATTTAGCTTTAAAATACTCGCCTAGCTCATGAGAGCGTTCTGCAAGTTTTTCTTCAACAAGTACATTCATAGCTGCAATTGAAACTGCACATGCTAATGGATTTCCTCCAAATGTTGAGCCATGTGAGCCTGGGTTAAATACCCTAAGAATATCTTTATTCGCAACAACACATGAAATTGGGAATACCCCACCGCCAAGTGCCTTTCCTAATATATACATATCCGGAACGATCTCTTCCCAGTCACAAGCAAACATTTTACCCGAACGTCCAAGACCAGCCTGGATTTCGTCTGCAATAAATAAGACATTATTTTCTTTACAAGTTTCAAACGCTTGCTTTAAGAAGCCCTGTGGCGGAATTATAATTCCTGCTTCCCCTTGAATTGGTTCAATTAAGAACGCAGCTGTGTTTTTAGTGATTGCATTTTTTAATGCATCAAGGTCACCGTAAGGGATGATCTTAATTCCTGGCAGCATCGGACCAAAGCCACGTTTGTATTCAGGGTCAGATGATAAAGAAACAGCAGTCATTGTGCGGCCATGGAAGTTTCCTGCACATGCAATAATTTCCGCTTTGTTCTCTTCCACACCTTTCACATCATAGGCATAGCGGCGAGCTGCTTTAATAGCAGTTTCTACCGCCTCAGCACCTGTATTCATTGGCAAAGCCATTTCTTTATTTGCTATTTTACAAACCATTTCATACCAAGGGCCCAACTGGTCGTTATGGAAAGCACGAGATGTTAAGGTAACACGATCTGCTTGATCCTTTAAGGCCTGAATAATCTTTGGATGACGATGTCCTTGGTTAACAGCTGAATAAGCACTTAACATATCCATGTATTTATGGCCTTCGGGGTCTTCTACCCAAACACTTTCTGCCTTCGAGATTACAATTGGCAGCGGGTGATAATTATGTGCACCGAATTTTTCAGTTTGTTCTATTAATGAAGCTGATTTTGTTTGTTTTTCTCCCACCATGTTTACTCCTCCCTAAAAACTTCTTTGTTATGTTTTGTACCTTCACTTAAATTAACGCAAGAACCATGCCAACTTTAAAAGTGTTGATTTAAAAGGCTTTAGTCATTTTATGTGCAAATAATATTTGCTATTATCTTTCCGCATCTGCAAGAATAGCAAATATTCATTGCATGAAAACTACATAAAGCTGCCAAATTTCATTGCTCTTTACCTTTGGTTTGGTAAAATATAATATAAGCATTCGTAAAAGGGGAATAAAACATGAATGGCAATCATATACAATTAAACTTAAAAAATAAATTTTTCCAACGTATTGTAGATGAAATTGATGTGGGTGTACATGCAATAAACCATGAAGGAAAAACAATAATATATAATAAGAAAATGGGCGAAATTGAAGGCATGGACTTTGATGATGTTCTTGATAAGAGTCTGTTGGATGTTTTTTCTTTTAACAAAAACGAAGACAGTACCCTGCTAGATGTCCTTCGAAACGGCACAATGATTAAAAATGCGAAGCAATCGTATTTTAATAACCGAGGAAAAGAAATAACGACCATTAACGATACAATCCCTATCGAAGAAGATGGCGTCCGAATTGGTGCCATTGAAATTGCCCGTGACGTTACAAAATTAGAGAAACTGATTAGAGAAAATATGAATAAAAAAGGGAACACCCGCTATACGTTTGATAGCATTATTGGAAGCAGCTTTGAAATTCAAGAAGTCATCGAAGCCAGTAAAAGAGCAACCCGAACAACATCATCTGTGCTTATTGTCGGAGAAACCGGGACAGGGAAAGAGCTATTTGCCCAAAGCATTCATAACGGCAGCAATCGTTCTGAAAAGCCATTTATTTCACAAAACTGCGCCGCTTTACCTGACAGTCTTATTGAAGGGCTTTTATTTGGTACGAAGAAGGGGGCCTTTACAGGAGCAATTGAACGCCCCGGTCTATTTGAACAAGCTGAAGGCGGAACCTTGCTACTAGATGAACTTAACTCGTTAAATCCCGCTTTACAAGCGAAGCTTTTACGGGTAATCCAAGAAAAAACAGTGCGCAGAATCGGGGATACAAAGGATCAGGAGATTGACGTTAGAATCTTAGCGACTATTAATGAAGATCCAATTGACGCCATTTCCCAAGGAAGAATTCGCAAGGACCTTTATTATCGGCTAAGTGTTGTTGCTCTTTTTATTCCCCCATTAAGGGAAAGGAAATCAGATATTCACGACCTTGTTCAATTTTTCATCGAAAAATATAACCATCTGTTTGGAATGAACGTTACTGGGATTGATGATAATGTTTTACATGTTTTTGAACAATATGATTGGCCGGGAAATATTCGTGAGTTGGAGCATATTATTGAAGGTGCAATGAATTTAATAGATAAAGAGGATAAAATTTCGTATGTCCATCTGCCGATACATTTTAGGAATAAGCAGCAGCTTAAGGGGGAATCAGCCCTTTCTACTCAATCTGATAACCTTTTAGTCCAAAAAGGAAGACAGATTTTGCCCCTTGATCAATATATGGAGGAAGCAGAAACATACTATTTAAACAAAGTATTGCAGCTTCATAATTTTAATATTACGCAAGCAGCAAAGACGCTCGGAATGAGCAGACAAAACCTTCAATATCGGCTTAAAAAATATAAAATAATTAAAACCGGGCAATAGCCCGGTTTTAGTCTACTTAACTAGTTTACCTCCCCGCAAACGAAAGTTCACGCTCCTGCATGACATCGGCCTCCTCAAAGTCCGTAAAATAAATAACTTCTGTTAGGACCTTGTAGCCGGACAGTTTACTGCTCTCCCTTAAAGCCTCCTCCTTACTTTCAAATTCATACATTTTGATGCTGTCATGCGAATAAAGCGTTAAAACCCACACTCTCATTTCCTCCTTGGATTAAAAAAATAATAATAACTTACTAGCCTCTACTATCATATGCAGGTCCCAAAACAAAATGCCAAAAACGTAAAAAAATGATAAAAAACACCCAAAACCTTATTTTTGGATGTCTCTTTTATCATTATGACCTCGTTATGATACTTGCTCTTGCCCATTGCTATATTCTGAGAACCATGGTATATCGAAACAAGCATAAAGTAGGGAAACCT
>NZ_AJLR01000042.1 GCF_000307855.1 Schinkia azotoformans LMG 9581 | reverse complement strand
TTTTCCCGATATTCCTTAGACTCCGGGAATTACCCCCCTCTATGATTTCACATTTTTCCAATCCTAGAAATTTTAGTGGGAATCTAATATGCATTAGCCTCCTATTGTGTCATAAGACAACAATTAACGCTTGTTTTAATACTAGCGAATATTCGTTCTTACTATGAGTTATATCATAATTCTTGTGGAACCAATTTCCAATGGATAAAGGATAGCTTATTTGCTATCCCAAAATACGTGCAAATTAATATGCCATTTGGCTTTTTCTCTCCCTTAACGGAAAAGTTATAGTAAAGGATTTAACGAAGTAATGGTTTAAGTGTTTCTTTTAACTCTTGTTCTAATGCTATTTTCTTAATTTTCCCACTGGCTGTTACCGGTAGTTTTTCAACAAAAATAAAGTGATCTGGTATTTTAAAATCAGCTACTTTATCTTTAAGATAAGTCTTCATTGAGTATTGATCCTCAGTTTTGCCTGGCTTTAGGCGAATAGCAGCACAGGTAATTTCACCTAATACTGTATCTGGCAGGCCTACGATCGCCACTTCTAAAACGCTTTCATGTTTGTACAAGATTTCTTCAATCTCACGTGGATAAATATTAAACCCACCTCGGATAATCATTTCTTTTTTCCGACCAATAATGCGAAGATAACCATTTTCGTCTAATGTTCCTAGATCACCTGTATAATACCAGCCATCTTGGTCTAAGGCTTCAGCCGTTTTTTCAGGACTATTAAAATAGCCTTTCATGATCCCAAATGATTTAGCAGCAATTTCACCTACTACACCAGGTGACAGTTCTACGCGGTTATTATCAACAATTTTCACTTCTGCACCAGGTGCTGCTTTTCCAACCGTTTCGGAGCGTAGAAAATCATCATCTTCAAATCCTGTAATTGTAAGGGTTGTCGAGGACTCTGTCATCCCGTAAGAGACAACAATATCGCATCCCATAATGGTTCTAATTTTACGAACAATTTCTTCCGGACAAGGAGCAGCGGCAATGATGCCAGTACGTAAAGAAGATAAGTCAAATTGCTTAAAGGATGGATGGTTTAGTTCTAAAATAAACATCGTTGGGACACCATGATGGACAGAGATTTTCTCTTGTTCTATTAACGTTAATGCCTTTTCCGCTTTAAATTCTTCCATGAAGACCATCTTCCCACCTACCACAATCGCAGTAAGGATTCCGGGGATCATACCGAAGCAGTGGAAAACTGGAACGGCGATTAAGAAAACATCATTACTTGTACAATTCATACATTCTGCTGAAACAGTGGCTGTATGAACAAAATTTTTATGTGTTAGCATCGCTCCTTTGGGATGACCAGTTGTTCCTGATGTATATAAAATGGAAAAAACATCTTCAATGGAGTCAATTTCAACTTGTGGGGGTTCTGACTTTTTACCTAATTCCAATAACTCTTCGTATGAAGTACATTCGGGATCTTTAAAACGTACAGTAAAAATATGTTGGAAATTACCGTCTTTATTTAAGATTGGCTTCAAGAATTCAAAATGCCCGTACTCTTCGGCTAGAAAAATAGCTTTAGCTCCTGAATTTTCAAGGATGAACTGCAGCTCCTCTTTCATATATCTTGTATTACATGGGACGAGAATTGCACCGATTTGGGCCAAACCAAAATATATCGTAACAAACTCATGCCAGTTTGGGAGACAGACCAGAACCCTGTCTCCTTTTTGGATGCCTTTTGAAGCTAAAGCCGACGCCATTAATTGCACACTTTGATATAATTCTTCATAGGTAACACGTTTATATCCATCAAAGATAACTTCTTTTTCAGGACTTTGAAGATAAGCCTGTTCTAACACCTGAGGTACCGAGAGCTGATAATTCATTTTATCGTTCCTCCTTTTTGGGACAGAGGGTCGGGAACTCCGTCCCAAATTTATAATATTCTGTAAATTAATTATAAAATATTATCCTCTGTTAAAACACGTACAAGGTATAGGAAATTTACCTTAGATGTTTCCTATATTTTTACGATTCGGCACTATAGAATAAATCATATAATCGATACGCAAGCATAATATTAAAACGATGGTCTGGATCATTTAGATCAATTTCTAATAGACTTTCAATTCTTTCGATTCGGTAAAGCAACGAACTTCTATGGATGAATAGATCGTTTGATGTCTTGGAAAGATTGCCGTGATTATTTAAAAATACCCTTAAAGTATGAAATAAATCGGCATTTTTTTCTTTTGAATATTTAAGTAGTGGATCAATATATTTACTTGTAAACAGATTTGTAACAGAAGAATTTTTCAATCCATGTAATAAAGCATATCCACCTAATTCATCAAACAAGGCAAAACAGGTATCTCTAAATCTATTGTTTACAACGTTTAAAGTCTGCAGTGCCTGTTGGTAGCTGCTATAATAATCCTCAAGCCCTTTTGTTATTCCACCTATCCCCATAAAAACATGATTATGAATATGATCTTCCTTCGCCCATTTTTTTACTCTTTCATAAAAACTTGACCAAAACACTTTAGGCTTGTTCATTTCTTTTGCTATCGGAACAATAAGAATATATTCATCCTTCTTATTCGCTACCTGGATATCATTGTCGTGTATCGTAATTCGCTTTTTCAATCGTTCCCAAAGGATTGATTTTCGAGCTTCTTTTTCAAGAATATTTTCGTCAGTTGCCTCATCTTTTTCAAGCACTAATGATAAAACTGCAACACGGTGATGATCAAATAAATTCCAATTAAACAAATTAGCGTATTGGATTATGCTATCAGGCTCTTTAATGCTCTTAACTAAAATTTTATTGATAAAACTATCCTTTACCTGCTCTTTCGCATCTAATATTAGTTTTTGCTTTACAAATTGAGAAGAGTAGATATTTAACACAAGGTCGATGCCGATTTGATCAAATTCATCAATACCATCTTTGTCTTTTTCAATCGCTAAATATCCTAATAAATCAATACCATCATTGATCGGCCAAACGATAATTTCCGATTTCTCATTATTTTCTAACTGAAGCCAACCACCACCCCTACTGGTGCCAACGATTTCAACGGTTGCCTTTTCAAATAGATATGAGAGGTCGTCCATTTTTGACCCTTGTAAATGGTAGGAAATCGGTCTAATAAAGCGATCAAATAAGATCACGTTTTTACTAAAATAATGACTGACAATCTTTGTTATTCCATCAAAGCTATTCGGTTTGACAGTTTCCAAGACTAGCTTTTGCTGGTATTCTAGTAAAGAATGTAATCTAATTTTGTGATTTTTTTCATCATTATAAAGCTTGGCATTTTCGAGCATGGAAGCTACATGGCTTGCAAGCAGTTCAAGAAGCTCCAAATCCTCTTCGGAAAATTTTCCTTTGCCTTTTTGCCCAACATGTAGAACACCAATCGTTTTTAAATCAACAACCAACGGAACGGTTAACTCCGGTCCCCCAACTTTTTCTATGTACGGAAAGTAGTCATTTAGAACGTAATTATTGATATTAATTTTTTCGGTTACATTCATTTCTCCATAGGAGGGTGGCTGATAATTAAAGCTATTATCATGCTCATTATATAAATAAATACAGGCAAACTTTGAACTCGTCCCTTTTCCAGCCCGATCGACCACCTTTTCTACTACCTTTTCAAGTGATGAATTAAGAGAAAGGTTTCGGCTAATCCACTCAACATCGAGAATTTTCCGTTTTTCAGATTCCTTTTTACTCGCTAATCTTATCGCCGTGGCCACATCTTTGCCGAACTCAATAAACATGGAATCCATTTCTTTTATTAAGCGGATATTATTTTTAAACCCGATAATACAAAAGCCAAAGCTGGCTCCTTCATCTATTAATGGAACTGTAAACCATGTATTCATTTCTTCTTTTTTTAGCAGTTCAATTAAAGCACATTGATCATTTTCCATAACCATATCATCGAAGGTTAACGGAGTGTATAAAAGATTGCTGGAACAATCACCTACATTTAATGGTAAAGACTTGATAAAAAGAACCGAATCACCACTGTTAGCTTTAGAGACAAGCAAGTCTTCCTCTTTCATAATAATGCCTACAAAATCACACTGAAATTCAGAGCGGAATGAATCAATTAAATATTGCAGCGTTTCCCCTTCGGTATCAAACTTTACTAGTTTTCGAGCGGTCATTCTTAAATGGTTTTCGACCTTTTTCATTAACTTTTCACGCTTGTCCATTTGCATGCGGGAACCCTCTCCCTATAAAAGAATCTTAGTTCGACAAGTGAGCGCACCAAGATTCTGAATTTTATAATTATTTAAAGTATTACACTTTTAATTTGACATTGCAAATCTATTTTTCTTATTTTCCCTGTGGCTGTCCTTGGAAAGTGCTCCATAAAAATAATCTTGTCTGGCACCTTATAATCTGCCAATTTATTTTTAATAAAATCTTTTAATTCTTCCTCGGAATTTTTTGAGCCCCGTCGTAGCCGGAGACAGGCATAAGATATTTCACCAACTTCTGAATCCGGCATCCCGATCATAGCTGCTTCGGCAACATTGGGATGAGTGAGGAAAATTTCCTCAATTTCTTGTGGATATATTTTAAAACCAGCTTTTTTAATTACTTCTTGTTTTCTACCAATGATGCGGATATACCCTTCTTCATCAATAATAGCTAGGTCACCTGTATAAAACCAACCGTCTCCATCAATAGCTTCTCTTGTTTTTTCATGCATAGCATAATACCCTTTCATCACTCCAAAACTACGACAAACTAATTCGCCAACTTTGTCTTTTCCTATTTCATTCCCAAAATCATCGACGATTTTAATTTCTACTCCTGGCAGCGGCTTGCCAACCGTTTCCGACCGAATTGTATCATCGTCTTCAAAATCAGTAAGTGTCAAAGTCGGAGACGTTTCGGTCAAGCCATACCCTACTAAAATATTACAATTCATCTCAGTCCTAATTCGATGAACGATTTCAATTGGACAGGATGAGCCACCTATTTCTCCTGTTCTAAGTGATGATAGATCGAACGATGAAAACATTGGATGATTTAGCTCTAAGATAAACATGGTTGGAACCCCCGGGTGTACGGTCACTTTTTCTGTTTCTATTAGTGATAATGCGCGTTCAGGTTTATATTTATCCATTAAAATTAAGGAAGCGTTCGAAACAATTACTCGGAACAAAAAGTTGATGCCCATCACATGATATAAAGGCATGGACATTAAAAAAACATCCTCGCTCGAGCACTGCATCCAATCGGCTGTAACCACGGCAGTTTGAACGATGTTTTTATGTGTGAGCATGGCTCCTTTTGGCTTTCCAGTTGTTCCTGATGTGTAAAGAATCGTATAAATGTCGTTATCACTATCAATCTCTATTTCATCTATTTCTTCTTGCATCCCCATTTCAAGCAACTTTTGATAACTAATCGTATTTTCTTTTTCAAAACGAACGGAAAGGAGATATTCCAAAGAGCTCAAATGATTTTTTATATTTATAAATTGTTCATACTGGTTTAAACGATCAAATTCCTCTGGAAGAAATAATGCTTTTGCACCAGAATTTCGAAGGATATATTCTGCTTCCGCCATTCTTAAACGATAGTTAAAAGGTACAAGAATAGCACCGATTTTAGCCAACGCAAAATAAATAACAACTATTTCGTACCAATTTGGCAACCCTGCAGCAACGCGATCACCTTCTCCAATACCAAGCATTGATAATCCGGAAGCTAAAAGATTCGCTTCTTTCTCCAACTCTTTATATGTCATTCTCACTTTTCCATCAACGATAACTTCTTTATCTGGATGGGAGGATGCAGCGGCATTTAATAGTTGATTAACTGATAAATTAGATTGTGATTTCATAAAAGCTGCTCTTGCTCCTTTAATCATGTCAACACCATTATCTTTCATTCTCCCCACTCCTCATCCTTTGTTTTAAGTTTCAAAGACTTTATGTAATCATCCTTATTATAAACTTATAAAATTTGATAAATTATACGTAAAATGTAGGATAATATTGTTTATTATTTCTACAAAATAACGGATAAAAAAACAAACCACTTTCTGAATGAATCTTCAAAAAGCGGCTTGTTCAATGATTATTGGTGTATTTAGTTCTGCTAATAGGGGTTCCTCCTCAACTACAAAGCATCTACATATTGTACTTCATCAAAGTATTGAACTTCCTTCAACTCAATTTTTAATGGACTGTGAGTATCTTTGACATAATCATTCGCAATTTTTTGGACTTTAGTAAAAGCATCATACATTCCAACAGCTTCTACCTTTTGCTCACATAAACAATCTGCTTGAGGTTCCTTTGGATCTATAAATAAAAATACATATTTCTTCACGGACTTTTCCTCCTTTCCTATTTTTGTGAAACTATTCACAATTCAATATTATAAAAAAGAACTGTTGCTTAGCTTCGGTGCTTGACTCTCTTGTACATTTTTTCACATATTATCGTATTCATTAGCAATGACTTTTGTAAGCGCTATCCTCATTATACATCATTTTTAAATTTTGTCTATGGCTATTTTGTGAATAAATTCACATAACTTGTCCAAAGAAAGCCCACATTATGTGAGCTTAATCTTAATCTTAATCCATTTAATCCAATTTAGAAACCCCATTGATCATTTGCTCATAACTTAATGTTCCCGTGTATTTTTCGTTGATTTTCCCTTCACTGTCAATAAAATAACTTGTTGGCAAGGCAATAACTTGATATATTTTACTCACATCGCCTTTTTCATCTAAAACGACTGGAAAAGTTAAACCGAGTTCCTTTATAAATTCGGCAGGACTTTCTTTACTTTTTTCAGTTTGGGTTGCATTTACTGCCAAAATTACGAAATCCTCCCGACCTTCTTTATGAAGCTCCTCCATATCTGGCATTTCTGCACGGCACGGACCACACCAGGAAGCCCAGAAATTTAACAATACTTTTTTACCACGATAATCTGAAAGTTTGACCTTGTTCCCATCTAATGTAACTAATTCAAAGTCTGGGGCAAGATTGCCTTTTTCAAGTCCTACTACCGCAGTTTTCTCTGTAAATGCAGTTGTATAGACAGTATAGCCGATTAATCCAATAAAAACAATTAGTGCAATGACCTTCTTCATTGTTTCCTTCCTTTCCTGCTGCTTGATATCCTTATATAAATATAATAAAAATAATGTACCTAAAACCAATAGCTTAATTAATGACAAGTGACCGTCATGTCCAAATAATAGCAAGATCATATAAAAACTGATGAAAAAACTAAAACTACCAACAATTATAACATCTAATACGGTTTTCTTGTTACTACTATTTTTCCAAAGTTTAACGAACAAATAAATGACAGTAATAATGGTTGCTAACACGGCGCCACTTTTGCCGCCTGTAAAAAATAAAATCGTTTGCGGGTTGGAAATAGATTTTGAGCTGTTAAATATGATATAACTAAATTTCCATACAAAAATCCAAATTATTACACCATTCGTGATCAGGTTTAAAACTACATCACGCAAAGGGAGGTTCAATCGTAAACGATACCTCATCATAATATAAGCTAGACATCCAGAAATAAATATAAACAAATAGTAGTATTTGATTAAAAATGGTCCAAGTTTGATGGCATCGTTTAACAAGTCCTCACTCCTTTTTATAAATACCCCATCCAGTATGAATTATACCAAAAAAGTGCAGTATTGCCAATTTGCAATACTGCACCCTCTTATCAAGCTTACGCTATTATTATTGAGCTAACTTTTCACGTAAAACCATTTGTAAGATACCGCCGTGACGGTAGTAGTCGATTTCAACTTCAGAGTCGAAACGAGCAAGTGCTTCGAATTCTACTTTAGAACCATCTTCTTTAGTAGCGGTTACTTTTACGAAGTCACGTGGTTTGATGTTTTCATCAAGTTGAACTTCAATCGTTTCTTTTCCAGTTAAACCAAGTGTTTCGGAACTTTCTCCATCTTTAAATTGAAGAGGAAGAACGCCCATATATACAAGGTTTGAACGGTGGATACGCTCATAGCTCTCAGCAATTACAGCTTTAATTCCAAGAAGGAATGTACCTTTTGCTGCCCAGTCACGAGAAGAACCCATACCATAATCCTTGCCAGCAAGGATTACTAATCCTGTTCCATCTTCCTTGTACTTCATAGCTGCATCATAAATAGACATAACTTCGCCTGTTGGCCAATAAGTAGTCCAACCGCCTTCAGTACCTGGTGCAACTTGGTTGCGGATACGGATATTTGCAAATGTACCTCTTGTCATAACTCGGTCGTTACCACGACGAGAACCGTATGAGTTGAAGTCACGTGGGCTAACACCCTTCTCTTGTAGGTATTTACCTGCAGGAGCATCTTTCGCGATTGAACCAGCTGGTGAGATATGGTCAGTTGTAACACTGTCTCCAAATTTACCAACTACACGCAAACCATCTAATGTCTTGATTTCACGTAATTCTTTTGTTAATCCTTCAAAGAATGGAGGATTTTGGATGTAAGTAGACTCCTCATCCCAATCGTATAAAGCATCCTCTGGAGATTCAATTTCATTCCAGCGTGAATTGCTCTTAAATACTTCAGCATACTCTGCACGGAATAATTCAGGAGTAACTGTTTTCTCAACTACTGCTTGGATTTCATCATAAGATGGCCAAATATCAGCAAACTTCACATCATTACCATCTTTGTCTTTTCCAAGAGAATCGTTGCGAAGGTCAACATCAACTGTACCTGCTAGTGAGTAAGCAACTACCAATGGTGGTGATGCTAAGTAGTTAGCTTTTACTAGTGGATGGATACGGCCTTCAAAGTTACGGTTACCTGAAAGTACAGCAGTTACAGTAAGGTCATTATCAGCAATAGCCTTTTCGATTTCTGGTGCTAATGGACCAGAGTTACCGATACATGTTGTACAGCCATAACCAACAATATTATAGCCAAGTTGCTCTAGGTATGGTAAAAGTCCAGAATTTTGCAAGTATCCTGTTACAACCTTAGATCCTGGAGCTAAAGAAGTTTTAACATAATCAGGTACTGTTAATCCTTTTTCAACTGCTTTTTTCGCAACTAAACCAGCAGCAACTAGTACGTATGGGTTTGATGTATTTGTACAGCTTGTAATTGCAGCGATGGCAATTGCACCTGTTTTCATAGTAGTTTCTGTACCGTCAGCAAGCTTTACAGTTACTTCTTTGTTGAACTCTTCTTCTGTTAAGCCAAGACCCTGTGTTCCTTGTGGTGCAACAACAGCTTTTTTGAACTGCTCTTGCATTTTTGTAAGTGGAATTAAGTCTTGTGGACGCTTAGGACCAGAAAGATTTGGTTCAATTTCAGAAAGATTGATTTCAACTACATCAGTGTAAACTGGGTCTTCTGATTCACCAGCAACATAGAATAAACCATTTGCACGGCAATATGCTTCAACAAGGTTGATTTGCTCTTCAGAGCGACCAGTTAAACGTAAGTAGTTAAGTGCTTCTTTATCAACTGGGAAGAATCCACATGTTGCACCATATTCTGGAGCCATATTTGAAATTGTCGCACGGTCAGCTAGCGGCATTTCTGCAAGACCAGGACCGAAGTACTCAACAAACTTACCTACTACCTTTTTCTCACGTAGTACTTGAGTTACTTTTAATGCAATATCAGTAGCTGTTGTTCCACTTGGAAGTGAACCAACTAATTTAACACCAATAACTTCCGGAACTGTCATGTATGAAGGTTGTCCAAGCATTCCTGCTTCAGCTTCAATACCACCAACACCCCATCCAAGAACACCGATACCGTTGATCATTGTAGTATGTGAGTCAGTACCTACTAATGTATCAGGGAATGCTACTGTTTCGCCGTTTTCATCTTTTGTCATAACAACACTTGCAAGGTATTCAAGGTTTACTTGGTGAACGATACCTGTTGCAGGTGGAACTGCACGATAGTTATCAAATGCTTTTGTAGCCCAGTTTAAGAACTGATAACGCTCAGCGTTACGCTCAAATTCTAGCTCCATATTGAATGCTAATGAATCAGCTGTACCAGCTTTATCAACCTGTACTGAGTGGTCGATAACTAGATCAACTGGAATTTCAGGATTAATTTTCGCGGGGTCCCCACCCATATCTGCCATTGCCTTTCTTAGAGAAGCTAAGTCAACAACTGCAGGGACACCTGTGAAGTCTTGTAAAATTACACGAGCTGGCTTGAATGGAACATCGATATCTTGTAATTCACTTGTGCCCCATTTTGCAAGGTTTTCAACATGCTCTTTAGTGATGACACGTCCGTCAACTTGACGAAGAACAGATTCAAGTAATACTTTGATTGAGTATGGCAATTTCGCAATATTTGCTACGCCTTCAAGCGCGCTTAGATCGTAATAGTTGTACGTTTTGCCATTTGCTTCAAACGTTTTCCGTGCTTTAAACACATCATTGTTTGCCATTTATTATGTACCCCCCTGTAAAGTTTTGCATATTGTCGTAATTGTCAAAAAAAAGACGACAATATGACTCCCATCTCATTACTCTATCATTTTAATAGAATTTTTCGCATAAGTAAATACCGATTCGATTCTTGGCGACATAAGTTTACATAATGATAAAATTTTGTATATTTATGATATTTTTTCAAAACCTACTAGTGGAGGTGAGTAAAATGCCAAAAAGAAAAGCAAATCATGTGATCCCAGGAATGAACGCGGCCAAAGCTCAAGGAACAGGTGCGGGTTTTAATGAGGAATTATCTAATGAACCTCTGACAGAGACACAAAAGCAGCACAACAAGAAACGTAAGAAAAATCAATAGGCAATAGAACAGTAAAAACCGCTTCCCAGCGGTTTTTATTTACTCTCCAAAATCGACATTGCTAACGATGGATTGGAGGTCACTTTGAAATTTTTGAAGTTGATCTAATTGGCTTTCTGAAGCCACTTCTAAAGCATTTTGTATTTGCTCGAACGCTTCATTCACTTCATTTTTAAGATCTTTCAAGTGGTGCCCGTAATCCGGATCATTTCGCACTAGATCTTTATAGATATCAACGGCATGGTCAACACCTTGCTGGGCTGCCTGGAATGCTTGTTGTTTGTTCTTATTGTATGGCATTATAAAATCCAACTCCTTATGTTATATAGCATAGCTATATTGTGGACAAAAGAATGAATTTTATACTGAATAAATCCATGTAAGGCAATCCATCCTAAATTTAAAGGAGGGAGTACCATGGGATCTGGACGTACTAATCAACCAAAGAACCAACAAGAGCCAACAAATCAACCTCAAGCATTAAGCGGTTCGAAAAAGGTTAAAAATCATAACCATACACGACAAAAGAACAATCAAAGTCATGATATGTAAATGGTTTAACATTGAATATTTTGAAAAGCATCAATGATAAATACCAGTTCATCATCCGTGACCGTTCTAAAATCAAGATATACTTTTTCGTCTTGTTGACGAGTGACAATGCTCGGAGTAGATAATCTCAGCCTAACTGCCAGTTCTTCCGAGGTTAAGGAAGAATGGGTAACGGCAGCTACTACTGTTGGGAGCTTTACTTCCGGCATTGTCCCCCCGCCAACTTGTGAAAAGTCTTTTTCAAGCGTACAGCGGTATTGCGGATCTTGTTCTATTAATTGCTGTCGAAATTTAGAGGCACGCGCTTCGATTTCCTCTTCCGATTGTAAAATATCACGGAGTGTTGGAATTTCCATCATTGTCTGCTCTCCCAATAAATACGCTTTTAATGTTGCTTCAAGGGCGGCAAAAGTCATTTTATCTACTCGGAGCACACGCGCAAGCTGATGTTTTTTTAATTTCTGAATCAGTTCACGTTTTCCGGCAATAATTCCTGCTTGCGGCCCACCTAACAATTTATCACCGCTAAATGAAACAAGGTCCGCCCCAAGCTTAATAACATCCCTCACAACAGGCTCTTCACCAATGCCGTGCTTTTGAAAATCGTATAAAATACCGCTTCCTAAATCTTCGTAGAAAATCACATTATCATGTTTTTCTTTAAGTTCAACCAGCTCTTCGCTTTCTACACTTTCTGTAAAACCGATCACTTTAAAATTGCTTGTATGTACTTTCAGAATCATCGCTGTTTCCTCTGTCATTGCTTTTTCATAATCATACAAATGGGTTTTATTTGTTGTTCCAACCTCAACAAGCTTAGCCCCGCTCTCTTCCATAATTGCTGAAATTCTGAAAGAACCTCCAATTTCGACAAGCTGTCCCCTTGATACGACGACCTCTTTGTCCTTGGCAAGCGCCCTCAAAATCAAATAAACAGCAGCAGCATTATTATTTACAACCATCGCTGCTTCGGCGCCTGTTACTTGTTGAATTAGACCTTCAATAATATCGTGACGCGACCCTCTTTTTCCTTCATTAATTTTATACTCTAAGTTTGAATAATTGGAGGCAACCTTCACAACATGCTCAATTTGCTTTTCCCCTAAACGAGCTCGTCCTAAATTCGTATGTAAAACCGTTCCAGTCGCATTAATTATCGTTTTTAAATAGTACTGTGACAGCTGTTCAACAGCTCTTTCTACTTTTGCAAAAATTTGCTTTATCCAATATTCCTTATTTAAGTCCGGATTTTCATCATGCCATTGATCTTGTAAAAGCTGTTCTCTTATCCCATTTAACTCTTGTTGACAAATGTTTGTTAAACGTTCACTGCTTACATTATATTTTTGTAACAGCTGTTCAAAAAATACAGACTTCTGCAACTCATGAACAGGTGGTAAGTAACGTAAATATTGCTTCATTTTTAGCGCCTCCACTCCAGAAATTCATGTCATATTATATCATTTTTGCCAGTATTACCATAATCCTCAATATCTCGGAGCCTAATCATTTTTTCATTACTATGAATACCTTTATATTGAGAAATTAAGTAAAGGAGATTTGTTGTAATGAACAAGAAAGAAGATAATGAATTTTTGCCTGTCATTAAAGACTTAAATCAGCTGTTTAACCGTTTTTGGGAGGACCCATTTACCTCTCTTTTCCCTCAACAGTTTCGGGTCGACCTATATGATATGGGTAATAAAATTGTAGTCGAAGCAGAACTTCCTGGTTTTAATCAAAATCAAATTAAAATTGAGGCCGTCCATGAAGGTTTAAAAATTATCGCAGATGATCATCAAGAACTTGAAACCATTGATGACAAGAAAAAATATTTTAAAAAAGAAAGAAGATTCAGGAGACTAGAACGTGTCATTCCACTTCCATATGAGATAAGTGCAGATACAAAAGCTTATTATAAAAATGGCATCCTTGAAGTCCATATACCGAAAACGAGTCGGAGAAAGAAAAAATACATTGATATTGAATAACTCAAAAGGTGCCAATCCACTATGAATTGGCACCTTTTATGGCATCTATTTCCCCTCAATTGCTTCCATTTCTGCAATAAACTCATCAACATTCGGAAATTTCCCTGTTTCTTGCTTAGAATATCGTTTTTCCCCATTTACTGTTACTTCAAATACCCCACCAGAACTCGGAATTAGTTCTACTGATGTAATTTGGTTGCGAAAATGGGTAATTAATCCTTCTGCGAAACTCGCAGCTTTTGGAGCATAGTTTCACATCATGCAAAACTCAATTGTAATTTTATAAGTCATAAATATTCCTCCTAAACCATAGACTTTACCCAATATTGTAGTACAAACTATAGCAAACAGTAAAATCTTCTGCCCGTAATTTCAGCTTGAAAGTCTTTTTGTTAGAGATTATCGTCAAGGATATACTATACTATAAGTTGGAGGTGTATATTGTGGAAGAGAAAATTCGCCTAACGGCTATGTCTACAAAAGCCGGCTGAGGCTGCAAAATCGGCCCTGCCGAATTGTCGCAAGTGTTGCGGCTTTTACCAGAGAGAGAACATGACCCAAACTTATTAGTTGGTATAGATACATCGGATGATGCGGGGATTTATCGTGTATCAGATGAGTTAGCCTTAATCCAGACCGTGGATTATTTTACACCTATCGTGGATGACCCTTATATGTTTGGACAGATTGCGGCTGCAAACGCCTTAAGTGATGTTTATGCGATGGGCGGAGAGCCTAAAACTGTTCTAAATATCGTAGGCTTCCCTGTGAAAAAACTCGGAGCAGATATGCTTGCTGAAATTTTAAAGGGTGCGGCTGATAAGGTGAAGGAAGCTGGCGCCATTATTGTCGGTGGACACTCGATTGATGATCAAGAACCAAAATTCGGAATGGCTGTAACAGGCTATGTCCATCCTGAAAAGTTTTTCCGTAATGTAGGAGCAAAGCCTGGCGATGCCTTGGTCCTTACAAAACCAATAGGAGTTGGCATTCTTACAACAGGCATTAAGCGTGGTGTTGTAACACCAGAACAAGAGGAAAAAGTCATTGAAACAATGGCCATGCTTAATAAAAAAGCAGCAGAAGCATTAGAAGGTTTCCAAATCCATGCTGTTACCGATGTAACAGGGTTTGGACTATTAGGTCATGCTTGTGAAATGGCAAAAGGAAGTAACGTCAGCATGACGATTACATACGATGATGTTCCTATTTTAGACGGAACATACAACCTAGCTGAACAGGGCGTCATTCCTGGCGGTTCAAAATCCAACTTTGCATGGTTAAAGGATGATGTGGAGTTCGCGTCATCAATCACTGAAAGCAGTCAATACATTTTATGTGATGCGATTACCTCAGGAGGACTTTTAGTAAGTCTGCCAAAAGAAGAAGCCAAGGCTTATGTGCAAAAGCTTCACGAACAAAATATAACGGCTGCCCAAATTATCGGTGAAGTGAATGAATTAAATAAGAAATCTTTATACATTAAATAAAAATAAGGCTGACCAGTAAAGTCGTTTGAAAACGAAATTACCTATGTCAGCCTTCATTAATTATGGTCTTTATAGGAATCTTCTATAAAACCCAAAAACGCGGAAATGACCGGAAGATTTTTATTTTCCTCAAGACAAGAAAAATAAAAGTTCCTTGTGACTTGAAAATCCTTCAAATTAATAATTTTTACACGGCCAGATTGGGCGGCCCGTTCTGCTGCATAAGAAGATACAACGGTAATTCCAAGACCGGCTTCTACCGCCGCTATGACAGCCTCTGTACTACCCAACTCACCTACGATTTTCATTAACTCTGTTGAAAAGCCTAGTGTTCCAATCGTTTTCTCAAGCGAGGATCTTGTATCAGAATTTTTTTCACGTAAAATCCATTCTACATCAAATAAATCCCGAAACTGCTTTATATCTTCTTCAATAAATTCCAAAGGGGCAATGATACTTAATTTCTCACTAACAATTGGTCTTGAATAAAGCAAAGGGGTTGTCATCGGTTCACCGGTAATGGCAATATCAACTAAGCGATTTTTCAACCAATCAACGACATCCTTGCTCCCTGATATTCTCATACTAAAATCTACATCTGGGTAGGTTGATTTAAAATTCTTAATGATTTTTGGAAGAATATATTCAGAAGGAATTGTACTGGCCCCAATGACAAGTTTCCCTACTGGCTCTCCTCCTAAAAATTGGACCTCCAAGTCTTCCCATAGTTTTAGAATCTCTTTAACCCTTTTATAGATCACTTCACCTTGTGAGGTTAACTGCACACCCTCTCCTGTGCGCTTTACTAGCTTTGTTTTAAAATGCTCCTCTAAGGCTTGAATTCGGAGCGTTATAGCCGGCTGTGATACCGATAATTGCCTTGCCGCCTCTTGAAAGCTTTTTACTTGTATCAACTTTTCAAACGCTTTTAGATGGTTTAAATTCATTGTTTTTCACCACTAGTTTCAAGGTTTTTGTAAACAATCTTGATAAAGCTTGATAAATGCCTTTATTTCATCTTCAAAATAATGATTGGTTTGCACAAAGTTTTTAGCATTTTGAATAATCCTTTGGGCTTTTTCCTGCTCAGTTAAAACTACATTAATCTTATTTAAAAATTCTTTTCCGTCATTAAATAGATAGCCATTTACTCCATCTTCGATGATGCTGGCATTGCCGGGATTATTTCGCGCCAAAACAACACAACCCATTTCCATTGCCTCTAAAATAGCCGAAGATTGGCCCTCTGAAATAGACGTATTTAAAACTATATGTGCCCATTTATACAATGATACCATGTTTTCAATCGGAACATTTTCCAAAAAGTGAATCCAGCTATATTTTTCGATATATTGGTTTAACGTTTCATATATATTTTCATCTAAAACCATACCGGCGATCAAAAACTGTAAATTAGGATACTTCTTTTGCAGACCAACAATTTCTTCCATTAAAAAGAAAACATCCTTTACCGCCCTTAATCCAGATGGAAGTAAAATCGCAGGCTCTCCTATTCCCAATTTCAAATCGTCTGCATTTTCCTCAGAAATCGGAAACCATACACTCTGCATAATAACCTCTATTCGTAGCCCCATACCACTATATGCATGACAAAGCTTTGCCTTTGCATCATCAGTAAAAACGGTAATTGCACTGGCATTTTGCAAAATATCCAACATTTCTGCCCGATTACCTAAGTTATACAAATCAAGATTTACATCCGTTCCGCCGTTCGTCATAATGTATGGTTTATTCAACTGAAATTTTGTCTTTTTTGCCCATTTTGAAAAACGGTAAAAGTGGATGATATGGATAAGGTCACAGTTTTTAGCTTGTCTATCGATTTCATCGTTCCACGCGTCTTCTTCATAGGCAAAAACAGTAACATCTACTCCATTTTGCTCCAAACCAGAGGCAATTCGTTTTGCGGTTGTTGAATTGCCTCTATTGCTGTATAAAAAAGGTGTGAGAAGTAAGATCTTCATTGGTGACAAACTACATTACACCCACTTCCGTTTATCCTCTACTCTTTTTGTAAGATTTAATGCATCAAATAACTCTAGTAATGGAATCAAATATTTTCTGGATAGTCCTAGAACATCTTTTGCATCCTTAACTGCGAATTCTTCACCGGTTTTTGACTTTAATAAATCTGCTGCTTTGTTAATTGTTTCTATTGATAGAAGATGATTTTCATCCAAGGCAACAGCTTTTCTTGCTTGGATTAAGTAATATTTGAAATCATCCTTGTACTGTTCCGGTATTTTTTCACTCTTCATATATTGCTCAAATGGCTGCACTTCAATTTCGTCTTTTTGAATAGCTATGACTACTGCTTCCATACGTTTGCTCCATTTTTCTGGATAATGCGGTGAGAAAGTTGCAAGCTGAATATATTGCTCTTGTCTCTTTAAGAAGCCTTCTTCTATCAATTTTTCAATAACAAATTCAACTAGACGTTTCGGATAAAGATTCAAGAAAGAATGAACAATTTCAGCTTTATTGAAGCCAGCACGAAGAGAAAATTCCTCATGATATTCTCTTAATTTTTCCTCTATCCTGTTTTTAATATATTCAAAATCAGAGTGGAGGGCATACTCGCCGCTTGCTAGTTCAAAAACTGTATTTCCTTTCTCTTCATTCAAAATAGCTGTTAAATCGTCCTTATCCATCGATGAAAATTTCAGTAAAGCTTCAAAGGTCATCAGCGCCTTCTCTTTTAATATAGAAAGAATCCGTTCATTTGGTGTGCCCTCTTTTTTCTGCATGAGCATTTTTATTGTATCTTCACCAAAGCGATATTTACTGCCTTTCGGGTCGATAATCCAGCCACCACCAATCGTTTCGACAGGTGTCGGTCTCCTTAAAATAAAGCGGTCCCCACGTTTACAAACAATTGGGTAGTCTAAACGAAGCTGACAAACTACTTCATCATCCTCTTCAACAACTTCATTTCTATCAAAGAACACGATTGTTCCCATTACTTCGGTTGTTCCTGTATGTAGCTTAATCGGTGCACGCTGCTTGACCGGCGATGCCAAGTCACCCACAAATTTTGTTGTAATATCAAGCGTATCTGTAACGAGAAAATGCTCAGATGATACTAAAACGTCTCCACGGGTAATTTCTTGTTTGGAAATGCCACCTAAATTTAAGGCCGCCCTTTGTCCAGCCTTAGCCACTTCTGTTTGCTCATGATGCACCTGAATTTGTCGAACTTTTACCGGAATGCCCTGTGGTAAAACCTGCAGTGAACTGCCTTTTTCGACAATTCCCTCATACACCGTACCCCGTACCACCGTTCCTTGGCCTTGAACTGAAAACACTTGGTCAATCGGCAAGCGGAACGGTCCCCTTGCATCACGCATTTCCTTATGTTCTAATTCCTTCTTAATTTGCTGTTTTAGTTCCTCCAGACCTTTCTTTGAAAGACTGTCCACTAATACAAAAGGAGCTGATTCAAACACCGTCCCTTTGAGGTTATCCCTTATGTCCTCTTCGGCAAGTTCTAATAATTCTGCATCAACACGGTCAATTTTACTAATTGCGATAATCCCTTTTTCGATACCTAAAAAGGACAGGATTTCAAGATGCTCTTTCGTTTGCGGCATAACACCTTCATCTGCAGCAATAACCAAGATGACTAAATCAATTCCAGCAACACCGGCAATCATTTGTCTAATAAAACGTTCATGACCAGGCACGTCGATAATAGAGACATGAAGCTCATCATCAATCTTTAATGGTGCATAGCCTAATTCTATTGAAATATTTCTTTCTTTTTCTTCCTTAAGTCGATCTGTATCAACATTCGTTAATGCCTTCGTAAGAGATGTCTTGCCGTGATCAATGTGCCCGGCCATCCCAATCGTATAATTTCGAACTGCCAAAATATTCACCCACTTTATCAAATGCGCCTTGGCGTATTTGCGCCCGGATTTTTTTCGAGCTTGCTCGAAAAACTACCTTTAAAAATCCGAGGCATCCGCCGGAGGCTTTAACTTTATTCAGCAGGGGTTTGCACCCCCACTGGATTAAAACACTATTTTGCATTCATCTCACCACTTATGGAAGTGGAAGACTTCTGCTGAATGAAGTTAATCATTCCATTTTACTTTAATAGGTCTGGGAAAACTATTCAAGTAGCATGAACTAAGGTTGTTAAAAATAAAAAAAGTCCACCTAAATTAGATGGACGAAATAGAGGAATACAATCAAATATGCCTTGGCATATTTGCGCCCAGATTTTTAGGCCCACAGGATGTGGGTCACAAAGACGTTGCCACAGGATGTGGCGTTCTTAGTCTTTGATCTTAGCTCGAAAAACTACCTTTAAAAATCGCAAGGCTCGCCGAAGGCTATAACTTTATTCAGCTGAATAAAGTTATCATGAACAACAACATTTGCTAGGGAAATTGCTGCTCATCCTTACTATCGGTAAAAATAGCAAACTTTTAAATGGTAATATAAGGGGATATCACTGACTAATTTATATATAAACTTTCATTTTTCGTTTTAGAAATATTTACCTATATGTGGTTTAATTAAATTGGGATAGATAATCCATTTTCTATCTAGGGGAGAGTGTGAAGTATGTGGTACACAAAAGATACAGAAAGAGTATCCATTGATTTAGAAACTAATACGGAAACAGGTCTAACGAATGTAGAGGCAAAAAAACGGTTAGATCAGGTTGGAGCTAATGAATTCAGCGAGCATAAAAAAGAATCGATTTTTACGTTGTTTTTCAGGCAAATTAATAGTTTACTAATCTATATTTTAATTGGGGCCGCCCTTATTTCTGCGTTTGTTGGGGAGTATAGTGATGCCATTATTATTGTATTAGTGATTCTGCTGAATACGATTATTGGCGTCATTCAGGAATCTAAAGCAGAAAAAGCTTTGGAGGAACTAAAAAAAATGACAACCCCCAAAGCCATTGTAAAACGAGATGGAATGACGGTTGAAATTCCATCAGAGCACGTAGTACCAGGTGATATCGTAATTATTGATGCTGGACGATTTATTCCTGCTGATATACGGTTAATTGAAACTGCCAATTTTCAGGTTGAAGAATCTTCATTAACCGGGGAGTCCGTTCCTATTGATAAAAATGCTGATTGGGTAGCAGCTGAGGAATTGCCGATTGCCGATCAACGGAATATGGCGTTTATGTCCACCCTATCCTCTTACGGGCGGGCTATTGGTATAGTCGTGAACACGGGAATGCAGACCGAAATCGGAAAAATCGCTAATTTGCTTGGGAAACAAGAAAAAGAACAAACACCGCTTCAAAAAAAATTAGCAGAGCTTGGGAAAATTCTCGGAATTGGTGCCGTCATTGTGTCAGTCATCATCTTCCTAATCGGCTATTTTCAAGGCAGAGATGTTCTTGATATGTTTTTGATATCTGTAAGTCTGGCGGTTGCAGCCATTCCTGAAGGGTTGCCTGCCATCGTTACGATTGTACTTGCTCTTGGCGTACAGAGAATGATCGAACGACAAGCTGTTGTTCGAAAACTGCCGGCGGTTGAAACTCTTGGTGCTGTTAGTGTTATTTGTTCTGACAAAACAGGGACGCTAACCCAAAACAAAATGACCGTGACAAAAGTCTATGTTAACGGAAATTATCTTTCCATGAACTCACCATTACTAAAGCAAAGGGAATACTCCCGCTTCTTTGAAGCAATGGCTCTTTGTAATGATGCCGTTTTTACTGAGGAGGAACATTCTGGCGACCCGACCGAAATCGCCCTTGTTGCTGCGGCTCATGTTGCTGGATTTGAAAAACAAATTCTTGATAAAAATTATGAGCGAATTTTTGAAATAGCTTTTGATTCCGACCGTAAAATGATGACAACCGTTCACCACCATGGTGGCCGTTATTTTGTAATGGTGAAGGGTGCATTAGAAAGCATTTTACCCAAAATCCGAGTGACTACCCTTGAAGTAGATAAAATTAAGAATGTTGCCAATGAAATGTCTGCTGAAGCATTACGTGTTCTTGCGATTGCCTACAAGGAAATTCCAACCTTCGATAACAGCATGACAAGCGAGGATTTGGAAAAAGAACTAATTTTTCTAGGCCTAACCGGAATGATCGACCCGCCAAGAGAAGAAGTAAAAGCATCCATAGCACAGTGCAAACAAGCCGGTATCCAAACGATCATGATTACCGGGGATAACCAAAAAACAGCGTTCGCAATTGCTAAAGATCTTGGAATTGCAAACGAGGAGATCGAATCTATGTCAGGATCCGAGATCGATCGACTTAGTGAATCAGAGTTATGCGAGAAGGTTAACAAAATCCGTGTTTTTGCGCGGGTGTCACCAGAGCATAAGGTAAAAATTGTGAAAGCTTTAAAAACGAATGAGCGAATTGTTGCAATGACGGGGGACGGGGTAAACGATGCTCCTTCATTAAAACAAGCTGATGTTGGCGTTGCAATGGGGAAAGGCGGTACTGACGTCGCAAAAGGTGCAGCGGATATTGTATTAACCGATGATAACTTTGCAACGATCGTTGCTGCCGTTGAAGAAGGTCGAAATATTTATCAAAACATTAAAAAATCGATTTTATTCCTCCTATCATGTAACTTAGGGGAAATTATAACGCTTTTCATCGCTATTCTTCTTGGATGGCCGGCTCCCCTATCCGCTATTCATATTTTATGGATCAATCTAATTACAGATACATTGCCTGCCATTTCACTAGGGCTGGATCCTGATGATCCAGATGTTATGGATCAACAGCCACGTTCCATTAAAGAAAGTATTTTTGCCCATGGCAGCGGAATGTTTACCCTACTTTACGGATTATTAATCGGTTCCTTAACCTTATTTGCTTTTGTTACAGGATTAAATTATTACACTGGCGCACCATCGATTTTTTCAATCGACTTTAGCAACATTTCGAAGGATGCACTCGTTCATGCCCAAACGATGGCATTTGTAACACTAAGTATTGCTCAATTATTCCATTCCTTGAATTTGCGGAGTACTAAAAAGTCACTTCGTGAAGTGGGACTATTTACAAATAAGTTTTTACTAGTGTCTATTTTCGTAGGTATTGCACTTCAAGCCCTATTAGTGAATGTACCGGTCTTTAACGATATCTTCGACCTACACATCCTTTCTTTAAAGGACTGGTTATTCGTACTAACGCTATCTCTAGTCCCAATCATTTTCAGCGAGCTTTCTAAAGCATGGAAAAGAATTTTTTAAGACATTATAGAGAAGAGGTACCCATTTTTCGGGTACCCCTTTGCTATTTTACTATTTAACCGACAAACCAAAATGTTTTTTGGCTAGATCTGGATATTGTGTTTCAGCAATATCCTCTTTTTTCATTTCTCCATCTGTACATACTGTTAATGAAGAACCGGTTAAAGTGACTGTTCCGCTGTCTGTAATTTTTGTCATCAAAGGGGCCTTGTTAAAGGCCGAATGCTCACTTTCAGAGATGACCTGTTTAACGGCATTTAATTCAGGGAGGTCGCGAATGATACTTTTCGTATCAAAAGCATAACCTAGCTTCCAGTCAGAATCCTTATGCTTTAACTTCATTTCAAAAACATAATCTCCATACTCACTATTCTGCTTTTTAATTCGAAATTGGCCATTACCGGAATGAACCATTCGCCCGTTCAATGGAACAGGTTTTAAAGGTAAATTCCCTCCAAAACCAGTATCCAATACAAAGGTTTGATTATTAAGGTTTAATAAAATTGTAACATGGGTAAGACCCGTAGGCGCCCAGTTTTGCGCTGAATGATCATAAACAGCCCCACGAACTAAGGAGACATCAAAGCCATTTTCCTGTAAAAACAAATAAAGAATAGGATTCAACTCATAACAGACGCCGCCTTCATTCCTATCAAGAATTTTATTAACTAGGCTTTCCTTCGAAATATCACTTGTATTTTTATTAATAATACATATATTTTCGAAGGGAATTGATTTCGCTGTTTTTTCAAGAACCTTATCTAATATTTCAAACCTTACAATCTCATCCTCAGGTAAACCAATTCTTTTGCGAAATAAAGCATTAATATCAGGCATACCGTACCTCCAAATCAAATTATAAAACCTACTGAAGCTGATGCAATCCCTACTACCAATGATGATAGTATATATTCAATCGCAATCTTAATTTTTTTGTCTTCGATCAACCGAATTGTTTCAAAGCCAAATGTGGAAAAAGTAGTATATGCCCCGCAAAATCCAACTCCAACAAAATACCAAACCCAATCCTCTATGCTGTTTGACAAATGATAATTAGCGATTACACCAAGTAAAAAAGAGCCGGAAATATTAATGATCCATGTTCCCACCGGAAACCTACCTAGTTTTTTAGACCACCTTTTATTAATAAAATCACTTAATAAAAAGCGTACAGCTGCACCAATTGCACCACCAAACCCAATGATCCAGATCATGCTAATTTGCTCCCCAAATAGGCTAATAACAAGCCGAAAAATATACTTATGAGTACATAAAGCAAACCGAGAACAACAAGTCCCTGTTTGAATAATTGAATCGTTTCAACAGAGAATGTTGAAAAGGTTGTAAAAGAGCCAATTACCCCAGTTCCGAGAAACAAAGTTAGGTAAGAGTAATTTTTGCTGTGACGGCTCATAAAAGTTAAAAGCCACCCTAGAAGAAAGCATCCAATAAGGTTTACGAGTAAAGTTCCAAAAGGAAAACCCTGATTTGGATTAAACCACTCTCCGACACTAAACCTGCCTATTGCCCCTAAAAAACCACCGATCATGACTAGTAAAATTTGCATAAAAAAGCACCTTTTCTTCCGTTAAGCTTTTTTAATTATACTAAGAAGAAAAACGCTTTCCAACTATTGCATGTAAAAATTCCTGTTCCCATCCTGTATAATTTTTATATGGAGGTGCGTAGCCACTTGGAATTTTTATTACTTGCTGTCCTCATCCTATTTCTTGTTTATATTCTTAATAATTTATTTAAAAAAGCCCATGATAACACGAAAGATGTTGTCATAAACAAGATAAAATTAAATGAAAAACTTGTACCACAGCATCCAAAGTTAAAAATTTTACAGCTATCAGATTTGCATCTTGAAAATATTTCGATTTCTCCAACCGATCTCTATGAAATGCTAAAAGACGAACCGATTGATTTAATTGCACTAACTGGTGATTTTTTAGATCGTAAACGAACCATTCCTAAACTAGCTCCCTACCTTGAAACATTGAACAAACTGAATCCAAAGCATGGGATTTATGCGGTTTTAGGAAATCATGATTACTTTCTGCGACCTAAATACCAACAAAAGCTAATCGAAATTCTTGAACAATATAACTGCAAGGTTTTGATCAATCAACATGATGTCATTTATGTAAATGGTAAACCAGTTAACATCATTGGCATTGACGACTTTAAGACAAAACGTAGCGATATTAACGCTTCTTACAAAGGAATCGTTTCCGGTACAAAATTAGTTCTTACCCATGATCCAAATATCGTGTTGCATATGAAGGATTATCATTTTGATTATTTGCTATCTGGCCATTTCCACGGGGGGCAAATCTGCTACCCAAAAGCCTATCACCTAGTAAAAATGGGGAAACTCGCTAGAATGAATATTACAAAGGGGCTCCATTTACAAGATGGGAAGCCTTACTATATCAATGAAGGACTAGGTCAAACGGGAGTTAATATCCGTGTCGGAAGCCGACCAGAAATTACCCTTCACGAACTGCCTTTAAGACCTAAAAAAGCTGCTATTTAATCATGAGCAGCTTTTTCTTTTAGATTCGATACATTTTGTTTAGTGTATTTCTTGACATAAATAAATATTTTGGTGTTTGATGTTTTAAACTATTGAGAATGGAATGATTTGCGCTGGATAGAATTTCGATTGGCAAAAAAGCAAACACTTTAAACCATTTATAGATAGGATGAGAAATATCAAAAATTTCAAATCCAAGCCGTTCACAGCTTTTATTTAAATGGGTGATACCAACAATTCCTTTAATTTCATTTGAAAAACTGCTGTTTCGAATGAAATACTCGATCCCTGGCAGTGACTCTTGAACATGGCGGTAAAGAATTTTTGCTTTTCTTAATTCACTTTTTATTTCAAATAATTCCCTTAATAGTTTCACGTTGTGAAGGTGGATTTTAACTAAAATATCATTTTTCGTGATGATTGTTCCATCAGTAAGAACGACTTCTCTTCCTTTGTATTTTGTTAGTCTAACCCTGAAAATATTGCTTTCCGTACCTGTTCGCGGAGGAAATGTTAGACGTGTACAGAAAAAATAAAAAGGATCAAAAAAGTTCCAAATCGAAAGAACGTAGCCCCGCATATTGCCAGCTCTCCTTCGCTTTTTCTTCATTTCATTTTATTTTTTTACATTTAGGGGCATTTTATTTTTGAAAAAATTAGGAAAGAAAAGAGCTGCAATCTAGACTGCAACTCTTTTTTCTAAGCAAGTTCGATCTGTCGTGTTTCGTGTCCAACAAAAGCGACAGCCAAAACTCCGATAATAATACTTCCACAAAAAATTGAGAAAATAAAACCAATTGAATAGCCGGCACTTACTAAAGAACCTACTAAAAGCGGTCCCAAGATGCCTCCTATTCTGCCAACAGATGCCGCCATTCCTGTACCAGTTCCACGGATCACTGCCGGATATTGTTCCGGAGAATAGGCATATAAAGCGCCCCATGCCCCAAGATTGAAGAAGGATAATAATATCCCGGAGCCGATTAATAAAGCGGTCGATTCTGCTGTTCCAAATACAAAAGCTGATGCAGCGGTGCCTAATAAATAAGTAACTAGTACAAATTTACGGCCGATTCGTTCAATAAACCATGCTGCTGTAAAATATCCAGGCAATTGCGCAAGTGTCATGATCACCACATATTCAAAACTTTGGATCAAATTGAAACCTTTCATAACCATAACACTTGGCAACCATAGGAACATTCCATAGTAAGAAAAAACAACCGTAAACCAAACCGTCCACAGGACAAACGTGGAACGGGCATGCTCTTTCGACCAAACATCCTTTATATTTTGCAATACTGTCCGTTTTTCACTCTTTTTAGGTGAAAATGCCGGGGAGTCAGGCAGATTTAATCGTAAATAAATAGCATATAAAGCAGGTAAGGCACTTAATAACAGAGCTATTCTCCAACCAAAAGCCGGAATAACGAAGTATGAAATTAGTGCCGCAATCAACCAACCCACAGCCCAAAAGCTTTCAAGCAATACTACAATACGACCACGGTCCTTCGCCGGGACAATTTCAGATACTAAGGTTGAGGCTACTGGCAATTCACCGCCAAGTCCCATCCCAACGAAAATCCGCAATATGAGAAAGATTGAAAGTGTTGTTGCAAAAGCTGAAAGTCCACTGGCTAGCGAAAATAAGACTAAGGTTATAATAAATATATTTTTTCTACCAATACGGTCTGCCCATATACCAAATACAAAAGCACCAACAGCCATACCGATCGAATTTATACTCCCGATCCAACCCATTTGTTGCGGTGTTAAACCCCAGTCTACCTTCAGGGCAGCAATGATAAATGATAGCATGCCAACATCCATTGCATCAAACATCCAACCCAGTCCAGCAATTCCTAATACTTTATTTCTTGAAATCGTTTTTTCTCCCATCTTGTACGTCTTTCCTCCTGTCTTGACAACTGTCTATATGTATTAACTATAAAGCATGATTTCAAAAATACAAGATTAATTTTGCTAAATTCGTAACCAATATGTCACCAATTCGCAACAGGACCATCAGTAATTTTACTGCTTCGTAAATTAAAATATATATAGAAATAGATAGCGCTTTCAAACCCCTGATTTGGAAAGGAATGTTGAAATATGAACTATAAAGATATTATCGTCAATCTTGAAGAAAATAAAAGAAAATTAGTAGAAAGATTAGAAAAAAAGGATTTAACAAGGGAGGAGTATGAATCAGTCCAAAATTCAATCCAGAATTATGATTATATTATCGAATTAACAGAAATGAATCACTTTGAGCGAGGAAATATAAATTAAAAAGGAGCTCTTGCACAAGCTCCTTTTTTTCATTTATATGATTATTCATTATTTCCAATTTCATATTTCGAACGATCAACGACTGTAATGTAAATCAAATAAACGACCAACCCAATACTTGTCGTAATGAAAGCCCAACCAAGGGTTATTTGTTCAATCTGCAAATAATTGTTGCACAATTGAACAGGAGAGTAAATATACAGCCATCCCATTAATAAAAATAAAACAGTAAACAGAATGATTACACCATTTTTAATTTTTTCACTTAGCTTTTTCCAGCTGTCACGGAGCGGAACTCCGGCCAAAAACGGTAAACTGATGAATTTAAATATCTCAACACTTAATTCGGTTAATGCCTCGTCCATGGTCCTCGGCATCATCCAAAACACAATTATAATGATAAATAATAAAATTCCGGGTATACCATTTTGATTCCAGTTTTCAAAAAATTGTGGAAAACGTATTTGAAAGAAACGAGCCATTAACAGTCCAGCTATAACTAGCATCGGCATTTGCATATGCATATGCAATGCCATTACGGATTCCAAAATGTAAGCAACAGGGGGCATAGCAAGGAAAATAAATAAGATTAAACCATATTTGGATTGTTCCATTATTTATCCCCCTCTTCCTTTTCAAGAATATCAATTACTGTTTGTGCTGCTTCATCAATTTTTTTATAATCCATTACATGTGTTAAACTCCCTTTTTTGTCTACAAAATAAAAGGCAGAGTTATGCGAGAAATTTCCGTTTTTATCAGGTATTACAATGACTCCAAAGGATTTTAACAGGGAATCTAATTCGGCTTGATCATTAATTCTCGCCATCCTCCATGTTTCCCCGTCACTATTAAATAGTTCTCTATATTTTTCTAATGTAGCTGGGTCATCCCTAGTTGGGTCAAAACTTATACTTAAAAATACAATGTCCTTATCAAAGTATTTTTTCGGGATCTTTTCATAAACTTGTGACATATTTTTTTCTAATTGCGGACAAACCGATCCACAAGATGTGTAAAGAAACGTAATAAATACATTTTTTCCTTCAAATTCACTGAATGAATAGGTACGACCTTTACTATCCTCTAGTGTGACACTTGGGAACTTTGGTTTCTCATCGACCAATTTATTTACCCTTGCCTTTTCAGCAGTAAACGCACTAAATCCGTCGGTTCCGATAAAAAACAAGCCGATTCCAAATATTATAACGAGCCAACAAGCTATTGTCGTATGGCGATTTTTGATCACGGAGATCACTTCCTGAATTATAGTTTTCTCTTACTTAGCATAAAGAGATAGCCCATAAAAATCGAGCTACCTCTCTATTTTAATTATTACCAAGTTTTGAATGGTGGTGATCCTGGAGGGCCATTCACAATCATTTCAACTAATGGTACAGTATAAGCCATTGCAATTGTAATGATCATTAATACAACCCAGATACCCCAACGTTCTGTCCAATATGGTGTTTTTTCATCATCACTTTGTGGTTCACCAATTGGGAATTCTGTAACACCTTTTGGTGCAAAGAACATAAGATTGAATGCTGCAAAAACTTGAATACAAACAGCGGTGAATAATAAAACTGCTCCGATACCAACTGCTAACATCCATGGATCCCATGATAAGGCCATCGGATGATCGAAATATGTTGTATAAGATGTTCTACGTGGTGATCCGCCATATAATCCAATATAGTGCATTGAGAATGACATAATCACCATACCAATTGTCCAAAGGATTGTTTGGAAGACACCTAATTTATTCATAGCCGGTGTTAAAATACGTTTTGAAACATGCGGAATTAACCAGTAACTTACACCAAAAAATGTCATAACTACAGACATACCTAATGTTAAGTGGAAATGTCCGACAATCCACATCGTGTTATGCACAGTTTGATCTAATTGGTTTGTACTTTGAACAATACCACCTGCACCTGCTGGAGCAAAGGCAGCCATTCCAATAAATGGAGCTAAGAAACGAACATCGCCCCATGGTAACTTTTTAAACCAACCAAAAGCACCTTTTCCACCTTTTTCTCTACCTGTACGCTCCATTACAGCAAACATTGCATAAGCAGTCATTAAAGATGGGAAACCAATTGCTAAACTCATGAATACGTGCATAAATTTAATCGGTTCTGAAATACCTGGATCAATAATTTGGTGATGGAATCCACCAGTGATGTTCATAATTACTAGTGCAATAATTACGACACGAGTCAGCATATCACTAAAGCGTCTACCACCGATAATTTTTGGTACAATAACATACCAAGCAGATACAGCTGTTAAATACCAGATATTAACCGCAGTATGACCGAATGCCCAGAATAAGGTACGAGCAACCATAACATTGATTGTATCAACCCATCCTAAAGACCAAGGAATAATCATGAATAATACTTCAACTGCAACCATTAATGTTGCGCCTACTAATAGAATAAATACCCCAGTAGCAAAGAAAGAGAAAATCGGTACATGCTTTCCAGGATTATTCTTTCTCCAAGAAGCTACTTGAATAAAAGCCCCAATAGCAGCTGCCCATACACCCAATACTACAAATACTAACCCGAAATAGAACATTGGGTGTGCTTTCATAGGTGGATAGAATGAATACATAACTGAAGCTTCATTCATTAATACCGGAATTACTACTACTACAGTTCCGACAATTTTCAACCAAAATCCAGTCCATACGATCTTTCTAACTTTAGGAAGAAGTCCTCCTAATGTATGTGACATACCTGCATAAAAGTAACCAATTACAAACGTTGCTGAAAAGATAACGACTAATAATAAACCGTGTGCTGTTAATATTTGATAATAGTTTAATCCAAGCGGCATTTGTTGAAGTAAGCCTGCACGGTTTAAACCTTGTAATAGTCCTAACAGTCCACCTAATAGTACCGCAGTAAAAGCGACAAATAAATATGATTTTGTTATAATAGCATCTTGTGGTATTGCGCCAAGCATTTGATTTGATCTTTCTTTAAATGACGGCTTTGACATATTTGCCGTTGATGATGTAGGTTGCATGTAACTCCCCCCTTTTATTTAACCGTGATGGTTGTTGACATTAATTGGTGTCCGGCACCACAGTATTCATTACATAAAACTAAATAGTCACCAGGTTTATCAAACTTCTGTGTGATTTCTTGAACATAGCCTGGCATTACCATTGCATTTAGGTTTGTTCCCGCGACTTCAAATCCATGGACAACATCCTTTGAAGTTAACTTAAAATGAACTGTTGATCCTGCAGGAAACTCAAGTTTATTTGGTGTAAAGCTAAAAATTTG
The DNA here is from genome assembly GCF_000307855.1 of Schinkia azotoformans LMG 9581. Lineage (GTDB taxonomy): Bacteria > Bacillota > Bacilli > Bacillales > Bacillaceae_J > Schinkia > Schinkia azotoformans. Next base: position 105,263 of record NZ_AJLR01000042.1, on the reverse strand, counting down.
TAATGTCATGACCACTTCGTATTCATTTTCTCCAATCTGTGTAACACCAGGTTTATCAAATGGAGCTGTTTGATCCACTTTTTGTGGATCAAGTGTTGTTTGACCAGATGGTGTCCCCATTCCTAATGCAAAGGCCTGATAACCAGTAAGAATCATAAAACCCATAATCATACCGAAACTTAACGTCAGCCAAATCTTTTCCGATTTATGCATGTTCACCTATCTCCTTTCTAAATTCTCGCCATATATAGTCCGTACATTGCAATATACGTAACTAGAATTACAGCGCCAACAATCCCTACCCCGATAAAGGTTCCTATTCCCTCGCGGCCCTCTTTGACTACCTCTTGAGTATTTTTTGTTGTAGCCATCGAACTCCACCTCCCAAATGATTTTCTACCTCCATATTAATTGCAAATCATTTTCAATAATGTGCGTTAAATCACAGTCAATTATCAATTTTTGGTAAATAACGACGGCTATATGCCACTTTAACACTATGAAAACCCAGTAAACTCAAGGGTTCGACAACATCTTTAGCTTTGTCAATAGCTAAATAAAAAAATTAAAAAAATTTAATTTTTTTGGGAGATAAATGAAAAAAAGGATTAAAAAACCGCACCAGTGAGAGTTCACTGTGCAGTTTTTCGTCATCACGTATTTATTTCCTTGCCTATTTCCGATGCATTTTAAATTCTAAAAACAGGGCATTATAATAAGCTAAGTTCTTTTTGCCAAGATTTTCATAAACCTCAAGTTTTTCCGTTAATTCAGGTGATGGATAGAAGCGTTCATCCGTTACCATATCCCGAGGCATATATTTCAAAGCCTCCTTATTTGGTGTTGAATAGCTCACATATTCAGTATTTTGTGCTGCAACTTCTGGGTCAAGCATAAAATTGATAAATTGATGGGCAGCTTCGATGTTTTTAGCCGTTTTAGGGATAACCATATTGTCAAACCAGAGATTGGAACCTTCTTCCGGTACTACATAGTCTAAATTCTCATTTTCCGACATAATATCAGCTGCATCGCCTGACCACACAAGTCCAATCGCGGCTTCTTCATTTGCCATGAGCATCTTGATTTCATCACCAACAATCGCCTTCACATTCGGCGTCAGTCGATCCAGTTTTTCCTTTGCCTCCATTAAATGGTCTTTATTCGTATCATTTAATGAATACCCAAGACTATTTAGCCCCATTCCCATTACTTCTCTAGCACCATCAATTAAAAGAATTTGATTTTTCAATGCTGGATCCCATAAATCATTCCAACTTGTTATTTCCATCCCTTCCAGCAATGTTGGATTATAGACGATTCCAACGGTCCCCCAAAAATAAGGAATGGAATATTTATTTTCAGGATCAAACGGCAAGTCCATAAAACGTTCATCAATATACTTTAAATTTGGCAACTTGGAATGATCAAGTGGAATCAACAGGTCTTCTTCCCTCATTTTTTCTATCGTGTACTCGGAAGGAACTGCAATATCATAGGTTGTACCGCCTTGAACGATTTTTGTCATCATCGCTTCATTTGAATCAAAGGTTTCATAGATCACTTTAATACCCGTTTCTTTCTCAAAACGAGTGATCAGCTCCTCGTCAATATAATCACCCCAGTTATAAATGGTTAACGTATTTCCACTTGAATACCCCTGGGATGAATTTAATTGATCTAGCAACACTAATAAAACGACGGATGCTACGACAACTACCAATAACGAATGGACTAATCTTTTCATTTTCTAGCCCCCATTCCTCTTGGTTTATTTTTTTGTAAAATAAAATAATAAATGACAACTAATAATGTTGTAAATAAAAATAGTACAGTTGACAATGCATTAATATTTAAGGAAATTCCCCGACGGGCCAATGAGTATATTTCAACAGAAAGCGTACTAAAGCCATTTCCTGTTACAAAAAACGTCACAGCAAAATCATCAAACGAATACGTTAAGGCCATAAAAAAGCCAGCCATAATGCCCGGTGTTATATAGGGAAGAATAACCTTTGTCAGTACATCCCATTCGTTTGCACCTAGGTCTCTTGCCGCATCGATTAATGTCGGACTCATTTCATTTAACTTAGGCAAAACCATTAACACAACAATGGGAATGCTAAAAGCAATATGCGAGCATAACACGGAGATAAATCCAAGTTTCATTCCACCAACTGTAAATAATATCAAAAACGATGCACCAATAATGACATCCGGACTGACAATCAGCACATTATTTAATGATAATAAAGCTTGCTTTGTCTTTCTCTTTCTAACGTTATAAATAGCAAGAGCACCAAAAACACCAATGATGGTTGCTAACAGTGCAGATAATAATGCTACTACAATCGTATTCAGCACGATAATGAGAAGCCTCGTATCACTAAATAATTCTTTATACCAATCAAGGGTAAAGCCTTCAAAGTCATACATTGTTCCACCACTATTGAAAGAGTAGAACACTAAAAAGAAAATCGGCGTATATAAAATAACAAAAATAACCAGTAAATAAAGCTTTGAAATAGGTGCTAATTTTTGAGTCACCTTATACACCACGCTTTCTATTGCCAGTTACGCTCATAATTAAAAACATAATAATAATTAAAAATACAGCAATGGTTGCTCCCATTCCCCAGTCTTGTGTCACAAGGAAATGTTGTTCAATCGCAGTACCAAGGGTAATCACGCGGTTTCCAGCTATTAATCTTGTTAACATAAACAAAGAAAGAGCAGGAATAAAGACAACTTGACACCCCGATTTTACACCGTCCAACGTAAGTGGAAAAATCACTCTTCGGAACGTTGTCCATTTCGATGCTCCTAAATCATTGGCAGCATCAATTAAAGTTGGATTTAATTCATTTAATGCATTAAAAATAGGCAGAATCATAAATGGAATAAATATATAAACCGAAACAAATATAAAACTAAAATCCGTAAATAAGATCTGCTTGGTACCGACGCCAATGATTTCTAAAAATTGATTTGTCATTCCGTACGTACCGAAAATTCCTAAAAATGCATAGGCTTTTAATAATAAATTAATCCACGAAGGTGTAATAATTAATAAAAGCCAAAGATGCTTATGCCTCGTTTTCGTTAATAAAAAAGCAGTTGGGTATGCAATGAATAAAGAAAAGGCAGTAATTAAAAATGCATACCAAAAAGAGCTCAATGTCATATGTAAATAAACAGACGTAAAGAATTTTTGATAATTGATCAGTGAAAAATGTCCTTCAATATCAAAGAAGGAATAATAAAGTATTAAAAAAATCGGTGCAATGACAAAGAGTACAATCCAACCAGCATAAGGAATCATATAAAGATTACGTGTTAATTTAGAATTCATCATAATCTCCTTCCTCATATGATTCTAAACGGCGATCAAACTCTTCCTCACTCTCTCCAAAACGCATAACATGGATGGCTTCAGGCTCAAAATAGAGACCGATCTCTTCTCCAACTGTTGCTTTCTTAGTCGAATGAACGAGCCATTCATTTCCATCCTTGTCATAGCAGCTTATTTCATAATGTACACCTCTAAATAGTTGCGTATCTACTCGGACTTGTAATTTCCCTCGTTCGATTGAGGTAATTTCAAGATCTTCTGGACGAATGACTACTTCAACTGGTTCATTATCATGTAAACCTTTATCAACACACTCAAATCTTTTTCCAACAAATTCTACTTCGTAATCTCGAATCATTTTGCCATTTATAATATTCGATTCCCCAATAAAATCAGCAACAAATCGATTAATAGGCTCATCATAGATATCATTTGGGGTACCGCTCTGCTGAATTTTTCCTTGATTAAGGACAAAAATTTCATCCGACATCGCAAGAGCCTCTTCTTGGTCATGAGTAACAAAAATAAAGGTAATGCCTAGACGGCGTTGCAGTTCACGCAACTCATATTGCATTTCTGTGCGCAATTTTAAATCAAGCGCTGATAGAGGCTCGTCTAAAAGAATAATTTCCGGTTCATTCACAATCGCACGAGCAATGGCTACACGCTGCCGTTGTCCACCAGACATTTCTTTAATTTCACGGTTTTCATACCCTTTAAGGTTCACAAATTGCAGGGCTTCATGAACCTTTTTCTCTATCTCACTTTTTTTCATTTTTTTAATTCTCAAACCAAATGCTACATTTTCAAACACATTCAAATGCGGAAATAATGCATAATCTTGAAAAACAGTATTGACTTGCCTTTTATTTGCGGGAACTTGATTGACATTTTTGCCATTAAAATAAATATTGCCCGCTGAAGGCTCTGTAAATCCAGCTATCAAGCGAAGGATTGTTGTTTTACCGCAACCAGATGGCCCTAGTAGTGTGTAAAACTTCCCTCGTTCAAACTCCAAGCTAACGTTAACAAGAACAGCATCGTCATCATCATATTGCTTTGTTACATTTTCAAAGCGTATGATTGGAATATTCGTCAATAAAAACACTTCCTATGCCAAAAAATAAATTCGCCACTATTATACTAAAAAAACTAGAACACTGACTACACCCGGCTTTTAAAATCTCCTTAGAATAAAATGACCCACCATTGTCCGCATTGTTAAGAGGCGTGGTGGGTCCTGTTGTTATTATATTTAGTCGACAAGGGTCAAATACTTTTACAATTCTTCAAAAAGGTCCATTATCTTACAAAAGTAATAAAATCAACATTAACTGGCACTTCGCCGTTAGCGCGTAGTCGTGTATTAATTTGACCCCGATGATACTGTCCATGCATTGCTACATGCGTTAATATATCACGAACCGAATTAGTGAACTCTGTTCCTTTACTATTTTTATATAATAGTGATTGATCCAAATCCGACTCTTTTAAGTTAGTAAGATAGGTTGTAATAGTCATCTCAATTTGCATTATAAGTTCGGCACATTGTACCATATTCATTTCGGGCCATAATGGAATTTGGGGGCCATCTATACCTTGTAACCTAGTAAACCAAACTTTTTCAGCTGATAGAATATGGGAAAATAATCCGCATACCTCTTGCTTATCACCTTTAATATTTTGCAATGCGTCAAAAATATGAAGATTTGCCCAATGCAAATGCTCATACATTCTTTGAATTGTTTTCAAATTATATCCTCCTCTCGATCCACGAAGCAGATCACGAAATCTGTCCCTTCAGGTGTAGGTGCCTGCTCCCCATTACACGCACGAGCGCAAGCACCTTTCATCAATTATCCCAATCGAACCTAGTATTCTCTGATATTTCTCTCGTTTTTTCATTAGGGAGTGGATCTACTTTACTTACAGAAGGTAGCACTTCATACGCCTTATTTGTTATCCAAATTGTCAAACCTATGACAACGGCAGCTATGATTATACTAAAAATGATAACCCCCGTATATGACATAACAATAGCACCTCTTTTTCAACAATGTTTTATATATCAATATTAACAGAAGAAAGTGTAAATTACGAAATATTATACGATTCAGCCTCTTCGGGACACAGTTCCCGACCCTCTGTCCCAGTCAAACAAAAGAATGGTGCCAATAAACGAGCACCATTCTTTTCCCCAATTTATACAGTTTGTGGTATAGATTCATTCATATCTTCTTTAGCACCTACGCTAAGCCTTGAAGGGATCACAGAAATAATTAGTTCATCGTCTTCATGGTTAAGTATGATGGAACGATAACTTTCTCTTATATCGGCTATTTTCAACGTATCACCAATTTCCAAGTTTGTTACATCTATTAAAATTTCCTCTGGAATTTCTTTTACGTTCGCTGAAATGTTTAGTTCATAAAGCACTTGTTGTAGGATCCCTCCCACTTTAACACCTTCCGCTTCTCCTTTTATTACAACAGGGACCTTCGTGTTAATTTCACTAGTTAAATCCACATAAAGAAAATCGGCATGAATTATTTCTTTAGTGAGAGGGTCTACTTGATAGTCTCCTAGAATCACTTTCTCATCAATTCCTCCCACATTTAGAGAAAGAATCGCATATCTGCCATTTTGTCTTAATAATTTCAATAAATCTCCCTTGTAAACAGATATTGCTTTTGGTTCATGTTTTTTTCCGTAAACAACCGCGGGAATTTGGCCTTTACTTTTCAATTGATTTGAGGCTGATTTTCTAAAATCCTTTCTTACTTCCGCGACTAACTCTTTACTCATAGCACGTCACCTTCCGTTTCAGAATTTTAGACATTGAGATAATCATAATGATAGAATGTCTAATATGTACATAATAAATATGAACAACCTCATTATAGTAAATTGTATGTTTTTTATCAAATTTTTCAAACTTTGCAACTTCTTTATGCATCTATTATTATTCAAATTTAACAAAAACATATGAAAAAATGGGGTCAGTTCACCGCTGTTTTAACGTAGCGAAGGATTTCAATAGCTTCTTTCGCCAATCAAGGCTTTGTCGCTTGATTCTTCTACCATATTTCTTAAATCAGCCCCAGATAGATTCTGGAATACTCTTAGTCCAAACTCTTAATATACGCCCTAAAAACGCCGATATTGGTAAGGGCCCTACCATTCACAGGATTGTTCCGATCTATTTGATTTTCGGCATTGTATTCAGCAATTTCCCATTCCTTTTGAATAATGTAATCGGAAAGGTAATGTACTTTTTTAAATTTCTCAATCATTTCCTCGGTGCAAAACGTGATACTAGATGATAATCGAAAGATATTTTACTAATATAGTATCTAGTTCCATATCTAGTAGTAGATTATTAATGAATTGCATCTAGTACCCTCCGTTTTTATTTGCAGCGTAAGCAACTTTACGGGGAAGGCATCTAAACTGTCAATTCCTAGTTTATCATTAATGAAAAAACGGTGCCCTAGCCCTGTGTTGTAATACTTCCGTTTTCCTAGGTCAGTTAAATCGAAGTGTTCATACGTTCCGAGAAACGTTAAAATAGCGAGTGATATTAATTTAGTCAACAGGTGCCAGGCACTTCGACATTAAATCAATCAACAAGCCACAGCGAATGTTCGCTTAAGTGCATTAGCTGCAGACCAGACACATCCTGTCCCAGTTTAAAAGATTTCTCTGATGAAAGTAAAATTCTTAAGAAGTTCGCTTTCATTGATTATGATAGTATTCGTTAGTTCTTTCGTTCTCAGCACGAATTGTTTAACACCAATAAACTCTGATTCACTTATTAAATAAAACTCTGTCTCCTTTTTGTAACCTTTAAATTGCCTTTTTAGACTATATACTTTCATTGAATAACTCCTAGCTATGAATTTTGCTGAGGCTGCAATCCTAAACTGTCTTCCAACTTTAACTCTGCTAACAGATAGAGCACGGCCCATTCACAGGGTACCGTGCTCTACCAAAAAGTTATTTAACACATTCACAAATTTATTTAGCAGTTACTAACCTAGGAATTGCTTCACTCCAAAGTTTATGAAGTTCATCAACGGTATCTTTAATCACATGTTCACCGTTTACAGAAACAATTAATTTCCCATCGTTCGTTACCGAGCCGATTTGTCTCGCTTCTGTCCATAGATTTTGAAATTGTTCTTTGTTTTCTGCTTTTACAGTTACTAAGAATCTTGATTGTGATTCACTAAATAACGCTACCGTTACGTCACCAGTTAACCTAACTTCAACACCTAAACCTTGTCCATTAAACAAACTCTCAGCTAAGGCAACAGCAAGACCGCCTTCAGATAGATCATGTGCAGATACTACAAGACCTTCTTTAATTGCAGTCGCAAGTATGTTTTGACGGTTCGCTTCCACTTGTAAATCAATCACAGGGGCTTTTCCTAAATATTTACCAGCAATCAAATTTTGCAGTTCACTGCCACCGAATTCAGGGAACGTTTCTCCAATTAAATAAACAAGGTCACCATTATTTTGGAAATGGTTTGGTGTCACATATTTTGTATTTTCGATTAGTCCGACCATACCAATGATAGGTGTTGGAAGAATCGCTTCGTCTTTTGATTGATTATACATGGAAACATTACCGCTAATAACGGGTGTCTGAAGAGCAAGACATGCCTCGCTGATACCATCAATGCTCTCTTCCATTTGCCAAAATACTTCTGGATTATTTGGGTTACCATAGTTCAAGCCATCTGTAATTGCAAGTGGTTTTGCACCAGAACAAACAAGATTACGTGCTGCTTCTGCCACGGCAATTTGTCCACCAACTTTTGGATCTAAATAAATATAACGAGAATTACAGTCCGTCGTAATCGCAATTGCTTTATCCGTACCATCGATTTTCACGATCGCCGCATCAGATCCAGGACCGACAATGGTGTTTCCTTGTGCCTCTGCATCATATTGCATGTATGCCCATTCCTTGCTCGCAATTGTCGGCTGCTGTAATAGTTGTCTTAACATCGCTTGATGATCTTCTACTGTAGGAACTTCATTTTCCATCGCTTGAAATTCTTGATAGTATGCCGCTTCTTTTGATGGTAAATGATAGACAGGTGCCTCATCAGCTAAAATATTGACAGGAATATCTACAACAATCTCACCGTGTTGCTTAATACGGAAGGTTTTCTCCTGTATAACCTCACCGATCACTGCCGCATCCACATCATGTTTCGCAAAAATATCAAGAATTTCCTGCTGCTGACCTTTTTTCACGACTAATAACATACGCTCCTGTGATTCAGACAGCATAATTTCATATGCATTCATACTTTCTTCGCGCTGTGGGACAAGGTCAAGATTCATCTCAATCCCCGTACCTGCTTTCGCTGCCATTTCACTCGCAGATGATGTTAATCCTGCCGCACCCATATCTTGAATACCAACTAATGCATCCGATTGAATGACTTCTAAGCATGCATTCATTAATTTTTTACCGATATGTGGATTACCGATTGCGACTGCAGATTTATTCTCTTCTTTTCCAGCCTCGACAACATCTGAGGAAAACGATGCACCACCAACTCCGTCTTTTCCGGTATCCCCTCCAGCATAAATAACCACATTACCAACACCAGCGGCAACACCTTTTTGCACATCGTCATGAGAAATGAGTCCAACAACCATCGCATTGACTAATGGATTTTCTTCATATTGCTCATCAAATTGTATCTCGCCGCCAACAGTTGGAACATCGATCACATTGCCATAGCTTGCAATCCCACGTACAACCTCAGAAAATAACATTTTTGTACGGTCATTATCTAGATTGCCAAAACGTAATGAATTCATCGCAGCAATTGGCTTTGCTCCCATTGAAAAGACATCACGCATAATTCCGCCCACACCCGTTGCCGAACCTTCAAATGGCTCGACAAAAGACGGACTATTATGACTTTCAATTTTAAAAACAACCGCTTGATTATCTCCAATATCAACAACCCCAGCACCTTCACCAGGTCCTTGTAAAACATGACTTCCTTTTGTTGGGAACCTTTTAAGTAATGGTTTCGATGATTTGTAGCTGCAATGCTCAGACCACATAGCAGAGAAAATACCCGTTTCCGTATAGTTCGGACGACGTTTTAATAGATCCTTCGCTAGTTGATACTCTTCATCTGTTAACCCCATTTCCTTGTATATTTGTTCCTTTTCAATTCGCTCCGGGCTAATTTTATGTTGCGACATCAATAGCTCCCTCCAATATAATTTAAATTGTTTGGTAAATAAGGCTTATTTTTTTCAACTAAGATACTCGCTTCTTCGATATCTTCTGCAACACTTACCTTCATCTGTCCACTATATCATAGCCACAACGACAGGTTTTGACAATACAAGGAAAATAAATAAAAAACCTTCTGTATGAACTGCACCCCAATTGTTAGACACCATCTAACAACTGGAGGTGCAGTTCACCTATGAATCCCACGGAATTGTCTGGATGGCTGATCAGGCACTCTATACATCAAAAACAAAGGGCAGAAACCGTGTGTGTCTTTATATTCAAGAAAATAAAAAAAAGAAAAAGCTGAGCTAAGCTAGAGTTATTACAGTTATTTAAGGAGCAAGGTACAACTTTGCTCCCTTTTTAATAAAATTCATTCATCTAACAAAAGTAAAAAATCAACATTAACCGGTAATTCGCTGCTAGCACATAGTCGTGTATTAATTTGACCCCGATGGTGACTATTCGCTAATAAAAACAGAGCAATCACCAAACGTTTGCCCTGTTTTTGGATATGTTATTCTATTTCAACGCTTTTATCTTCGCCTTTTCTTTTTCTTCGTCCATTTTAAATTCATCTGTTACTTCGTCGACCATTTCTTTTGTCGATGACTTGAATTCTCTTAATGTTTCTCCAATCGCTTTGCCTAACTGAGGCAATTTTGATGGACCAAAAATAATTAGGGCAATTGCGAGAATTAGAATTAAACCGGGAACACCAATATTCATCATCTGTACTCAACTCCTTTGTATTATTAAACTAGCAATCCACCTTGTTGCAAATATTTTTCAATTCCTTCAGCAGCACGATAAGCCAGTGCTCCAACCGTCGCTGTAGGATTGTAGCCGGAGTTATGTGGGAATGCACTCGCACCAGGAATGAAGACATTATGAAAATCCCACATTTGCAAATAATTGTTAAGTACGCTTGTTTCCGGTTCAGCCCCCATGATGGCTCCACCGGTATTATGGGTTGATTGATATGGAACAATGTTATAAGGTCCCCGCTTGTTACTGGTAATAACATGATCAGCTCCCATTGCCTCCATAATTTTCCCTGCCTGAGTACCCGTAAATTCAATCAATTTTCGATCCTGTTCTTCAAAATCGAATGTTATTCGGAGAAGAGGATGCCCAAAGGCATCTTTATAAGTAGGATCCAAATCTAGAAAATGATGACGATATGGCATCGATGCACCTTGTGAACCAATATTTAATGTCCGGTTTGCATATTTAACTGACTGCTGTTTAAAATCTTTGCCCCAATTTCGTTCTGCATCTTTTGTCGTATTATTAGCAATTGGTCTTTTCCCTGTTTGCGAAAGCGAAATAATGCCACCATGGATAAACTCCAAATCGGAATGGTCAAAATTATCACCATTGAAGTCATCAAGTGCCGCACCTAGCGCACCAGCACCAGCATACGTATTAAATTCCCTATTTTCAAAAAATCCTACTGCCGATGCACCCATTGTTTGATAAGCATAGTTTTTACCAACAACACCACGACCCGTATCCGGATTGTAAGGTGTTCCCATTTGTGAAATGAGCAGTAACTTCACGTTATTCAATACGTAGCTTGTGACAGAGACCACCTCTGCTGGCTGAAAGATTTCCTCTCCCGTATTCGTATCGATGTATATTACACCTGTTGCTTTTTTCCCATCATGAATAATTTTAGTAACATTTGCATTAGTTCTAAGTTCAAAATTACCAGTTTGCTTTGCGACTGGAATAACGGTTACAATTGGATCAGCCTTAGAACCGAATTCACAGCCAAACCGCTCACAGAAGCCACAGTATTGACAGGCTGCCCGTTCAATTCCATCAGGATTTTTATAGTTTTCTGATAGGTTAGCTGACGGTAGGCGATATGGATGTAAACCTAGACTTTTAGAACCTTCCATAAATAGATTTATAGCAGGTGTCGATTTCATTGGTGGCGTTGGATACGGGTTCGAGCGTTTACCATGAAGTGGGTTCTCTTCACCTGAAATCCCACACATTTGTTCAAATTTATCAAAATAGGGTTCGATTACATCCCAAGTAATGCCCCAATCTTGAAGAGTCATATCCGCAGGAATTTTGTCTTTTCCATAACGTTCAATCGTTTTTGTCTTAATTTCAAAATCGTATGGAAGGAAGCGTACCGTCATCCCATTCCAGTGGGTACCGGCTCCTCCTACCCCATCGCCTAATAAAAACGAGCCATATTGGCGCATTGGTAGCGCTCTCATTTTTGTGTTGTTTCGAAAGGTAATCGTTTCTTTTGATAAATCCTGCATTAATTCAAACCGACTTGCATAGCGCAGTTCATCATGGCCCATTAAGAAATCTTCTGTCTTGCGCTCTTTACCTCTCTCTAATCCAACAACCTTGTAGCCTTTTTTCGCCAATTCCGCAGCAATAATTCCTCCCGTCCAGCCAAGGCCCACAATGACAACATCGGTTTTAGGTAGTTCCTTTGCCATATGATCACTTCCTCCTCTAATGTTGATGATTTTGATGCTGAGAATTTAAACTTTGCGGCTTAATAACTTGAAATTCCTCGGAATCGATGATTTGCGCATAGGTCATTTGGTGTCCTGGATAATTTTTCATTTTCCATGCTTCCATTTGATTATTCCCACCATACATTGGATCGGCATACACACCTTCAATTGTGACCGTTCTTAATTGGGCAAAGAAAGAAGATGCGGAAATTCCTTTTAATTCAACCTGATCTTGCTCAAAGGCAATGAGAACTTGATCTTGTTCTTCTGCAGTTAGTTGCTCGAATGGCTTTTGAAAGGTTTTTTGGCTGTAATCATGAAGACCTTGTAAGCCAATATCGAAAATTTGCTGACGATTTAAATGACCTTGATAACCTTGCGTCGCTTCACCTTTGAAAAATGGACCCATTGTATACTCTCGACCTCTTGTACCCCATGAACTCGCTAATTGATGGTCAATAAAATAGGCAACATTTAACTTTTTAGCACCGGGCCCAAGCTCATCTTCTGGAAAGATTCTTTCCGCTGCCGCCTCGGCAATTCTAAATTGCTGTGGACTAAAATACATCAAAGCGCGATTGGCATTGTTTTCTACAATCTTCTCTACTGGAACTTCTTTCGTTACCTCAACTTCCTTTGTCTTTCGAAACTGACTGCCAATACCAGCGCCGACTGCCAGACCACCAATGGTTAACCCTGAATTTTTCAAAAAGTTTCTTCTGCTATACCTTTTTTGTTCCTCTTTGTTTTCCATTGATTACCCCTCCGTTTTTTTAGTTTTCTTAATAGACCACTTTGAACAGAGAATGCTGATTTCAAATAGTAGGAATAGAGGTATGATGATTAATAAATCTGAAACAACATCTGGTGGTGTCATAGAAACACCAATAACCACTAACACAAAATAGGCTAACTTTCTCATCTTTCTTAATTTATCAGGGTCCAAGATTCCTAGTTTTGTTAAAAATAAAACGACAACTGGCATTTCAAAAATAATACTAATTGGAAAAACAACATTAAACATAAACGTAAAATATTGGGCTATTCCATAGGTTTCCATCGCTCCGATATTTTGATTGATTGTTGACATAAAATCTAGAACCAATGGAAACACAACAAAATAACTAAAAGCAACTCCAATGATAAATAAGAAGAAAGAAAGCGGCACGTAAAGTAAAGTCCCTTTTGACTCATCTTCGGTTAATCCTGGTTTAACAAAAGCCCATGTCTGATAGAGAAAAATTGGTAAAGTAAATAAGAGGGCAACAATGAAAGCGCATTTAAAATAAATCAAAAAACCATCGGTAAATCCAAAGACATTCCAATCAATCGAAACAGATGCAGCTTTTTTAATATAGTTCAATAGTTTTTGAGAAATAAGAAAACCAATAGTTAAAGCCACTACAAAAACACTAATCACAATAATCAGACGTTTTCTTAATTCAGATAAATGTTCAACTAGTGTCAATTCCTCCTCAATATGTTCCATAGAAATCACCTTTTTACGATAATATTTTGCTACTGAACTATGAAACTTGAAAAGCACGATGGAAAAGGTTGACTTTCAATTTACAATCATTGTATTAAGGACATACTTACAATATTCCCCATACTGTATATAAAAATATTTACTTTTTGTTTTTTTACTTAAAGAAAAAAACTCCCTAGTACAAACAATTAAAATTCTTGCTTGAATAAGGAGTTTCTATTATTAGCAGTACATATCTAACTTATAATCGACAGGCGCTATGCACTTCGACATTAAATAAAGTAAAAAAATTGATAAGTGACCGTTCACTAAAGCTTCAGGGGAGGTATTACTTTAACCGTATAGCTATATGACTCAAATTCGAGTCCTATTTTGTTGGGAAGGTGATTTACAAATTCATCCTATTTATTGATTTTCAATTACAGATTTCGGATTCCCTCTCAAAGTATGCTTTAATACCTTCCCACTGGCATTACGTGGAAGTGTATTCATAAACACAACTTCTACAGGCAATTTATATTTAGCCAATTTTGTTTTGCAATAAGAAACGACTTGCTCTTCCGAAAGCTGTTGTCCTTCCTTTAAAACGATATACGCTTTTGGCACTTCTCCATATACTTGATGTGGTATGCCGATCACCGCAGCTTCTAATATTTCCGGTATTTGATATAATACTTCTTCAACCTCTATTGGATAAATATTTTCTCCGCCACGAATAATCATATCTTTTTTACGGTCAACAATATACAATAAACCGTCTTCATCAAAACGCCCTAAATCGCCACTATACATCCAGCTATCTCTAAGTACTATTTTTGTTTCTACTTCATTTTTAAAATAACCTTTCATGACTTGCGGCCCTTTAACAATAATTTCGCCTACTTCACCTACTGGCACAGCATTGCCTTCTGGATCGACCACTTTAACCTCTGTCCGTGGCAGCATTTCACCGACTGAACCAATTTTGTTGAGCGCATAATGATCTTTTAGCGTCGTTGCGCCAGGGGAATTTTCCGTTTGTCCATATAAATTCTGCACCTTGATGTCTGGGAATTGCGTTTTTATTTGACGAACCAATACATACGGCATCGGTGCGGCACCGTATGCAAATAATCGTAAATTTGATAAGTCTATTTCCGCCATCCTAGGCATATTTAATATAATGCTATACATTGCTGGAACTCCAAAAAATATCGTCACCTTCTCTAATTCCATCGTATTTAGCGTTTTTTCAGGTGAAAAGGCCTCTTCAATTACAACGGTGCCTCCCTTATAGATTACCGGTACACTAAAACAGTGGGTAGCAGCACAATGAAAAAGGGGTGTTGAAATTTGCATACGATCTTCTGTTTTCAGCTCCAACGCTTCCCCCCAAATTTGGATGATAGCCCTAACATTACCTGCCGACAACATTACACCTTTTGGTTTTCCTGTGGTACCAGATGTATAAAAAATAATGGCGGTATCATCCTGATCTACTAATACTTCCTGAAAGGGTATAGAATTATCAAGAAGAATGTTTTCAAAGGTAGAATCCTTCCCAACTGCCAACAGATTCTCAAATTGTTCAAGATTAAGCTGATGAATAATCTCGTTGAGACGATCATCATAAATAAGCGCTTTTGCTGCAGAGTGAGTCAATATATATTCAATTTCCGGAACTGTTAATTTTGTATTAATAGGTATTACCGTAAAACCACCTAGTTGGCATGCATAATAACATATTAAAAAATAGTCCGAATTGTTAAGTAATAAAGCAATTTTATCTTCTTTTTGATAACCTTTTATTTGAAAATAACCCGCTAAATTCTTTGCCTGTTGGTAAAATTGGCCATACGTAGTTTCTCTTCCTTGAAATGTTGTAATCACCTTTTCAGATTGCACCTTTGAATGTTCTGCCAACTTTTCGAATACAAACATCGATCATAACCCCTTTCAAAATTGTACTGATTTAGTCAACCACACTTCTACCATTCTGGCTTCCAGTTCATTTACAACCTATTTTCAATTTATTGGAAGTTATAAATCTAGTTGTTTGGCAATAATGGTTTTCATAATTTCAGTGGATCCTGCGTAGATACTTGCAACAGGAGTATCCCGATAACGTCTAGCAATCTCATATTCTTCTATATAGCCGTATCCACCATGAAGGTGTAGACATTCTGCAGCAACCCGTTTTGTCATTTCAGTGATCCACCACTTTGCCATAGATGCTTCTTTAATTAGCTTTTCACCTTTTGCGTGTCGCTCAACTACTCGATGAATGAAGGAACGACCAAGCTCGATTTCTGTCGCCATTTCCGCAATTTTAAACTGTGTATTTTGGAATTTACTAATTAAGGTACCAAAGGCTTGACGATTTTTCACATAATCAATCGTCAAACGCAGCATCTCCTCCGCTTCAACTAGACACTCAATCGCAACCACTAACCGTTCTTGCTGTAATTTGTCCATCAAATAATAAAACCCTTTCCCCTCTTCACCCAGCAGGTTAGAAACAGGCACCTTGGCATCCTCAAAAACGAGTTCTCCAGTATCACTACAATGCTGCCCAATTTTGTCCAGCTTCTTTCCTCTTTTAAAGCCTTCCGTCCCATTTTCAACCAGTAGCAAGCTTATTCCCCTATGGGAAGGGGAAGCTTTTGGATCTGTTTTGCAAACTAAGATAACTAAATCCCCATAAATAGCATTTGTTATAAACGTTTTTTCTCCATTTACTATGTAATAGTCCCCTTCACGCCTTGCTGTTGTTTTGATGTTGGCTAAATCCGAGCCAGCTCCAGGTTCAGTCATGGCAATCGCTGTAATCACTTCACCACTTATACATCCTGGCAGCCATTTTTGTTTTTGCTCTTTTGTTCCCAGTGATAAAATGTAAGGGCTTACAATATCAGTGTGAAGCGTCATACTAGAAGCCAATCCCGCTCCAACCTTTTGAAGTTCTTCAATTAAAATCATTGAATACGTAAAGTCCAAACCTAATCCCCCGTACTCTTCTGCAATCCACGGACAAAGAAATCCATTTTCCCCCATCTTCAACCAAAATTCCCTTGGAATCTTTTGCTCTTTATCCCAATGGTTATAATAGGGATATGCTTCTTTCTCAAGCATTTTTCGCAGTGAATTTCGAAATATTTGATGTTCTTCCGTAAAAAAAGTTGCTTCCATTTTCAAACCTCCATTTTCAAACTAGTCTAAACTCCTTTATTTTTATCTATCCTTATAAAGGCTATGAGTATAGATAAAACCCTTTGCCACTTTTTCGTCCTAGCTCTCCTGCTGCAACCATTTTTCTTAACAATTCTGGGACTCTATATTTTGAATCTTGGGTTTTAATATATAATGCTTCTTGTATATGTAGCATCGTATCTAATCCAATCATATCCGCAAGTCGAAGTGGTCCAATCGGATGATTAGCCCCTAGCATCATACCTTTATCAACGTCCTCCGGAGATGCTGTACCTTCATCCACTAGAGAAATAGCTTCACAAATCAGCGGAACAAGAAGGCGATTAACTACAAATAAAGGAGTGTCATTCACACGTATACTTTCTTTATTGATTGATGAAACAAACTCTTCTGCTTTTTCTAGTGTTTTATTAGACGTTTCCTCCGTACCCGTTATTTCTACTAGATTCATCAATGGTACTGGGTTGAAAAAATGCAAACCACATACACGGTCACGACGATTTGTTGCGGAAGCAATTTCTGAAATTAACAAACTGGATGTATTAGAAGCCAGAATTGTTTTCTGTTCACATAATTCATCAAGCTCTTTAAATAAAGCTAGCTTTATCTCAATATTCTCAATAATTGCTTCGATCACAAGATCTGCGTTCTTTAAATGATTTTTGTCTGTTGTAAATGCGACACGATTTACAATTTCATCCACTTGAATTTCCGTTTTCTTTTGAGCAAGCTTCTCTAAGTTTTTTGAGATTATCTGTTTTGCTTTAGTTAACACATCCTTGTTAACATCCACTAATACAACTTCATAACCACTCGTTGCAAAGACTTGGGCGATTCCATTACCCATAATTCCTGATCCAACTACACCAATTTTCATTTCTACTCCTCCTCTTTAACGAAAAAACTAGGGAAATTCATCTTAACTAATCGAGACGATTTGCAGGTTAGACATGTTCAATTACCATTGCGATTCCTTGCCCACCGCCAATACATAAACTCGCAACAGCATATCTGCCATTACGACGTCTTAATTCATAGGCAGAAGATAGTAATATTCGCGCTCCACTTGCTCCTACTGGATGACCTAGAGCAATTGCGCCTCCATTTACATTTGTTTTTTCACGGTCCAAACTTAATTCTTTTTCCACGGCGAGATACTGAGCCGCAAAGGCTTCATTTACTTCTACCACATCGATATCAGCTAGTGTAAGCTCAGCGCGTTCCAATGCTTTCTTAATGGCAGGAACTGGACCAATCCCCATTATCGAAGGGTCAACACCAGCCACGGCCCAAGATACAATTCTTGCAATTGGTTTTAGGTTATTTTCAACAACAGCGTTCTTACCTGCAACAATCAAAGATACTGCACCATCGTTAATTCCAGACGCATTCCCTGCAGTGACAGTACCATCTTGCTTAAAGGATGGTTTGAGTAGACTCATAGATTCTAAGCTTGCATCCGGTTTAAGATGTTCATCTTTAGAAATCATGATGCTACCTTTTCTTGTCTTTACCTTGACAGGCACAATCTCTTCTGCAAAGATTTGATTTGTTGCTGCTTTTGCTGCTCGTTTATTGGATTCAATTGCAAACAAATCCTGTTCTGTTCTAGAGATTTCATACATTTCTGCCAACTTTTCAGCAGTCATCCCCATCCCTTTCCCCGTATATTGGTCAGTTAAGGTTGCTAAAAGCATATCCTCCGATGATAAATTCCCCATTTTCGGGCCAAATCTTTGCGTAAAATTGGAAAATGGTGCTTGTGACATGTTTTCTGCACCACCAGCCAATACAATATTGGCATCCCCTACTAAAATATGTTGTGCGGCACAAACAACAGACTGCATTCCTGAACCGCATAAACGATTTAATGTTAAAGCCGGCACTTCTTGCGGTATACCACTATACAACCCAATATGGCGAGAAAGATAGGGGGCACTTTTTTGGGTGTGAATAACATTTCCGAAAATAACATGGTTAATCTGTTCCGGAACTACCTTTGACCGTTTCATAGCCTCAACTGCTGTAGCAGTCCCAAGCTCTGTTGCACTCATATTAGTAAAAGAACCTCCAAATTTTCCAAAAGCTGTCCTAGCGCCATCAACTATATATACTTCACTCATTACTATTCCTCCTATCGATCTTTTCATATACTTTTATGCCCTACTACCTTCTCGAAAAGTCCGCCTTTCGTTTTTCCATGAATGCTTTAACCCCCTCCTTCATATCTTGGGTAAGGCAAAGACTTGCAAAATATTTAGTTTCCAATTCCTGCCCTTCTGCTAAGGAAACATCTAATCCTCTATTCACTACAGCTTTTACATTTGATATCGACAAAGGGGCATTATTTACTATTTGCTTTGCTAAACGAACGGAAGCTTCATAGGATTCACCATTCGGAACAACTTCTTCTACTAATCCATAATTAATCGCCTCCTCAGCACTAATGGCAGCACCTGTAAACATCATTTTTTTTGCTTTTCCAGGTCCAATCAGTCTACTAAGACGCTGAGTACCTCCATATCCTGGCAAAATCCCAAGGCCTGTTTCTGGGAGACCCAATTTTGCCTTCTGCTCTGCTATTCGTATATCACAAGCGAGCGCCAATTCCAGACCACCTCCTAATGCAAATCCATTAATGGCACAAATCACAGGAAACGGTGCATTTTCTAATTTATCAAAAATCTCTTTTCCTTTTTCAACTAAATGCTTACCGCTTTCCTCATTAAGAGTAGGAAATTGGTTAATATCTGCCCCAGCCACAAAAGCTTTTTCACCATTACCACGGATGATTAAAACCCTGCATATTGGTTGGGCCAATATTTCATTGATAACGTCATCTATTTCTGATAATAATTCATCAGTAAGAACATTTAATGGAGGATTGTCAATTGTCAGAGTATAAATAAACCCATTAATCTCGTACATAACGAAGTTACGCTTTACTTCTTTCAACATGCATCTCCCTTCCTTTTAAACGACGATTATTCTTATACTAACTAATAAAACATTAAACATTACCCTTACAAAGTTTGGATTAACTATCCTTAACGTCTAGCGCAAATTACTGAAAATTAGGAAAATTAATCTTATCAGCTTTACTTACAGAATCCTCTATAGAAGTAACTTTATTAAAGAGTTTGAATAAATATTTGCAATTTCTTTTTCGCTATATTTCCCATCAGTAGAATACCATGTTTGAATCCAGTTCATTGCTCCTAAAATCATCATTCGTGCCATTTTTGGATCTGATACCGAGAATTCACCTTTGCTCAGACCTTCCTCAATGATTCTATCAATGATTGAAGTAATTTTTTCCCTTTGCTCTAAGACACTTCGAAGATGGTTTTCTTCAATAAATAATTGTTCAGGTTGAATAATCATATTAAACATATCTCTTTCATTTATTAGAAATTTAATATGGGTTATAATCGCTTTCTCTATTTTTGCGCGAGCCGGTAAATCCATTCGGCTAATTTCCTCCATTACCGTAATTGCCTCATTAAAAATTAATTCGTGACACTGAAATACTAATTGTTCCTTGCTGTCAAAATAGTAATAGAGTGATCCTTTTGTCATTAATAATTCCGCTGCTATATCATCCATTGTTGCACGATCATACCCTTTTTCTTTGACAATCTTTGCTGCTGAACGTAGCATCTCTATACGTTTCTTCTCTGTTTTTTGCTTACGTAAACTCATGTTTAACACCTTTTCCCCCTTCCCATCAAACTAAGTGCATATTTTTATAATATTCTTATCATTTAATTACATTCTAATGGGTTAAAATTTAAATATCAAGTATTTGTTTGAATTTTCATAACATTCTTAAGTCAAAAAAAACATATTAGCGAACAGTAACAGTGACTGTTCGCTAACACTATAAGATCATTCATCCGCATTGTCTCTTTGACACTTCTTTGATTGCTATAAATTGACAATGAAATATTTTCTTAAAATTCTCCAATGTTCACCATCTGTACGCGACACATTTGGAAATTTACCAACTTCTGATGATTTTATAAGATACGTGGTGCATCCTAATAGCTTCATTAAGTAGTATGTATTTCTTCTACAGTAGAACCGTTTGACTGAAAATGAGTGCTTTTGGCTAACGTATAATGGACGTCCCCTGTTGAATAGGCTTGCACTACTTTCTCTTATTGCCCAAACAAAAATGTGTTTGAAAGTGCTACAATACTAATAAGGAGCAAATCAGTTTTTTTCTGCAGAGGTTAAATTCTCACTAGTGTCCTTTTCCGCAATTATGGATCTCTCTGAGGAATTTCTTGTGTATTTACAGTTGATTGTACGCCCGAATTTTTTCACAACAAAAAACCTCCACAATAATAATTATTGTAGAGGACATTTTTTTACAATATGAAGCTTTATGAATAGTAATCCAAAAGCAGCTAGTAAAACAGCCCGAAAAAAATGACCGGCTCGAAACTTCATTTTATCACTCCCTACCGGTTTATTAAATGGGGCTAAAGGATAGTGTTTTTCAGTGAATCGATAGTCGAAGACCGTAGTACCCTCCATCCCCCACTTCCAACTGCAAGTAAAGATTTCTTAGCCTGATATGCCTGATTATAGTTTCCAGTTGGATTTAACCACCCAATGATTCGCTCCTGTTGATGGGGCTTAAGCAAGGGGATTAATTGACTATAAATAACATCTGGCTGAAGGAAATATAAATATACGAGCAATCCCAAGAAAAGTAAAAAAGTAATGAAAAAAGCAGCAAGTATCTTTTTATTTATCCAGATAAGTACAGCATGCTTCCGATGGCAATAAAATATAGCAAAACCATCCCAGTGTCTGGCTGTTGATAAACAAACAAAGAAGGCTGAATGGATCCTACATAAGGAATCATAAACCACCTTTTAGCCCCTAATACTGGATAAGCGATCGATTTCGGTGAATAATTCAAAACAACAATAATAAAAAATAAAGCAATATAGGAAGGCCAAGTTATCCGTTCAATTTGATCTATATCAAGTTTAGCAACGAAAATTAATATTAAAAAACCAATCATATAATTGATTCCTTGTTTCATTGCAAAGTTTTGAGTACCATATTGACCTGTCTGCTGACTGCTATAAATAAAAACTAAGCTTAATATAAAAAATGATATTAAAATAAAAAGAATTACACTATCTAATCTTCTATACCAAATAATTTCTGAATTCATTTACACACCAATCACCTAATTTCAGGAAGCTACTATTTATAGCTTCCACTATCTTTTTGTTCAAAAGGTGAATTTTTAGGCTCTCTGAGTAATTTATTATAAATATACATAATCGCATTCGGAATCGGCTTGAGAAAACTTGAAGCCTTAAAAACTATTAGGCTGACCGAAAGCGCAACAAGGCTACTCCCAAGAACATCAAACGGATAATGATGACCTACATATATGCGTGAAAAACCTGTTAAAGCGGCAAATAATACCGTAATGAAGCCAATTTTTCGATGCCACAAGAAAATAGCTAGCGCCAATGAAAACGCACCTGTTGTATGATCACTAGGAAAAGAGGCATCCGCAATATGCGGGATTAACATATTCACATGATGCGTTACGAATGGTCGAGGTTCAAAGTAAATTTGACTAATAAGAAAATTAATAATTAGGCCAAGTGCTCCCGTAAGAGCAGCGTAAACAACTGTATATTTATATTTTTCATTTCCAAAAAGCCACATAAACAATAATGTGAAAGCAAAAATATACAGAGCTTTTTCAGTAATAAAAACCATAGTGGCATCTAAGATCGGATGTGTTCCTGCTAGCTGATTAATTGCTTGGAATATTTCAACATTCATCTATAAAATCCTCATCTCTATATTTATTCAAAACTATCACTACTTCCATTGGGGTTTCCTTGAAATTTTTTCGCGAATCGATCGAGTACAAGCTGTACAGCAATTGCGTCATCTATATAACCTACCGGGAGAATATAATCAGGGACCACATCGACAGGCAAAATGAAATATAACAGTGCACTGCCAAGTACCGCTAATTGCGGCGGCGATGCCTTCATGGAACAAAATTTTGCATACATTTGCTGTAATTGATTAATAAACGGCCCCATGCTACCTAATTTTTTTACCTTCTCTTCAAATCCATTAATAATGGTTTCTTTACCTTCTTCGGTTTGAGAAAATTGCTCGTACATCGCCAGCTGGCTTTCAACGTTTTTAATCGAGAATTTCTTATTTAATAGATTAGAAGTTTCAAGGAAATTTTGAATGTACTCTATTGATACATTGATATCATTTGAATAGACCTTTTTTTGTTTTTGCTCTTGTAGATAACCTGCAGCTGTAAATAAAGTATCAAGTGGAATGTCAAGGCACTCAGAAAACTTTTGTAAATGATCTGGAGTTGCTTTTCTTTTACAGTTAATAATTCGTGAAATAGTAGCAGTATCAATGTCAGTTAGTTCGCCAAGCTTCCGCATCGACAATGATTTTTTCTTTAATGAATCTTTTAATAGCAAACCAAGACTGTTATCTTTGCCACTTTCAGACATACTCAACTTTCCTTTCATTATTCGATTTACTCCTACTCTAAATTACTTTCGGTATCTTCAGCTAAAAAGTCTGTTAAAGCTTGTTTGTTTTTATTGAAATCAATTTTTAAAACTGCTCCTACTTTGACACGGTCATTCACATAGGAATCATTTATAGGAATCCGTATTGTCTCTACCGGTTGGGATTTACCCGCTATTAGACCTTTTCCAATTGCAAGAATTGTACTAGCATCTACATTTGTATCAATGTATGGATCGGCAACCCCAAGTATTTTAGGGAGATTTTGATTATATTGATAGATACTATAAGTTGCTATAGTGATTCCTAAAATAACAGCTAATAAAAAAATGTTTCTTAATAATTTGCTTATACTCGTCTGACTTCTCTTCATATCAACATCACCAATCACTTAAATTAAACAATTATGACATTTAGAAATATAGCCCACTGTTGACTCTTTGTCAACATTATCAATAATATCTTTTAACAAAGCCAAAATAAAAACTTTTTGTCTTTAAAACTTGAGTCTAAAAAAATGCTGTAAATGCAATAATCAATATAATTACCCCACTTATAATCGTTCCAAATTGCCCCACAGTAAATGAACCAATCCGAACATCTGCTAATTTAGACCCTACATTTACTCCTGCCCAAACACTGATGAAACTGCCAATTGCAGCGGTTAAAGAAATCGCTAGCGGAGAAAGACCGAGTAATCCAGCTCCTAATCCATTGGTAAGAGCATTTGCGGATAATGCAACACCGAGTATGATTGCTTCCCCCAGCCAATATCACCGGATTTATCTGCATCGGCAACCTCAGGATTACGCAGAATTCCTTTAATACTTATTGGCTGTTTAGTTCACTCACTTACTTCCTCCGAATTTCCCTTTTTACGAGGGGCAGACAATAATATTATTCGAATACCAATAATAAAAAAAGTAAAAAAGCTCCGAAAATCATAGGGAGCATCCCTGGAAGGATATTTGATAACCAAAGTCCAAATGAGATTCCAGCCATACTCATGAGGAAACAAATGACAGCTATCAAAATATTAGGCCCCATCCTAATTTGTATCTTTCGTATCCCATAAGAAATTCCTACTCCTAAATTATCTATACTTGACGAAACAGCAAATGCTAATATAATAAGCCAATTCAATTTATACACCCCTTCAACTTTTTTACATTGTATAAATGAAATTGACAAAAAATGCATGTCTATTTAAAAAAATGTTGACATTAAGTCAACGAAAATCCTTTTCAATAGAGTAGGAGGAGAATTTTAGTCCCCGACCTCTCAGTCGAGTAGCCCCCGGGAGTTTCACCCAGAGGCTCTCACAGAACCGTACGTGAATCTCTCGATTCATACGGCTCATATCATTCAGCCATTAAGGAACCATTCCAAGAACCCAGTGTGGAAACATGCTGGGTTCTCTTTTCGCAAGTCCTTTAAGCCATGTTTCGGCTCTTTTTCGATGTCCCCTAAATCTCTTATATTTACACATTGCCCATTTGGTTAATCTCCGATTTACACAATCAATTGAGTATTTAACTGCTGATGGATTGTACTTAGTAAAGTAGTTGAGCCAACCTCTAATCATTGGATTTATCATCTCTGCTATGATTTCGATATTGCAACCAGTGAACTTATGAATATTCATTTCCTTTATCTTGCTACGGAAGGATTTCCCGGACTTTTTACTAACTGATGGAAGAAAATTAAATTGTAGTCTTCCTAACCTGTCTTTGATGAAAATCCTTCGAAAAGTGTAGCCCAAGAAGTCAAATTCCGTAACTGGATACTCATTTACCCTATCCTTATCTTTGCAGTAGACAATCTTTGTCTTTTCCGGATGTAATTCCAGTTTGCATTCTTTTAACCGCTGATTGAGTTTTCTCAGTATGTCCTGAGCCTCTTCTTCCGATTTGCAGTGTATGATGGCATCATCTGCGTACCGTTCAAATGGCGCTCGTAGATTTGTTCGAACCATCCACACATCGAACGCATAATGCATAAACAAGTTCGCAAGAACTGGACTTATTACTCCACCTTGCGGTGTCCCCAAATTTCTTTCAATCTTACGATTTTCTGAATCCATAAATGGTGCTTTGAGCCATCTTTCGATATAAATCCTTATCCATGACTCTTTCTCGTGCTTTTAGACAGCTCGCATTAATAATTCATGATCAATATTATCAAACAATCCTTTAATATCGAACTCAATGACATAGTCATATTTCCAGCACCTTTTTCTTGCTTGTCCAATAGCGTCAATGGTTGATTTATTTGGACGGTATCCAT
Organism: Schinkia azotoformans LMG 9581; assembly: GCF_000307855.1. GTDB lineage: Bacteria > Bacillota > Bacilli > Bacillales > Bacillaceae_J > Schinkia > Schinkia azotoformans. The sequence goes on along the minus strand of NZ_AJLR01000042.1, from coordinate 79,626 downwards.
AAGGGTCTTCATGAAATATCGGTTCAACCTTTGGTTCTAGATACATTTTAACTACCATCTGTGCGACTCTATCCTCGACTGTTGGAATACCTAGTCCTCGTTTCCCTCCAGTTTTCTTGGGTATTTCAACTAACTTAACTGGTGGAGGAAAATAGCTACCGGAGCTCATTCTATTCCAAACTTTATAAAGGTTTCCTTTGAGATTAATCTCAAATTCCTTTATGTCTTGTCCATCAATTCCCGCACTACCTCTATTCGCTTTTACTCTTTTAAAGGCTGTTAGTACAATATGTTTTGAGATTTTAAATGGCTTACTCTCTTTCATCAAATCCTCCTGTTTCCACAGTTGTTATCAGATATTGAGTTGAATGATGGTGCCCCTTCGCTCCATTGCCATTACAGCAACTTCATTACTACTACGAGCACCTCCGCCCCTGTACCACGCTTCGCTATTTCGACCTTGCTTTTCTGTAGCTTGTGACTTTTCGCTTAACATCGTGATGCAGGTTCCTGTGTTTCACATCAGAGCCTGATATACACTCATGTCGCCTTAATACCGTTTGCCGAACAGTCAGCTTTCCAGGTTATCTTCCGCTCTTATCCTTGTCTAGTGGTGAACAACAAGTTTTGACAAAACTTTACGTTATCGATACTTCTTCAGCGATTCACTTTCGTTCATCTTTGTATATCTCACATGATTGTTTTAATACAACCTTTTCCCTAGACGCTTACTACCACAACTCTTTATTGCAGCAGCTTAGGGTTGTTTGATGGATTTGCCTGGTACAATCTCCATCGAGGGACCTTCCCCCATCTCTGATGTGCCTTTCACAGCACACCACCACCATACGTACCGTTCGGTATATGGCGGTTCATTTAAGTATGACGTAAGTAGTTGTATCTAACTAATAGACTTTTTAGCTTTTGGTTTCGCCAAAATTCTAAATTAAGCGTCGTGTGTAAGATAGGACTTTTGGAGATGCGCCAGTATTTCTTGCGGGTATTTCCCCACTCATAGGCTTTTTCCTTCGGAACCCCAAGGGATATAAGCCTTTTTGTTTTGGTTTTAGGCAATTTCCATTGTTTCCAAAGGCACATGCGGAGTCTTCTTCTAAGTATTTCATCGAGTTGTTTAAAGGGAGTTGGCGTGTCCGCCAGCGCAAAATATCCACACCATCCCACTAGGTGTTCATTAATCTTTTCAATGCGTTCCTCCATGGGTATGGGTTTTGACCGTGATGTTAATTCCTTGATTTTGCGTTTTGCCCTCTTTATGCTTTCTTTTGCGATACGAATCTTTGGGGAATGGTGTAAAGTGAAACTGAACCCAAGAAACTTTCGTTTCCATGGTCGGTCACGGTAGGAATACCTAACAATCTTACGCCACCATTCGGTTTCGGGATTTCGACTCGTCTGACTGGCATCGGTTCGTAGGTTCCATCTTCAATAGAATTTCGGAGTTCATCCCAGTTTTGTAGAAGATGCGCTCGTAGGAATTTTACAGGCATCCCATCTACTCCGTGTTTGCCTTTATTCTTTTCAACTCGATGTAGAGCTGCTAGAAGATTGTCCCGTGACAACAGTTTCTTCATCATATCGATACTTCTCCTCGCGTGAATATACCTTCTATTTGTGCCACTGTTTATTCCACCCTCTTAAAGTCCCCTACGGAATTCACCGTTTCCTCCCTTAAGTAAGTCCGTTTGGATTGTCTGTATCATCATAGACAGTGAACGTCCTAGTGTATATTCTTCCTAAATGTTCAGTCCTTCCCCAAAACATCTTAAGCTGTTTGAGTACTATGACCTCTGCTGACTTCTGACTGTTCAGCTATCCATCGCTAGATAGGTTACCGAGTGTGCTCGGCTTATCAGTCAGACCTCCCCAGGTAAGAGTGCAATCTTTCCCTCCACCTATCTGCTTCATTTACTCCGTATCACCTTCGGCAGAAGGGGCTTTATCTTGTCTAGCAGACTCACCCAATGATACTTAGCCTAATATGAAGTTCGTGTTCCTCAGACCGGGGGTTTGCCGCTCGCTTCCTTCACAGATTCCACGTCACCGTGGACACCCTTGCGTTAAGCTAACCGTTACTTCTGCCTTCACGGCTCGGGACTTTCACCCTGTAGGCTGCACCCATGCTGGGCGCACTAAACAAAAAAGCTCTCATTATTATGAGTGCTTTTTTTGAACCTACCGGTCTTTTTATTTTTTGACAATTCTTCTACCACTAAGCTGCATCTTATATGTAGTATGATTTCCCACCGTATTTAACGTAAGTAAAGATACGGAAAATGCCACATTTGTATCTTTGTAGAAGCATTATATATAGTAAGTAATTATAGTTTTCAACGTAAACAACGATAGGACTTTACTTGGAGGGGTGGGTATGATAGGCTCGTTTGCCAGATGAAACAACGGCTTCAGCCTTTCAAGACCAATCATGCCCACAGAGGCTCCAAGTCAAGTCCTTAAACACCTTTCTACGGTTACATGTAAACTATGTTAAAAGGTGCACCATATAAGGGATCTGAAACGGATACTATATATAAGCACCTCGTTACTTCAATAAACAGGGGATTAATCTGCTGTACATCAGGTTCGGAATGAGTAACATCAAAAATGAATTTTTAGTTTAAAATATTTTCCACCTTTGTCCGAATCCGGAAGGACAAAAATTACATAACATGTACTATCTTCTAAAAAAGGCGGTGATTTCTATGAGTTATGGTGGTGGAATGATGGGTACAAACTTTGCTTTAATTGTTGTACTTTTCATCTTATTGATTATCGTTGGAACAGCCTTTGTTGGCGGAGGTTATTAGTATTATTTAAAGTCTAATCCAACCTCTATTCCCATAATAGGAAGTACTTTTCTAAACGTGCTTCCTATTATTAAAACTCATTACCGGAGGTGTAAAGTTATGTATACACGCCCCATTTTTTGCCCACCAAGATTTGTAGTTCGAGACCGTTTTGTTCCATGTGTTCATCCTATTGTCCATCCAGTAGTTCATGTAAATCGTTTAAATATAGTAGATGTGCCTCGACACATTTATAAACCTATTAGAAAAAATGTTATTGTTCATCACAGACGACCTTTTTATTGCTGAATTTCCATTATACAAAACTATCGCATTTCTATCCTATTTATGAATATAATTACATTATAGAAAGAATTTAACAAAATTTTAATAATCAAATATATAAACTCAGAGGAAGCACCTCGAGCTTAGTTGCCTAAAAGCAACTAGTTCAAGGTGTTTTTTTATGTTATAAGGAGGAATTGGGATGCGATATGAAGATTTAAAGGATGTGCTAACAGTTAAAGATATCATGGAGTTTTTAGGAATCAGCAGAGCAAAAGCTTATGAGCTCGTAAATTCTGGGGAGTTTCATACGGTGAGAGTTGGTACCAGAATTCTCATACCAAAAATATCTATTCAGAAATGGTTAGAGGGAGAAAAATAAAAATAGTACGGCTCCTAACTCATTCCATCAAGGTTTAAACTAATAAACACCAAGTCATATTAATAATGGTGATTCGAGTTTAGGTGCCCAGTCTTTTCAAGGAGGTAGTTGACCTATGACTGGTCACATAACCAAAGACAAAAAGACAGGTGCCTATTATATTACAATTGAAGTGGGTACGAAAGGAAATCGAAAGCGAAAGGTACAAAAAACTTCAAAATTAAAAGGGATGCCAAAGTGGCTCTAGATCTTCCTATAGCAGAACTTCAAAAAGAAGTAGGCAACAACGATGATTCTAAAGAGGACCTGTCCTTGAGTGATTATCTAGATTATTGGCTTAAGTCGTATGTCAAATCAAATACTTCACCGAATACCTACAGAGGGTATGAGCAAATCATCCGTGTTCATTTAAAACCGATATTGGGACATATCAAGCTACAAGAGTTAACCTCTTTACAACTACAGAATTATTATGTAGATAAACTAGAGGATTTATCTGCTCAAACAGTCAAACATCATCATCGATTGTTATCGCAAGCATTAAATGATGCGGTAGATTGGGAGTTTGTGAACAAAAATGTCACCATGAAGACCAAGCCACCAAAGCCCCAAAAATTCAGACCGACTTTCTATACAAAAGAGGAATTAGAACAACTTTTTGAAGCAGCAAAATCGAGCACTATCTATTACCCAATAATATACACAGCAGGCCATACGGGGCCCGTTTAGGTGTGCATCCAAAAATTGTCAGCGAACGATTAGGCCACTCAAAATTGGAATCACATTAGATATATACAGCCATGCCATTCCTTCTTTTCAGGAACAGGCTGTTGAAATATTTGATGACGAAGATGATCACGAATATCCAACTTGCTCATTTGGCACCCAAATGGCACCCGGGTTTTAAAAAGGGATCGAATCTAGGCTTGCTGCATCACAAGCGAGAAGCTTCAATCCCTTGATATGTAAGGTTTGGCGGGACCGTGTGAGAATCGAACTCACCTGACCGCGCACGGCGGTCACGTACGGTTTTGAAGACCGCGGAGGAATAATCATAAAAATATCATTCCTACAAATCCCATTATATCAATGTTTTCACTAACAACATACACGGATTTTACTGTTAAACCTGTGCGGTTGTTTTATCATCCTCTAAGTACAATTATAACTTTACCAACAAATCAATTTCAAGTTGAAATATTAAATATATGCTACTTTCTACAATTTTATTACTAATATTTTTTAAGCACCTATTTCTTAGTGCCTATGTACAATTACGACCATTTTATTTCATAAATTTCATCATCAATTTCATCTAATCTCATCATTAATTTAGCACCCTGTTCAATATCATTACATTTAGCCATTTCATTATATAAGTGATTTTGTTCCATCAATAATACATCATATCTTGTTATTTCCATTCCTATCTCTCCCTTTTATTTGGTAATTATTTTATTATAACTTCCAATCCTTCCTAATTCTGTTATCTGTATCACAGTGTTGTTTAAATTATCTGATAACTTTATGACACATTGAAGCACCTAATAACATAATTGTCTTTTCTCTAGCTGAAAGTGATCTCCAAGTTGAAGTCTTAATCATCATACTTTAAAACCTCCTAATAAATATTTTCTAAATCAAACCTTTAACTTTCTAAAGTAATTATACACTTTACTAAATATTACCGTCAACCCCTTATTTTTATTTTTCTAAAGGTTTGATATAATAAAGTAAAGAAAACAAGCATATACATAAAGAAATTTAAATTAGGAGGTGTACAAAATGATTTCCTATGCCCCATTAATGGCAACTCTCCATAAAAAAGGAATGAGTAAATCGGATTTACAAAAAGCAGTTAAAACTTCATCTGCAACAATTGCAAAAATCAGTAAGGATCAGTATATATCAATGAAGATACTTGATGATATTTGTAGGATATTAAATTGTAGAATTGAGGAAGTTATTGAATATATAAACGAAGAAAACCGCCAAGAAAATTAATTCTTAGCGGTTTTACTTTTTAACTCTCTAATTAATATATCATATGCTTTATCCTTTATTATTTTTATATCTTGCTCAGTTTTATTTGTTGGTGGTTTTGTTTCAAATACAATATTAATCTTTTTCATTTTTTCTAATTTTCTACTCCTTATGTTCGGTCGTAATTGATGGCTTGATTATAATACAATTCTGCAATTAATTTGTATAATTCGTTGATATCTTTTTTAGGTAAATTATGTTCCACAAAATTAATGGTGTAATTCTTCTTTTTTATAGTCTTTATTATTTTGTAATCATTTTCTGTAATAATTGTCCTCATTTACACTTCTCTTCCCTATAGGTGTATTTTTCCATCAAATATTCAAATACCTTATAAAATTCATCACTATTCAATATCTTATCAATTTCCTGCTTATCATTTTCGGTTATTTCCTTAATAATTTTATAATCAGATGATTTTTGCTTTTTAATCATCTGCATATTTAACTCCTTTTTTCTTTTCTAATTCGACACTCTTTTTATAATTTAGTTCGGTCATATATTCTATAACCGCTTTTGCAAAGTTTTTCAATGCTTCTTCACTAGGCTCATTCAACAATCTAATCTTTATTTCAGCACCCAGTGATGTTGTTATGGTTTTTTCTGTAATTTTTTTCTCCATTTTCAATCACCTTTTTCAAGTTTTATAAGGTTGAATGCCACTATTTAAATTTTGCTAGTATTAAATTTACTTGTTTCTGATAGTAGTCATCGAGAGTAAACTCACCAAGAAAATAACACTCAATAATAATTTCATCTTCTTTATTTTTAGTTTTCTTCTGTTCTTTTACCTTTACTTCCTGTTGTTTGATCATTTGTTTCCCTCTTGCTTCATTTTGGCAATTATTAAATTTACTTCTTTTTGAAAATATTCATCTAATGTAAACTCTCCAAGAAAAATTCTGTATTTTATTCTAACTTCCTTCTCTTTACTTTTAGTTGGCTTTTTACCTTTTTCTTCAGAATCTTGTTGTGTACTCATGGTTGATTTCCTCCAATTCTTATTTTGATGCTTCTACATAATAAGTTATTTTGAAATAATTGTAAAAACATAAATTAATTAATAGAAAATCATAAAAAGACAGCTAGAGATTAATCTAACTGTCTTTCTTTGTTATGCTATTGAATTACCAACACCAGTAATGATATTCAAGATCATCGGACTTAACATGACTAGTATATATCCTATTGCCGCTTTTTGTATCATGTCAATTCCTTGTTCCTGTTGACCTATCATATACCTCAAACAACCTGCCGTGACCATTACCCCTGCTATTGGTCTAGCAAGTTCTTTTAAAACATCTATCAACGGTTGTAATGCTTTATTAACTGTAATACCAAATGAATCTGTCATTGCATTAACTGGAATTGCCTCTTGTGTAATTTCTTGAGCAAATGCCATTGGTAAACTAATATCAAGCATAAAACTACCTGCAACAACTGTTACTAACACTTTTATACCTAACTTAACTAGTCGTTTATTTACCTTATTCACAGTGCGTTGAACACGATATTCACCAGACATAAACTCACCAATTGTTCCTACAGTTTGAATCTTATGAGTTAATATCATTATTAACCACCCTTTCATTTAATCTAAGAATATAGCCTTAATAAGCGTTCCTGCTTTTAACAATATTGTGTCTGGATTTTCGGAAGCATAAAGAGTCAAATAAAATACACCGCAAAAGAATCCGACTACGAATTTAAACATCTTTCAACCACTCCCTCTATAAAGTCATTCTCAATCATAGGAGTCTGAACAGTATGCTTCCTGTCAGTAATGTAAACCCCTCTTCCCTTGATAAATGGCAAATGTGCCGCATCCGTAATACCTTCACCTAATACGACCTCACTAGCCTTATCACTTTGTAATTTGAAACATAATTTAGCATCACAATTCTGTTTAATATTATGGTTTAATACTTCACTATAAGGTGTTTGAGTTGCGTAAATTAATCTATAACCTAATGCACCTGATACCCTTGCAACCCTTGATAATATAGTTTCACATTTTCCTTTGATCTTTTTTAAATCACTATCTTTTTCAATATTTGGTGAAAGTTCGGCTCCTTCATCCACAACAATGAAGCACCTGTTTTTAATGCCAGCTTCCTGTACATTTTCAAACTTGTTTTGCTTTAAATAGTCCATTACTTCATCTATTTGATTATTAACCATCTCTAACACTTCTAATGATTCTTCAGCATTACTAGCAATACTAATAACCTGTGGACAATCCTTAAATCTTTGGAATGTTAATCCACCCTTCAAATCAATCAAAATAAACGATACATGCTTTGGATGATTTAATAATAATGTTGTGATAGCATTCTTTAAGAAAATACTTTTTCCATATAGTGTTGTGCCCGCAACGACCATATGGCAAATTTTTTCAAATGAATGTTTAATGAAACCTGTTCGAGTTACACCAATTGGAATTTCCCAATCGGCACATTTTGGTACTTTTTCATAAGGTAAATAATCAGTTAACGGCTCATTAAAAACTTTAATTTTTAGTACCCTGTCATACGTTATATAAACCTCTTTAAGCGTGTTTTTAGGTTTCATGAGTGTTTGTATCTGCTTTACATAATTGCCCCTAAAATCAAACTCACGAATCATAGAAAACGAAAATTCAGGTGTGTTCTTACTATTCAATGAATCCTCAATCACCTGCTTTTTCTTCTCAAAATCATGAAATGATAATCCCTCTGGCATCCTGTAAATGTACTCAGTGAAACTTTCTTTCTTTGAAACCCGTAATAATTTTGGAGTATCTTCTTTACCGCCATATTTTACATACAATCCACATTTTCTAAAGATACGATCTAATTTCTTTTTTTCACTACCACCATAACCACTTTTCAAATACTCAGCACCAATCCAAACACTGCCTGCCAATATTGATTCAATTATCATGTTAATTTCCCCTTAGCATCGGATTATATGGTTGTGGTACTACTTGTTGCTTTTGTTGTGGTGTACCGATACTACTATTTGATACTACCGATTTACTATTAATGGTAATACTACTTTTACGTTTGATTTCTTCATCAATTAATTTCTTAATAACTCCACTAAATGATTTCTTACCAATGAAATCTAATCGCCTAATATCATCTGGATTTGTATGATTGAAGCTGATTGACCGAACCCATTTGTTTTTACTCATGTTACCAACTCCCATTTGGTTATTGGTAAATGATATTATCGGTATGATTAAAATATTACTTTATTTTAATTAATAAATTTCGGTAGTTAGTGCCCGATAAAAGGGAATTACGATACACTGTTGAATTAGATAGAAAAGCCAAAAAAGGGGAATTTAAAATGTTGATTCCTAAAATAGAGGAAATCGTGAAAAAAAGAGGATATATGAAGAAGTTTGTAGCTGAACAAATTGATATGTCACCGCAACAATTTAACAACCTAATAAAGGGTAAGAATTTTACAACAACGGAAAAACTTTTTAAATTGGCTAAATTTTTAGATGTGAGAGTCGATGATTTATATGAATACAATGAGGAAGATTAGTCATAGTTCTATGACTGTGTGGACAAACAAAAATACCGCCATTTTGACGGTACTATCTGACGGTTATATAGACTAAAAGCTAATACTACGCTTTATGCTAGTAATAGCTTATGTTTTGGGACAAGGCAATTATGCAAGTCTATTATTGATATTTAAAGTTTATTTAAATTGTGCTGAAATCTAGTAGTATCAGTACTAGCAAAAGAACAAGCATTTCTGTATAAAGTAAGAACAATTATTCTTTTAAAGGAAAATAAATACATTTGTCGAATATTGGTTACAAATGTATTTTCTTAGAAAGGATGATTAGTTTTGGAGATTCAGACATTATTAAATTTTTTAACAACTAATGGATTTGGGGTACCAACTACTTTTATCTTAATTTTTTTATCAATTCTTAAATTAAGACCAATTACATTTTTTACTGCTACTGGTTTTGAAAGAAAATTTTTTTCAAAGGAAGCAGATGCGATATATATTTTATACTACTACTTTTTAAGTTGTATTTTTATCACGTTTCTACTTTTAGGTTTTACAATTATCAGTATCGGTATTCCTTTTAATATTAATCTTGGTTTAATCCTTTTTTATTTAAGTGGAGCCATATTTTTCTGTCTAACTGAAACTACCTATACTAGACCCTTTATTGAGAAAAGAATTAATCAAAAAATAAAAAAGCAGATTGAGAAATATGCTGAGACTTTAGTCAGTATTTATTTATTGTTTTTGATATTTTCAGTTGTTTATTTCTTTGGAAAAACATTATTACTTTCTTTAAAAAGTGAACTTACTGTTACTTTTTCCAATATCCAATTATTTCTTGATAACTTCATAGCTTTTACTATTCTTTATTTAATGTTATCTGTTTTACTATCACTCATGTTTACGAAATTATTTCAAACTAAGCCTTTTAGACAAAAACAAAAACATTTTTATATAACGGACGATAACAATTCAATGTGGTATCTTTTACGCCCATTAAATAAAGAACAATATTTGATTGGGGATCAATTCGATATTAAGTCTTGTACAAAAATTAAGTTAGTGAATAAAGCCGAATTATTCGACTGTAGTAACAAGGAGATTCATATACAAGAATACTCCTAATTTTGGAAACGCAATGATAGAATAGAAAGGACAAAACTAGGGAGGTTTTAAAGTATGGGATTATTAGATGGTTTACTGGGTAATGCTTCGGAAGTTAATGTGAAAGAAGTCGAAAAAGAATTAGAAATAATTTTAGCACCGAATGAAATAATCGAAAAGGCATACAAAATCATTCGTGATATGATGATTTTCACAGATAAAAGATTAATCATGGTCGATAAGCAAGGTGTGACAGGAAAGAAAGTTGAATATCATTCAATTCCTTATAGAAACATTACTCATTTCAGCGTAGAAACCGCAGGTACGTTTGATCTTGATGCGGAATTAAAAATTTGGGTTTCTGGCTCACAAACTCCATTTGACAAGAGATTTGGTAAAGATAAAGCAATTTATGATGTTCAAAAAGCATTGGCTTTATATATTAGAATGTAAAGTTGATAGTTTTTATTACATTAACGAAAAAATGGGCAACAAAGATAAATAAATATCCACGTTGCCCTAATTCGATTAAATCTGATCATCAATTACAAAATGCAACCAGACTAATTCACTAACTGTCATTGTCCGATTTACCGCTTTATCAATCCATTGTTCGGAACTAAATTCAGCATCATTTTTACATTTCTTTAATTTAGTAATTAACATATCCCATTGATAATTTTCAAGTTTCAAGAGTTCATCCTCTCCATTCTTTAATTCGGTATATTTACCAAAAGTATCAGTCCCATAACCTTTATGATTGAATTGTAAATGTGGCTTATCAATGAAACTTTTCCAATCTCCACCCCATTCAAAACCAAGTCTTTTTGCTTCAATAATTGCTTGTTTTATTTTAGGATTATCATAACCCTTCCAATCTGATTGACCTTTACTATCCACAGGAACAAAGTCTAAGGCTTGACCGACTAAATGATATGATTTCATTGTTTTAGATGCACCTTTACGGACATTCTCACGTTGCATTTCTACAGTTCTAATTGTTTCATAGATCAATATGTTAATATCATTTTTCACAAGATAATCATGCCACTTTAACGCTACAATTTTGGTATGGTCAGCTAATTTATCAATGTTTTCTAGGTTACGTTTATAATAAGTTAATGTCATTTTTCATCACCTTTTCCAACTTTATCTTTATCGAAAAACTTGGTGATAAATTTTATATCAATTCCCATTCTAGAGAAATTCTCTATAATACTGAGTCCTTCATAAGCCACAATCATTCCGACACCAAGCTTGATAATATAACCATTTGAACCCGTGTAAGCATCCACAAACACTAAAAAAGCCAGTGCAACAAACTCACCAACTTTTCTTAATAACCCCACATAGTTAATCGAACTGTTTAATTTCTTTTCTACTGCTGCTGCTAAAAGACCTGTTACAACGTCAAATAAAATAAATCCCAATACCAAATACCATATATTTCCTACAACATCTGTAATCTCTAATCCTTGTATCATTTGCAAATGAACTACCTCCTTCCCATTCTGGACAAAATAAAAAGACGATATGGTTTATATCCACACCGCCTTAGTTACAACAATCCTTTTTTACGTAATTCCCTTACTGCCTTAACACCTTCACGAACTCTAATAATATTTGGTGAATTACATTTTTCTTTTGATTCTACCCATTTGATAAACTGTTCTCTTTCTTTATCTGAATTAAATTTAATCTACATTGGAATCATCTTCCTTCTTTGAGAACATTGAAAGTATCTTAGACTCAGTAGGATGTTTAGGTCTAACTCTTCCTTTTACCGTACTGGATTGCTTAGTTTTTTCTTCAAACTTTTTAATAATGTGTTCTCGTTTTGAATTATTTTCTTTTATACTGTTTTCGAGGTCTTTTAGTTTTAAAGTAATCATCCTTAATTCACCTTCTTTTTTAATTTAGGTTTCTTAGGTAATGGTTTAGTAAGAATCTTGTTAGTATCCACTCCTATTATTCCGTAATCTCATCGGCTTGAGTTTGAGTGAGATAAAAACTTGTTCTTCCATAACTACAAAATTGCTATATCACTACTTTTATTTACCAAGCTATCGCCTAAGTCTCTGATAAAATTACCGATCTCCACTTTCGGATTTATTTTCCGAAACGGATTATAATCCCTTGCTACAATTCGAGCATTGATGTCGATTAGCATGTCTTCATCAATTACTTTTACGATATCGCCCAATTCAGCCTTTTCTAACTCTCGTAAATAAGGAAAATTAGGCATATGACTTAAATCGATTATGTCGACCTCATAAGCGATTCGTAAACCACCGCCACGAGTATCAATTTCTTCTGTGATACCTAATAAGTTTTTTCCACGTCTAAACTGTACACCTTTGTTTGTTCCACGCTTTGAAACTAGATGAATAGTAAACTTATCAAATATCAATTCGGCATCTAAGTGGGCAACGTAATCTAATAAAATCTTACGTACTGTAGATTTATTAACGACTTTAAATGATATAGATTCTGATACATCGACAGTACCTACACTAAATGGTGTATTTGTTAGCAACTGGCTTAAAATGGTTATTGGGGTTCCACTAAATACTGTATCAACTTCAACATCATATTCGGTTAATTCATAACTAACATGCTCACACACAACATCGGTACTGATTCCATTTCGTCTAAAATAAGCCATTTTAAAATAATTATCTTCTACTTCCACGATGTTATCAGCCGTGATGTAAGGCATTTTTTCCTTTTCCACATAAGCAGAAAAAGAAAATAAAAAATCAGCGTTAATTCGTTCACTGATTATAGGGTTTGTTATTTTATGTAAAATGGCAACTAAATCCAAATTTGTATCACGTACTTTTAAAAGCATTATCGCCACCTCTCGTTATATTCGAAAGATAATAAGACAGGTGTATTACCAGTGTAAGTGACTTGATTTGTTCCAGATTCAAGAAACACTAAAAAATCACTCAATGAGAGTGATTTTAATGCGTTTAGAGTGCCAATTTTAGCCGTATAGTTTTGTAGATTAATAACAAGTTCTTCACTAGGATTAAGTATACCATTAAAAATTAAAATCATTAATGCCACCTATCTTTCTGTTCAATTGTCAACTCAATATTTCGTTCTACTTCATTGTCAGTATAAATGATAATATTTTCGCCCGCTTGTAGCATTGGAAAACGTCCTAATAATTGATTAGATACATTTTCTGTGCCGTTTTTAATTGCTATCATGAAGTTGGAGTCGATAATAATTTCATCACCCGGTTCTAGTTGAGCTTCAAATTTAACTGGTTCAATTGATACTCGTTTACTTCGTGCTAAGAATTTGCAGATACTTTTAATTGTCGCTGATATTTCTTCTATTGTTGTTCCGTCGAAAGTTTGTAGAGCAGATTGTAATGTGGAGATACCTTTTAAGATTATCTTATTTGATTTCGGTTTTTCTGACGTGTAATAAAAATTAACATTAGCTGACATATAGTTATTTAAATTAACAGTACGAATTATTTCATCAGAATAACCACCGTAACCACCTTTCATACCAAGCATTTCTATACCACTTGCAAGAAAATAATACGGTGTTCCGTTTTTATAATACGGTGTTCCACCATAATGATGTGTAATTCCCTCGTCAGCAGTACCGGTGTAAACAGGAAATACGTCAATAAAATCTATAAACTTGTACCATTTATCATCAAAAAACATGCTGGCGCTTAAGTCGGTTGATTCCTCAACCAACACGTACGCCTTTCTACTGGTTAGTGGTTTAGATAGAAAAATAGGTGGACCATCTTTGTGATACGGAAATGTATAACCATTCTTGATTAGCCATGTATAGTCCATTACAAATTGTTCACCTAACGGTGGTGTATGGTCCTTATATGGGAAACCATTACCATCATCTATAGACCAGGTTTCCGATGCCACAAACTGATCACCCAATGGTTGTATATGGGTATTTGCAACGGGGAATGTATCACCATCCATCCAGTAATATAAAAACCCATGTGCAAAATTATCAAATTCCTCTTTATAGTGTAATACTGTAGTGATGGACGGTTTAACAGTATAGTCATAACATTTAAAATCAAAAGAGCAGTATAATAATTCTATATCACTAAACGGTACCCCAGTAAGTTTAGTACTACTGGGCATCCATGTATAATAGTACCCATTGGAGGTAGCTTTATATAGTGTATCATACTGGTAACAGTACAACGTTTCAAGTACATCACCTGTTGGTTCTCCATCTGCATCAAGTATACTGCGCCTTTCAACACTTATACTACCACCATTATACAAGTAATATTCACCGCTGTACTTAAATATAGTAGCATACGTCATATTCCTATAGTTTGCATTATCTATAATAGCTGGGTGGTTTAGGAAAGGCATGTAATCACCTCCTTAAATATCCCACTTGAGTTTGGATTTATAGAAATCACGTGTCATTGCTTCACTAAGTGATACGGTTTTTGAAAACTTTCTACCTGGATTAGGAGTTATTCGTTCCTGAGTATCTAAACCATAGCAACTGGAAGGTTCTGTAGATGCACCCCAATCGTTTATAGTTACCGCTTTTATACTTGGTGATAGTGATACGCTGTACACCGGGGTATCCCCAATAGGATAAACGGTGCCACCACCATTAAAAGTAGTTGTACAGTAACATCTAATCGAGCCGCTGGAAATGCCGTATACGGGGTATAAGTCTGTTAATTCATATAATCCAGTAGCATAACAATCAGTGGATGTGCCGTCCGCGATGCCCATTACAAGAAATGACATTCCTGATACTGCTGTACCCTTCAAATGAAAGTGTGATGAACAGGAATAACATCTACCGTAATTACAAATGCCATAAAATCTATTACCTGACAACTCAACGGTGCCATATGTGTGACAATTTATAATCTCAGCAGGATAGTTACCGGTATTACCAGCAATGCAAATACCGGCAAACATACTACTAGCCTTAGCTTGTATGTTAGTGGTGCAATCCTTAACAAACGAGCCAATATTACCAGAACTATCAAGATATATTATGCCCCCAACATAGCTACCCTCAAGCTTACCATGTGTATGAACATTATATAATTTGCCACCCTTACTAAAAGAACTTATAAAAAATGGTGAACATATACTACTGGTCCTCATATCTATATTTAGCACTCTTAAGTCCCTAATAGTAAAATCAATTTGAACGTTTATACGCAATATATATAAGATACCTGTAGACTTTTCAAACGTGTTAAGCGGTAGACTGATATTTTTTATTGTATGACCGTTTCCATTGATAACCAATTTTGCTGGCGTTGCTTTACCTGTAGGTGCACTATTAAATAATATAGGTACTAATTCTACACCTGAAAAGTCAATATCAGAAGTTATGTTTAGAGTGTATAATTCATTAGCATCGGTAGAGTAGGTACTACCTATATCACTTGATGCAAAGTCATTCCATTCTTGTGCACTGCCTATATTAATTATTGGCACGCCGATTCACCCCCGTTATGTTAAATAAACAATCAAATCACTTGGTTGCAGCAATATTCCTGTGTTGTCTATATATTCAATAGGAGCATCTAATTGAGCGAAAAACAGTAAATTCCCACCCGTGGTTGCATCACGTATGCCTATATGTGTCACCCTGCCATAGTCCCCATCTGCAACGGCAAATTCAATCTTATTTGTGTTCATGACTGCTATTTGCCCGTCCACATCAGCTGGAGTTGAAAAGTTAACTGTTTTTCTACTATATTTATCTCCACTAACCTCCGAACCGTCATCATCAGGCATGGGATCAGAGGTATAAAGCGCTAAATAAAGCTGACTCTTGCCCGTAAATGTTTGTCCTTTCAAACAGGCTTTTAACAGTTCTGTTTTTAAATAATTTGACATGTTACCTACTGCATCCATACGCTACACTCCTTCCACATGTTTTACCTCTAACGTAAATCCATTGATTGTTGAACTTCCAGTGTTTTTAATCTTAATAATTGGTGGTGTTCTAACTGTTCCATTGTTAACAAAAGTTAGTGTTTGTCCGCTCGTATTTATGATGTGCTTGACGGTTTTCTGTTCACTTAAAGCGTAAGGTTCGCACTTAAATAACACAGTAAATTCGCCAAATTTCATTTGCTCTGTTAAGTCGATTTGATTAGCAACTTTCCCAATATAATGCTGTTCCTCATCATCAAACTGCAATTTTTCTTTATCAGTCGAGTAGAGCCAATTTGCTATTTGACGTGATTTAATCCGTAATTCTTCAGTAGTCATAACTGGTAACCCAAATGTTACCTCACGAATGATATCGCCTGGTTCATCACTTAACAAAATAGTACCTGGGCGACCGTTTATTTCTACGTATTCATCACGAAAGGAAGGTAGAATCTGCCTATTTATCGATCTCATTAGTAACCCGAATACAGACGAATGAACACCTTTGAATGTTAATCCTTTAGACAATGCCAACACCTCTTTTCCGTAATTCGACTAAATTAAATAACTCTCTTGCTATTAATTTAATATCATTATCCTCACGTACAACCATTTGTTGAACAATGACATTTCCACCGTTGCCACCATTCATTCTGTCACTAATCATACTTGCAATTTTTCCTAGAACTGCATCAGATAAAGGAAGTGCTGCTTCTGGTACATTTGCATCACCCATACCTACTAAACGTGGACTATTGGCAGGGAATAAACCTCCATCCCTATACCAATCTACTTTTATTTTTGGAACAGAAATGTCAGGTGGCATTAAGTCAAATTTACCTGATAAACTAAAATGCGGAAGTTTTATTTTTGGGAGTTCCCACTTAATGCCTTTAAATAAATTGGCAATTTTCTCCCTTAATGCTGATGCTTTTTCTTTAATTGTGTCCCAGTTTTTAATCAGCGTTGTACCGATAGCAATAATTCCTAATACTGATGCCACTGCAATTCCAACGGGTCCAGTTAATGCAGTAAATGCTACTCCAAGTATCGGTAAAGCACTTGTAATTGCAGAAATGATGGGTGTTAATGCTAATACTGCACCTGAAATGATACCAATCGCTGATACAATTGCAGTTATTGTAGCTGCTAGTTTTGGATTTTCTGAAATCCATCCTGCTATTGCTGAAACTACAGAAGCGATAACAGATAGTATTGGTTCTAATGCTATTTTTAAATCGGACATAGCCTGTTTCATTTTAACTACTGGGTCTGCATCAATCTTTGATATAGTGTCATTTAAGCCTTCTTGATTCTGCTTTAAATCAACTATTTCAGCATTTGCATTCAATAATGTATCAATAACGTTTTGTCCTTGATCTTCATACATCGTGCCAAAAATTTGTACTCCGATAAGATTCTTTTTGGTTTCATCTTCAATACTATTTAAAGCATTTGCAATTTCATTCATTGCTATAGAGCCATCTTCTCCACCTTTTGCTACATCTCTACCCCATTTTTGCAATTGCTCAGAAGATATATTAGTACCTTCAATTAATTCAGATAAAGCTTTAGGTACTTCTTCACCAAATTCAGCAACACGAATACGACCTTCCTTTAATCCATCCAAAAGATTATCAATATTCCAACTGCCAGTATCTACACCAGCTTTCAATATCGCTTGAATTTCTTCTGCGTTATAACCTGCTCTTTGTAATTGTCCACCGTATTCCGCTATGATATCTAATTGTTCGGGAGGAAATCCCATCTTCAACAGCGCATTTGTCAGTCCTAATGCTTCCTCGTTAGTAATTTTTAATTCACTTGATATTTCATTCGTTTCCTGAATTAACTCAGTAAAATCAATACCACTGAACGCTGATGCAATTGCTCCTGCACCTTCTACAACGGAACGGTTTACTTCATCACTCACATTTTTATTAAGTGCCCATTGTCTACGAGCACCTTCTAACGCTGCTTCTGCATCCACCCCATATGCTTGTATATCCATAACAGCGTGTTTAACAGCCTTTTTAGATTCTTCCGGCACGTCAAATATGATATCAATTTTAGTATTAATACCTG
Organism: Schinkia azotoformans LMG 9581; assembly: GCF_000307855.1. Taxonomy (GTDB): domain Bacteria; phylum Bacillota; class Bacilli; order Bacillales; family Bacillaceae_J; genus Schinkia; species Schinkia azotoformans. The sequence goes on along the minus strand of NZ_AJLR01000042.1, from coordinate 61,477 downwards.
ATGTATCAAGTGCTTGACTAACAACACCAGCTATTCCACCACCGGCTACAAGTCCACCAGCTAATCCTGCTAATTCATTCCCTAACTCTTTAACGGATGATTCGGCTTGTTCAGCCTCTTTGGACAATTGACCTAATTCCTTTTTTACGCTCTTTATTGAAGCACCATCATCTATAGATGCTAAAGCCTTTCTCATTTTGTCTAAATCAACATTTGTTCCAAGTGCTTCTTGTCCAATTTTTTGTAACGCATCATCAAGCTGTTTAGAATTTGCTGTACCATTTTTAATCGCTCTAGTTAGTTGATTACCTAAAACATCTGCAAAATCATCAACACTTTTTCCTGTAGATTTGAATAATGTTTCTAATTGTTTAGTAGATTCAGCAGCGTTTTTTTGTTCTTGTTCTAAACCCGCTAATTTATTTTTTAAACCATCTAATTTTCCTTGAGTTGCAACCAATTCACGCTGAAACTCCCTATATTGTTCTGCACTAATATCACCACGTTCAAATTGTTGTTGCACTTGTTTTTCAGCTTGTTTTAATTGATCCAATTTATCTTTTGTTGCTTGTATTTGGTCAGTCAATAATTTTTGTTTTTGGGCAACTAACTCAACATTATTTGGATTTAATTTAAGTAGACGGTCAACAGATTTTAATTCTTTTGATAAGTCTTGACTACGCTTATTCACATCTTTCAATGCCTTTTGAAGTCCAGTCGTTTCACCGCCAATACTTATTGTAATTCCCTTAATTTTTCCCGCCATGTTCTCACCTCACTTTTTAAAAAGAATCAAATTCCGCTTGCCTAGCCATTCTAACTTTATCTTCATTTGATGTATTCATTTCAACAAACTCATCAATGTAATCCATACACATTCCAATTGTCATGTCTTCCATATCTTCAATATTTAATCCGCATCTTTTACATAAAATAAGGAGCGTATCAGTAGTAATCTCCTCACCACTGCCCGCCCCACTCTCTACTTTTTTTTAGCTTGTATACTCTCCACAATCATATCTGTTAACTCTGGGATAATATCTAAAATTGGAAACACGTCAAACCCATCTAACCATGTCAATGGATCAGGTATAGAATTATCAGCAGTTTTAGCGAGTGACCAAGTGATATTAAAAAAAACTTCGAAGTCAACATTATCCAATTCAACATTATCTAAATCTAGCTGACTATTCTTATCAACTTTTAATTTACTAAGCTGATTTAATTTTAGAATTTCAGAAAAGTAGTCTTTCTTAAATTGTGCTTTATATCTTAAAGCAGTTGCACCAGTTGACTTAAATCTTACTTTTTTTCCATCAATTGTTACTGTTTTTTCCATTTATTAAGCACCTGCTTTTTCGTAAACTGAAGAATACCAAGCATTGTAAATTCCTTCAGTTGTTGTTGCAGTAGTCTTAGTTTTTACTGCTAAATCTGTCTCTCTAGGACTTGCAACGAACGTTAGTTCACTAGGTTGTGGTTCAGCAGTATTTGTTTTCGTATTCCCTGTTACATTTGGTCTGTTTGCAGTGCAAGAATATAGAACATGACGAGTCGCCTTTTGATCTCCATCAAATTCAAACAATAAGGCAAATGGTTTACCTTTACCTGAAGACTTTTCTGTTAAAACTCCGTCTGTTTCATCTAATTCCTCGCCTAAACAATCAATTGCAAATTGTTGATTAATTGCTGCAATAGATAGTGTTCCATCATAACCTTGATTATTACTTGCTGAGTAATAAAGCATATCATCGGCATAAAATTCCACTAATTCCCCTCTTGGGTTAAGAGTTAAACTAACACCACCGGGAATTTTTACTGGTGTAGTATAAGTAATTACACCTGCATTAACCGTATATGTTGCATAATGCACATTTTTTAAACCATATTGTACTTTATTTTCGCTCATTATAAATTCACCTCATATAATTTTTGATATAACTGCTCTGAATCAATAAATAATTCAGATGTTTCATAAGGAATGTCATGTTGATCTAAAGTATCCTCAAGTTTTCTTTCTGCTTGTAAATCCTTTTTATCCGTATATAATTCAATTAGGACATTATTAAACTTGGAATATACTTTATTATCAGCCATAAAATTTGAAGAATTAGTTGATAAATAACAAATGTATGGGGTTACTGGTTGAGAATTGAAATGTGAATAAGCCACAGGATATCCTGTAGCATCAAGGATATTTTTTAATTCGATTAATGTCATGACTTAATCACCTTCTCAATCCGTTGCTCAAACTCATTAATTGTTTCTTCTTCTACAGGTCTTATGTGTACTTTAGCTCCAACTCTACCTCCACCACGTTTTACATGCCCATTTTCGAGTAAATGAGTAAGCTGATAATCTGTTTTATTATGTACTACATACCCATTACCTTCTTTTTTTCTTGTCCAACCTTTGCGGTAATCACCAGTTAATTTAGGACTTTCTTGCTTTAATTTATTAACCGCTTCTTTTGTTACCTCATCAGAAGCAACTACAATTTCCTCTTCAATCACATTGGCATATTGTTCAAGTTGTTTAGCAATTTCTTTTGATAAATCATCAATACTAATAGCCATTAACTATCACCACTTTTCGCAATAATGGTTAATGTCTTATCAGCTTCATCATCATTGATAACGCTGATAATATTATAGATTTTATTCTTGTACACTATCCTCATAGTTGGCTCAATATTCTTCATAAATCGAATTACAAAACGTGTTGTATCCTGATTTTGTGTAGCAGATGCTTCAATATATTCAGTCCCTTGTATAGTCCTAATCATCACCCATAGATTATAAGTATTAGTCCATTCTTTTAAAATTTGTCCAAGTTCATCTTTTTTTTCAGAAAACGATTGGATAACTATTTTGTTCCTAAATAATCCTGCATTCATAATAAATTCACCGAATACAAATCTAATATAGATTGGACAACAACATTAACCTTATCTTTTTGGACTGTAAATTCTCGGTTATCGTACATTTCTGCACATAAAATCATAAAAGCAATTGACAAGTCTTCTTTTGTATCTACTATTTCATCAGATAATCCTGTATAACTTTTGATATACGCTTTAACTGCAATCATAATATTACTGATTAATTCATCATCATCATTAAAACTAATTCGTGCATAGTCTTTAATATTTTGTGTTGTAATTTCACTAATTTTCACATTGCACCACCCCATTAAAAAATACAGTGGTACAAGTGAAAACTCATACCACCGCATTTAAATTAATTACTGTACTACTAATGCTGCAATCTTTTGACCTTCTACAACTTTAGAGTCAGCTTCAAGATAACCAACTACACCGATAGCATGTTGAGTTGCAAATTTCTCGTTTAATACTTGAACTTCAACATTTTGAGCAAGTTTTACATAAAGACCACTCATGTCACCATAGAAAATAGCTTTCTTTCCTGTTGCAACTTCATCAGCAGATTCAGTAATATAAACTGATCGACCAAGTAAATTCCATCCGAAACCATTTGCAACATCTTTTGTTAATAGGTAATTACCATCATTATCTTTTAATTTGCGTAATCCTTTTAATGTATTTTTGTGCATAATAAATACGGCTTTACCTTGATATACTTCTGGTACTGCCATTTGTAGATCAATTAAGTCATCAGCAACAACTTTACCAACAGTTGAAGTTGTTACAGTATTTGTAGTAGAAGCGATACCTTCCATTTTTCCTGTTGTACCAACAATCAATTCTTTTTCTAAGAAATCAGCAATTGATTGTGCAACTTTACCAATCACAAAGGAAACTAAATCAAAATCAGTACGATTAATTAAAGATTTAGATACTTTTGCAAGGGTACCAACAATAAAGTTTTGTAGTTTTACAGTTGTAAATTTACCAGTACCTTCTGTTAATTCAGTTAAATCATCAGAATAAGCTGCCCCGATACTTGAATTTACTTCATCATAAACAGGAAATACTAAATCACCACCTACATTAAAAACAGTAGCCATTGAATAAATTGGTGATAATTCCTTTACTTTTTCAATGATACGGTTAGCGATTGTAGTTGGAATAACCCCACCATTATTTGCAACATCTAAAGCACGTTCTTCACCTTTAATAAACTTGATAAAATTAGCCTCATCTAATGCACGTTGTTCTACTTGCTTTTCTTCTTTGATCTCAACCTTTTTCTCCATTGCTCTTAATTCCTCCTCAGCTTTAATTGTGTTGTCAAGTCCTCTAATTTCAGCCTTAATTTCTTCAATACGACTAGTTTCTACCTCAGTAAAGGCTCTTGTTTCAGTTTTAGCGGTATTTAATAATCCTTCCATCTCTTCAACTAATGCATTACGCTTTTCAATTAATTCCTTCATGTTATAACCTCTTTCTGCCTATTGGCTTAATATTTTTTAATAAAATAAAAAGAGAATACTAATTTACTAGCATCCTCTTTGTTTCAACTTGAAATATTCAATTTCTTGTTCAATTAAGGAATAATCAATTGGTTTTGGTTCTTCCCTATCTTCATTAATTTGTTCTGTTAAATCTTCAACTGTTGCATTAAATTCTTCATTTCTTGACTCAATTATGTAAGTTTCTCCATTTCTAGATTCGACAGAAGTTCCAACATAAGCAGGTGTAACTGAAAGTAAACTAACTTCCAATAAGTCCATATCTTCTATGTATCTCTTTTGTATTCCATCCCCGTCTTCCCAACGGTCTTTAGTAGCGACAAAACCAAAACTCCAACCTCGTAATTCTGCTTTTTTAGCAAGTTCAATGACTTCTTGATCAGTAACAATACATTGGGCACGTAGTCCAATGTTATCTTCATAAAGTGTTAAATTCCCTTGTTTCATTGAGCCTAATACTCTATCTGGGCGATGGTTAAATCTTAATTCAACATCATTTCCTTTTGACAATGCTCTTTCAAAAGTTTTAGGAACAATTTGCTCAATAAACTTCCCTCTAATACTAGGAATCTGGCGACTAAATCTTTCTACTGCATTGACGTAACCTTCTAATTTCACAGAGTCATTCCTAATTTCAATTTTCAACTTTATCACCCCTTTCTGGTGCAGGTAAATTATCTAAATTAGATGTTTTATTCGTGTTAGGAGTGTAAATTTCTTTCGTTTCCACGTTGTATAGAACATCTTGCAACCCAAGTTTGATAAAGTTCAATCCATATGGCCGATAATTTAACTCATACCTAACCTCATCCCATTGCATGAAACCATTTTTAATTGCAATTTCATAAGCACGATACAACTTTTCAATATCGCCTTTTAATAATTCCCTCGTATCAAATGCAAAATAATATTGTTCTTTCTCTGATTCAAGTAACAAATCTTTATTTAAAGCAGTCTCAAATGCTTTCAGAATCGGCAATATACATAGTTTGATAAAGTTTTTGTATTGGTCATCGGTGACATTTCCTTCAAGTAACCCCATTGGAACACTAAATAATTTACTTACTTCTGCTGAATTTGTACGCTTATTCTCATTCATCTGCATTTCTACAGATGTACTAGATGCTTCCTGAAATTCCACTCCGTCATTAAGAATGATTACATTTTCAGTATTGTCTTTGTACAAATTATTCCAAGCTGTTTTCAATGCAGTTAATGCTTCTTCACTTAATCTCTTTTGTGACTTTAGAAACCCTTTCTTATTGCCTCCAGTTTTGAGCAATATCTTTTCATACTTCATAGTTAAATATGCAACTGAAAGCATGTCATTATGTTCATTGACAATTCCTTTACCTGTGACACCATCTTTTGTTTTTCTAGTTAACTTTAGAAACTCAAAGTCTCGATACAAATTGGCATTGACAAGAACATCACAACTTTTAAAAATTGGATCAACATTCTTATTAACAGATACATTAACCTCATCAACATAATGGAGGCTCTTTACTTTGTTTCTATCCTTGTTTATATACGCATAACCATTACCAACTAATAAGTAATCTTCAATCAATTGTTTCTTAAATTGATAAGCATTTAAGGTATCTTTGGTATCATCATTCAATAATCGTACCCGAACATCATTATCAACTATAGAAACTTGACCATTTTCATCCTTATATAAATTAATTGGCAACATGGCAACTGTATTACTAATGATTTCAACACAACCAGCTACAGAAGGTATGTTTAGTGCTTGTTCTTTCGTAATTGTATCAACACCAATTCCTGCTTGAAGAATCAATTCCTCTAGTGTTGCTGCTCTCATTTCATACTCTCGCCACTCTTTAAAACGTTGTATCCATCCCATTTTCTCACCCCTTTCTACTAAATAACTTGTATTGACCAATCTGATTCTGGATTAATAATTACATCATCCATCAACAGATATAGTGCGTTAATGGTTGCAAAAACCATATCTACTTTACCTGCGGTCTTAACACTTACTTTTTTGTTTATGTACTTATTTAAGTTTGTATCTTCTGTTTGTCTACAGTTAGTAAAGTTATTTTCATAGACCAAATTGTTATAATATGAGAATCTTTTCTCTAATATCAACTCTTTAAGCCATTTAATTGTTGGATGTAAAACACTACTATGTTGCTTTACTTCAATCGTTACCAACCCATGATCACGATCCCATTTTTGAGCAGAATTTCTTAAATTTCGTATGTCGTACCCAATCCCAACAATATTTACTCCATATTCATGTTGTAAATTAACTACAAATTGTTCAAATTGAGCATAATCAAGTACACTTTCACCGCAAACTATTGTATTACCATCTTGAATTGATTTTCTATAGTCGAATTTTTCACGTTTACTTTTATCTTCAATGTAATCCTCTTGAATAAAACACCATGTTTTTGAATGCACAAAACCAGTATTTTCATCATATCCAAGCATACAAATTGAAGAATTGTCATAACTTTCGGCACCATCAGCACCGATGTAAACAGACTTTCCTTTCCAATCCCACTCTTTATCTGCTTTACATGCTTTAATTTGATCACTTGATACATAGCCATCTGCACCAATGCCTTTGTACTTGATATTGTTATGCTTACATAGATAATTCTCACGTTTTGATTCATACAAAATAGCCATAGTTCTTTTATCAACTATGGCTTTAAATACATTATTATTATCTACTGCAACAGGATTCGATTGATAAATAACCAAATCATTATGTTCCCATTGTTTCCTGATTTCCTCATCAGGCTCATACAGTAAACTAAAATATCTTTTATTTTCAACAAGTCCATCTAATACACGTTTTGCATAATCAATTTCAGTTAGCATCACATTATTGTCATTTGGATATTGTGTACTAATAATAATTCCTAATTTATTCTTTAATGTTATTTGTGATGATCTCATTGCCTCGATTGGATAATCGTCCAATATTCCCGCTTCATCCGCTAAGAAAATATTTGCTAATTTACCATCCATTCCATCATTAGAATAAGCTAATGGAGTGTATTCAATATCAGTTAGTTTACATTCAACCATATCTCGTTTAATTTTAAATCTATCCTCTAATGATGGACTTGATTTAATGATTTTTCTAACGGCTAACTTCAATTCAGACGATAATTTATAATCAGGTGCTACACTAAATAACCGAGAAAACTTTGGCTCAAGCAACATGCCAATAATAAATACAATTGCACTACCGAATGTCTTATAATTCTTTCTACTGATTTCAAGTAAACTTGTTTCATAATATCTAGCATTATCTTCTTTATTGATAGTACAAAGTGTAGCTACAACAAAAAACCATTGATAATTTTCCATGCCCTCATAAATACTAACACCTAAGTCTGGATGCACCATTAATTTTAATATCCCACAAACCTTATTGAACATTTTCTCATCAATACTAGCCTCTTCATTATGACCATTCACAATATCAATCCATGCTTTAGCTTGTTTTTTCACATATTTACCAACTAATTGATTATCATCCTCTAAGCACCATAGACAATACTGATAGGCTTTACTATCTTTAATATTACCCATCGGCACCACTACCATTTATTACCATCAGCAATGGATCTTTTTTATCTTGGTCATTTTTAACATTTAATACTGCTAATTTAGACCTGGCAGAAGGACTTAATCCTAATTCCATACAACATTTATTGAATATTGCATTATAATCCTTATAGATTATACTTGCAGGATTTCTAATAATAACACCCTCGTCTTTGACAGTTACAAGCCCATGCTCATCTATTATTTTCTTACATTCTTGCATTCTAACAATGGCATCAACTGTAGTTTCAAGTATTGTAATGTCCAAATTATTTAATATTCCACTTGACTGTAATTCCTTGACAATAAACCTATAAACCTTCTTTTCTTCTTTTGAAAGGTGGCTTGGTGGCTTATAAACTAAGTCATCATTACCTTTCAATTGTTCCTCTGCTTGTTTTCTTTCGGTGTATTCTTGCTTTGTTAAGTGTGCAGTTTGTAAATCAACTGGCTTAGATGCTCTTGCCACGTTATCACCTACCTTTCTTTTATTTTCCAATACTACCCATTTCGGAATTTTTAGTGACCGTGAGGGCATCGTCGTTGTAGAAAACTTTTATAAAATAATTTATCAGAATATGGGGGGTATTTACCATTTGTTTTCCTGCTCATTTATTATTTCAAACAATTCCTGCTTACTTATTTCTCCATGTTCTGCCATACCATGATGATATGGACAAAGAGAAATCAAATTTGAATTGTCTAATCTTCTATCCCAACCCTCTTCACCTTCCTGCAATCCAATGACATGATGTACTTGTATATCAGTATAGTTATACTTGATTGAAGTATTATATAATTCACGTATACACACTTGACACATATGCATATCCCTTGATTCCCTAATCTGCTTCCTTTTCTTTTGCCACACACTGCTCCATCTAAATCTATCCGCATCAGTTGTCTTATCCTCACTACGACTTTTCTTAGGTTTCTTTGGACAATCATATTTGGTGTCATGTATGCTATGACAATATTGACATGACTTAAGCATTACTATTTCTCTTCCAATACCTCGATCATTGTTTGCTCATCTCATTTCTAATGCCATCTTCAACTGCCTGTAAAAAATCAGCCATATTAAAACCGTACCCTCCGCACAGGCAACCGTAAATATATTCCGATTCACCGTCAGGTAGCTTTGCACTCTTAACCAATTTGTACACATCGTATAAAGCACTATCTCCAAACTCTTCAATGAGTTCTTGGGCTTCTTCAAGCACATTATCTGTTTTACTTTTATCTTTTACATTGATATACATGTCAGCTAATACTTGTTGTAATTCACTATCTATGTGTTTAATCATCTTACATTCTCCCTTTGAATAAAATTTGCCCACTGAAAGTTTTTAAATAAAAAAAGACACCACTGTAAAAAATGGAGTCCAATAATCATAAATTATTAAATTTGCCTTACTCATGAATGATATTCTACATATTAATGTCCCCGTCATTCTCGGAGGACAGATATATTTAATCTCGTTCCCAACTACGTTTTCTATAATCCATAGATTGTTTTCTTTCTTCATCTGTCAACACGGTTAACCCGTCTTCATTCCTAACCGTATTACTTTCAGCTAATTCAATAATTTTATCCCGATTGTCCTTAAATACATCTTTAAGAGACAATTTCTTAAAAGTTTCCGATGTATTTTTTATTTTTTCATCTACTTTAGCTTTGCGTTCCAAAAATCTTTTCGCATCTTCGCCTTTTAAAACTGGGATTTTTCGCTTTTGTACTGACATTAGATATCACACCTTAAATTAAGTGATAAGTATAAAAGTCGCACAAATAATGATACTCATGCGACAATTCACGCCTCTTCGGGCAAAATAATTTAAACTGTTCGATTCCTATTGTAAAATGAACCATGTATTTAATTGGATGCCTTTAATACAAAATCTTCTCTATTTAATTTTTCAACAATATAATTATCGGGACTAAATATTAATGCCCTTCCTTCATCTTCTAATTTTTTCCTTTTTGACTTAACCCAAATTTCTACAGCTTGATATCCATCTTCAGCCAATACTAAGATTTTATCTTTTCCGTATGTGATTAAGAAATAATAATTATAAACCATAATAATCCCTCCTGCCTTTAATATTTGACAGGAAGGTTTAATTTACCTTTTAATGGGCAAATAAAATTAAAAACTCAGCCACAGAGAGTGACCACAATAATTACAGATATAACTTTTTAAATAAGTCTGTTAAAAAGGTAAGGAAGGATTCTTTATCTATTTTTACACCTTTATCCAATGGTTTATCACTATTTATACGATAAAAATCTTCATTAGGATATAAATGAAATTCTATAGTTCCTTGATTATTTCCATTTTTGAAGCTGGTAACATCAACCATACCTATATTATTTGCTGAAGGTAAGTAACTATATCTTGGTCTAAATACCACATTGTTACCAATCGAATCTTCTATGTTTAATTCTGTTAATTTGTTACCAAATTTACTTTCATTTACCGTGTACATTCCCTCATCAATATATGGAGTTAAATATTCTTTGATATTTTCAATTAGTTTTTTAGTAGACCTAATATATTTATCAGTAGCTTCATCCGCAGATACATCACGTTCTTTTTCTCGATCCTTTTGTTCTTTAAGAAGTTTCATTAACTCATCATCTTTTTCGTTATCCATTAATCCCATCTCCTCATATTGTAAAATACTTACACTTTCAATATTCTACAAACATTTGGAGAATCCTGTAATTCAATGAAAATATTTCATAAAAACAGTTGTAAAATGTCGATTATTAAATTAAACTTGATTTAAGGGCGAAATCTAAAAATTTTAAAAGGTTTTATCTAAATTAATCACTTGCTATGCAGCTTAAAGTGATGTTGATTGACTTATTAATCAAAATTGATGTTAGTGAAATACTAACATCCTGAATGGGTTATTTATCCAAAAAGTCGAATCCTTTTTTAAGGAAGAATGGGTGTTTTTAAGAATAGTAGTACAAAAATTTGTACAACTGTGTCCAAAAAATCAATAAGAGAGTAATCAAAACGAACAATTTCCACATTTATTTGTGATTTGTTCGTTTTTTTTTAGATTTCACCCTTTCCCCTATTTTTCTTTTTTATTTTATTGGTTAGATTAAAGGAGTAGATATAATGAACTTTTTGGAATTAGTAAAGCAATTTTTGGAAATTATCATTGCTTTACTGACTATATGTAAGATAATAACATCGTCAAAGAAGCATCGAAACAAAAAGAAAAGAAACAAAAAATAACGGATTGGGAGCCTTTTCTCCCTTTCCTTTTACAAAAATACAAAGACAATCCAGTCCAGATTATCTTTGTATATTGCTTTATTTGGTTGTACAACGAAAAAGACACCACAAATTAATGTGATGTCTTAATCTCCACAGTGCTTTCGCACCAAAACACTTATCCACTGCCCTATGGCAAATATTCTATAATTAGAATACCAATATTTATCTTATTCGTCAATAGAAAATAATCTTTTTAATGCTTTATTTACCTTTGATTGCGTTGTCTCATAATTACCTTTACCAAATCTAGAAATGTATTCATTTTCTTTTAATAGTCTATCTGAATACTTCTCATCTAAACGTGATCGGTCAATTGACCTTATATGGGACAAATCTATTTTCCCACGAATCTTTCCTCTTTCAGTGTGGTCAATAAGAATTTCATGTTTATAAAGATTCGTAAAATTTTCACCAATAGTTATAGGAGCAATCATTATGGTCTTTGCATTCAAATATCCTTTTGTCTTTTGAATAATTAATACAGGTCTTGTTTTATTCTTCTCCGTTCCAATATTATGACCTAATTCACAATAAAAAATATCCCATTGATACATCTGTTTTTGTTTTCTTTCTTCATAAGTATATTTTGAAAATGTCCAATTTGAAAATGAAAGTAATTGATCATAATGAAGTATTTGTTTATCAATACTTCCTAATTGTTGTTTCAAGCGATTTTGTGTTTCAATGTCACACGAATCCCAATTCAATATAATAGAATTTTCTTGTTGCTGAAGCAATTTAGACTTTTCATTACTATCCATTTCTTTCAATTTCTTTTCTTTGTGTAAAACCGTAGGCAAACCTAAAAATTCTAGACAATCCATTATCTTTTTCACCTCCAATCATATCAATTATTCGACAAGATTAGAGGAAAATCCTTTATAACTTGTAATATTATGTAATAAACAAAAGACACCTCACAAAGAGATGCCTTTTACAAAGGTATTGATGCTATTGCAAGTAAAGTTAATCCAATACCAATTAAAGCGGCTGTCCACCAACCTATACTCATATATATATCACTTCCTTAAACTGTTTGTATTAGCCTATTCGTAACAGTTTAAGGTTATTACGTATGTATTAAGCAACTTTAATTTTTGCCCAGGTCTTACCATTCAATATATCTTCAATACAACTATAACTGCATCCTAATTCCTCTGACCATTTATTACAAAAGTTAGGCTTTGCTTTATGTTCATCTTTATCAGTAGTTAACCAATCTGTTTTAATAGTAATTACTTCATCTTTGGTCAATCTGCGTTTGTTTCTCATTTTTATTTTAATATCAGGATCAAACTCTTCTTGATACTGTTGTTTTCTCGAACAAAGGGATAAATTCTTTATTCCATCAAATCCTTTACCCATTTTTCCATGATTAACTTCCAATCCTAGAGAAAGCCACCATTCGCATTTCGTACCATTTGCTGCTGAATAAATCAAAGCATGAACAGAACGTCTTTTTTTGTATTTCTTCTCCCCAACATAATATGTAAAAGTTGAATAACGATATTTAAAGCGTTTATTTTGATTAATCTTCAAATACTTGCCTTTTTCAGTATTGTAAATTAATCCTTTTTTGGTATTCGCCCGATACTTTTTACAAAAATCTAATTCTGGAATCGATACTAATATAACGTCACCATCCATGTATACATTTCCAACTTTTCTAACTTCATTTGTTTCCATTTTAATACTCCTCCTATAAGATTGTTTTTCCGCATAAAAAAAAGAGTCCCAAAATAGAACTCTCCTTCAGCATCCGTTGGACATTTGTCCAACAATATTTAAATTAGGAGGATGATAACTCTTTCCCTGAGTCTGCATTTGCAGAATAAATATTCAGTTGTAAAAGAACAAAAAAGAGACACCAACCCAATTGAGTCAGTGCCTAAAAAATGAATAAATAAGGGAAAAACGAAGGTTATTATAATCCTTCATAATATATTATGACAAAATAATAATAAAATTTAACAACTTTGTTTTAATTTGGAAAATACACTGGCATCTATATATTTGTACTTACTCTTTTTATCAATCACAAAACACTTAGATTCCTTAATATAATAGGTATTAACATTAAAATAACTCATATTTAAATTATTGGATATTATTTCAATTTCTTTGTTTTTACTATCCATTAACACCAATGGTCTATTTACTAATATATTAAATTCTTCAATTGTTATCGGATTCAATTTATCGGTTGTGGCTCTCTTCATTCCATTATCATCTACAAATTTAATTGAACCGCTTCTTATTCCATCTAATATCATTTTGCAATGCGAATGAAATAATTTATTAATTTCATCCTCAGTTAATATGTACAACTCATCATTTGAATGTAAATCTCTGTCAACTGGCTTATATGCACTTACTGCCCCATCTTTTTGTTTGGCTACATCCAGATCAATCATGTACTTTTCAAATAGTTCATCCACAGTAATTTCATTATTTCTTAACCGTTCAATCTCAAATGCAGGAATAACTTGCTCATCCTTATAAAATCGGACATCTTCATACAAGTCATTAATTTGATATTCTTTAATTATGTATTTGGATTCAATCTGATTCTCTTTGTACTTCTTATTGTCTTTAGCTGGAAATAATGGAAACTTAGCATAATCACTTCTAATCAAGTTATACTTAATTCCTTTTTTCACTTTTGCCTTATTCATTCTTTTTCTCATGGAGTTAAGCATATTTGTCACTGCTGGCTGCCGATAATTATTTTCTTTATCAACAAATAAAATTCGACCGACTGCTTCTTTATTTAATACAAGAGCATCCTTGAACAAATCATCAATATGCACCATTCTAGACTTAACCGCATGAATCAATAAATCTAACTTTTCATTTTGATTCTTAGTCAATACATCCCTGTAATTATTAACAATAAACTCCTGTGATTCTGTTTTGTAATATGTATGTACCCGATCTCTAGCATCTAAAATTTCCGTAATATCCTGCGGCTCATCATCATTCGTATTATTATTTTTAAATGGAGTCTTTAAGTCCTCAAATGATGTGATTTCTAAATCATTTTCCTTTACGTAATATGTCTGCCCATTAATCATTCTACGTTTAACATTTTTATTTTTATTCAAAGTTGGTACTACAACCTGCATTTCAAAAAAATTAGTTATGTAGTTTAATAGTTTGTTATTGGAATGCTCATCATTTTCCCCTTTGAAATCCTCAACAGATGGAACCTTGATAAATTCATCTTCATAAATTTCAATGATCTGTGATGGAAACCATGTCAGATAATTAATAAGCATCATGGTAACTTCCTCTTTTTCAAATACTTGTTGAGATGTAATTACACCAAGTTTAGTTGATCCGTACCGCCCAGATATTACACTTGCTTTATTGTCACAGTATTTAGCATGTAATTTATGTATTAATGCTTTCAATTTTGGCTCATGAAACGTCATATAGTCATTGGCTTTTCGTTTACCTTTGACAGTATAAAAATGTTTCTTTGGCACAATATGGAGTTGTAAATAATAATCGTCACCATTAACCGCCTGAAGCATGGCTTGATAAAGGTTAGGTAAATTTTCTCTTAATTCCTTTTGTTCCTCATTGAATTTGATAATATCTTTCTCTTTTAAAAATGTCATAAGAATAATTCCTCCAAATTTTCATTAATTTTTCGCTCATTCTATTCATTACAAATCATTCCTTTATGGGTACTTGTCACCCTTGTATTGTTGGTTGTATACTTACCACAATTTTGTTGTTCTGATTCAAACTGAAGTTGAACCATTGCTTAAAAATCCAATCCATGTGAAAATGCGTAAGCATTTGAACATGCAAGGGAATATTCGAGTGCCTTTCTCGAATGTGACCGCCCTTCTCTTAACTATCTTTCATTTATTTTTATAACTATCTATTCCAATTAGATTCAATAAATGTTATAATTACAGACAAGTTATATAGTTCGGTAATTTTATAGATTGTCCCTATTGTCCCCTTATGTCTCAAAAGGACAGGGACAACTAAACCCATAGAGCCACAAGGGATTGAAGTATGTAAAATGAATTTGTCCCTATTGTCCCCTTATGAAAATTAAAAAATAGTGTCTATATATGTAAATATATATATATATATATTCAAAAATGCCTATAAGTACTTTTGTGACAGTGTACATATGTATCTTTGTATAGGGACAATAGGGACAGTGGGACAATCCCCTCTAAACCCTTGAAACAATAGGCTTTTGACTGTCTCTTATGCGATGGGACAGTTGAGGGACAATCATTTATTTTAATTTATCTTGATTCACAAAATATACCAATGTACCTCTTGAATTTTTATCCTTTACACTCAAAATTTCATGTTCAATTAGAATAGGTTCGATTTCATTAAATTTTTCAACTTTTATTTTCATATTTTTATAGATATCTCTTCTTTTAACAAGAAAATCTTTACCTTCCTTGTATGACTTCTTTTTAATTGCCTTCAGTGCTTTATCAAATAGGATTTCACTTTCACTTGTTGTTAACTTGTCATAGATTTTGTACTGTTGTCCTCGAAAATATTCACATAGTTGAATTGCTTTATCCATTGATTCAGCCTGAATTTCTTCATGCTTTACAAATTCTTTTTGTTGCTCACAAAGATGTATGATAAGTGCAAAACGGACAAGATACATCATTATCTTAGAATGAATTGATTGTAATTTCTCATCTTCTCCTGCAATTTCTGCTAATCTATCATTATAGGAATCATACTTTTCAAAAGCACCATCATTTAATGGAATATCTCTATCCTTTTTGAATTTCAATTCCGTCAATTCTTTGAATAACTGAAAATAATTATTTTTGATTTGTTCAGGCATTGACTCTTTTGTGATTTTAAATGATCTATTAGAATCTATCCAGCAGAACAGTATTCGATCAAGGAACCCATTATCTGTGTTACCATTAGCTGCAATTCTTGCTATTCCACTTGGAGTCATGGCTCCAATCAAACAACAAAATGTCTCCTTGATAAATTTAGGCTCTTGCTGCTGCCGATCAACTTTTAACATTCCACCATTCCAGATAGTTAACCATTTTTGTAAATCTGCACCAATTCCTGCTCTATAACCATTCAAACTGTTATAGAATCCTTCAAATTCATCTTGAATACTAACAATACCCTTTTGGTTGTTTTCCATTAATTTTGTGATTGCTTCAATTGTTGCATCATTTGCTAAGTATTCTTTTAATTTTGGTGGAACTGGTGCTTCTTCATTAAAATCTTCATCTTTTGCTTTTTTTCTTCCCTTTTGATAATTTTCTAAATCAATTTCATATTGTTTTTTATCTTTATAATATTGCTCAAATGCTTCTTTTTGTAATTCCTCTAATGGCTCTAATGCTTTACTTATTGCTGGTGATTTCCCTGCCCCAGGATTTGCTATTAATACCCCATATAGAATGGGTAAAGTTTTATAGTCTTTATTAGTTGCAACTTTTCTTGATGTACCTATTGCAGTTGCTAAACCAATTAATGAAGGAAGTGCAAATATTTCTACGTCCTGTTGTGTAATCTCAGCAGACGCAACTATGTATTTCTTCACTACATTAGGAAGAACTTCAATAGGAAATTTTATGTTTTCAACTTGATTATCATCGTTTATGTAATTTATATCAGATTCCCGTTCTAACTTTGATGATGTAGGTCTAGCCAAATCAGAAACAATTTTAAGTTCCTCATCTGTCATAAAGTCCTCATATTGATGGAAATAATTTTCCCAATACAACGGATCTTCTTGCTTTTCTATCTCCAATTGAATCCATGCTTCTTGTGCTTCCTTATATAATTCACGTTCTTCCTCTAAGATTTGTTTTTCATAGTCACTATAAATTGGTTTTTCATCTTTTTTATTAAAATAATAAAACCACTTATGACCATCTTTCGATTTTAACAAAACATCCCAATCGTAATCATATTTGTATTGAAATTCAGTTTGCGTGTTTTCCATTAATTTTCCACCTTTTCATTAATTTACGTTTTTATGTAATTGGTTAAATTCCTTTAATATTGTTAATAAATCTTCATTTCTATCCCACATCGTAAAGCACACATTGGATTGGGGATGAATTGCTTTTGTTATGTAAAATAGTCCCTTTTCTTTAAGGAAGTCAGATTCCTTCTTTGAATATGAAAAATAAAATCGTTCTTTAACTTTTAAATTAGTCATTAGTCTTTCTCCTTTATATTGGATGGGGGACGAATCCCCCCAAGATTGTGTATGTATTTATTAAAAAATCCCCATCTTTTTAAATTGTTGTTCGATAATTTTATAAGTCCCATCATCAATAGGAAAATCCGACCTACATTTTGTACAAATTATTTTGTCTTCTTTAAAAATAATCTTCACCTTTACATCAGAATTACAATTTGGACACTTATAATCCTTTTCAATAACTTGATTTCCAATTGCCTTTTTTACTTTTGCTTTAATTTGGCTATTCATAATTTCATTTCTCCCTTAATTTTGATATAATTTCAGTAGTTAATTAATTTTTAATGGTCAGTGGTTGTCGGCAAACTCTCACTGACTTATTTTTTGTTTATTAAATCTTTGATACAGTTCTGTGAAGTTTCCACGAAAAATATCTTCAGCTTGTTGTCGTTGTTCATCTGACTTTGCAATCATGTATAATCTGAATTGTTCAAGTAGTTGATTAAGTAAATCAGCATTTTTCTTGCTTTTTGCTTCAAACATTGTTTTAGATATTAAAGTTGGTTCTTCAAGCAAATAACTAAAATGTTCCCTTAATTCGTCTAAATCTCCATAAAGTTCATTTGTAATTCCAAATTCATCATCTTGCCCAGAATCCACATATTGTTGTTGCTTATCTATCCAATCATAGAAAGCATTTTCTAACTTATTTCCACCTATAAAACCATGTAATATATGTTCCCATTTTTCAGCTTCATAACGGAATTCATAAAATTTCTCTTTAAATTGATCAAAATCACCCTCGTAAATTTGTAATATTTTTCTATCTTGTTGAACTTGTTTAGAAATACTATTTTTATAGTTTTCAAGTCCCAACTTGTAACATTGCTCAAGATGTTTGGACATTTGCACTGGCAAACCATTTTCAAAATTTCTAATTCTTGATGCAGAAGTACCGTGCATTTCAGCTAACTTTGTAATACCAATTCCCCATTCTTCACGTTCCTGTTTTAAAGCCTGTCCAATTTCCTTCCAATCTTCATGATTCATAATCTTGTTAAAAATTTGCATAGTGTATTTTTGCATATTAATTGACCTCCATTTCTTGTTTACTTAATCCATGCTGTATTAAAGCAAAAGCATCTTCATCGTTCTCTAAATCTTCATTCGATTCCATAACTAAAGAAAACAAAAGGCTTCCATCATTATGTGCTTCTGCCCATCCTCGTACATGTTTTGCTAATGTTTCAAATGCTACTTTATATGATTCTGGTGAGTATGATGTTTGAGATTCGATTTCCTTTGCTAATTCCGTATTAATTCCACATAATTTAAGTGACTTGTCATTAATTACACTTACTAATTCGTCAAATTGCTTTACTCCAATAAAGTTATTATTCATTTTATTTTTCCTCCTGTAATTTCCATTAGTTAATTTATTTTAATTACCAAATTCCCTGTGCTTTATTTTCCTTTTCACGTAAGTCGTAAGATAGATCATCTTCTCCATATTCGGCAAGAATAATGTCGATTTCTTTAGCATGTTCATCCCCGTCTGGTGCATGTTTTAAACCTTTAAGGAACTTAATATAACTTTCAGCCAATTCGCTATCAGAAAAGATGAAGTTTTCAGCTATTTTGTATGCTAATGATGCATTGATTTTTTCTTTACCAACAATAGATATCCTGTATTCGGCATCATTTACAAATTTATTACAAAAGTTTTTTAAATGAGCCTTACTGTAATTCTTTTGAAATTCTTTATGTACTTGTCTACCGTATTCGTTTGCATAATACAACGGCTTTCTATTATGATAAATCCATAATGTGTATGGAATATCTGGATCTCCACCAGTATCTAATTCCATTACAAACTTATAGTTTCCCATTCTAATAACATCTACTTCTGCTCTCATTTTAATTTCCTCCACTTTAATAGATTTTTAGTTTTACAGTGACTAAACCGACAGATCAACTAATTCGTGCTTCTTTTTTCTATATCATGTCCTTTCAAGTGGTATATTCTTATATTACATTATTACAAATAATATTACAAGTAATATTTAAAAATATTTTTACATTTGAGTTTTATTTATAGTTTTGTTATAATATAGTTAATAATATTACGAATAAAAGGTGTTGTTTGATTATGAGTTTAGGTGAATTAATAAAGGAATACAGAAAAAAGGCAGATATAACCGCAATTGATCTTGCTGAAAAAGTTGGAGTAAGCCAAAGTCAAATTTCTCATATTGAAAATGGTAAAAGATATCCCAGCATGAATGTAATGGAAAGAATAATCCAAGTATTGGGTATTCCAGATGATGAAACTAGCAAATATATAAGTATTAGTGAGCAGGATGAAAAAGATAATAATGCTAATAATGATAAAAATGATAATAAAAGGAATACTGGAATATTAGCTGGAAAATCATTTAGAACAAAATTAGGGAAAGTTACGGAATTACAGTTCACCATTGAAACAAATATTAGAGAAGATTTGATAGAAGAATCTTCTGAAGATGAGTTTAAGAAAATAAAACGTACTTTTGCATTTGAAAGTCCAATAATAGTAAATACGATTGCAGAATTTATGATGAATAATAAAGAATTAAAAAAGCTTATAGTTGAGAATTTAAATAATGAAATAAAAAGGCTCCGTGAAGAGTATAGCGTTGAAGATGATGAATAGTGTCATCTTCTTTTTTAATTTAATCGGGTTAATAAGTCCCTTTTAAACCGTGAGATTATCTCACGCAGTTGCAGATTGTATCTTTGTTAACAGCCCTACATAATGTCACTCAGTTGGAGGATGAAATTTCGTCCCCCTTTATCGTTATCACTCTCACCGAAAACAAATTTGTGCTTTTGTAGTACACATGGAGATAGGTTGCCGCCTATCTCCTTTTTCTATTTGCTTAATCGTGACATCGTGTCTCAATTGAATTTTCATCTGTATTTCAACATTGCTCTATTTAGCCAGTCATAGGCTTTGTAATGCTCATCACTGCCGCCTCTACGGTCTGAATCGGTTAAATCCTGCACAAATGCCCCTAATAATTTGGAAACTGTTGATTTGTTATCATTTGCAATTTCCTTTAATCGCTCGTATTCAGATTCATTAATATCAATTGTTAAACGTTTCATCAATACCAACTCCCATCTACTGCTGAGTAATGCCACCAGTCACCGTTACCGTAATAAACTTCAAGACATTTTTCCTTAGGATTTCTCTTTACTTTGACAATATCGGAAAGTGTATAATCCTTTCTTTTCTCTAAACCCATTGAACGATTATGATTCGCATAGACAGTAAGTAGTAACTGGTATTCTCCATCGCTTAAATGCTTTGCAACTGGAAACTTTTTATTTGTGGACATTGTGACTCCTCCCTTATTTGAATACACTTCTTAAAGGACTAAATTGGTTGTGTTGCCTTTTCACGTCTGTATCTGTCATTTGGATATATTTTCTAACCATACTCATATCGCTATGGGACAGGATTTTTTGAAGACTAAAGGGGTCTCCTCCATTTAAGATGTATAGAAGCGCCCCAGAATGACGTAGGGTATGTGGCGAAACACGTTTGTTTTTAATCCCTGCTAATTCACCATATTCCTTCATTTTTGACCTAAATGTATGGTCATTCATTGGTCTACCATCGTAAGTTAGAAATAAGATTTCTTCATTAAAATCAGCAGATTCAGCAATGTATTCTTGAAGTAATTTAATTGATTTAGATGCTAATGGAACATACCTATATTTCTTTTTCTTTGTTCCAGATGCTTCAAGTTTGATTAACCCTGCTTTCAAATCAACATTCTCTCTTTTCATTGCTAATAGTTCAGAAATTCTGACCATTGTATCCAATAAAACATGTAACATTACTAAATCCCTAAACCCTGCATAAGTAGAAGTATCTACCACTGAAAACAATACCTTTAATTCAGCAGGTGTTAATGACTCCAAAGTATCTTCTTCAACTTTAATTGGCTTGAATTTTTCATGAATTGGATAATCAATCCACCCTTCTTTAAAGCAGTATCGGATAAAGGCTCTCATTGTTCGGATTCTCAGATTTACTGTATGGGGAGCCAAACCTCTTTCATGAATCATATAAGACGAATAATCCAAAAACAGGTCTTCTGTGATCTCATCTCTTGTGATGTCTTTGCCTATGAAATCCATTAAGAATGTAAAGTGCATGTAATAATCATTGAGAGTTCGTTCTTGGAGTCCTTCGGTCTGCTTGAATGAAATAAAACGTTCAAACATTTCCTCAAGAGTTAAATTAAGATCAACTCGAATTGATTTTCCTGTGGAATTTCTTGAATATTTGCGGTTAGTTGTACGTCCAATTCTTTGCATAAAAAAACCTCCACAAAGTTATTTTGTAGAGGATGATTTTAATAAACATGTCCTTAGTAACCTGTACGGATTACTACTTGCGGACTTACACGGTCTAACGTATTTTTAAACAAAGAATCCGTGTATGTTTATTTACACTATGTAATTAATGAAAACATTAAAAGACTTGGTTTGGCGGGACCGTGTGAGAATCGAACTCACCTGACCGCGCACGGCGGTCACGTACGGTTTTGAAGACCGCGGAGGACACCAGTACCCCATCCGACCCCATCGAATTATATTACATTTTGTATTATACTAGTTTTGATAGATTTAAGCAATGAAATAGCATCTATATTATCTTAAAATAACTAAAAAAACGTCGCTCAAATAACGACGTTTTATACCACTCTTTTATTTAACCATCGCTCATTTTAGTTCTTGTTGGATTAATAGCTTTCTCCATTTCTTCAGCAGCCATTACGTTATCACCTGCACTCACTGCCTCACTGTATGGTTTTCCTTTTTGGCTCCCACCTTGTGGGTTATTACGTCGTTTTTTATTCGTCATGGTAATCACTCCCTTCACAATTATAGAGTCCCTGTTTCTGCCAATATTTATTCATCACTTACATAATCATAGATAGTATTGGTTTTATTCCCAAAATCCTGATAAAATAAGGATTGCAATAGTTCGGATAAATTAGAGGTGAAAATATGTTTGCAAATTGGACACAGTGGCTCATTCTTTTTTGGACTGTCTTTTTAGTCGTTATGCTTTTTATTGGCGGCTTTTTTATGTTTCGGAAATTCTTAAAACGTCTGCCGAAAGAAGACGGAAAATCGATTATAGATTGGGAAGAACATTATATTAAAGAAACAAAGCATCTATGGCCGGATAAAGAGAAAGAATTACTAGAGGAGCTTGTTAAACCGGTTCCTGAACTTTTCCGGGATGTCGCAAGACAGAAGATTGCAGCTAAAATAGGAGAACTCGCTTTAGAGGAAAAAGCCGATGCGATTACAGAAAGCTTAATCGTAAAAGGTTATATTCAAGCAACACCAAAGCGTGACCATAAATTTTTACGAAAAACTTTAGAAAAAAAACAAATCGATATTACGCCATACGAAAGTTTATTTTAACATTTCATCAAAAAAGAGGTTAACCGAGCGGTAAACCTCTTTTTTCTATAACCTTTTATTTTCTGGTAATGTTTTTTCAAGTTTTTTATACGAATATAACATAGCTACTCTCCATGGCAGGATCATGCCAAATGCGAGAATAAAAAACATTCCGCTTGTCTGCCCTAGTGAAATATAGTGCCCAAGAATGGATTTCAAAATAATCCTCAACAACAATAACCCAACTAAAATAAAAATAAACGCTTTTGATCTTTGCAAATAAATTTGATTATCACGCACCTCAAATTTTGAGGTTTTAATCAAAAATAAGGAAAAAAGCATACCAACTGAAAAGGCCTCAAGGATTTCGGCTGGTGTCACCCGAAACATAGGGACAGTAAACATTAGGAATCCTGTACTCATAAAAACGGGTGGCAAGATTATTTTTTTTACATTAGTTGGCTTTTTGGCAGCCTTCATTCGTACAAACAATGCAAATACAGCCATCATTAAAGCGCCAACTGTAGATACCGCCATTAACATGCTATTATCACTCATTTCATCACCATAGGATAGAAAAACCACTTATTGACCGAAGACTGGATCTAAAAGTGGTTATATGAACTATTTTTATTTTTCCAATACTCTAGATACTGCCTCAAGAACTCGGCTTTCATCGAACGGTTTGACAATAAAATCTTTGGCACCAGATTCAATCGCTTCTACAACAAGTTTTTGTTGACCCAACGCAGAACACATAATGATGATTGAATTTGGATCCAATGATTTAATATGTTTAACAGCTTCTAAACCATTCATTTCTGGCATAGTAATATCCATCGTTACGATGTCTGGCTTAAGTTCTTTATATAACTCAATTCCAATGCGACCATTGTCAGCTTCACCGACAACTTGGTGATTCCCTTTTTGCAAAATATTTGTAAGAGTCATTCTCATAAATTTCGCATCATCTACAATTAATATTCTAGCCATTTTTTCATCTCCCTACAAAACTTTTGCAACATAATATCTTTATAAAAAATAAGACTAGTACATTATATTATACTCATTCATTATTTACCACAATTAAAATCCAGTAAACCCACCAAAAATCCCTATTAAATATGTCGTAATTTTTGTCATCCAGTCAAAGAATAGGAAAATCCCCATCACAATCATGACATAACCGCCAATTTGTATAATTTTAACGCTGTTTCTCTTAATCCACTGCATTCTTCCGATAAAAAATGACAGAATGAAAAATGGAATTGCAAATCCAAGTGTGTAGGCGATCATATACAACATACCTGATCCAGGATTGGAAACACTTAAAGCGATAACAGCTGCTAAAATAGGTCCTGTACAAGGCGTCCAGCCTGCTGCAAAGCCCATTCCGATTAAGATCGATCCAATAAAGCCTGTAGGCCGATTTTTAAAGGCTATTTTACGATCCTTCATTAAAAAATCGGGTTTCAGCACACCAACAATGACAAAGCCGAAAAAGACAATTAAAATTGCACCGATTTGTCTAATTAAATCATTGTATTGCATAAAAAACTTTCCGATAAAGGAAGTTGACATCCCTAACATAATAAATATGCTTGAGAAACCGATTAAGAAGAATATGGTATGGAGCATCGTCCGTCTTTGCATCATCGCATTTTCTTCTTTTAATTCAGTTACTGAAACACCTGTTATGTAAGATAAAAATGCAGGATATAAAGGTAAACAACAAGGTGAAATAAAAGATAAAAATCCTGCTCCAAACGCTAGAAAAACGTTTACGTCAGCCATTCATTAAACAACTCCTAAAAAGTAGTTCAAATGCGCCTTGGCGTATTTGTGCCCAGA
Organism: Schinkia azotoformans LMG 9581; assembly: GCF_000307855.1. Classification (GTDB taxonomy): domain Bacteria; phylum Bacillota; class Bacilli; order Bacillales; family Bacillaceae_J; genus Schinkia; species Schinkia azotoformans. The sequence continues at coordinate 36,694 of NZ_AJLR01000042.1, read as the reverse complement.
GTTTTTCGAGCAAGCTCGAAAAACTACCTCTGAAAATCTGAGGCATCCGCCGGAGGCTCAACTTTATTCAGTAAGGGTTTAAACCCACACTGCATTTAATACTGGATTTAATTCATCCTTCTCACTTTTGGAAGAGGTTGACTTCTACTGAATAAAGTTTACAAATTACGTCTATACTAGTCTACCAAATCTACAGTGAAATTCATAACATTTTAATCTAAAAGTTTTGTGTCAAGAGGCTGCCAACATTATGTTGTTAACAGCCCCATTCCTTTCACGATTGAATTTAATTCAGTTTTAACAATTTCTATGCCGTCTTCTAGACCCTGGATTTGTACAAAACGAACAGGTGTCTCATATTGATCTGCAGCAAAAGTATATTTTGGATCATAATATTCTTCTAATATAAGCTTTACAAACAACTCATATTGGCGATTATTAAAACTTTCCGTAATTTGATTATACAAATTAGGTTTCATTCGTTTTTTTAGAATTTCGATGGCATGAATAAATTCGTCGTGATAATTTTCAAATTGATATGTGTCACAAATAGCTTTGATCCGGCTTTCAATTGGTGAATGAATATGAATTCTTACTCCCGCATCTTTTCCTTTTAAAATAAAATCAGGAAGGATAATTCTGCCGACCCGTTTGCTTTCAGCCTCAATAATACAATATGGTGAATCCTGTAATTCCCTTAATCGAAAAACTAAATCACGTTCAAATTCTTTTTGTGATTTCGGTTGTAAGCCAATTCCTCCAAAAGTCGACCCACGATGGCCAGCAAGACCTTCTAAATCTAATACCGGATAGTTTTCTTTCTGGAGAGCTTCTAATATATCTGTTTTGTGTGTACCCGTATTCCCTTCGAGAACGATATATTGTTTTTCGATAGTTGAAAAGTATTCAAGCTCAGCTTGAACTAACTTCCTAAACTCGCGGATACCACCTACGAGTTGAATTAATGGGAGCTTTAACGTCCCAAGAAAAGAAACAACAGTTCCGCTTCTCATCCCACCACGCCAACAATAGACAATAATATTTTTATGTTTATTATTGTTCGCTATATTCTTAAATGTTTGATAATATTCAGGCAGCTTTTTTGAAAAGATTTGAACCCCTAATTCAATGGCTTTCCCTTGGCCTATTTGTTTATAAGTTGTCCCGACCTGTGCTCTTTCCTCATTTGAAAACAAGGGGACACTGATCGCATTTGGGATATGAAATTCCTCATATTCACCAGGAGATCTTACATCGATAAAGATAGCATCCTCTTTCAATGCATCTATTATAGAAATCGTTGGTATAGAAACTTGCATAAAATGTCATCCTTTAATTTATATTTAATCCTACTCCCCCATTATAGTACTTGGAGCAGTTCCTTATCAAATCGAAAAGGAGCCATCTCTTTACGAGATAGCCCCTATTTAGACGTTCACTATTATTTCTTTTGAAGCTTGTTCATTTGTGACATCATCTGATTTATTTTCTTTTGAGAAGGCTTCTGGCCCATCTGCGCCATCATAACCTTTAGCATTTGTTCATTAATTGGTGGATTATTTTTCAAATAATTTTCCATGTATTTTCTGGCAATAAAAAAGCCGATCGCAACACCTGCTAATAAGGCCAGAATAGCTGTAACTGCATACCACATAAAAAATCTTTCCTCCTCATAGTTGTCCTATTTTTACAGTGTACTAGAACATCCACGAATACACAATAGTTTTCAAAATTTTACTTTATTAAATGTACCGTTCTTGCTTAATCGGGTTTAACCACCCAAAATGGCGGTTCTCAAAATCCATTGCTAAAAAGCATGAGTTATATTTGCGAAGCACCTCGAAAAAGTGTGTTTCTGCGTCATAACTGCCCTCAGATGACAATTTTAAATAACGATTGAAAATTTCAAGCTTCGCATAAGAATAATTTTTACTAGTATTTGCCGCATGATATAAAAATTCAGTTGTGTTTTGTTTATAAACCGCTTCTACAGGTAAATTTTTTTCAATATATCTGTTGATTTCAATAACCGATATCGGATTAGTAATATAGCGAATTTGATTTAACAGTATTTGTAAATGCGCTGGACTCTGCTCTTGTAATTTTTCAAGGAATAAATTAAATATTAAGATTTCTTTTCCAAAATATTCGTAGGCTACATCTTCTTTAAGAAGATAGATATAATAGTTCCTCATTCAATATTCCCCCTACTCTACCATTTCTATTACAAAGTATAGACGAAGTAGAGAGAAATGATTGTCAACTACTGCTGAAAGAATCCACTAGTTTTGTCGTAAAGAAGAGAAACTCATAAGTCACAAGAAAAGGCTGACTCTTTTATTGGGGTCAGCCTTCCCATGTTATTTTTATTTTCCAAGCATTGCTTTTACTTTTGCTACTACATTTTCAACAGTGAATCCGTATTCTTCCATTATTTTCTCGCCTGGTGCAGAGGCCCCGAACTTATCAATAGCGATAATGTCCCCTTCATCACCAATATAACGATTCCATCCAAATGAAGAAGCCATTTCAACTGCCAATCTTTTCTTAACATTCTTTGGTAAAACTGATTCTTTATATTCAGAAGATTGCTCTTCAAAGCGGTCCCATGCCGGCATACTTACGACAGACACATCAATACCCTCATTTTTAAGAACCTTTTGTGCTTCAATGCCTAGTTGTACCTCAGAACCTGTAGCTAAAATCAGAGCGTCAGCTGTTTCTTTTCCAGCCTTGCTTATAACGTAAGCTCCTTTTTTAACACCTTCATAGGCATGATCAGCTGTACCTTCAATAGTTGGCAGACCTTGACGAGATAAAATAAGCGCTGTTGGTCTATTTTCGCTTTCAAGTGCCACCTTCCAAGCTGCTACTGTCTCATTGCCATCTGCTGGACGGATTGTTGAAAGATTTGGCATCGCACGAAGAGCTGCCAAATGCTCAATTGGTTCATGTGTAGGTCCATCTTCCCCAACAGCAATACTGTCATGTGTAAATACATAGGTTACTGGTAAGCCCATAAGCGCTGCTAAACGAACGGCTGGACGCAGATAATCAGAGAAGACAAAAAATGTTCCTCCAAATACTTTAACGCCTCCGTGCAATGCCATACCATTTAATGCTGCACCCATCGCAAATTCACGAACCCCAAACCAGATATTACGTCCACTATAATCGGAGGAAGAAAAATCACCTTGTTCCTTCATAGCTGTCTTGTTTGAGCTTGCTAAATCTGCAGAACCACCAAAAAATTGTGGTACAGCCTTTGCAATCGCATTTATCGTTTGGCCGGATGAATCACGGCTAGCTGATTTACTTCCTACTTCATAAGTTGGTAGTTCTTTATCCCATCCTTCAGGAAGTTTTCCAGAGATAGCTAATTGTAATTGTTGACCTAACTCAGGATACTTTTTTGTATAATCAGCAAATAGTTTGTTCCATGCTTCTTCATGCTGGCTGCCGGCTTCTTTTACTTCTTTATTAAAATGATCATATACTTCTTCTGGTACATGGAAATCTTCTTCAAATGTCCATTGATAGGATTCTTTTGTTAATTTTGCTTCCTCTTGACCTAGTGGCGCACCGTGTGAAGCTGATTTCCCAGCTTTATTAGGAGAACCGTAGCCGATCGTCGTTCTTACTTCAATTAAAGTTGGACGATCTAAATCTGCACGTGCTTCTTCAAGCGCCTTCCCGATTTCATCAAGGTTGTTTCCGTCTTCTACACGTAAAACCTGCCAGCCATAGGCTTCATAACGCTTCATTACGTTTTCAGAGAAAGAACGGTTTAAGTCGCCGTCTAAAGAGATATCGTTTGAATCATATAAAATAACTAGACGACCAAGCTTTAAATGTCCTGCTAGTGATGCTGATTCAGCAGAAACACCTTCCATTAAATCGCCATCACCACAGATGCTGTATGTAAAATGATTGATAATCTCAAAGTTCTCTTTATTATATTTTGCAGCTAAATGTCTTTCAGCCATTGCCATCCCTACTGCTGTTGCAACACCTTGTCCAAGTGGACCTGTTGTTGCTTCAACACCTTTTGTATGACCATACTCAGGATGCCCTGGAGTTTTTGATCCCCATTGACGGAAATTTTTCAAATCATCAATGGATAGACCATATCCACAAAGGTGTAGTAAACTATAAAGCAACATTGAGCCATGACCTGCTGATAATACAAAACGGTCACGGTTAAACCATTCGGGATTTGCCGGATTATGTTTCATAAATTTTGTCCAAAGCCTATAGGCCATTGGAGCGGCACCCATCGGCATACCAGGGTGTCCTGAGTTTGCTTTCTCGATTGCATCAATTGATAATGTACGAATCGAACTGATCGCTAATTGTTCGATAGATAATGACATTGAGTTTTCATCCTTCCACGTTTTAATACTCGTTTTCCATAATATACTGCAAAAACCAATAGTTCAACAAAATTCCAACACTATTATACCTTTATTCTTTGTTAATAGGCTATATTTTATCTAAAATTAATGAAGTCTTGAATTATTTCTTTGCTTTTTACTCGCACGTAGTTTTTCCGGTGTTACATCATTTCCTTTTGCGTCAACAACGGTTACGTTGTGAAGTGTATCCTTAAACTGTTTCCGGAAATTCTTTATATATTCTTCTCTCAGCTTTTGCTGTTCGATCGTTTCTTCCTTGGTAAGGCCCTCTGTTTTAGACTTTTTAGAAAGTTGATTGATCCGATTTAGTTTCTCCTTAGAAATCAATGTAATTTGCTCCTTTTTCTCCAATATTCTTCATTATTTTTACTACAATGTTTTCATAATGTCCAGAAATCCATATTGAAACGAAAAACTTTCGAACTTATGTTTGTAATTTGTTGCCAAGTTTGTTATAATTCTATTAATATATGGGATGAATGAGGTGTTAAATTATGACAAAGATCTCGAAAAGACAACAAGATATCCTTGAATTTATAAAACAGCAGGTAAGCGAGAAAGGGTATCCACCTTCGGTTAGAGAAATTGGTGAAGCAGTCGGATTAGCCTCAAGCTCTACCGTTCACGGCCATTTAGCTAGACTTGAAAAAAAAGGATATATTCGTAGGGACCCAACGAAACCAAGGGCTATTGAAATACTAATGAATGAAGACACAAATATTAATCCTAAAGGTGAAATTGTAAATATTCCTATTATCGGAAAAGTTACCGCAGGTATTCCAATTACGGCGATAGAGAACATTGAGGACTATATCCCTCTACCTGAAAGATTAGTTCCCCATGATGGCAATCTTTTTATTCTTGTGATCGAAGGGGAAAGCATGATTGAGGCAGGGATATTTAACGGTGATTTAGTCATCGTTCGCCAGCAACATACTGCTAATAACGGTGAAATCGTCGTAGCCATGACGGAAGAAAATGAAGCTACTGTTAAACGTTTCTTCAAGGAAAAAGATTTTATTCGCTTGCAGCCGGAAAATTCATCTATGGACCCAATTATTGTGCGTAATGTTACGATACTTGGTAAAGTCATTGGACTTTATCGAAACATTGATTAATTTAATAAAAGCCTTTTAACACCTTAGATATTTTTTTAAGGTGTTTATTTTTGTAATAATATGAAATCCTATTCATAGGAGGTGCATTTTTATTATGGATTTCCCAACGATACATACAAACTTTTGGGATGCTGTTATTGCCGTACCGATTGTAATGAGCATTACTCAGCTTATTAAAACCTTTGTCAATGTACCAAAAAAATATGTACCAACAGTTGCACTTGTCGTAGGATTAATCTTCTCCATTTTTATAAGTCATCGCCACCATCTGTTTGCCGGAATCTTTATGGGGTGGTTCTATGGCTATGCAGCTATTGGTTCCTATGCATCTTTGAAAACACTTTTTATTTCTTTTCGGAATCATAAAAACCCTCAACACCAGTAACGGTATTGAGGGTGGGTTCTGATTTTTAATAATGTGTCATGTAGTGTTCGCGTTCCCAGGCAGTAACTGTCGTGCGGAACATATCCCACTCAATTTCTTTTGCCTCAATGAAGTGTTCTGAAATATGTCCACCTAAAGCATCCATAATAACATCGTCTGCTTTTAGCTTTTCTAGTGCAAGTCCAAGGTTGGATGGTAAATCAATAATTCCATTCTCTAACCGTTCTGCTTTGTCCATCACATAAATATTACGGTCTATCGAGCCTGGAGCAACTAGTTTATTTTCAATTCCATCCAGTCCAGATGCCAAGATTACAGTCATTGCTAAATATGGATTTGCAGATGGATCGGCACTTCTAACTTCAATTCTTGTACTCATTCCTCTTGCAGATGGGATACGGATTAATGGGCTTCTATTTTTTGCTGACCATGCTACATAACATGGAGCCTCGTATCCAGGTACAAGACGCTTATATGAATTTACAGTTGGATTACAAACAGCTGTGAATGCCTCCGCGTGTTTCATTGTACCAGCGATAAAATGGTAAGCAGTCTCACTTAACTGTAATGGGCCGTTTTCATCAAAAAACGCATTTTCTTTTCCTTTGAAAAGAGAAACGTTACAGTGCATACCGGAACCAGCGATTCCAAAAATTGGTTTCGGCATAAAAGTTGCATGTAATCCATGCTTACGAGCAATTGTTTTTACCACTAATTTGAAAGTTTGAATATCATCACATGCTTTAACAGCTTCAGCATATTTAAAATCGATCTCATGTTGACCCGGTCCGCACTCATGGTGGGAAGCTTCAACATCAAATCCCATTTCCTCAAGCTCTAAAACGATGTCGCGGCGGCAGTTTTCACCAAGATCGGTTGGAGCCAAATCAAAGTATCCACCCTTGTCATTTAACTCTAATGTAGGTTCCCCTTTTTCGTCTAACTTAAATAAATAGAACTCTGGCTCAGGTCCAATATTAAAGGATGTAAAACCAAGCTCTTCCATTCTTCTTAGCTGACGTTTTAAGTTTCCACGAGGATCTCCTTCAAATGGTGTACCATCCGTATTGTAAATATCACAGATTAAACGTGCAACCTTCCCTTTTTCAGCAGTCCATGGGAATACCATCCAAGTATCATAGTCAGGATATAGATACATATCAGACTCTTCAATACGTACAAACCCTTCAATGGAAGAACCATCGAACATCATTTGGTTGTTAAGAGCCTTGTCAATTTGACTTACAGGGATTTCAACGTTTTTAATAATTCCCAGCATGTCCGTAAATTGCAGACGAATGAATCTTACGTTTTGTTCTTCTGCCAATCTTTTAATATCTTCTTTTGAAAATTTTGCCACCACTAGTTCCTCCCAAAAGTCAATGTATATATGGTTAAAATTTTACTACATCCTTAATAAAAGAAGCTTGAAGTTCCATTCTTCTGCTGTTTTCCAAAGCGACCGGCTTGAATTAATTCCTTACGGAGCAGTCTTCTTAATTCAGCATCCGACACTTCCTGCTTAACCTCAGCAGACTGTTCAGTTTTTTCACTAAACTTAACATCCGTTTTCACTGCAAAAATTTGTTTAATTCCAGCTAGATTCACGCCTTGTTCAATCAATGATTTGATTTCTAATAAGCGATCAACATCATTAAATGAAAACATCCTTCTGTTTCCTTCTGTTCTTGCTGGATGAATTAATTCATTTTCTTCGTAATAACGGATTTGACGTGCGGACAATTCAGTAAGTTGCATAACGATTCCTATAGGGAATAAGGCAAGCGTTCGGCGAATGCCATCACTCATTACGGGTGCCCCTTTCAAACGATATTTCCTTAGCTCAATTGATGTTTTTATATTACACGATGTTAGGTTACGTGTCAATTTGATGTTAGGTTTCCTAACATAAGAATTATTTATTGATTAGTTGTTTCTCCATTAATTGGTTAATAGCTGTGATAAGAGCAATTTTTACATGTTCATAGGTAAGCCCACCTTGAACATAGGCTTCAAATGGTGGTCTCATTGGTCCATCAGCAGTCAATTCAATACTGGCACCTTGTATAAACGTGCCTGCAGCCATAATGACATCATCTTCATAACCAGGCATATAGCTTGGTTCCGGTCTTACATGGGCATTGACGGGTGAAGCGAATTGAATGGCTTGGCAAAAGGCAATCATCATTTCACGGTTATGGAATTGAACGGATTGAATAAGATCTGTTCTTTTTTGATTCCATTTAGGATATGTATTGAATCCGTATTCCTCTAACAGTGCTGATGTAAAAATGGCACCTTTTAATGCTTGGCCAACAATATGTGGTGCAAGGAAAAAGCCTTGATACATTTCTAGTAAACTATAAAGAGAAGCACCCGCTTCTCGACCGAGCCCCGGTGCCGTTAACCGATAGGCACATTGCTCCACCAACGCTTCTTTCCCAACAATATATCCTCCAGTTTTCGCCAGACCACCACCAGGGTTTTTAATTAAGGAGCCCGCAACTAAATCAGCCCCTACATGAGAAGGCTCAAGTTCTTCTACAAATTCTCCATAACAGTTATCAACAAAAACAAGGACATCCGGTTTAATTTCTTTTACAAACCGAATCATTTCCTGTATTTGTTCAATTGTTAAAGATGGTCTAGTGGCATAGCCCTTTGATCTTTGGATTCCAATTAATTTTGTATTCGGTTTAATCGCTTTTGAAACGCTTGGAAAGTCAACCTCTCCGACTTCTGTTAATGGTACTGTCTGATAGGAAATATTAAACTCTTTAAGTGAACCATTTTGATTACCGCGAATTCCAACGATTTCTTCTAGTGTATCATACGGTCTTCCGGTAATATAAAGCAGTTCATCACCAGGTCTCAATACACCAAAAAGAGAAAGCGAAATCGCATGCGTCCCTGAAATAATTTGCGGACGCACTAAACCCGCTTCTGCACCAAATACTTCGGCATATACTTTTTCAAGCGTATCCCGGCCAGTATCATCATACCCATATCCTGTCGAAGGATTAAAGTGGAAATCGGCGACATTTTGATTCCGGAACGATTCTAATACACGATATTGATTTTTCTCGACGATTTTGTCTACTTCCCAATGAACCGGTTTGATTTTGTCTTCAATTTGTTTAACGACTTCTTTAATCTTATTTCCATAACTAAAATTTTCGTACATAATAAATCTCCAATTCTTTTATTGTAAATGTAAATCTTTCGTCTGTTGGTAAAGAGCCAAGCTTGGATTAATATATCCCTTACATTCATAAAGCTCTTTTTGTTCATTAAATAGCTGCTCCAATAAAACTGTCTCTGATTTTAACTGCGCTAACAAACGTCCTTCAGTTCCTGGAATGAACAAATGATAAAATTCCATTTGGCTGATGATTTTTGTTTCAATCTTTTCCTGTAAAGTGTTTAAATCCGCTTGATCGTAGGCACTAATAAAAACCATATCATTTGTTGATGGAACAAATTGTGTAGTCACCAAATCCTTTTTGTTATAAACCGTTAAAATCGGAATATCCTTCACATCAAGGTCTTCCAAAATTCGATAGACTGTTTTTTCATGGTTAAAATAATCAGGATTGGAACAGTCCACAACATGCAATATTAAGTCCGCTTCTTTAACCTCTTCGAGTGTTGAGCGAAAGGCTGCGATTAAAGATGTTGGCAAATCCTCAATAAATCCTACTGTATCTGTAAGCAATGTTGTTAATCCACACGGTAATAAAAATTTCCTTGTCATTGGATCAAGTGTCGCAAATAATAAATTTTCCTCAAAGGAACCCGCTTCCGTTAATCGATTGAAGATCGTCGATTTTCCGGCATTCGTATAACCCACAAGTGAGATTTGGAATACTTGATTTTTCTTTCTTCGTTCCCGGTAACGATTTCTGTGCTCCACAATCGTTTGGAGCTGTCCTTTTATTTCATCGATACGGCGACGTATATGACGGCGATCAGCCTCAAGCTTTGTTTCACCGGGTCCTCTTGTCCCAATGCCACCCCCAAGGCGTGACAAAGCAAGCCCCTGCCCTGCAAGCCTTGGCAGCAAATATTCATATTGAGCAAGCTCAACCTGCAGCTTCCCTTCCTTCGATTTCGCTCTAGATGCAAAAATATCGAGAATAAGTTGGGTCCGGTCAATCACTCTTGCTTCAAATTTTTCCGATAAATTTCTTGTTTGCGATGGTGAAAGCTCATCATTAAATATAATTAGATCAATTTCCAATTCCTTTTCCAATGCTGAGATTTCTTCAATTTTCCCTTTTCCAATATAGGTTGCAGAATGAACCTTATTTCTTTTTTGTGAAAGACTCATCATCACCTCACCTTTAGCAGTATTCGTAAGGGAGGCTAATTCGTCCAATGAATATAAAAATCGTTCATCATCCATGTTAGGCAACTGACAGCCTACTAATAACGCACGTTCTTTTTGAGTTTGATTTTCAATCAAAGTATAGTCCCTGCCTTTTTTATTAAATATCATCAATAAAGTTAAATATAACAAAATTAACTAACATTTTCATCTAGTGTTCCTACTTTGCATGAGAATTACTAAAATAAGAGTAGGCTGAAGTTTTGTTCAGCCTACTCCTTATAAGTCACTAAAAACTAAATCTTCACTCAAGATGGTTTCTAATTCTGTTTTCTCATAGGAATCATTCATTAAAAGCCGCATTGCCTGGGTGCGAACTGCTTTTTCGATCACATTCCGAATATACCTTCCGTTGCTAAAAACATGGGGAGACCGATTATATTTAATATTTTGCAGTTGCTCCCTTAGCTTCCACTCTGCTTCCTTCGAAAAAACGTATTGGCGTTCTGTCATCATTTTCTTAGCAATTTCCATTAACTGGTCAACCGTGTAGTCAGGGAATTCGATAACGAGCGGAAAACGAGAGCGCAAGCCGGGATTTAAATTAAGAAATTGATCCATTTCCTTTGCATACCCTGCTAAAATTAAGATAAAGGCATTCTGCTTATCTTCCATATTTTTTACAAGGGTATCGATCGCCTCTTTGCCAAAATCCTTTTCACCACCACGAGCCAAGGAATAGGCTTCATCCACAAACAGAATGCCACCCATCGCTTTTTTAATTAAATCTCTCGTTTTTTGAGCAGTATGGCCAATGTATTCACCGACCAAATCTGCTCGTTCAGCTTCAATTAAATGTCCTTTAGATAAGGCATTCATTTCTTTCAACAATTTTCCGATTAACCTTGCTACTGTTGTTTTTCCTGTTCCCGGGTTGCCTTTAAACAACATATGTAGTACTTGGCTCCCCGCTTGTAAACCATGTTCTTCCCTAACTTTATTAATATAGATCCATGCATAAATTTCTTTAATAATTTTTTTCATTTCCTCCATTCCAACAAGAACACTCATTTCAGCTTCAATTCTTTTGAGCGGCTCATGCTTGGAATGGATCATTTCCTGCTGTTTTTCAAGTGACTTTGAAACCTTCGTAATCTTAAATGTCTTATTCTCATTGTTTAACACAATGTTAATCTGACCGTTTTTATTCAATGTTACTGGCTGCTCCATATGAGTCACCTCTCATTCATGAATATTATACGTTAGAGATGGAAAAATTGTGACAAATGCCTATAAAAAAGTGAAAAAATCAAAAAAAAATAAGGCAGCGTCCTTTAATAGGATAGCAGCCTTATTTTCATAATTATTGTTGTGTTCCCTCTAAATCAATTTGCACAGCTTTTTGAGGTGAGAAAGTGGAAATAGCATGTTTATAAATCATTTGCTGTTTTCCTTCTGTATCCAATAAAACAGTAAAATTATCAAATGCTTTTATTGTGCCTCGCAACTGGAAACCATTTAATAAAAAAACGGTAACGGCAATATTTTCTTTGCGAAGCTGATTTAAAAATTGATCTTGAATGTTTATGGATTGTTTCATGAACAGTCCTCCTCTTCTCTTTCTTTAATAATCTATTTCGCTTTAAGCTGAAGCTTTCCTGCTACTAATTTTAAAATTTCTTGAATCTTCTGTTCAAATAGATTAGCATCAAAAACAGCCCCAGACATATCGAACCATTCGACATCCATTTTATTTCGGAACCAAGTTAACTGCCTTTTCGCATATCTCCTTGAATTCCTTTTTAATAGCTCAATGGCTTCTTCCTTTGAAACTTTTCCATTAAAATAATCATATAGCTCTTTATAACCGATTGCTTGGATCGATTGACAATCTTTAATTCCAGTTTCATACAATGCCTTTACTTCTTTTATCAAGCCCTGGTTCACCATCATATCTACCCTTTTATTTATACGTTCATAAAGGAGACTGCGCTCCATTGTTAAGCCGATAATTTGATGGTCATAAGGGGCTTCATATTCCTGCTCTTGTAGATACTCAGTCATCGTTAAACCCGTTTCATGGTATACTTCTAACGCCCTGATCACACGCCTTACATTATTGGGGTGGATTCGATCACAGCTTTCAGGATCAATCATCCTCAGTTCATTATATACACCATCGATTCCTTCTGTTTCAATCCGTTTTTCTAGGAATAAACGGTATTCAGGGTTGGATTCTGCAACTGAAAAATTATAATTATAAAGAATAGATTGGATATAAAGTCCTGTTCCACCGGCAATAATAGGTGTTTTTCCTTTCCCGCTAATCTCATCAATCAAATTAGCTGCCCGGCCTTGAAATTCTGCAACAGAAAATTCCTCAAGAGGATCTTTAATATCAATAAGATAATGGGGTATGCCTTGCATTTCCTCTTCAGTTACCTTCGCTGTACCAATGTCCATCCCCCGATAAATTTGCATTGAATCTCCGCTTATGATTTCACCGTCAAGCGCTTTAGCTAATTCAATACTCATTTTTGTTTTTCCAACTGCTGTTGGCCCGATAATCGCTATTACTTTCTTTTTCATTATAAAGGTCACCTTAGTAAGTAAGAAATGGTCTCTAAATCCATAATAAACAATTGTTGGCATTAATACAAACTTTCATTCACCTTTTTAGATTGCAAAAGAACTTTTCTACATCACCCGTTTAAACATCTTTTCCATCTCATACGTCGAAAAGTGAATAATAATCGGTCTTCCATGTGGACAAGTAAACGGATCCGTTGTCTTTCTCAATGTTTCAAGTAAAGCGAAGATTTCATCATTACGTAGATGTCGATTCGCTTTTATCGATCCTTTACAAGACATCATAATCGCTGCTGCTTCGCGCAATTCATGAATGCTTACTTTTTTCTTAGTGAGGACCTGCTGGATGATCTCTTCAATGACTTCTTTTTCCTCACCCTTTGGAAACCATTGTGGATGGGAACGAATGATATAGCTTCCTCCGCCAAATGGCTCTAAAAATATACCCACACTTTTTAAAAGACTTAGATGTTCTTCAATAATAAAAGTTTCGTTTTTAGAATATTCAAGGGTTAATGGAAATAACAATTCTTGAACTTCCGGTTCAACCTGCCCTACTTTTTCTTTAAAATATTCATATTTAATCCGTTCCTGAGCAGCATGTTGATCGATAAGATATAAGCCTTTTTCATTTTGGGCCAAAATATAGGTTCCATGCATTTGTCCAATTGGATAGAGCGGTGGAACACGTTCAGGCTCTACAATCTCCGGTTTTAAAGAAGCAAAGTCAAAATCGCTAGGAAGGTCAAAATCTGAATCCTGGCCAGGAATTTTTATATCTACATCGATACTACCTTCATCATGACCAAAAGCCTCTTCTTCCGCTTCTACTTCTTCTGCTGGTTCATGAAATGGATTGGCCTTGGTTTCGATTACCTCTTGCAGTGGCCGCTCCATTATAAGGGTGTCAGGGAATCTGTGCTCAAACGATATCGTTTGTTGCTCCGACACAGGCCGCTTAGGCTCTTTTTTCGGTTTTAAAACATCTGGAATCAACGTTTGTTTTCGAAAAGCAGTCTTGATCCCCTCAGTAATTAGGTCACATAGTTCATGTTCTTTACTAAGGCGTACTTCGAGCTTAGCTGGATGAACATTGACGTCAACTAATAATGGGTCCATTTCAATATTTAGCAATACAATTGGGTAGCGGCCTATTGGTAATAGTGTATGATACCCTTCCTGAATTGCTTTTGCGAGTGCATAATTTTTAATAAAACGACCGTTAATGATGGTTGAGATATAGTTTCTTGATGCCCTTGTTACTTCAGGTCTGGCGATGTATCCTTTCACCTCAAAATCAATGCTTTCAAGCTTTAATGGAAGCATTTGCTTGGCAATCGACATCCCGTAGATTGAGGCTAGAACCTGTAAGACATCGCCATTTCCGCTAGTAAATAGGATTCTATTGCCATTATGTGTTAATTGCAAGGAAATCTCCGGGTGAGCGAGAGCAATTCGATTGAGATAATCCGTAATATTACCTAATTCAGTATGGACGGTCTTCATATATTTCAATCGTGCCGGTGTATTAAAGAACAAATTACTTACAATGATTTCGGTTCCTTTTCGACTGGCCGTCGATTCATGGATTTCAATATGTCCACCTTTTAGCTTTATATACGTTCCTGGTCCTTCACCTGTTGAGGATTTCATTTCCAATACAGAAACAGACGCAATACTTGGTAAGGCCTCTCCGCGGAACCCAAGTGTCCGAATTCGAAACAAGTCATTTTCATCCTTGATTTTGCTTGTAGCATGGCGCTCGAATGCCAACAAACAATCTTCCGGTTCAATGCCATCACCATTATCGATAATTCGAATTTCCGATAATCCGGCTTCCTTTACATGAATTTCTATTCTAGTAGAACCTGCATCAATTGCATTTTCAACAAGTTCTTTAACAACAGATGCTGGTCGTTCAATTACTTCTCCGGCTGCGATTTTATTGGATAATTGATGATCTAATTGCTTTATTCTTCCCACAATATCACCTAAATTTTTGACTTCATTAATTTTTGCAGTCTATAAAGCTCGTTCATTGCATCAAGCGGTGTCATTTCCAACAGATTAATGGACTGCAATGTTTTTAGTACATCTTCTTCCTGTTTATTGGTGGTATGCTTTGGTTTCCGATCTTGTTTTTCTTGAACGACAGTAAAAAATGACAGCTGCCCCGCATCTTCATCAGTCCGAATAGTAGGTTCCTTAGTCGGAACAGGTGGTTCGTTTGATTTATGTCCATGTTCAAGCTCGTCCAATATTTCTTTGGCTCGTTTGATTAATCTCTCAGGAAGTTCTGCCAACTCGGCAACATGGATCCCATAACTTTTATCTGCAGCACCATCTTTTACTTTATGAAGAAAGACCACTTTTCCATTTTCTTCGATCGCACTAACGTGTACATTCTTTAGTCTTTCAAGTGATTGTTCAAGGCTCGTTAATTCATGGTAATGGGTAGAAAATAATGTTTTTGCCCCTATTTCATGATGAATATACTCAATAATCGCTTGCGCTAATGCCATGCCATCGTACGTTGATGTACCTCGTCCAATTTCATCAAGCAAAATAAGGCTGTTTTGCGTCGCTTTCGTAATTGCATTTTTTGCCTCCAGCATTTCGACCATAAACGTACTTTGCCCTGAAACTAAATCATCAGCTGCTCCAATTCTAGTAAAAATTTGGTCAAAAATAGGGAGGACTGCTTTTTGTGCAGGAACATAACATCCGATTTGAGCCAGGATTGCGGTTAATGCAATTTGCCGCATATACGTACTTTTACCCGACATATTAGGGCCGGTGATAAGGAGCATTTCACTTTCTGAATCTAAATAACAATCATTTGAAACATACACTTGTGAATTCAATACTTTTTCAACAACCGGATGGCGGCCTTCCTTGATGACGATTTTTCTATCATTAGAAAACTCCGGTTTCGTATATTGATATTCTTCACTGATTTGAGCAAAGCTTTGTAAACAATCAATTTCACTAATGATCTTAGCTAATTTCTGCAGCTTTGGAATATACGTTTTGACCTGCTCTCGTATTTGAACAAATAAATCATATTCTAAGTCTACGATTTTTTCCTCTGCTTCTAGGATGATCGCTTCTTTTTCCTTTAGTTCAGGGGTAATATATCTTTCTGCATTGGCGAGCGTTTGTTTTCGCTCGTAACGTCCCTCCGGCAGCAGATGGATATTCGCTTTTGTGACTTCAAGGTAATAACCAAACACACGGTTATAACCTATTTTCAGTGTCTTAATCCCTGTTTCCTGCCTTTCTTTCATCTCAAGCTGGGCAATCCACTGCTTCCCATTTTTGACGGCATCCCGGTACGTATCTAGCTTTTCATTATAACCATCTTTAATAATGTCCCCTTCTTTAATTGAAAGTGGAGGGTTTTCATTTATCCCCGCTTCGATTAATTGGAATAGCGATTCACAGGGATCCATATTTTGCAAAAGGGCATCCGCATAAGAGTTTTGAAGCTGCTCTACTAATCCTAAAATGATAGGCACCTGTTGTAATGACTTTTTTAACTGTATTAAATCACGGGCATTGACATTTCCATAGGCCACACGCCCTGAGAGCCGTTCCAAATCATAGACAGGTTTTAAAGCTTCTTGTAATTCTTGGCGGATAAAAAAGTTTTTCAATAAGGTTTCTACCATGTTCAAACGGTTTTCTATTTCTACCTTCGAGAGAAGAGGCCGTTCAATCCATTGTTTCAGTCTTCGAGCACCCATTGCTGTTACAGTTGAATCTAAAAGCCATAAAAATGAGCCTTTTTTTCCTTTTGTACGGATGGTTTCAACAAGTTCAAGATTTCGCTTTGAATGAATATCCAGTTTCATATACTGGTTCGCTTCATAATAGACAACAGGTTGAATATGGTCGAGTGAGCGCTTTTGTGACTTTACTAAATATTGCAAAAGGCGACCTAACGTATCCTTAAGTTTTGTTTGTTCGAGTAAATTGCTAGTTTCATACAAGACTTTAGGAATTGTAATATCCTCTTCAACAGAGACCGTTACATTCGCTCGATCCCTCAATTCTTGTAATTGCTGCTCAGAATGATTAGCAGAAACAACAATCTCTTTTGCACCAACGGAATAAATTTCGCTGACAACGTCAAGCCAGTCACCGGTAATCATTGTAATTTGACCTTCTCCGGTAGTGAGGTCGATATACGCAAAACCATATGTTCCATCATTAAAATCAGTAATCGTTGCAATATAGTTATTTTCTTTTTCATCAATAACTTTTCCTTGCATAACCGTGCCGGGAGTAATTAACTGAACAACTTCTCGGCGCACCACTCCCTTGGCCGACTTCGGGTCTTCCACTTGTTCACAGATTGCAACCTTATAGCCTTTTTCAATTAATTGATTGATATAATTTTCAGCAGAATGGTACGGAACACCGCACATAGGAATTTTTTCTTCTACTCCTCCATCCCGGCCTGTAAGAGTTATTTCCAATTCCTGCGACGCTTTAATGGCATCATCGAAAAACATTTCGTAAAAATCACCTAAACGAAAAAATAAAAAGGCATCCATATATTGTGCCTTTACTGACAAGTATTGTTGTATCATTGGCGTATATTGTGCCATGTAAAATCCCCCAATATTCCTTCTAAAAAAAGTCTCTTTAAATTATAGCATTAGAAAGACACGACTTACCACTCAAAATGGTGGAAGAACTTAAAAGTATGACTAAAGGCCCTCGATATTCTTTCTTATACTGCCTACCCTCAATTATAATCCTAGACAGTACAAAAAAACTAGGAAGGTGTATCTTCCTAGTTCCTATTCTTCTTCACCAGCTACTAAAAAGTCCGGATTTAAATCCTCGAACTCCTCATCTACAATTTCATCCTCTACAATTTCATCCTCACCAACACCAGGATAAACTTTTACACAAACCTTCGTTTCACCAATGACTTCTGCAACAAACTCGCGTTCAACTTGAACAACGATTTTATTGCCGTTTGGTGAAATCGAGCATTCTAGGCAATTAGGCTGCTGTAATACTCTTGCGATGACTTCCAAATCATCGGATATACAGTTTTCATCTTTAGATGATAGACGAACAACATCTGTATAATGTACAGTTTCTGTAACAACCTCTGTTTTTGTATTGTCACTAAAAGAATACCATACGTTAATGTCGTAGCAACCTTCAATCTCTACATGATCCCCAGCCTTCCTAGCGTCATATTCATGGTTAATAATCCAACAACCAAGAATACTAGTTGGTCTGTGAGAAGGTGTAATTGTGTGCGTACATTGAGTAAACTTACGACCTTTACCGCAAACTGCTTTTGTAATTATCTCTCTAAATCGAAATTCATGCTCTCCTCTTGTTGACATATGAGCACTACCTCCTCATTCTTATGTTCCATTTCATCTTATGCAGGGCGAATGACCAGTGTGCAAAAAAATTCTTTATCGATAAATTCTCGAATTATTCGGACCTTTAGTTCATTCTATGCGCAGAATTTGAGATATGTGCCCAATTACATCTTTTTATTTTTGCATTAAAAAAGAGACCGACGATTTAGCCGATCTCCTACATTATATGAGCCTATTTTTGTTTCATTTCTTCAGGAATTAAATGATCATGCTCACAACCGCCCTCTTGATGGCAGCCAGGCTCTGAACCAGTTTTTCCTTGTAAAAGGTCACCGCCAGTAGATAAGATGATCTCATTTGTTACTGTTTGTGAGATTGTGCTTGAAACAAGTTGTAATAAATCATTCACAACTACTTGTGATTGCTTGAATTCTGTAACTACAGGAATTTCGTCTAATTCAGCCATTAAAGCATCCAATTTTTCTTCAACTTTCTTTAATGCCTCAGGTTTATTATAGTGTTGGAAATTCACCGCTTGCTTTTGATAACTTTTAATATCACTCATTAACCTGCGAACTTTTTCATTTTTATTGATTGCTTCTTCAGCTTTCTTAAAAAATTCAACTTCCTCTGTTTCAGCAATTAATTTTGCAAGCTCTTCCGCTTTTTCTACTACTTGTGATTTCGTAAATTTAGCCATTATAAGTTACCCCCACCGTTTCTTCTACCATTTCTCCATTTAATGACCATGTTTTAGCATCTGTAATTTTTACTTTAACAATTTGACCAATTGCAGACTTAGGACCTTTGAAGTTAACGAGTTTATTTTTTCTAGTATATCCTGCTAAAATTTCCGGGTTGTTTTTACTTTCCCCTTCAACAAGAACCTCAACAATCTTATCTTGATATTGTTTGTTTTTCTTAGCAGAAATTTCATTCACTAAAGCATTTAATCGTTGCAGACGTTCCTTTTTCACTTCCATTGGAACATTATCAACCATATCGGCAGCTGGAGTACCTTCACGTGGGGAATAGATAAATGTATAAGCACTATCATATTCTACTTCACGATATAATGACAAGGTATCTTCAAATTGTTCATCTGTCTCATTTGGGAATCCAACGATTAAATCGGTTGTTAATGAAACATTGGGAATCGCTTCTTTAATTTTGCGAACTAGCTCTAAATATTGTTCTCTCGTATATTTTCGAGACATAATTTTTAACATTTCTGTACTTCCAGATTGAACTGGCAAATGGATATGGTCCATTAAGTTACCGCCTTTAGCCAAAACTTCAATGAGATGATCATCGAAATCACGTGGATGGCTTGTTGTAAAGCGGATACGCGGGATGTCGATTTTACGGATTTCATCCATTAAATCACCCAGACCATATTTCATATCTTCAAAATCTTTTCCATAGGCATTTACGTTTTGCCCTAATAAGGTAATCTCCTTATAACCTTGGCGGGCTAAATCGCGAACTTCATCAATAATATCTTCCGGACGGCGGCTTCTTTCTTTCCCTCTTGTATACGGTACGATACAGTACGTACAGAATTTATCACAGCCATACATGATATTAACCCATGCTTTTATTTTACCATTTCTAATTTTAGGCAGGTTTTCGATTACATCGCCTTCTTTAGACCAAACCTCAACTACTCTTTCCTTGCCAAACATGGCTTCTTTTAGAAGCTGTGGAAGACGGTGAATGTTATGTGTTCCAAAAATCAGGTCTACTTGCTGATGTTTTTGAAGGAGTCGGTTAACAACACCTTCTTCTTGGGACATACAGCCGCAAACACCTAAAATTAGATCCGGTTTTTCTCGTTTTAATTGTTTCAAATGTCCAATTTCACCAAACACTTTATTTTCAGCGTTTTCACGAACTGCACAAGTGTTTAATAGGATAATATCTGCTTCTTCAGTAGAATCCGTGTTTTCAAAGCCCATTTCTGTTAAAATACCGGCCATGACCTCAGTATCATGTTCATTCATTTGGCAGCCGTACGTACGAATGTAGAACTTCTTTTCTTTACCGACTTCCATCATATCTTCAGGGATATCGTAGCCACGATGGACGATAACCTCTTCTTTACCACGTTTTTTAGCATCCTTCAATGATGGTGGTTGGTAGGTTGTCTCAAAATATTTAGCATAATCCTTTTCGGATTTTTTGTCCGAAGGATCAGCTGTCTTTATTTGTTGACCTTGCAATCTTTGTTGTTCGTTCATGTAAATCTCCTTCCTATATTTATTGAACCCTATTTTGAAGTTTTTAGAATAAATAATACACCAATTACATAGTATATATGTTTAACCGCAAATTAACAATACCACACATCACAGTAACCAAAAAAGCTGACCCAAAGGATCAGCTTTTTGTCTAGCTCCAGCACCCAGCGACTCGTAAACTTCGCTAAACTAGCTTTGAGCTTTTCTATATTACATGAATTCTTTTACTAATTCATTGAACTGGTCTTCAGAAATCTTAAGGTCAGCATGAACAAGTGGTGTTTCACTATAACCATGAACTAACTCTTGATAAGATTTTTGTTCTTTGTTTTGATAGATAATTCCAGTTACAAGACCATGATTATCCATCAATGTTTGCATTGCCATATTACGATTTGAAGGATCATAACCCTCAATATCACTTAATTTCTTAAGGTTTTCTTTATACCAATCGTATGTGTTCACCTTATTGTAAGTTACACAAGGACTGAATACGTTAATTAAAGAGAAACCTTTATGTTGAATACCTGCTTCAATGATAGCAGTTAATTCTTTTAAATCACTTGAGAAGCTTTGTGCTACGAATGTTGCACCAGCTGTTAACGCCATTTCCATAGCTTGGATAGATTGTTCAATAGAACCTTTAGGCGTACTCTTTGTTTTAAAACCAAAATCACTGCGAGGTGATGTTTGACCTTTTGTTAAACCATAAATATGGTTGTCCATTACAATGTATGTCATGTCAATATTACGACGGATTGCGTGAATAGTATGACCCATACCAATTGCAAAACCATCACCGTCACCGCCGGCAGCAATAACTGTTAAATCTTTATTAGCCATTTTTACACCTTGGGCAATTGGTAATGAACGGCCATGGATTCCATGAATTCCATAAGAATTAATATATCCTGAAATACGTCCGGAACATCCGATTCCTGAGACAAGCGCAAATTCATGCGGCTCGACACCTACATTGGCAACAGCACGTTGGATTGCAGCTTGAACGGAGAAATCTCCACATCCTGGACACCAGTTTGGTTTTACACTATTTCGAAAATCTTTAAATGTTGCCATCTTATAACAACTCCTTAATACTGTTGTAAATTTCACTAGGTAGGAATGGATTTCCGTCATACTTTAATAAGCTTTCTACCTTGTTGTGATTTCCTACGTTTAACTTAAGGATTTGTGTTAACTGCCCAGTCGCATTATGTTCAACAACGACAACTTTCTTAGCTGAATCAACTAACGGTTGAATTTCTTCAACTGGGAATGGGTGAATTAAACGTACTTGAGCATGGTTTACTTTAAGACCGTCATTTTCAAGACGAACCATTGCTTCTTCGATACCACCGCGAGTTGAGTTAAATCCAAGCACTAATACATCAGCTTCATCATGTTTTACATTTTTATGAACAGGATTTTTAACTTTTAAGTTTTGGAGCTTACGGAAACGCTTGTCCATTTGCTCTTTACGGTTTTTCGGAGCTTCCGAAGGTCTACCGATCTCGCTGTGTTCAACACCAGTCATATGGTGAAGACCATTTTTCATTCCAGGCACTACACGTGGTGAAATTCCATCTTCAGTTACACGGTAACGCTTGAAGTTTCCATCTGGCCCATCAGCAACAAGCTCAGCATTAAGATCAAGCTTCCCACGACGAATTTCTACTTTAGAGAAATCTAAAGGTTCAACTGTCTGTTTACCTAAAGATAATTGAAGGTCTGTTAATAAGATAACAGGACATTGATATTCTTCAGCAAGGTTTAATGATTCAACTGCATCAAAAAACGCTTCTTCAACAGTACTTGGTGCAAGAACGATTTTAGGAATTTCCCCGTGAGTTCCATAGATCATGGCCATTAAGTCAGATTGTTCAACTTTAGTCGGCAATCCTGTACTTGGACCCCCACGTTGTGTATCAACGATAACGACAGGTGTTTCAGTCATACCTGCAAGACCAATACCTTCAGCCTTTAATGAAAGTCCAGGGCCTGAAGAAGCAGTAATGGCACGAGCACCACCATAGTTAGCACCGATTGCCATTGTAATCGCAGCAATCTCATCTTCTGTTTGAATTACAGTACCACCGTATTCTGGAAGCTTTTTGATTAAATACTCCATAATTTCTGAAGCTGGTGTAATTGGATAGGCAGACATAAAACGACAGCCACCGGCAACAAAGCCCATTGCGATTGCATCATTACCAATCATAAATAAGCGCTTCTTACCATCAGCCTTATCAAGCTTCATTGTAGATAGCGATTCACCTGCTTGATCCTTAATATATTGATAGCCCTTTTGGATGGCTTCCATATTTTTTTCAACAACTTGTTGCCCTTTTTTGCCAAAAATCTCTTCAACTACTTCTCTGAATGATTCAACCTCTAATTCAAGTACAGCACATGATGCACCAACTGCAACCATGTTTTTCATTAAAGAAGTACCTAATTCAGTAGCAATATCTGTGAACGGCACTGAATAGAAAGTTACATTTGAGTTTTCAGGTATTACAGGGTTAAATTTTGAATCAGCAATTACAACGCCGCCTTCACGTAATTCATGAAAGTTCACATCGATTGTCTCTTGATCAAATGCTACTAAGATATCAAGATCATCAGAGATAGATCGAACTTCGGTCGTGCTTACACGAATTTTGTTGTTTGTATGGCCGCCTTTGATACGGGAAGAAAAGTGGCGATAACCGTATAAATAGTAACCTAATCGATTAAGAGTAATAGCAAAAATTTCCCCAGTACTCTCGATTCCTTCCCCTTGTTGTCCGCCAACTTTCCATGAAAGTTGATTGATCATCTCTTACACCCCTTTTGATGTACATTTATGATAAATGTTTCAACGATTTTAAGTGTAGCACGATTCCATATAGCACCTATGTAAAATTAACTAAGCTATTTGATTAATATTCAGTATATGGAAGGGTACTAAACGTATTCAATTCTAGACGTATAAAATGAAAAAATCAACCCTTAGAAACACATTTTTGACAATTTTGTGTATATAAATTTCGTAGGGTTTAATTTGGAAAGGTATCTACAAAATTTTGATAGCAAAATTTAGAAATCTGCTCATTTGAATATTGTTTTTGTAACTCTTCAACAAGCACCTTATAGCCTCGATAATCCTCTAAACCATTGATAGTATCATCAATTCCATCAAAATCAGAACCAAAGCCAATATTTTTTTCGCCCCCTAAAGAACAAATGTAATCGATATGGTTGAGGATATCTTTAATATGTGTATTCTGATAATTTTCACTAAGAAAATACGGAACAAAGGAGATGCCAATTATCCCCTTTTTCTCAATTATTGCCTTTATTTGGTCATCCTTCAAATTGCGTGGATGTTGAAATAAGGAATAAACATTGGAATGTGAGGCGATTGGAAACTGTGCTAGCTCAATTGTATCCCAAAAGGATCTTTCGCTTAAATGGGAAACATCTGTCCACATTTTTAAGTCATTATTTAATTGCACCACCTCGATCCCGAAATTCGAAAGACCTCCATTTCTCTGTTCACGACATCCATCTGCCACGGCATTTGCGAGATTCCAAGTCAAACCAACTGAACGGACTCCGAGCCTATAAAGTGTTTTTAGTCTTACCAAGTCATGGCCGATTGCATCACAACCTTCTAAAGTTAAAATTGCACCAATTTCATCTTTATGCAGTTGAAGTATATCTTTTTTTTCCAGCACCAGTTTCATCTTTGGACAGATGTCATTTAAAACTCTTTCATAAAAAATATCAACCATTTCTAAGGCAACATTAAACCGATCTTCAAACCTGACGCTTTCCGGTATATAAATGGCGAAACATTGGACTTTGCTTCCTGCAAACACTAAATTTTCATAGTTTACATGAAGGATATCACTGTCTTTGAAAGAAATTTTGTTATTAAGCCACATTTTATACAAAACATCACAGTGGGCATCAAAGATTTTCATCATAAGGAAGTCCTCCTTTTTCCATGCAAAATAAGGGGCTGTCTAAACTCTCCAAGCACCCCATACTAATAAACAACTATTAGTATTTATTTGGCTGCAAGTCAATAGACGCCCCTACGGAAATTATTATTTTTAGTTTTCAAAAAAATCTAGCGAGGTTCAACAATTAATTTAATTGCTGTTCTCTCTTCGCCGTCAATCAAAATATCTGTAAAAGCAGGAATACATATTAAATCGACTCCACTTGGTGCAACGAACCCTCGTGCGATCGCAACCGCCTTTACGGCTTGGTTTAGGGCACCTGCACCAATTGCTTGTATCTCAGCGGCGCCTCGTTCACGTAAAACCCCCGCAAGTGCTCCAGCTACAGAATTAGGATTAGATTTTGCTGAAACTTTTAATATTTCCATTCCTGGTTCCTCCTCGTATGAATAAGTAGATCATTTAATCTTTCCTCTCTACTATATTCACGAAATTCCCAGTTATTCCTGCTTAATCCCTATTATTTTTCTAAAAAGTTTTAAAATTCACTCAAAAACGGATGATCTTCGTTTATTAATATTCGTTCGATTTTTTGTGCTTTTCCTGTTTTCGGATCTACGTCGACAACAACCCCGCTTAGTTGCTCTCGGCCTTTCATTACTTCAAATCTTACCGGAAGACTCGTCAAGAATCTTTTTAATACAGCCTCCCTTTCGACCCCAAGAATGCCGTCATACGGCCCTGTCATCCCTACATCTGTTATGTAGGCAGTTCCATTGGGAAGAATTCGGTTATCCGCCGTTTGCACATGTGTATGGGTCCCAACTACTACGGAAACCTTCCCATCCAAGTACCAGCCCATGGCCTGTTTTTCACTTGTTGCTTCAGCATGAAAATCTACAAAAATAATATTGGTTCTCTTTTGTATTTCTTTTATTAATTCATCCGCTTTTTGAAATGGACAATCGAGCGGCGGCAAAAACGTTCTTCCCTGCAAATTTATGATAGCTATTTCGATTCCATTCAGGTTTAAGAAACAATAGCCTTTTCCTGGTGTTTGATCAGGGAAGTTAGCAGGCCTTACCAAATATTTTGCGTCTTCAATAAACTCAAAGATTTCTTTATTATCCCAAGAGTGGTTTCCAAGTGTTACAGCATTGGCACCAACTTCTAAAAATGAACGATATATTTTTTCGGTTATTCCCTTTCCCGAGGCTGCATTTTCTCCGTTAATAATGGTTACATGGGCCTTATATTTTTTTTGCAATTTAGGTACGTAAGTGTTAATCATATTTCTTCCGGGTGAACCTACAACATCTCCAATAAACAAAATTCTCATTTAGTAACTCCTATCTTCTTTCAAGTCATAATAATTGTAAGTTTTACATAATGTTTTATTATTGTCAAAAACAAAAGAAGCGGTGAATAAATTCACCACTTCTTTCTATTTTGCGTACTCGACTGCTCGAGTTTCACGTATAACGGTCACTTTAATATGACCAGGATAGTCCAATTCACTTTCAATTCTCTTTCGAATATCTCTAGCTAATTTATGGGCTTGTAGGTCATCAACCGTATCAGGTTTCACCATGATTCTAATTTCACGACCAGCCTGAATTGCAAATGATTTTTCTACACCCTCATATGACTCAGAAATTTCTTCTAGCTTTTCTAATCTGCGAATATAGTTCTCGAGTGTCTCACTTCTAGAACCTGGTCTTGCAGCAGAGAGGGCATCAGCAGCAGCTACCAAAATGGCAATGATTGATGTAGCTTCCGTATCACCATGGTGGGATGCAATACTGTTGATTACTACTGGATGTTCTTTATACTTCGTTGCAAGTTCAACACCAATTTCAACGTGACTTCCTTCGACCTCATGGTCAATTGCTTTTCCGATATCATGAAGTAGACCTGCTCGTTTGGCAAGAGTGATATCTTCACCTAATTCAGCAGCCATTAAACCAGCTAGGTGAGCTACCTCCATAGAGTGCTTCAATACGTTTTGCCCGTAACTTGTCCGATACTTTAATCTACCTAAGATTTTGATTAGATCAGGATGTAAACCATGAACACCAACCTCAAACGTAGATTGTTCTCCGACTTCACGAATATATTCATCAACTTCTCGTCTAGATTTCTCTACCATTTCTTCAATTCGAGCTGGATGAATACGTCCATCTTGAACTAGTTTTTCTAAAGCCAATCTTGCAGTTTCACGACGAATCGGATCAAAGCCGGATAAAATTACAGCTTCCGGAGTATCATCAATAATCAGATCGATTCCTGTTAACGTCTCAATCGTCCGTATATTTCGTCCTTCACGTCCGATAATACGTCCTTTCATTTCGTCATTAGGTAAGTTAACAACAGAAACTGTTGTCTCTGCAACATGATCCGCAGCACATCTTTGGATGGCTAATGATAGGATTTCCTTCGCTTTTTTGTCTGATTCTTCTTTAATGCGATTCTCGTTTTCCTTTATCATAACTGCAGTTTCATATGAAAGCTCTTTTTCAAGATTTTCAATGATAATGTGTCTAGCTTCATCCTTAGATAATCCAGAAATTCGTTCGAGTTCCGCTTGTTGTTGACGAACCATTTCATCCATTTTGCTTTCCAACTCTTCAATATGCTGTTGTCTTTTAACAAGAGAATCTTCTTTCTTTTCAAGTGTTGCTTCGCGTTTATCTAAGCTTTCACTTTTCCGGTCAAGAGTCTCTTCCTTTTGCATCAAACGATTTTCTTGCTTCTGTAACTCGCTCCTTCGTTCACGGATTTCTCGCTCCGCTTCTGTACGAATTTTATGATTTTCATCCTTTGCTTCAAGAAGCGCTTCTTTCTTAGATGCTTCAGCATCACGTTTAGCATCTTCGATAATTTGCTGCGCCGCATGCTCTGCACTTGTAATCTTAGCTTCCGCAATGGATTTTCTAACAAAATAACCAACAACTGCACCGACAAGTATGGCCAGCAAAATGGAGATGATAGTAATTAGGTCCATCATTTCACCTCCTCTTGCTATCGACTTGTACATCTTTCTTTCATGAATGATCAAATTCATTCTTTTTCCGATGTAAGTTTTGCGCTCCTTACATCATAATTTCAACATACAGCACATAGTTTCCATAATTTTCAATATCTAAAAATAGTGAAATTATACATACTAATTGTAATTGTGGATATGGCCATTGTCAAGTAATGTCTATAGGCAGCATAGAAAAGCGTAAGCGCCTGCTGCTTGCGCTAGACAACAAAAAAGAAGCATCCTGTAACGAACGCTTCTTTTGCAATACAATTATTCAAATAATTCTTCTTGGGCAGCTGCGTTTTCTGCTTCTGCTACTGCCACCGGATTATCTAATCCATAGTGAGCACGCACTAGATCGCGTATTTCTACATAAAGGTCAGGATTTTCTTTAAGAAATTGCTTTGCATTTTCTCGACCTTGACCTAAGCGCTCTTCATTATAGGAGTACCATGCACCGCTTTTTTGAATAATATCAAGCTCTGATGCAATATCTATCAGTTCTCCTTCTCTAGTAATACCTTCACCGTACATAATATCTACTTCTGCTGTTTTAAATGGTGGCGCTACCTTATTTTTTACTACTTTTATTTTTGTTTTGCTTCCGACCATCTCGTTGCCTTGTTTAATTGTTTCAGCACGACGAACTTCCAGACGAATAGAGCTGTAGAACTTCAACGCCCTACCTCCAGTAGTAGTCTCGGGGTTTCCAAACATAACTCCAATTTTTTCACGAACTTGGTTAATGAATATAGCAATTGTTTTGGATTTGTTAATGGCACCTGATAATTTACGTAATGCCTGTGACATCAAACGCGCTTGTAACCCCATGTGGGAGTCACCCATTTCGCCTTCGATTTCAGCTTTTGGCACTAATGCCGCAACAGAGTCAATTACGATTATATCAACTGCACCGCTGCGTACTAGAGCATCAGCAATTTCTAATGCCTGCTCCCCTGTATCCGGTTGGGATAAAAGCAGCTCATCAATATTTACACCTAGCTTTTCTGCATAAACAGGATCAAGCGCATGTTCGGCATCGATAAACGCCGCTGTACCACCTAGCTTTTGTACTTCTGCAATCGCGTGGAGAGTTACAGTTGTTTTCCCTGAGCTTTCTGGTCCATACACTTCGATAATTCTTCCACGCGGATATCCGCCTACTCCAAGCGCAATATCAAGTGCTAATGAACCGCTTGATACCGTTGCTAGTTTTCTTTCAGCTTGCTCTCCTAGTTTCATAATCGAGCCTTTACCAAACTGTTTTTCAATGTCTTTTAATGCCCTTTCGAGGGCAGCTTTACGATCACTCATTTAAAATTAATTCCTCCTTCTACTAAACTACCACTATCATACCTGTTTTTTTTCATTTTGCCAACTTTTTATCGAACGTTTATTCGTTAAATTTTCATGGTAAAAAGTATAAAGAAATCCAATTTTCTCTAGAGCAAAATTAAAAATTCAGAAGGAAAACCCTCTGAATTTTTAATTTTTCAGATTCTCGATAAAATTTTTAATAAATGGAAATATCCATACTTTACGGATTTTGTTCGAATCCCGCTGCGGCTCCCCGCTAAGTTTAGCGTAAAAATTTTTGTCTTTTTCCCATTGATAGCTATACCAACAAATACAGTTCCAACCGGCTTCCCTTCTTGTTTATCAGGTCCTGCTACCCCCGTAAAGCTAATTCCAATATCGGTATTTAATAATTGTCTAACATTTTCGGCCATATATTGGGCGCATTCCTGGCTTACAACTCCGTGAGCCGCAATAACGTCATTTGGGACCTTCAAGATATTTCGTTTAACCTCTGTATCGTAACAGACAATGCTTCCTTTGAAAACACTAGAGGACCCCGCAAAATTAGTTAATTCATTTGCAAAACCACCGCCGGTTAAGCTTTCAGCACTTGAAACTGTCATCTTCTTTGTTTTCAATAACTCAAAGACTTCCTTATAAAGGGTCGAGCCGTTATATCCATAAAAATACTGACCGACACGATTTTGAATTGCCCTTTCAACCTCATCGAGCATCTTTGTAGCTTTCTCGAAGGATAAATCCTTAGCCGTTAGCCTTAAAGTCGCTTCCCCATCCTCTATTAAAGGGGCGATTGTAGGATTGGACTGGGCATCAATTAAGTCCAAAACCTCAGTTTCAAGCTGTGACTCACCAATACCAAAAAACTTTAAGACTCTTGATTCGATATGCTCCTTAATTTCGAGTTGTTCAAGCAAAAAAGGCCGACCATAATTGTTAAACATCGGTTTTAATTCAGATGGTGGTCCAGGAAAAAGCATATAAATTCGATCATTTTTAGATAAAGCTATACCGGGCGCCGTTCCAAAATCATTTTGAAGAACGGTTGAACCCTCAATAACTAAAGCTTGTTTTCTATTGTTCTCAGTCATCTGCCTATTTTGTCTCTTAAAATAGCTATCAATCTTATTGAGAACATTTGAATCCTCGGCTAGCCTTAGGGATAGAACTGAAGCCACTGTTTCTTTCGTTAAATCATCTTTGGTCGGCCCAAGTCCACCTGTAAAAATAATTAAATCCGACCTTTTGTTTGCTGTTTCAATCACTTCAATTAACCGTGCTTGATTATCACCGACAACAGAATGATAAAATACGTTTATTCCAATACGGGCAAGCACTATCGAAAGAAATTGAGCATTCGTATTGGCAATTTGACCTAGAAGCAGCTCCGTTCCAACAGCAATAATCTCAGCATTCATTAAAGTATTCCCCCCTTTTACTTTGAGCTTTTAAAAACGTGCATATTTTTAGCAAAATAATCCCAACCAGAAATAATTGTTAAAATAACAGCGATCCATAAAGTGATATCACCTAAAGGAATTCCAAAGCCAATAAAAGGAACATTATGAAGTAAAAGAGCGGAAATCGCGATAATTTGAAAAACAGTTTTCAATTTCCCCATTTGTCCCGCTGCCATTACTACCCCTTCCCCGGCGGCCACTAATCGTAACCCTGTAACAGCAAATTCACGGCTAATGATCACAATCACCATCCATGAAGGAGCAAGCTGTAATTCAACTAATACTATTAACGCAGCAGAAACAAGCAGTTTATCAGCCAATGGATCCAGAAACTTTCCCAGATTCGTAACAAGGTTATGCTTTCTCGCTAAATGGCCGTCGATCCAATCTGTTGTAGACGCGAGTATAAAAATAAGTGCACCAATGAAATGAGAAACAGGGGTGGATTCATTAATAATATATATTTCACCAAAATTAAAAGGAACCAGCATAAAAATTAAAAAAATTGGAATAAGTATGATTCTTGAAATTGTAATTTTGTTAGGTAAATTCAAGATTGTTCCTCCGTTCATTTATTTGTGCATGAAAGTGGCTGCCTAAAAACTTTGACATCCACAATACCAGTACGTAGCTACATTTGGTATTACTCGTGGATGCCAGACACATTTTAGACAGCCTAAATCACCATTATTGTGTTGCTTTATTAAATATAATCTTGATTTTTTGATGTACCTTTTCATTTGGTGGAAATGGGTATTCAAAATCCTGTCCATTAATTTTAACAGCCACGTCTAAAGTCCGCCCAATGTTAAATTCAATTTCTTGTTCTGCGGAGAAATCATAAGAAACTTTCTCTCCCTCTTTTAGTTCAGCGCCATAAAAGGATTTCCCCATACCATTTTTAATCCCGACATAACTTCTACCTGTTGAGGTCAATTCAACTGTAAATTGTTCCGCACCTTTCAATTCATAAGTCGTCGTAGGGGAATTCCCATTTCGCTGGTCAACCTGTACTAATTGTTGCTGTACCGTTTCTACTTCTGGTACTTCTTGCTCTGTTCCATTCGGTGTTTCATCAAGATCAGCCGGTACTTCTTCCGACTGTTGTGGCTCTTCAGGGGCCTCATTTGCATCATTTGGATTTACAATGGTTACATTTTCATCCTCTTGACTTTCAACAACAGGCCCACTGGCATTTCCTTCGTCTTTATCTGCTAGATCTAGTTTTTGCCAAAATAACCAAATAAAAACGAGCACACTAATCACCAAGACAACAACCAATATCTTTGGTAGCAAGGAAAAAAACAGGGAAGAAGTATTCGAAACAGAGGTTTGTTTCTTTTGGACTCTTGATAGTCCACTTGACACTTCTGCTTCAGTTTTCGGAACTTCTGAGGCATACTCATCAAAAAGTTTATCTGGGTCTATCCCAACAGCTTCAGCGTACTGCTTAATAAAGGCCCTTGCATAAAACTTCCCGGGAAGGATGTCATATTTTCCAGCCTCAATTGCTTGTAAGTATCTTTTTTGTATTTTAGTAATCGTTTGTAATTCATCTAGGGTCATGTTTTTTTGTTTTCGAGCTTCCTCTAAACGTTTTCCCAGTTCAGTCAATGATAACACCATCCATTTATTTCTCGTGAATAAAGTTAAAAATCAAAGGCTGAGAAGCCAAAGCCGGAATCAGTAGAAAGTTGTTGGTCGACAACATCATATGTGATTTCCTCATCATGATCATTTCTAAGTTCAATAATGTAATCAAAATCGTCTAGCGTATATTCAGAATGCCTTACAAAAATATCAGGATGTTCCACAACCTTTACTGCCTGCATTCGCATAATTTCCCGGACTAACTGCCAATGCTTTTCCGGTGCTCTCTTAGAAGACACAACCCCATCAATTATGTACAGATGGTCATTGTAATACTCGTCTTCAAGTAATTGACTGCGGATGGTTTGTTTTAATAATGTTGAAGACACAAATACCCACCTTTTATTAGCACACACACTTGCAGCAACGATTGATTCAGTTTTTCCAACCCTTGGCATTCCACGAATGCCAATTAACTTATGCTCGTTTTTCTTAAACAGTTCAGCCATAAAATCAACGAGAATTCCAATTTCAGCACGCACAAACCGAAATGTTTTTTTATCATCCTTTTCACGATGAATATAGCGGCCGTGCCTTACTGCCAAACGGTCTCTTAATGTGGGCTTTCGCAATTTCGTTACTCTTATATTTTCAATTGTATTAAGAATGGATTCGAGCCGTTCAATTTGCTGTTGTTTTTCACATTTAATTAAAAGTCCGCGGCGCATAGTTTCTACACCATTTATTGTAACAATATTAATGGATAACATACCTAATAAAGACGAGATATCACCAAGGAGTCCTGGACGATTGACAACAATCTCATACTCTAAATACCACTCTTCTTTTTCCATGGACTTCCTCCTTTATTCTGGTTGATTTTTCCTGTTTGCTTTTCAACTACTACTATAATAAATGATTTTATTGGAATAGAAAAGAATAATAAACAAATCCCGACAAAAAACGCAAAAGAGAGGTTCTATTTTAGAAGCCTCTCTTAAAAGGATGAGCCTGTAAAAAAGAGCTCATTATGACTTTTGCACTAATTTTACCATTATATTAGCAATTGCCTGTTGCTCCTCTTCAGAAGCAACATTCCAAAGCTCTGCTAACAGTTTTTGCTCTGGATTTTTTGGCTGAACCTCACCAGCTAAATAGTCTCCAACTTCAGCTGCAATGTCTGAAATTGTGTTTTGATCCATACCGTTGTTCTTAGCTTGGTTCATTCTGTCTTGCAAAAAGTCTTTCCACTGTTCAAAATTATCGAGTACTGACATCATAATCACTCCTTAAGGATTTGTTCTTTTATATAATGCCAAGTTCTCAAGAAATTATTCACGTAAACCATGCACCATTTATGTTTAAAATTTCACCGTTTATATAGGAGGATTTTTCTGAGATTAGAAAGGAAACGGCATGGCCAATTTCTTCTGGTCTCCCAAATCGCCCCATCGGTATTTCATCTAACATCGCTTGTTTATCCTGATCGGAAAAAAACGTCAGCATATTTGTATCGATCGTTCCTGGGGCAATGCCATTCACATTAATACCCGAAGGTGCCAATTCCTTCGCTAATGCTTTAACAAATGTATTTTGACCGCCTTTTACCATTGAATAAAGGACTTCACAGGACGCACCAACTGAACCCCAAATAGAAGAAATCACAATGATTTTTCCATACTTTTTCCTTACCATAGAAGGGATAGTATGCTTTGCGATTAAAAAAGGGCTTGTAATATGGAGCTGAACCATTTTTTGTACTTCCTCATCAGTTACATCCGTAATTAATCCAACATGGCTGAGACCGGCATTTAAAATTAACACATCGACGGAATGAGTGATAGCTTTAGTTAACTGATAAAATCCCTCTACACTTGATAAATCGGCACGGATGAATTTAGATTGTACTGACAAACTGCCTGCCAACTCATGAACTCCTTGTTCATTTTGATGATAATGTAAGTAAAGATTATATCCCCCCTCATTCGCTAAAGTCCGTGCAATGGCTTGGCCAATTCCGCCACTGGCCCCTGTAATTAACGCCCATTTTTCCATATAGGTTCCTCCGTCAAAAAAGCGCCCAAATATATCATGGGCGCACTTTTCTTTATTTAGGTACTACCTCACAAATGGTAAAACACTTCTCATCAAAAAGATCATTAGCCACTTCTTGTAAGTGGGATATTTGAATCCCTTCTAATACAGACACGATATCAAATAAATTCATTTCATTAAATTGATACCTTGTAAATTGGTTGGCAATGTACTCAGGTGAATTCAAAGCACGCAAAAAGGAACCAATTTTTTTCTTTTTAATTCTTGATAAATAATCCTCAGAAATGCTGTTAATATCAAAATGAAGCATGGTATCCTTTAGACGGCCCGCAAGCTGCTCTGGATTTTCTGTATCGCCACCGATCATCGCGAAACCAAAGCCGTATTCCTCCGTGTAATCAAAAGAAAAACTATCATCGATTAAACCATCATTATAAAGCTGCTCATAATTTTCCGAGCTTTTTCCGAATAATAAATCAAATAAAACATTTATTGTTAACTCCCGCTCTAATAACTCTTTCCCAGAACGCGTAGGATTCTTTGCTTTAAAACCAACAAGACATTTTGGGGTTTGAACCGGCATTTCTAATACTTGTTTCGCCGTTGCCACCTCAACTTGTTCGTCCTCAAAAAAGCGTTTAATTTCTTTTGCTTCCTTAAACTCTTTTTTGTTTTGGTTATCTCTGATTAACTTCATCATTTCCTCTTCATTAATAGGACCAACGACAAACAGGAGCATATTGCTCGGATGATAAAACGTTTCATAACAAGTATATAACAGATCCTTGTTAATTTTCGAAATCGATTCAATCGTACCGGCAATGTCAATTTTAACAGGATGCGTTTTATACATATTTTCAATCAAGCCAAAATAAACACGCCAATCAGGATTATCATCATACATCGTAATTTCTTGACCAATGATCCCTTTTTCCTTCTCAACGGTTTGATCACTGAAATACGGGCTTTGCACGAAATCTATTAAGGTTTCTAAATTTTCCTTCACGTTGGAAGTACTTGAAAATAAATAGGCCGTTCTCGTAAATGATGTAAAAGCATTGGCAGAGGCACCCTGTTTGCTAAACTGCTGGAATACATCGCCATCTTCTTTTTCAAAAAGCTTATGCTCTAAAAAATGAGCAATTCCGTCCGGTACTTTCAATTGCTCCGACCCACCTATTGGTACGAAGCGATTATCAATACTACCGTATTTCGTTGTAAACGTAGCATAGGTTTTATTAAAACCCTCTTTAGGCAGGAGATAGACATCTAATCCATTGGCCATTTTTTCGTGAAAAAGGGTTTCTTTAAGTTGATCAAAAACAATTTTCTCCATGTTTATGCTCCCTCCAATCCCCTAAGGAAGTAAATCGTATCAAGATTGACTTTTTTAGCGACCGCTTCCACTTCATCCTTAGTAACTTCATCAATTTTTGTTAGCCAATCATCTAAAGGGCGGCTGAATCCCGCAACAACATTATGATAAAGCACTTCTATTAATCCATTCGGAGTGTCAATCGTTTCTAAAATTTGATTTTTTAAGACTGCTTTTGTTTGGGAGAATTCATCATCCGTAAAATTGCCTTTTTTCATTTCCTCCATTTGTTCTTTAATAATATTGACGGCCTTTTGATAATTGGCAAACTCAATCCCGCTCATGATCATTAATAGCCCTTTATGGCTTTCGAACCTGGATGCAGCATAATACGCTAAACTTTCTTTTTCCCGTACATTGATAAATAGCTTAGAGTGAGAGAAACCGCCAAAAATACCATTATAGAGCTGCAGGGCAAAGTAATCATCATCATGGTACGTTACATTTGTACGGCAGCCAATATGCAGTTTTCCTTGTTTAATATCCTGTTCCTCGATAATCTCTTTTACATCGCTTACTTTTTTGTGAGCGACATTCGTTTTAACGAATCGCTTTTCACGGTTAGCCGGTAAACGAAATGCCTTTTCAGCTGCTTCCTTCACAGAATTTAAATTGATATCACCAACGATATAAAGATCGATTTCATCATTTTGTAATGCATTTTGATAATAATCATATAATACTTGGGCTGATATTTTATCTAGGTCATTGATATTTCCGTGAGCATTTAAGCGATAGGGCTCTTCTTCACACATTTCTTGAATGAGGCGCATATTGGCATATCGCATTTTATCATCATATACAGCCTGGATCCGAGATTTCAGTGCTCTTTTTTCTTTTTCAACAATGGAACCTAAGAAAACGCCATTTTCCATAACAGGTGATAAAAGAATCTCAGCGATAAGTTCCAATCCGTTTTTTAATAATGGTGTTTGATCTGTTAAATATTTTTCATTGGCGATATCCATTCTAATCGTAATGATTTGGTATTCACCCTTTTTAGCTACATCAATATTTAATGATGCACCATATAGTTCATCTAGTTTCGTTCGCAGTTTAAGAGTGGAAGGGAATTTTTCAGTACCACTTTGTAGAACATAGGGAAGAAGCGCTCTTGTCGTTACTGTATCTTCCTGTAGTGGGGCCTTCATCTTAAGAACGATTGTATTCGTTTTATATTTTAACGTTTCGATCCCATGAAGTGTAAATCCATCCAATTGTACACTTTCTTCCTTCATAAGATTCATCTAATTTCCTCCTCTTTTAGCTACACGCTTCAATAACTATTACTAACTTATATGTCACTATGTTTTGTCTAAATTTACGAAAATAAACTCATAAGTATTCCCAATATAATGCTATCTTACTAATTATTTCTAGTGAAAGCAAAAAAGAACCCCGAATGGAGTTCACATCATTGTCTAGCTCCAGCGCCTATCGCCTAGCAAACTTCAGGTCTCCTCCCTACGATAAGTCAACTAAGAATTGCTA